>NZ_JBQEOP010000002.1:0-982976 GCF_052045305.1 Chitinophaga sp. 22308 | reverse complement strand
AGAAACAAAAACATGCAGGCATCAAACTAAAACAACAACCAGAAGGTCAGGAGAAACAAAAACATGCAGGCATCAACAGGAATGATGCGAACAACAACGCCAGGTATTTTACGCCTGTAGGTTGATTGATAACAGTTGAACCACCCTATAACAGACGTTTTGAGCCGCGGACATATGAACCTGGACAACAACGCAGCCCCGGGCGTGAGCCCCGGGAAACTCAGCACAGGAAAGTCAGTACATTTATTGTATATTGTATAAAGACACACCCAAACATATCCAAAATGAATCGTAACATCCTCCCGAGATTAATATTTATCATCGCCGGCATCTTCTCCGTTTCTCTGGCATATGGCCGACAGCTTAGTTCCTCCGACACTACAACATTAATACACACCGGAGACCAGGCCCCGGCAGTTTTGTTTGAAACGGCCCCTGGTAAAACGAATAGTTTTGCGGATTACAAGGGAAAAATAGTCTTCATTAATTTCTTTGCCACCTGGTGTGGCCCTTGCCGGGCTGAGATGCCATACCTGAATGAAAAAGTATGGAAGGCACACAAGGACAATCCGCGGTTTGTGTTCCTGGCGTTTGGCAGAGAGCATAACTGGAAGGAAGTAAATGAATTCCAGGGCAAAATGAAAGTGGACTATCCCCTGCTACCGGACATAAACAGAAACGTTTTCGGAAAATTTGCTACGGCATACATTCCCCGCAATATGATTCTTGATGAAACCGGAAAAGTAATCTGGGAGTCTTCGGGGTATAATCAGGAAGAATTTGAAAGGATGCTCCTGGTGCTCGATGAAAAGCTGAAGTGAAAAGCGTCCTAGCCGTTTTACATAAAAATTAATCTTCCCCTGACTATAACTAAAGGAGCCGCAACGAAGATAATTGCGGCTCCTTTAGATGTAGCGCTTCTCAAAAAACACGCGGTCATAAACAGCCTACAGCCGCAATCCGAATTTCTCCAGCGCCGCCACAGTGGTATCGTACGCATGGTGGCAGATGCCATTGACGCCAAGGCCGTTGGCCACGTCCACAAACATGGAGCGGTCTTCCAGGTACACCACTTCTTCCGGCGCCACCTGCGCAATATCCAGCGCTATGCGGTAAATGTCCGCATCCGGCTTACGGAAATGCACAAAACAGGAGGAAATATAAAAGTCCACAAATTTCGAGATACCGAAATAATGAATGCGGTGCTCATTGAGCTCCCGCCCTTCGTTGTTGACGATGGCTATCTTCAGTCTATACTTTTCTTTGAGCCGCGTTACCAGTTCAATCATCTCCGGATAGGGAGCTGACTGGGCAAACATAAAATCGCGGAACTGCTGCCGGGTGAAAGAGCGGTCTTCATAAAACACGACCCTGCTAAAGTATTCATCGAGCGTCAGTTTACCCACCTCGTAGGTGTCAAAGGTAAGGTGGTGGCGCTCTTCTGTTTCCGCTGCGTCCAGCTGAAAAGTCTCCACCGCCAGCTTGCGCGCTTTGCGGTCCCACCCGTTGGTCAGCAGTACGCCGCCAATATCCAGGAATAATGTGGTGATTGGTGTTTGGTTCTCCATCGGAATCTAGTAAATTTGTACGGCTAATATAAGCTATCTCCTGTTTAAACCCGCTCCACATGATGAATATACGGAAAGCCGATGTCAGCGATATGTTGGCCCTGCGTGACCTCTTCCAGGGCACTATCCGTGCGGTGAACGGCAAAGATTACAATCCTGAACAGGTAGCAGCATGGTCCGGCCGGGGCAACCGACTTTCTTCGCTGGAGAGGCGCATCAACACCCAGCATTTTTATGTGGCGGAAACGCCGGAGAAAGTGATTGCCGGTTTCGCCTCGCTGGAAGATGACGGGGAGTTTGACATGATGTTTGTGCACAAGGATTTTCAGCGGCAGGGAGTAGCCACTTTACTGGCAGAACAGATTATTCATAAAGCGCAGGAATTAAAGCTGCCGGCACTGACCGCCTATGTGAGCATTACAGCGAAACCTTTTTTTGAAAAAATGGGATTTGAGGTAGTAAAGGCACAAACAGTGGATATTGATGGGGTCATGCTCAACAACTACGAAATGACAAAAAAATTGGTTATTTAAAATAGAGGGAAGATAATACTTCCATCGTTTTTAAATAACCAATTCGTTGCCTGGCAAATTATTTCTTGTCCTTCAATTCCTGTATATATCCGTTAAAAGTGATCGGCTGGCGGTTATTGCTGGTCACCTGTACGGTAGCATAACCACTGCTGGTGATGGTCACGTTTATATTCTGTATGTCCTTGTCAGCAGGTTTGATGTTGACGTCCCAACCATCTTTTTTGCGGGGATTGGAAGAATATTGAAAGTCTTTGGTTTTAAAATCCAGTGGTGATTTAGTAGAGCCATACGGTGCGGAATAGGCCCGGCCGAAATAAGGCAGGTAACTGACGATCGAGTCCGGGGTGACGACCAGGTTAAAATCCGGCGTGATCTGTCTTACGCGGCCACTCATGGGAGACACGCTCTGCGGGATGAACACGTAGGTTTTACTGTCTACCATCGCCTTTACAGCGGCTTCTTTGGCGGCTTCTCTGGCAGCTTTTTGCTGGGCTTTTGTCTGAGCGTAGCTACCTGTGAAAAGGAAGGAAAAAAGGGAGAGGAAGAACAATGCTTTTGCTGCAAATGAACTTTTCATAATATAAAGATTTACATCACTATAAAGTACGAATATCGTACCAGATCTAAACTCTAAACCCGGACCATGCCCAACCCTTACATTTCGTTGTTAAAGACCGCCTGGAAATATGCGCGAAAAGAACGTAAAAAATACGTTTTGGTGTACCTGCTGTTCATACTGGCCAATGTTTGTTTTTCGCTGAACCCCTTGTTATTCGGGTGGTTTATTGGCCGGGTGCAACAGGATACCGCCAACCTGCCCCGATACACCCTGTTGTTTGCCGGCGGTTACCTGGGGCTGAAGCTGCTGGAATGGGCCTTCCACGGGCCTGCCCGGGTGATGGAACAGGGACTCTCCTTCCGCCTGAGCCGCAATTTCCTGCAGGAACGTTACCACCAGGCGCTACACCTGCCTGTAAAATGGCACCAGGACAATCACAGCGGCAGTGTCATTAACCGTATCCGTAAAGGATATGAGGCCCTGAAGGAATTTTTCTCCCGCGGGTTTATGTACCTCCATGCCCTGTCCAAGCTGTTTTTTTCACTGGGGGCCATGTTGTACTTCTCCCCGCTGTACGGCGCCATCGGTGTGGTACTGGGCATTGGCTGCGTGTATTTTCTCGTGCTGTTTGACAAGCCATATATCCGCACACTGGAGGAAATCAATGAAGGAGAACACGTGGTGTCAGCAACGCTGTTTGACAGTCTGTCCAATATCATGACCGTGATCACGCTCCGGCTGGAGAAAAGCATGGAGAGCGGCCTGCTGGGAAAGATCGCCCGCATATGGCCTTCCTTCCGGAAAAATGTAGTCATCAACGAATGGAAATGGTTTGTGGCAGAAATGATGATCACCGTGATATATTGTGTGATCACCATCGGTTATGTGTTCCAGCATTGGGTGCCGGGAGAGCTGTTTTATGTGGCCGGACTGGTGACGCTGCTCGGATACGTAAACCAGTTCACCAGCGTGTTCCAGGACGTAGCCTGGCAATATACGGATATTGTGCAGTACAATACTTCCGTGGAAACCGCCACCAATATCAGCGATGCCTATAAAGAGCATCACCGGGCCGATGCTGCGCCCGAACTGCCGGTCAACTGGCAAACTATTGATATCAGTCAGCTTAATTTCTCCCACCTGCCTTCCTATGACGAAGGGCATGCCCCGCAAAGCCTGCACCAGTTGCAGGTACAGATAGGCAGAGGGAAAAAGATAGCGCTCATCGGGGAAAGCGGCAGCGGCAAAAGCACGCTACTGGCCATACTGAGGGGGCTGTACGAACCCGAAGAAGGCACGCAGGTGGCGGTCAACGGAGAGGCGTACCCGTTAGCCACCATCCATGAAAGCGTGACGCTGTTCCCCCAGGAGCCGGAAATTTTTGAAAACACCATTGCGTATAATGTTACCCTGGGACTGCCGTTTAGCAACGAAGAGATCATGGAGGTATGCGAAGCGGCCCACTTTTCGGAAGTGGTGGCCCTGCTGCCCGGCGGGCTGGAGTCCGATATCCGGGAAAAAGGCGTGAACCTTTCCGGCGGACAGAAACAGCGGCTGGCGCTGGCGCGGGGTATCCTCGCTGCACGCGACAGCGACGTTATCCTGCTGGACGAACCGACCAGCAGCGTAGATCCGAAGACAGAAGCGATGATCTACAGCAAGATGTTCCAGACCTTCGCCGATAAAGCGATCGTGTCGGCGATGCACCGCCTGCACCTGTTGCCGCAGTTCGATTATATCTACGTACTGCAACAGGGCCGTGTGGTGGCGGCAGGTAACTTCCGGGAACTGCGCGACCATAGCGCCGTTTTTCAGGAATTATGGAAGCATCAGGAAAACAAATAATTTTTTTAACTAATATTTATTATCATTGCAGCCGTTTTTTCATCCTATGGAGGTTCTCTCCCAGCCTATCTATCACCCTATGAGAACATATGCAGGAAATTTCGCTGTACGACTTAAAACGCAAACTGAGGACAAGCGAGAACCCGGACGAAGTGATCACCTTATTGAGACGGCATTTGCAGTCCTTCAACCGGCGGGAATTGTCAGAACTGTTATGCGAGCTGCTGGAGTACCAGGAAATTTTTTTTGAAGCGGCTGAACTATTGATTGAAGAAGGTGGCGCAGACATCCACTATAAAAAGGAAGGCATGATCCCGATCATCTTCTGTGCCGTGGGGGCCAACAAACCCATGGCGGTGGAGTATGCGCTGAAGAAAGGCGCCACGCTGCGCATAGACAGCCCGGATTACCTTTATGCTATTGCGTATATCTTTCAGCAACACCGGCTTACGGCCATCACCGACATGCTGCTGGTCCTGATACGACATAATATCCATTTCGATTTTGTGCTGGACAGCCTGGACACGCCGCTGTCATTGGCCACGCGGCATAACAGCAACCGGGAGGTGATCGAATTTCTGCTGGCTGAAAATGTACGCAAATATGTATATGATGAAAACGGGCTGACAGCTATTCATTATGTACCATTCGCCAAGGCGCCCAACCTCTATAAAATCATGATCACCGGCATGGCCGACATACAGGTAAAAACCAAATTCGCCACCAGCCTGGAACCTGTGTCAGAAGTGGTGATTAAAGTCAGCGAGCACAGTACGTTTGAAGAATATATTTATGAATCGCTCAACGCTTTTTTAGTGAACCGCCACCGGATGTACGATGATATTTTTGAGAAGTATTATTACCGGCTGCATATGATCGCCGAACACATTTCACAGATACGGACAAAATACGGAGAAGCAGGGTGAAGGTTTTTTATATTCAATTAATATTGTATATTGTTGGTATTGACCATTTCCCAAAAAATCCAAAAAAGACCAAAAATGCTCTCTACCCTGACTTTCCTTGCCGCCGCGTTTTTCGTGGCCCACGTTGGACTTCTCTTTACCTCCTTTGGCAAAAAAGGTTTCCAGAAAACAAAATACCTGTGGTCACATATCACCCTGTGGATCACCGGTGTGTTGGCGTGTATCATTACCCTGCTCTTTGCAGGCAAATCTGTTTCCGGTGTGATTGATGTATTTGACACACCGATGAAGTCATCTTTGTTGATCGTATTGTCACTGGTATTGTCGCTGGTGGCGCATACCATTGTAAAAACGATGGTATTGCCTAAATACCAGTAATTAATTACGAATTACAAATTACGAATTACGAATTGAGGACTTCCTGTTGGAAGGTTATTTAAGTAACCTTGCTGTATAGAAGCCCTAAATTCGTAATTCGTAATTCGTAATTCGTAATTCGTAATTCGTAATTCGTAATTCGTAATTATTTTTTGACTACCAGTCCCTGGTTGGGCACGTACTTATCATATTCCATCACACGGGCTACGCGAAGCGCTTCTTCCTCTCCTTTCAGTTTGGCTACAATATGCAGTGCGCCGTCTATTCCGGCCGAGATGCCGGCAGTAGTGATGATGCGGCCATTGTCCACATAGCGGACGTTGTCCAGCA
The DNA here is from genome assembly GCF_052045305.1 of Chitinophaga sp. 22308. Classification (NCBI taxonomy): domain Bacteria; kingdom Pseudomonadati; phylum Bacteroidota; class Chitinophagia; order Chitinophagales; family Chitinophagaceae; genus Chitinophaga; species Chitinophaga sp. 22308. The sequence continues at coordinate 976,837 of NZ_JBQEOP010000002.1, read as the reverse complement.
CTTTGGTACGGGGCAGTTTTTTCCGTAAGTTATCAATCTGGTCGTGATAGGTGGTAGCCGTTTGATTGTCCAGCAGGCCTGCATTACCGAGAATGAAAGCGCCGGTGCATACGGTGAAATAGCGGTCCGTGTTTTTGTCGCGGGATTTTATCCATGCCATCACTTCGGGGTCTTCCGCGGTGGGGCCGGCATTACCGCCAAAGACCGCGAGCATATCGGCCGGCGGGGCGTCTGCGAGGCTGTAGTCCGGCAGTACTTTGAGTACTCCCTGGGCGATGACCGGTTTCTTTTCCTTTGCTACGGTAAAAACCTGGAAGCCTGCGTCTGTAAATACCTCGAGCGGACCGGCAAAGTCGAGGATCTCGATGCCGTCGTACAGGAGGAAACAAACACTCATGCGTTTCTCCGCGGTGTCTTTTTTCATAAGTTTCATACCACAATGCGGACATTTTCCGGGCTTATGAAAGATGATGGTGTCGCAGGGACCGCAGGGAGGACAGACATATTTTGCCTGGTCCTGCGCAAAAAGCAGGCATGGCGCCAGCAGGAGCATTAACAGCAGCTGTTTCATGAAATCAAGAATTTATATCGCAAAGCTAGGAAGCAGGCAGTATCAAATCGGGACAACGAGGCAACAGATCAGGCCAGTTCGACGGATTTTTTTGGCCGGACCAACCGGCGGAGTTGGTTGGGACTTTTGAAACCGCACTCTTTGGCCACCCAGGCCACCTTTTGGCCGGATTTTAACAAAAGTATGGCTTTTTCCTTCCGCAGTTTCTGGATATAGTCGCCGATAGTAGTGCCAGTGGCGGATTTGAACAGGCGGGTCAGGTTACGGGGACTGATAAACACCTGCTCTGCCAGTTCCCCGATCGTCAGTTTTTGGTGGAGATGGGAGATAATATAGTCCTGTACCGCATGTACCTGGTGATTTATATGCTGTCTGTTTTGCAGAAAGATACTATCTTGCGGAGAGGAACCATCACGACGCATGGGCACAACCAGTACTTTTGCCAACAGACTGGCAAATGCTATTCCATGACGTTCTTCAATGAGAGCCAGCGCCATATCAATACCGGTAGCGATACCGGCACTAGTGTAGATACGGCCGCTTTTAACAAACAATCTGTTTTCCACCACCTTCAGGCGCGGAAATTGCTGTTGTAAGGAAGTTGTTTGAGCCCAGTGGGTAGTACATTGCTGCCCGTCAAGCAAACCGGCAGCGGCCAATGCGAAGGCCGCAGTACAAACAGAGCAGATGGTAGCTCCGCTGGCGGCAGCAGCCTGTAACCAGGGAACCCACAAGGCGTCGTCCGCACGGTCCCACCGCCGCAGGTCCATTCCGGCAACGATCAGGATATCTTCCTTTGTCACCGTCACGGAAGTGGGTGGGTCTACTGAAGCGAAGCCTAAACCGGAGGAAGTACCAGGTTGTGGATAAGGAGAAACATATCGCAGTTCATAGGACTGGCCGCAGCAGATGGCCTCCACAAATACGGTCACCGCGCCCGCCAGGTCCAGCAGATGCACCCCGTCGAAAAGAAAAAATATGACACGATTGGGTATCATCTGACGAAATTAGTATATTATTGACAAAAAGTTACGAGAGGTAATATGAACAGGAAAGATGTCTGGAGATACAAATCTCTGGAACAATTAGAAAACAAACGTTGGGAACCCGCCACAGAAGATTCCGTACTCACAAAAAGGTGCATCGCCCTCAGCAAAGTGCCCGTCATTAAGTTAACAGCCAGCGACCTAAGGGTATTGATAGGTCAAGCCTTTAATCCAAATTATCTGGTACCCCTGGCCATCGAAAAACTGAAGGACGATCTGTTGGTGGAAGCAGACCTGTACCCGGGCGATCTGTTAAAAAATGTACTGGACGTTCCCCCGCCGTTCTGGGAAGAACATCAGGAGCTGCATCATGACATGAAACAGATGATCCAGTCACGCGCAGTAGAAGTAGCATCTGAGATTGATTTACCCGGTTATTGGCAATCGTAAGCCGGTAGTTCTACAGGACAAGATCATCCCTCAAAATCGAAAAGTGATAACTGTGGATTAACAGGCTTATCCGAAACAGGACCCGCTTCTCCGAAATTAGACAACGTTATACCCAACAAACGTATCTGCTTATCTTCCGGCCCGGTAGCTGCCAACAATTGTTTGGCCGTGTGCAATATTGTGTCCAGGTCTCCTACCGGATAAGGGAAGGACTGATTGCGGGTGATCTGCCTAAAATCGCTGTACTTGATTTTCAGTGTAACGGTACGCCCTTTCAGACTGTAGCGCTCCAACCTGCCGTAAACGGTGCGGGCTATTTTTTCCAGCTCTGCATGCATGTCTTCCAGGACCGTCAGGTCGTGGGGAAAGGTATCTTCTGCGCCCAATGATTTGGTTTCGCGGTGCGGTTGCACCGCCCGGTGGTCTATTCCCCGCACTATCTGATAATAAAAAGTACCCACCTTGCCGAAATATTGCTTTAGCTCCTGCTCCGTCAACTTCTTCAGATCACCACCGGTAAAAAGCCCCATCCGCTTCATTTTATCGGCAGTCACCTTGCCCACGCCATGGAACTTTTCTACGGGCAACTGCTCCATAAATGCTTCAATTGCCGACGGGCCGATGAACGTGAAGCCGTCCGGCTTATTGAGGTCGGAAGCGATCTTCGCCACAAACTTATTCACCGAAATACCGGCGGAAGCCGTCAGCTGCAGCTCTTCCCGGATAGCCATTTTGATCTGCCGCGCAATGTCAATGGCGGAACCTATGTTCAATTTATCTTCCGTCACGTCCAGGTAGGCTTCATCCAATGACAACGGTTCTATCAGATCGGTATAACGTGCAAAAATTTCCCGTATCCTGCGGGACACTTCCTTGTAAGCATCAAAACGGGGACGAACAAAAATAAGCTGCGGATATAACTGCAACGCCCTTCTGGACGACATGGCCGACCGGATGCCATATTTCCGCGCTTCATAACTGGCGGTGGCCACTACGCCCCTCCCCTCCGGAGACCCGCCCACCGCGATCGCTTTGCCACGGTATTGCGGGTTGTCACGCTGCTCCACCGACGCATAAAATGCGTCCATATCGATGTGAATAATCTTACGTTGTATGTTATTTTCGGTCTGTTCCATTTGTTCTTCCGCAGGCACCGTAAAGATACGACAAAACAGGCTGCTGAACCGTTTCAGCAGCCTGTTATTCAGCCGTGTTTTCCGTATAGTTAAAACATAGGAGGAGCCGCGTTCAGATCGCTGTCCAGGAAGTCTTTCACCATCGGTATCCACCAGTCTGCATGGATCATCATACCGATATGCGTAGTGCCCGGCAGGATGGCCAACCGGGACTGCGGCAGCCCGTGAATATCTCCCATTTTCCCGCCGCCTTTGGCTTTGATCAGGTCCAGCGCATGCTCGTACCGCACGCCGTCTGCGTCACCAATGGCCATAAATATGGGCGCTTTGATATTTTTCACTTCTTTGGTCCAGTCGTACTTTACCGCGTCTATACTCAACACCTTTTTGATGTACGCAGGAAACTGCGCCGAATCATTACCGTAGCTGAGATAGGCTTTTTCTATCGGAGAACCTTTGAACATATCTGCGTTCATAGTAGCGAAGCTGGCCTCCACATCGGGCCACCAGCCGTTATGCGCATAGGTGCCCGACAAAATCACCAGCCTGCGCAACTGCTCCGGATGGCGTATGGCAAACTGAAAAGCAATACCGCCGCCCATACTGTACCCGGCCACGTCCGCGCTGTCTACCTTCAGGTGCTTCAGCAGACCGGACACATCGTCCGCCATTGCCTCATAGCTGAATTTGCGCGGGATATCCTTTGTACGGCCGTGCCCCTGCATTTCAGCCACAATTATTTTCCGGTCTTTAGCCAGCACAGGAATAATGTGCGCCCAGTTCATGGGAATATTCATAAAGGAACCATGCAACAGCACCAGTGGTTTGCCGCTGCCGTAGACTTCATAATACATCTTCAGTCCGTTCACATCCGCATAACCGCTCTCTGTCGGTTTGATGCTGTCTTTGGCAACAGTATCTTTGGGCATGTTGTTGGTGGTGGTTTGCTTGTCTTTCGGTGATTGCCGGCAGGCCACGAACATTATAGTTACAAACGATAAAAAGATGATCAGGTGCTTCATACGATGTTGTTTTGTGATGGTACAAATGTCTGCAACATCCGGTTGCAATGTGCTGTATGTATGCGACTTTCTACCGGGTCAAATGCGACCTGTGTCATTTGAAATGTGTAATTTTAAGGGATGGTCAAAATAGAAACACTGGAAATTTTTTACAGGGATAAAATCGGACGGACGCCTGAAAACCTCCGCCGCGGGGCAGGACATTTTGATATATTCAAGACCGATTACACCACCGGCCATCCTCTGCCCCATCCTGCCGCCTACCGGCGACGGGACTTCTATAAGATCAGCCTTTCCCGCGGTAAAAGTGAAGTACAGTTTGCCGATAAAACAATTCAGATCAAAAAACAGGCGCTCCTTTTCCTGAATCCGCAGATACCCTGCAGCGGGGACCAGTCACAGGTGAACAACAGTTTTTGTATCGTCTTCAACCAGCATTTTTTTCATCGTTATGGTAACCTGTATGAATACCCCGTTTACCAGCCGGGCGGCACACCCGTCTTCGAGCTGACAGATGAGCAGGTGAATCAGGTGGAAAACATTTTTCAGCGCATGCTGGAAGAGAAAGCCTCTGACTATGTGTACAAATACGATGTCTTGAGAAACCTCACGCTGGAATTAATTCACTTTGCGCTGAAAACGCAGCTCAGTGCAGCCACGCAGGCCAAACCGCCACACAATGCGGCAGAAAGGATTGCCACGCTTTTTACCACGCTGCTGGAACAACATTACGCGATTGACGATACCACACAACAGGTATCCCTTCGCTCTGCTGCCGATTTTGCCCGGCATATGAATATCCATGTCAACCACCTCAACCGGGCGCTGAAAGCAGTGACCGGTCATACCACTTCCCACCTTATCGCTGCCCGTTGCCTCAGCGAAGCTAAATCGCTGCTGCAACAAAGCAGCTGGAGCGTGGCTGAAATAGCCTATGCACTGGGTTTCCTGGAGCCCGCGCATTTTAACGCCTTCTTCAAAAAACAAACGGGTATCTCCCCTCAGAAATTCAGGAATGTTTGAATTTTAAAACAGATGGTTTGAATTTCGCTTTTCCCCGGCCCGCCGGCAAATGACCTTTGCTTATCGATCAGCCATTGTGCCATTAAAAAATCGAACAAGCATGAAAACAAGAAAATTAAGGGACCTCGAAGTATCGGCCATCGGTTACGGATGCATGGGGCTAAGCATGGGGTATGGCGCCGCACCGGACAAAGCAGAAGCCTTACGTCTGCTCCGTTACGCCTACGACCTCGGCTATACGCTTTTTGACACCGCAGAAAGATACGCCATGGGCGCCAATGAAGCCCTGATCGGCGAAGCATTGCAGGACGTGCGGAACAACGTAGCGCTGGCCACCAAATTTATGATAGAGAAAAGCGATATCGGCCATTATTCAAAAGAAAACCTGTTCCGCCATATTAAAGGGAAACTGGAGCAGTCGCTTGGCAGGCTGCGCACCGATCATGTGGAGCTGTATTACCAGCACCGTGTCAACAAAGACATACCGGTAGAAGATATCGCCTGGGTAATGGGTGAACTGATACAGGAAGGTAAAATACGCGGCTGGGGCCAGTCACAGGCCACAGCGGAAGAGATCAGGAGAGCGCACGCTGTTACGCCACTCACCGCTGTGCAAAGTGAATACTCTATTATGGAGCGGCAATTTGAAGCCGACGTGATCCCTGTCTGCGAAGCGCTGAACATTGGCTTTGTTCCGTTCTCCCCTTTGGCCAACGGTTTTCTCTCCGGCAAAATCAGTGCTGACACCACTTTCAAAGGCATCGATGCCCGGAGGGTGATCACCCGTTTCAACAAAGACAACATCAAAGCCAACCAGCCATTGCTGGACCTGCTACATCATTTTGCCAAGGAAAAAAATGCCACGCCGGCACAGATTTCACTGGCCTGGATGCTGCATAAAAAAGATTTCATGGTGCCGGTCCCTGGATCACGCAACCGGGAAAGGATACACGAAAATTTTGGCGCCGCGGCGGTAACGCTCTCCCGTGATGAGTTTGCCGCCATTGAAACAGCCCTGTCGACAATACAAATTCACGGCAACCGTACTGATGAAGACCTTGCGCGGCTACGGACATTGACAGCCGAATGATCAAAAAAAATGCGCCACTATAAAAGTGGCGCATTTTTTTATAAGGAGATGATCACATAACTGGTTTTATCCAGAAGCTGTATTCCTGATTGTGGAAAGGTATCCGGTATTGTTCCAGCGGCCATGCGCCCCAGCTGTCGATGCCCTGTACGCCGGACTGCTGAAGGTCAATGTGCATGTAGATTTCAGGCCTTGCCACCAGTTCACCGGAATGGTATTGTTTTTTGTCTGCTTCCGGATCGAGGTCGTTCAGGCTGTAAGGCAACGCTGAGAAATTGAGCAGGCTGTCGGCGTATTCAAAGCGGAGGCCTTTGCCTTTTTTGTTGGTCATGGCCACCCAGCGTACATCTGATTTGTTGCCGCTTTCCTGTGGCCTTGCATACGGGAAATATTGCTGATCAACAGACTGATGATAAATGCCGACGAAAGAAGCTGTTTTCCGGTCCCAATAATTTTCCCATGGGCCGCGGCCGTAGAAATCGATCTGGCTAAACTGCTGTTGCAGCTGCAGATCGTTGCCCAGGCGCAGGAGCAGCGTGTGTTTGCCTTTTACGGCAGCGAAGCCGTTGGTCACTTTCAGGCTGCCATCGCCGTATACTGCGATGGTTTGCGTCACTACTGCATCCCCGTCCACGATTTCTTTTTTCAGGACTACTTCATAGCCGTTGGCGGTTTTGTTGACCGCAGCTTCCAGCAGTTTACCGTCAGCATAGGCGTTGCGCCATTTGCGGAGGGAGTGGTTAAAACCTGCGCCGATGTCATTGTCGGTAGGCGCACGCCAGAAAGCAGGCTGCAGGCTGCCTTTCAGCAGTTCTTCCCCTTTCAGTTCGTATTTCTCAAGGGCGCCTTGTTGCAGGTTGAAGCTCACGGAGAAGCCGTTGCCTTTGATCACCGCGTGGCCCGCCTCCTGTTGCAGTGTCAGCTGTCCCGGTTGGATGGCCGCAGGCGCTACTGCCTCACCTTTGCCCCAGGCAAATTGTTCCGCGGCTATTTCAAAACCGGCAGGCAGGAAAGGCTCCTGTTGCTTCAGGACATAACGCACATTGAGGAAATATTCTTTTCCTGCGCGCACAGTGCTTTTCACCGGCAGGTGGATGGCCGCTGTTTGTTGCGGGGCCACAGACAACGCTTTTACGGCGCCTTTTTCGATGATCTTTCCATCTTCCAGCAGTTCCCAGTTGAGCTGGTAGTTGGCCAGGTCCCGGAAGAAATAGCCGTTGCGAACGGTTACCGTATTGTTGCCATCATAGCTGCTTTTGATATGCTGGTACACTTTCTTCACTTCTATCGCCATGGGGGTGAGCCCGCGATGGGCGGTCACCACGCCTTTCACGCAGAAATTATTATCGCTGAAAGTCTCGTTCACCGGGCCACTCAGCGGGAAGTCGCCGCCATAGGCGAGTATCCGCCTACCATTCTTCACGGTATCAATTCCCTGGTCGATCCATTCCCAGATGAAGCCGCCCTGGAGGAAAGGATGGTTCTCGATAGCGGTCCAGTATTCCTGGAAGTTACCGAGGCTGTTGCCCATGATATGGGCATATTCGCTCATGATCATCGGGCGGTCAGGATTGCGGCCGGAATATTTTACGAGCCAGTCAGGGTCGGGATATTGCGGCACGATGATATCGGTATTATAATCCATTTCAGCGCGTTCATACTGTACGGGGCGTGTATCGTGCGCTTTCAGCCAGTCGTAGGCTTCATAGAAGTTGGTACCGTTGCCTGCTTCGTTGCCCAGTGACCAGGTCACTACGCTGGGATGGTTTTTATCGCGTTCGTACATACGCAGTACTCTTTCGAGATGCGGCGTGCGCCACTGTTTGTCGTTGGCCAGCGTATAGGCGAGATCGTAGTAGCGGCCATGTGATTCGATGTTGGCTTCGTCGATCACGTACAGGCCGTATTCATCGCAAAGTTCCATCCAGTAAGGGTCCGGAGGGTAGTGCGAATGACGTACGGCATTCACATTGAGCTGTTTCATCATCTCCATGTCTTTGCGCATGTCTTCGCGGGTGAGCGTGTGGCCTTGTGTGGCGTTGTGCTCGTGGCGGTTCACCCCTTTGAGGAACACCCGTTTTCCGTTGACCAGGAAATTGCGGTCTTTCAGCTCGATGCTGCGGAAACCGATGCGTTGCGGCACTACTTCCAGCACGTCACCGGCCTTGTTTTTCAGTGTCAGGTAAAGCGTGTAGAGATATGGTTTTTCGGCCGACCAGCTTTGTACGCCAAGTACTTCCTGATGAAACTGTATATTAGTTTTATAGTTGCCCAGTACGGGTTTCAGTCCACTGTTTTCTTCTTTCAGCACTGTTTTGCCGGTGGCGTCCACCAGTTCCATGGCCACCGCGAAAGTGTCCGGTTTACTGTGGTTTGTTTTTTTGTCTATCCTGTAGTTGCTGACTTCCAGGTTGATGTCTAACACGCCGTTGGCATAAGATTTATCCAGTGACGCGGCGATTTTAAAATCGCGCATGTCCAGTTTGGGCGTAGCGTACAGGAATACTTCGCGTTCGATACCGGAGATACGCCACATGTCCTGGCACTCCAGGTAGGAGCCGTCGCTCCAGCGGTAAACCTGTAATGCGACTACGTTCTGCCCGGGTTTTACAAAACGGGTAATGTCAAATTCAGCGGCCAATTTGCTGTCTTCGCTATAGCCTACCTTCTCTCCGTTGATCCAGATAAAAAAGGCAGATTTAACGGCGCCGAGATGAATAAATACCTGTTTACCGTCCCAGTCCTTCGGCAGGTCAAATTTTTTCCGGTAAGATCCCACCGGGTTGTTGTCTTCCGGAATATCGTAAGGAGGTTTTAAAGCGGCGCCCATTTTAGCACGGCCGGTAAACTCATACGGATGGTTGACATAAATAGGCAGGCCATACCCGTTTACTTCCCAGTTGGCGGGCACTTTGAAATTGTCCCATCCGCTGTCGTTAAAATCCGGTTTGTAAAAATCGACCGGACGTTTACGCGGGTCCTGTACCCAGTTGAATTTCCAGGTACCGTTGAGCGACAGGAAGTTTCCTGATTTGGTTTTATCACGCTGGCCGGCCAATACTTTGTTTTCAAAGGCAAAGGCGGAAGCCCGCATGGGCAGGCGGTTTACGGACACTACTTCCGGCGTCTGTAATTCCGATGGAAGCTGTTGCGCCCACCCTGCCGTGGCGGCAGCGGTAAGCGCCAGGGTAAGTAATCTTTTTTTCATTGTTCTGTGCTACGATGATAATAAGCGTATAAAGTACGTGTAATTATATTTAAAAACGTAAACAAATACACGAACGGGAACGGAGGATAATGCAGACGGTGACCGATTTACCGAACAACCTTTCTTTCCCTGATGGATTTTCTTACTTTTATCGGAAAGAAATCCCGCTTACATGATCAGAAAAGGAGAAGGCTTCAAAGGTCAGCGCGCTATCGTCATCCCCCGCAATATTTTGCAGGAGAAATGCGCCGCCGACCCGGTGATGCAGACGATGTACATCACGGACATCGGCTATTATCCCAAAGCGAAGTTCCACTACCGTAAACGCCCCAACGGCGCGCCGGAGCATATCCTGATCTACTGTACCGAAGGCCGCGGCACTATCCGGACCAATAAAAAAGACCATCCCATCAAGGCGGGCGACTGTTTCATCATCCCGAAGGGCTCGCCCCACGCCTACCAGGCGCATGAATCAGATCCGTGGACCATCTACTGGGCACACTTTGCCGGCCATACCGCTGATGCGATCGTGCATACCGCCATGCAACAGCCTGGCAGCCACCAGACATATCTGCCACATGCGCAAGAGCGGCTGGCGTTGTTTGATAATATCTACCAACAATTGGAAAGAGGCTACCGCACGGAGAACCTGGTGTATGCCAGCATGAGCTTCTGGGCTTTCCTCGCTTCGTGTATCTATCCCAGCGCCTATCTCCCGGGGAAAACAAAGGCAGGGCAGGATACTATAGATAACGCCATCGACTATATGAACCAGCACCTGGACCGTATGCTGACGCTGGAACAGATGGCGCGGTCCATCAACCTGTCCATCTCCCATTTCTCTACTTTGTTCAAAAGCAATACCGGGTATTCACCGATCGAATATTTTAATCACCTGAAAGTACAGAAAGCCTGTCAGTACCTGCATTTCACCCATCTGCGGGTAAAAGAGATCGCGTCGCTGCTGGGCATGGAAGACCCCTATTATTTCTCCCGGCTGTTTACCAAAGTAATGGGTATTTCACCAGCGCAGTACCGCACCAAAAAACAGGAACCGTAAAATAATCCATCAAATTCCGCAGATCCTCTATCCGCTTAGTACCGGCAGACGATTACTTTTACAGTGGTTCAATGAAAAAAACACATGCGCTCTACATCCACGTTCAGGGCAGCCCTGCTGCTGTCCGTTGTTGCCGGTATGGTGGTGACAGCCTGCCATTCACGCAAGCGCACTGACTTCAGCACGGAAGTCAAGCCTATACTCAACAAACACTGTATCAGCTGCCATGGCGGCGTTAAACAAAGCGGCGGCTTCAGCGTCCTTTTCCGGGAAGAAGCCCTTGGCAACACCAAATCCGGTAAACCCGCCATCATCCCCGGTCACCCGGAGAAAAGCGAATTTATCCGCCGCCTGACCTGTAAAGATCCTAAAGAACGGATGCCACAGAAAGGCGAGCCGCTCACCGCTGCGGAAGTGGAAGTCCTCACCCGCTGGGTAAAAGAAGGCGCCGAATGGGGCGAACACTGGGCTTATGTTCCCCTGAAACCCGTTCCGGTGCCGGATATCAACGTCGAGAACGGAAATGATATCGACCGGTTTATTGTAGAAAAACTCAAACACGAAGGACTGAAGCCCTCCAAACAGGCAGACCCGATGACACTGCTGCGCCGCGTCAGTCTCGACCTGACCGGCTTACCGCCCACACCAGCCATGGCAGCGGCCTTCCAGGCAGACCACAGTCCCGCTGCCTATCGACGTATCGTCGACTCCCTGCTGCAGTCCCCGCATTATGGCGAACGCTGGGCCTCCATGTGGCTGGACCTGGCCCGTTATTCCGACACCAAAGGCTATGAAAGAGATGCCAGCAGGAATATCTGGCGCTATCGTGACTGGGTCATCGACGCGTTTAACCAGGACATGCCGTACGACAGCTTCACCATCGCGCAACTGGCCGGTGACCTGCTCCCGCATCCAACCAACAGCCAGCTGATAGCGACAGCTTTCAACCGCAATACCATGACCAACGACGAAGGCGGCACACAGGACGAAGAGTTCCGCACCGCCGCCGTTATGGACCGTGTGAGCACCACCATGGACGTATGGCAGGGCGTCACCATCGGCTGCGTGCAATGTCACAGCCATCCCTACGACCCATTCCGGTTTGAAGATTATTACAAGCTGCTCGCCTTCATGAACAATACCCGTGATGAAGATACCCACATGGAACACCCCAAGCTGCGCCTGTACGACAGTATTGGCCTCGCAGAGGTGAACCGTATCAGCCAATGGGTGCAACAACACGGCAACACCGCACAGGTGGCCGATGTACAGCAGTTCATGAAAGTGCTGGAGCCTAAAGTACATGCGCACGACTGCGACAACTACGTGAACGGCGCTTTGTATGATACCAAATACCTGGGCGTGCGCCACAACGGCAGCTGCCGCCTTCCTGCACAGGCTACTGGCGGTAAAACACAGCTGTTGATGAACTACTGGACCGGCAACAAAGGCGGCACGCTGGAATGCCGGCTGGACAGCCTCAACGGCCCGGTGTATTTCACGCAGGCACTGGCGCCCACCAACGACCGCCGGGTGATTTCCATCCCGCTGAAACCCACTACCGGCAGACATGACCTGTACCTGAAGTTCCGCAACGCTTCACTGAAGCCTAACGACCCGGTATGTATGGTAGAATGGTTCGCCTTCCGTGACGACCTGCCAGGTAAAGGGCAACCCGGCTATGATTCCATCAACAACCAGCTCCTGGCATTGGTGAACACGCAACCACAGGACATCCCGGTGATGATAGAAAACCCACCGGCCATGCAGCGCACCACCCGTATTTTTGAACGGGGCAACTGGCTCGTGTTAGGCAAGGCCGTTACCCCGGACGTACCGCACTCCCTGAATCCTTTCCCTGCCAAAGCCCCACGCAACCGCCTCGGGCTGGCCGAATGGATCACCGATCCCGGCAATCCGCTCACAGCGAGGGTGATGGTCAACCGTCTATGGGAACAAATATTCGGCACCGGTATCGTGGAAACCGTGGAAGACTTTGGCACACAGGGCTTCCTGCCTTCCCATCCCGCATTGCTGGACTGGCTCTCTTACCAGTATATTCATCAATACCGCTGGAGCACCAAAAAACTGTTGCGCGAAATCGTGTTATCAGCCGCCTATCAGCAGGACGCCGCCACTACTCCTGAATTACAGGAGAAAGACCCTGCCAACCGCCTGCTGGCCAGGGGCCCGCATTTCAGGCTCACCGCCGAAGAAGTGAGAGACCAGGCGCTGGCCGTGAGCGGGCTGCTGAACCGTAATATGCACGGTCCCGCTATCATGCCGTACCAGCCGGAAGGCATCTGGCAAAGCGTATGGAGCGGAGAATACTGGAACCAGGCAAAGGATGGCAACCAATACCGCCGCGCTATCTATGTGTTCCAGAAACGTACCAGTCCGTACCCGTCCATGATCACGTTCGACGGTTCCAGCCGCGAAGTATGCCTGCAACGGCGTATCCGGACCAACACGCCCCTGCAGGCGCTGGTGACGCTCAATGACCCGGTGTACGTGGAAACCGCCCGCGCGCTTGCACAGAATATGCAACGCAACAACAACAACGACGCCGCTGCGGGTATCCGTTGGGGTTACCAGACAGCAGTATGCCGGCAGCTGACCGATAACAAACTGGCGGTACTGCAAAGGCTGTACAACCAGGCATTGCAGCAGTATAAAAAATCCCCTTCCGATGCAAAAGCATTGCTGCAATGCAAGGACGCGCCGCCACAGCTGGCCGAACTGGCCGCGCTGACGGTAGTGGCCAATGCTATTATGAACCTCGATGAATTTCTGATCAAATCATAACTAACGATATGTCACGTTTGCACGATAAACTACTTCGGGAAGCCAATGAAGAAACATTGCGCTTCGTCACCCGCCGGCATTTTCTGCTGGACTGCGTGACCGGTCTTGGCGCGGCAGCACTGGGCTCTTTCCTGACCAGCTGCGGCAGCAGTTCCGTCAAACAACCGGATTTCAGTGCCGACCCTATGGCGCCCCGTGCCCCGCATTTTCCCGGCAGGGCCAAAAGCGTGATCTACCTGCATATGGCCGGCGCACCTTCACAGCTGGAACTGTTCGACTATAAACCAGACCTGCAAAAGCTGCATAACCAGCTCTGTCCGCAGTCCCTGCTGGAAGGAAAAAAATTCGCTTTCATCCGCGGCGTCCCTAAAATGCTGGGGCCCCAGGCCGTATTTGCGCAACATGGCGAATCACGGGCATGGGTATCCGACCATCTGCCGCATTTCGCCACCATGGCTGATGAAGTGAGCTTTCTCAAAGCCGTGCAGACCGACCAGTTCAACCACGGTCCTGCGCAGTTGCTGATGCAGACCGGCAGCGCCAGGCTCGGCAGGCCCAGTATCGGTTCCTGGGTGACCTATGGCCTCGGCACGGAAAACAGCAACCTTCCCGGATTTGTGGTGCTCACCTCCGGCGGTAAAACGCCCGATGCCGGCAAAAGCGTGTGGGGCAGCGGTTTCCTGCCATCTGTGTACCAGGGCGTGCAATGCCGCACCAAAGGCGATCCCGTGCTGTTCCTCACAGACCCTGAAGGAATGGACCGTAACCTTCGCAAACAGTCCATCGAAGCCATCAACGATATCAACCGACAGGAATACGAAAGTTTCGGCGACCCCGAAACAGTGGCCCGCATTGCGCAGTACGAGCTGGCCTACAAAATGCAGATCTCTGTTCCCGATGTCATGGACATCAACAAAGAGCCGGCATATATTCATGAGATGTACGGCACGCAGCCCGGCAAAGAGTCCTTCGCCAACAACTGCCTGCTGGCCCGCAAACTGGTAGAAAAAGGCGTACGTTTCGTACAGCTGTACGACTGGGGCTGGGACAGCCACGGTACCGACGAGAACCTGGCCATTGATTACGGGTTCCGTAACAAATGCCGCGAGATAGACCGCCCTATTACCGCACTGCTGAAAGACCTTAAACAACGCGGACTGCTTGACGAAACGCTGGTAGTATGGGGCGGTGAATTTGGCCGTACGCCCATGCAGGAAAACCGTGACGGCAAAGACACCCCTTACCTGGGCCGCGACCACCACGTAGAAGCCTTTACCATGTGGATGGCCGGCGCCGGCATTAAAAAAGGATTTACCTGGGGAGAAACAGATGAAATAGGTTACGCCGCCATTAAAGGCAAAGTGGCCATCAACGATATACACGCCACTATCCTGCAACAGCTGGGATTTGACCATGAGAAGCTGACCTATCAGTTCCAGGGCCGCCCCTTCAGGCTGACTGACGTAGGCGGGCATGTGATCACACCGATTCTGGGTTAATATTTAAAATCAACCAATGCATACCAGCAGAAGAAATTTCCTCCGGCAGTCTGCCGTTATGAGCGGCGCACTGGCCCTCTCCTCCCTTCCCTCCTTTGCAGCCCGGCCAGCCAATGGCTACCGGTTGACCGTCATGGCCACCAACTGGGGATACCCTGGCAGTATCGGTGACTTTTGTCGCGATGCCAAAGACGCCGGTTACGACGGCATCGAGCTATGGTGGCCGCAGGACAAAGCAGCGCAACAGGCGCTGTTCGCCGCCCTCGATCAATACAAACTGCAGGTAGGCTACCTCGCCGGTGGTCACGACAGCGACTATACGAAACATGCCAATCAGTTTGAAGCCAATCTCTCTGCCGCCACCAGCACCGGTCCACGGCCGCTATACATCAACACACAATCCGGCAAAGACTATTTCACCTTCGAGCAGAACGCCGCCCTCATTGATATCAGCACGCGTATCACGCAGCGCAACGGCGTTCCCATCTACCACGAAACACACCGCTCCCGTATGCTGTTTGCCGCGCATATAGCGCGCCAGTTCATTGAGAAGAAGCCCGACCTGCGCCTGACGCTCGATATCTCCCATTGGTGCAACGTGCATGAGTCGCTGTTGGAAGACCAGGCCGAAACGGTGAACAAAGCACTGGAACGCGCAGGACATATACACGCGCGTATCGGTCACCCCGAAGGGCCGCAGGTCAATGATCCCCGGGCACCTGAATGGGGGAAAGCCGTGCAGGCGCATTTCAACTGGTGGGACCAGGTAGTGCGCCGCCACCAGGAAGCAGGCAAGCCGCTTACCATACTGACCGAGTTTGGCCCGGCCGACTATATGCCCACGCTGCCCTATACGCGGCAGCCGCTTGGCAATCAGTGGGACATTAACGTATTTATGATGCATCAACTCAAACAGCGCTACGGGAAGTAATGAAGATATTAGCCGCAACCGGAAACTGGAATCTATTCATTGGCAGGATTCATCCGCTGATCGTACACCTGCCGATAGGTATCCTGATCATCGCTTTTATACTGGCGTTGCTGTCACGCAGCAGCAAGCGCGCCGGCCTGCGGGCCGCGCTGCCGTTGTTACTGCTGACAGCCGCCCTCTCGGCCGTCGCCAGCTGCGTGGCAGGTTACCTGCTATCGCTCGACGGCGGTTACGACGAACAGTTGTTGAACACTCACCTGTGGCTGGGTATAGGCGTAGCCGTTAGCAGCACCCTGCTGTACCTGCTGTGCGTTGTCCCTGCCGGCAAACGGCTGGTACGGTTACAGCTGCCGTTGCTGGCAGTGGTGCTGGTACTGGTGTCCGCCGCAGGCCACTATGGCGGGTCGCTCACGCATGGAGACGACTATCTTGTGCAGGCTATGCCGCCCGCTTTACAGGCTTTCAGCGGCAAACCCAAAACAGCTGATAACGCGCCTGCCTATACGAACGTAGCCGATGCACGGATATACGAAGACCTCGTGGCGCCCGTACTTTCCTCCCGTTGCTACGGCTGTCACAATGCGCAGAAACTAAAAGGAGGGCTACGCCTGGAGACGCCGGCACTGATCCGCCAGGGCGGAGAACACGGACCGGTATTAAAAGACAGTATGCCGGAAGAAAGTGAGCTGTTCAAAAGACTGGTGCTGTCTGACAACGACGAGCACCGGATGCCGCCTAAAGGCAAGCCCCAGCTGGCCCCCCGCGAGGTAGAACTGCTTTACTGGTGGATAGCGCAGGGCGCGCCTACTGGTAAAACGGTAAAAGAACTGAAGCCCACCCCACGTATACAGTTGGTGCTGGAAGCCATGACGCCGGGCAAAGCGCTGGACCACAATGAGTTTGTGCCGGACGCAGCGCCGTCTGCGCCGGATAAAAAGAGTGTGGCGGCCCTGGAGGCCAAAGGCGTGAAAGTGTTGCCGGTAGCGGCCAACAGTCCTTTTGTTTCCGTTACGTGTATCAACGCGGCCGGCTTCAGCGACGCAGACATGACGTTGTTGCACCCGTTGCGGTCACAGCTGGTGTGGCTGGACCTGTCCGGCACCCGCATCACCGATGCGGCGTTGCCTGCTATCGGTCAGCTGACCGCCCTTACGCGGCTGGAGCTGAAACATACGGCTGTCAAAGGTTCCGCGGCCACGCCGCTGGCAGGCTGCCAGGAGCTGCGGTTCCTGAACCTGAGCGGCACCGCCTGTACGCCCGCTTTCCTGAATACACTGGGGAAGAATAAAAAACTACAGCAGCTGTATTTATACCAGGCTAACGCTGACGCCAACACGTTGCGGCAGCTGCAGCAGCAACTGCCCAAACTGCGTATCGATACCGGCGGTTACCGGCTGGAGCAGCTGGCATCAGATACCATTATCTATAAAAAGAAAACTGTTTAAAACCATTTACTCTTATCAGGGTATTGCCGGATGTCGGTCATATTGTTGACGATCACCGCTATCAGCAGCAGTATGGCCACTCCGGAAGCCACCGGCGACAACACGTACCAGAAGCCCAGCTTCCGGATGGCCGGTGAACCGGCGATCGCGAGCAATGCCGTAGCCCCTCCCGGCGGATGCACCGTTTTTGTCACCTGCATCACCACCAGCGATACCGCCACAGCCAATGCGCAGGCCAGCCACTCCCATTCCGGCCATGGTACCAGGTAACGGACCGTTACGCCCACCAGGGCGCTTAACAGATGCCCTCCCACCAGGTTACGCGGCTGTGCCAGTGGGCTTTGGGTATGACCGTATATTAATACCGCCGATGCGCCGAAAGATCCTATCAGAAACAGGTTGTCCTTCACCGGGAGATAAAAATGACTGAGCAGCCCAACGCAGGCAATACCGGCAAAAGCGCCGATAAATGACCAATAAATATTTTTCTTATCGATCAGCGTCTCCCGATATATAACATAGCGGGCTACCCGTATACCACGGCGTAGTCTGATGAATTTTGTTTTTTGATGATGTTCGCGGTGTGCGGCTTTCCTTTCTTGTACAGATAACATTTTACTACTGTCAGCTTGCCCCTCGGGACTTGTTTTTCCGCCGCAAAGATATGTCATCTCCCGTCAAATCCCCTATCAGCAAGAAAAACACTCTTTCTTTTTTATTTTTTTCAGAAAAAAAATATCTGCGCAAAAAGACTGCGCACATGGTCTTGCATCTTTGTATCATCGAAGCGGTCAAGTAAAAGTTACTTCATCATTTGGGATTTACTTTCACCATTACCGCCTCAACTAAAGCTGTCGTCTAAATTGGCAAGACACCGGTATAGGAGTTTCGGAATTACCAAAAGGGTCAACCGGGGCTTACTTCCTGAGGGAACCGGGAATGTTGGTTCGAATCCAGCCTGCTTTTCTATCAAGGTCAATTGTCGCTTACTACGTTTTTCTACAAAAAACCAGCGGCAAAATTATCTGATTATAAATGTTAAAAACGATGAACAAGATTCTAAAAGTAGCTTTACGTCAACAGGCCATTTACATTCCTTCAACAGCGCTGAACGGCGCGACAGGAATGAATCCTGATACCGCTTTACTGGTGGCCAATATGGCAAAACTGGGATTTGGCGTATCAGAGCCGCTGTTGCGCGCACTGGAACAGACCGACGCCGCCTGCCAGGCGCAGATACTGGAGCAGCTCCGGGATGTAATGGGTGTAAAACTGAACTGGGCGCCGCTGGTAAAAAACTGGCATGTACCTACGGGAGAATCTTACGCCGATCATATCATCACTTACTTCACCAACTTATTAGGACTTACTGGTGGAACAAGACTGGCCTGTGGCCACCTGATACCGCCTCATACCTTTCCGCTGGAGCGTTACAACGGCTGCCCATTCTGCGGTACCCCCCTGGAAACCGCTGCCATAGAACATTACGGACAGCATAAAAAACTGCGTGTACTCGAACTGTGGACACTGGCAGATGCGGAACAGTACCTGGAGAACCTGCTGGCGTCCCGTACCGCGCTGGATGCCACACAGCAGAGCAGTCTGCGTCGTTTGCTGGCGGAACTGCCTTTGCCGGCAGGAAAAATCGCGATGCGGGAAACAGCGATCACGGTTATTGATGTCCTGTTGGAACAGGGCCGTGCTGAAAAAGCACAGGCATTGTTCACCACGCCTACGGATATACTCCGTTACCTGTGGTTTAAACATACCGGGTTCCTGCAACTGGTAGCGCCCAAAACCATTATCACGCGGACAAAGCGCAACGGGGCCGAACGCCGCGCCACCCAAAAAAACGAGACCAGCAAAGCAGCCATCGCCGCTTCGCTGAAACTGAAATACCGCCGTGAAGATGCACAGATCGTCGCCCGCTGGATCAATGGTCTGTCTATGGACGCCGCAAAGATCTGCGCCGATATGCATCCTAAACGCCAGATGTGGGTCCGTTTCATCCGCGCCCTGCGCCTGGCTGAATACAGCAAACGTGTAGGTTTTGAGCACCTGCGTACCATTATGGACAAATTTTACCATGGTGACTACGAAGTGTGGCAGGGACGGCTGGACCAGTTCCGCCTGCGTCATGATGCCTCCAGCACTTTTTACCTGTTGCAACAGCGGCCGGGATTATTTGCCCGTTCCCTGTTTGCCAACATGCTGTGGTTTGGTCCGGAAGCCTCTATCGATGCGTTTTCCAAGGTCGCCGATAAGGTGCCTGCCCGGCTGTTGTTCACCCTGCAGATGTATGCCGGTTATTATTTCGACCCTTATACTACTCGCGTGGTGAAACCATTGGGAGGTACGGCCAAGCAGCTGCCGGCCAATAAAATGCTGACCATCTACACTGCCGAAGAACTGGACGGGATGCAGCAGGCCGTGGCCAATCTGTGCCTGGAAGCCACCCGTAAACGTTTTGCGGCTATCCCTGCCAACGGTCGTACCATGTACATCGATCCTGCGTTGTATAAAATACCACTCTCCATCGGTGACCGTAGCGAACAGATACAGGACCTGCCTGCAGCCCTGATGGGAACCCGTTTCCAGCTGGAAGGCAACAGTATCCGCCTGTTCATGCAATGGGGCAAAGGGCTGCCAGCCCAGCACCTGGATATGGACCTGAGCTGCCAGATCAGCTATGACCATCAACTGGACTACTGTTCCTTCAGCCGCCTGCAAACCACCGGATGCCTGCATAGCGGCGATATCCGCTCCATACCTAACAATGTAGGGACCGCAGAATATATAGAACTGAACGTGGACCAACTGGCCGCTGCCGGTGCCCGTTACGTGTCCTTCACCTGTAACGCCTACTCCTCCGGAAGCCTGGTGCCTGAAATGGTAGTGGGATGGATGGATAGCCGCCATAAAATGAAGATATCCGAAAAAACAGGCGTAGCCTACGATCCTTCCTGTGTACAACACCAGGTGCGTATCACCCGCGGACTGGCCAAAGGCCTGGTCTTCGGAGTGCTCGATGTAGCCGCCCGTAACATCATCTGGCTGGAAATACCGTATGAAGGCCAGGTAGTGCAGCAGCTAAACAATAACAACATCACCGGCCTGCTGAAAAAGCTGGACCAGAAAATGACCATCGGGCAACTGCTGGAGATAAAAGCCTCCGCACAACAACTGCAACTGGCAGATACCGCCGACGCCGATGAGATATACACCGCTAAATGGGCGATGGACACCGCCGCCGTGACGCAATTATTCGTTGATTAAAACGTCCCAGGGCTGAAGCCCTGGGCTACGTTTTGCTTTTCAGGTCCTTTTATGGTCATAGGCTCTTCACACCCGCCCCCCTTCATTTCACGAATTATCGTTATTTTCGGGCGGTCATGGTTTTGATAAAAAAACTGCTACTCCCCATATTGCTCTGTTGTAGTGTAACGGTAACCGCCCGCCAGGCCCCATCTTCCGGCAACAGTACAGACACAACGGCCCCCCGGGGCTTGTATCAGCGTGTGCTTCATTATCTGGCGCATACCAACGATGAGCGTAAACACAAAAATCTGGACCTCAGTTTCATCGGTGGCCCTGTCTACACACCGGAGACCAGCGCCGGCATTGCGGTGATGCTGGCCGCACAGTACCGGACAGACCGGACAGACAGCCTGTTGCCGGTTTCCAATGTGGCCGTATATGGTTCTGTGGCGCTGACCGGCTTTTACGGCATCGGTATTAACAGTACCACCATTTTCCCAAAAGACCGTTTCAGGCTGATGATAAAAGCGTCTTTCAGCTCACGCCCCGATAAATACTGGGGCATCGGCTATGATGCCGGTTCCGCCAAAGACGATTATACCGACTATCTGCTGCTCACGGAAAAATTACAGGCCGATCTGGCGATTAACCTCAGCAACCGGTTTTATGCCGGCATCAGCGCCCATATACAGAACGGACAGGCAAAAGACATCGATACCGCCGGCGGTAAACCGCTGATGCAGCCGACGCGCGTTTTCGGTATGGGCGCAGGCCCTTTCATCGTTTACGATACCCGTGACTTCATTCCCAATCCGGCCCGCGGTATCTATGCGCGGATAGGATACCGCTTCTATCCTACTTTCCTCGGCAATAACACCAGCTTCACCAAACTGGAACTACAGTTTGACTGGTACAAACAACTCTGGAAAGGCAGCATCCTGGCCATGGACTTCTATGCAGAAGAACACAGCGGCGATGTGCCCTGGAACATGCTGGCACAGGCCGGTGGCTCCAACAGGTTACGCGGCTACTATGAAGGCCGGTACCGCGACCGCAATTATGTCTCCGGGCAGGTAGAACTACGGCAACACGTATACCGTCGCAGCGGCGCCGTAATATGGGTTGGCGGCGGCAACATATTCCCCCGCTTCGATGCCCTTTCTTTTCAGCAAACACTCCTCAGCTATGGCATCGGCTATCGCTGGGAATTCAAAAACCGCGTCAACATACGGCTGGACTACGGCCGCGGACAAGACCAGTCCGGCTTCTACTTCGGCATCAACGAAGTTTTCTGATGCTATCCGACACGGCTATACGTTTTTATTCCATCAATTTTACCAGCGTATAGCATTAAAATCTTTCCTTTGCGTTTTTAATGTTCACAACGACGGATAGATGAGAATTAATTTTAGGCTGCTGATTACCTACGCGGCCCTGCTGCTGATTGTTGCCTGTACCAAAGACGATATCCGGGAAACCGCTCCCATTCAGCCACCGGCCACAGTCGCTGACAATGACCACCTGCTGCTTGGCAATCCCACCGATGCTAAGTCCAACCTGATTTTCCTGGAGAACTTCCTGATGGACCAAACCTATTTTGTGGAAGCATATAGCAAAAATGCCGGTATCCCCGTATGGGTTAGCTGGCATCTGCAAGCAGAAGACTGCCCGGGCACCATAGACCGCTCCAACGACTTCAGGCCAGACCCCAGCCTTCCGCAGGGCTGGTACCAGGTAAACGCCGGCAGCTATAACGGCAGCAATACCGGCTTCGACAGAGGCCACAACTGCCCCTCCGCCGACCGCAGAGCAGCCAAAGAAGCCAACAGCGCCACTTTCCTCATGACCAACATGATACCGCAGGCTGCGGCCCTCAACCAGGTGCCTTGGGCCAATATGGAAGATTTTATCCGTCAACAGGTGAAAGATGACAAGGAGGCTTTCATCGTTATGGGCAGCTATGGCAAAGGTGGACGTGGCAAAGGCCAGACAGCTTTCATGGAAACTCTCGACAATGGTAACATCACCGTACCCGGACAAGTATGGAAAGTAGCGGTCATTATTCCTAAAGGCACTAACGACCTGGCACGTATCAACACCGGCGCCACGGTCATCGCAGTGGACATGCCGAATGACAACGACCTGTACACCGGCACCGGTAAAGCCGGCGCCTGGAAAAACTATCTCTGTACCGTGGAAACACTGGAAGCCAAAGCGAAAGCGGCAGGCGTGCCGCTAAACCTCTTTCAGAACGTACCGGAAGGCATACGGACACAACTCAAGAAAAAAATGTACAACCTCTAACTGTCCAGCCAACGGCGAAAGTCCGCACTACGCGAATGGCTCACAAAAATGGCATCATCTTTACAATGCTCCAGCAGGATGTGCGTACGACCGTTGGAATGCAGCCTTATCTGCTGAAGCGCTTTGATATGACAGAGGTATTTCCGGTTGATCCGGAAGAACGTCCTGGCAGACAAGGTCTCCGCCAGTTCATCAAGCGACTGGTCAGTGACGTTCATTTCTCCGTCAAACGTATAGACGTACACGTGTTTGTCCTGTGCTTTAATATAGGCGATATCGTTACAGTCGATGCTTCTCATGCCGTTATGCGTGCGGAACATCATCCGTTCGCGGGTACCTGTGGCAGGCGCCAGGGAAGCGATCAGTTTTTTCAGCTGATCGCCGGCAGCGTCAGGCGCCTGAAGAGGCCGAAGCGATTCATATTTGTCCAGCGCCGCGGATAATTCCGCTTCTTCAATGGGTTTCAGCAGGTAGTCGATACTGTTCACTTTAAAGGCCCTGATCGCATATTCATCATAAGCCGTAGTAAAAATCACCGGTACCTTCACCACTGTCTGTTTAAAAATGGTGAAACAATCGCCATCAGAGAGTTGGATGTCCATCAGGATGAGGTCCGGATGCGGGTTGTTAGTGAGCCACTGCACCGTTTCCCCGATACTTTCAGCAACGGGACAGATGTGCCAGTCCGGGCGCAGTTTGCGGAGCATATTCACCAGCTGCCTTGCAGCGGCTGTCTCGTCTTCAACAATTAAAGCTATCATTTTTCGCTGTTTAAATCCTCCGGGAGCAGTGGGATTCCCACCCGCCAGCAGGTTTTATCAGATGTAATGTTTACGGTTTTATCGGTCAGCGGCTGATAACGGCCTGTAATATTGGCCAGTCCGATACCCATGGAAGTAGTCCCTGACTGCCGGAGCTGCAGGTTGTTCTCTACAAAAAGATAGTCGTCCGTGGAGTAAATATTGATGTGCAATGGCCGCTGGCGGGATATTTCATTGTGTTTGAGCGCATTTTCCAGCAGCATCAGCAGGCTGTGTGAAACAATTTGTTGAGACAGGACGCTGTCCTTCACTGCTTTGCTGTAAAGGAGTTTGTCCCCGAAACGTTGGCCGCTGATGCCCAGGAAAGCGTCTGCAATAGCCAACTCCGTGGCCACTGTCACCGTGCCACTGGTCTCCTGCGCTAAGGAATACCTCAAAATACGGGAGAGGTGTTTCACAAAATCCACCGCCTGTTCTTCATCTTCCCGGATCAGGGAAGTCAGCGTGTTTAATGCGTTAAAGAGGAAGTGGGGATTGACCTGATTTCTTAACAGGTCCAGCTGACTTTGCGCCAGGCGCTGTTCCATTCTGGCGGTGGCTTCTATCCCCTGTTTCCAGTGGTCAATGAATTTGCCGAGGGTGGCAGCCAGCGTGATGGAGAGAAACAGCATGGCCGAATACAGCATGTTCCGCACATAGCCCTGCCAGGCAGGATCGGGCGTATGGAAAATAAAGACCTCCAGTTTCATAAAACACCCTATCAACGTAGCGCCAAAACATGCAGACACCAGTATAAAAACCAGGAAGCTCCTTTCTGTACGGGTATTCCAGTTCAATACTTTCCGGAGAAAAATATCGTTCAATGCTTTAAACCCAAAGAACCCAAAGATAGTCATCAACAGGGTGGTCACAATTTCCGCTCTCATATCAAACTCCCCGGGGGTGTATCCCGATAAATTGTTGATGATATTGATCACCACCACAATAAGCAGTATGATAACATATGACTTGAGTACACCTTTTACTTTTCCCATAAACACCACGCGTATTTTCGGAGGATGAAATTACTGTTTATTAACGATGTAGTCGTTATACTCCCGTACTACCGATTCAATGTTATTAAAGCTGTAATCGCCCCCCGTCTTTATTCTGCGCACCAGCAGGGTATCTTCTTTGAGCCAGGGTGTTAGGGAAGTGACGAAGTCTTTCCGTTTTTTACCGATAAAACAATAGCCGGTGGTATCACCGCTTTTTCTGAGGAAATAGTTTACATACTTGTTGTTCATAAACACACCGACTCCCGCTGAGGCAGGCCCTGCAAACCTGCCGGCCAGCGCCACATAACGCATGTATCCCACTTTGCCGGGTTTAAAGTACAAACGGTACAACTGTAGCGGCCCATCAATCACCTGTTCCGCAAATACCTTATCAAAATGATAATGCCAGATACGTGTTCTGATGGTGACATTTTTTAGCGTACAAAAAGAATGGTTCTCAAATGAAAAAGCCTGGCAGCCGGAGACTTTTATCTTCTCGTTTTTGTCTCCCAGCTGTTTTTTGAAATCGAAGGACAACAGGCCCATTTCCTGCATGGAGATGAAGCCGTCAATCTTTTGTCCTGTACTGTCGATGTAGGACCCTTTGAGATATTTGTTGTTTTTCTGAGCAGCAGTAGTAAAGACAGTCAACAGGCATAGCCCTGTCAGCCATAGGTTTTTGTAATAGTGACTTTTCATACAGCATATTTATGATATACTGCAAAGCACCTGAAATTAAAGGCAATGGACTGGGGAAAGGCGATGAGTTTCCAGGCCGCGGGGATAAATGACAGCGTTCTGCCGATGACCGCTGCTAAAAAGCGGGGATATGAAAGACCCGGAGGATCAGGCCCCTGGTTTGTTTTCCATTTGTTTGATGATATTGTTGACTTCTGTTTCCGTTGCCCTCAGTTTCTGCTGACAGAACTCTATCAGTACGGACGCGCGTTTTACTTTTTCCGCCAGTACGTCTACCGAAACGGTTTCATTTTCGATTTCTTCCGCTATCTGTTGTAATTCGGTGTAGGCGGCTTCATATGTCAGTTCCTGGTTCATCATGTGGTGTTTTAGCAATAACGGTGGCTTCCAGCGAAGCATCGTGCAGCCTGACGGTGATGGGGCTGCCTGTTTCCACGGGAAGTGCGCTGTTAATAATTTTATCGCCTGCATATACGATGGCAAAACCGCGCTTCAGTATATTAACAGGGCTCATGAGTTTGAATAGTGTATCGTAGTGCGCCAGTTGTCCGCGCCTGTTTTGCATATACAGCCGGTTAAACGAGCGGATATTGGCCGTTATGTTCAGCAGGTCGTTCTGTTTACCGGCAATCACCGCCCGTGGCCTCGCCAGGATGGCGCCTGACAGTGTGAGCAGTTCCCGCTGGTGATGTTGCAATACTGACCGGGAACCATGTGACACCAGGTTGTGGTAGTTGTGCAACGTTTCCCGCTGCCGGTGCAGGATGGTACGCGTTTGATTGATCACGGCCGCATTCAGCTGGGACAGCGCCTGGTAGTGACTGGAAAAAAGTTGTTGCGCCCTGATCAGGATAGTGTGTTGCAAGGCTGACACCCCGTCTTCAAATGCCTTGTTGTGCGCAATGATCAGCTCCGCCGCTTTAGTAGGCGTTTTCACCGGGCTGTGCGCCATCATGTCGGTGATGGTTTCGTTTTTCTGGTGACCGATACCGGTGATAATCGGAATAGGGAATTTGGCGACCGCCCTTCCCAGCAGGAAGGTATCAAACAGCAGGAAGTCTGTTTGCGCGCCGCCGCCGCGGATAATGACCACGGCATCGTAGGCCACGCCGCTATTGTATACGTCAATTAACCGTTGCTGCACCAGTTCGGCTTTTGATTCGCCCTGCACAACGGTGAAATAGGTGTCTACCTGGAAAGCATATGCAAAACGGTTATGTTCCAGCGTATGCCTGAAGTCCTGGAAACCGGCCGAATTCCCGGAGGTAATAATGGCGAGTTTTTGTATCACAGCGGGGAGCGGCAACTGATTGTTGCGGGTCACGTAACGGTCCCCTACTTTGCGGATAAAGTCGGAACACTCTGCCAGCAAGCGCAGCAGCGTTTGTTGTTTCTGCTGTTCCAGCATACCGATGGTGAAGCTGGTGTCGATATCAAGCAGGGTGATTTGCAGGCCATGTACCTGGTGGTAGTTGACCGACACTTTCACCAATACATGTATGTCGTTTTTAAACTGCTGACCAGTGACATATTCAAACTCACGGATACGGACAGACCCGTTGCCCCAGGCCACCGCAGCCACCTTGGCCACGATCGCGCTGGAGTTGGCATCTTTCTCTACCAGGTCAAAATAGTGATACCCTTTCTGTGCATAAAAAGCATGGTTGGTCACATCCGCCACTACCCAAAAGGTAGCTTCTCCAAATACATTGGAGAGTGCCTGCTGGATTTTGCCGGTCAGCGCAGAAAGTTTGATGGTCTCAGATGCAGTCATGGTGGACTGTAAAGATAGGGAAAAGCGCTGGCATACAACGTATCACATCACCTCAGCGCCGGCCGCAGTATACGGTCTATGGTAGCGCTTTTCAGGCCTTTCCCGATAAACACCAGCGTGGAGGAAGGCGGCGTATCGCCCCAGGGGCCAGCCGGAACAATGGTGAGATAGTTGCCGGTAGACTGTACCAGGTATTTCTCCGGACTGTCCTTTACCGCCACATATCCTTTGATGCGGTATAACTGATCAGTATATACGTTAAAATTCAGTTCCAGTACAAATGCCAGCATCTGCAGATCAAACGGCTGTGGAGACTCAAACAGTACGTTATTGATTTTGTGCGGCGTTTTTTCGGCTGGTGTGTCACAGGAGGCATCGCCGGCCGCAGGGGTCAGTGCCGGTGCCGGCACGCGGCGTTCCTGCGGCAGCATGTCTGCCAGTACTACCTGCCCGTCTGCGGTGGCGGTGATATACGCCAGCGGGTTCACGTTTTCCAGCAACGCCTGTAACCGCACCAGTTCTGTCACCGGCAGGTCTTTGGTTTTATTCAGCACGATCACATCGGCGCAGGAAAGTTGTTTGCCTACTTCGGTAACTTCTTCCAGGCGGCTCTCCACGTTTTCCGCATCGGCCACGCAGATGGTGGACACCAGCTGAAAACGGGCTTTCACGTCGGGGAGGGCGAACATACCGATAATATTGCCGGCGTCCGCGATGCCTGTTGTTTCAATGAAAATCTGGTCCGGCCGCTCTTCCAGCCGCAGGATATTGCCCAGCACCTCCAGCAGTTCATTGTCGAGCGAGCAACAGATACAACCTGCCGTCAGTTCGTATATATTTTCAATTTGCGCCGCCACCAGTGACGCGTCGATATTCACTTTGCCAAATTCGTTTTCAATGACGATGTTGCGGCGGTCGCGGCTCTGTTGCAACAGGCTGTTGAGCAGCGTGGTTTTGCCCGCGCCGAGGAAGCCGGTCAACAGGTATACTTTAATTCTCTCTTTTTGCATGTCTATCTCGATAATATCTCAGAAAATAAATACCGGCCGCTATCAGCGGTAAACTCAGCAGCTGTCCCATATTGAGCAGGTATCCGCTTTCGAACGGCTCCTGATTTTCCTTCAGGAATTCTATGATGAAACGCGCGCCAAATACCAGTACCAGAAAGAGCCCGAAGAAACATCCCGGTTTTTGCGCCAATTTACTTTTTTTATACAGGAAGATGAAAAGGCCGAAGATAACCGCGTAACAGAGCGCCTCATACAGCTGCGCCGGGTGCCGGGGCTGACTGTCTTCCCGTGCAAACACTATCGCCCATGGCAGGCCGGATGGTTTACCGATGATTTCCCCATTAAAAAAATTACCTATCCGTACAAAGGCGCCGGCCAGCGGCACCACAATGGACAGCCTGTCCAGCAGCCATATCAGCGATATCCTGTACCGGCGGGCAAACAACGCGACTGCCCCAAGTATGCCCACAGCCCCGCCATGGCTGGCCAGTCCCTGATAACCCGTCCATAAAAAACGTCCCTTCTCCCACCGGAACGGCAATACGATTTCCGCCGGATGATGCCGGAAATAATCCCATTCATAGAACAGGCAATGTCCCAGCCGAGCGCCGATGATCGTGCCCACTACCACGTATACCAGCAGCCGGTCCAGTAATGCGATGTCTTTTCCCTCCCGTCGGAAGATGTTACGCATCACCACATAGCTGAGCACAAAAGCCGCCATGAAGGCCACACTGTAATAACGAAGCGCAAAGCCACCGATCCGGAATATCTCCGGCGAAGGGTCCCAGGTTAAATTATGCAACATTGTTGCAAATGTAAAATAAATTTATGGATTTCGGGATTTATGAATTTGGGGATTTCGGGGGAATTTTAGCGCGTTTGAAATAACCCGATATCCAGATATCCAAATGCCCAAATAATTCTATCTTTGGCGGCATGTCACTTTTTATCACGTCATTGAATTCGGGGAGCAACGGAAACTGTTACTACATCGGTAACGGGCAGGAAGCAGTATTGATAGACGCAGGTATTTCCTGCCGGGAAACAGAGAAGCGGATGACGCGCCTCGGGTTGTCGATGACGAAAGTGAAAGCCATCTTTATCTCCCACGAACATACGGACCATATCAAAGGGGTAACAGTGCTGGCGAAAAAGCACCAGCTCCCGGTGTACATCACCCAAAGCACGCTGGCCGGCGGTAACCTGGCACTGCAAAGGGTCATGTCATTTGCGGCGTATCAGCCGGTACAGATAGGCGGTCTTACCGTCACCGCTTTTCCCAAATACCACGATGCCGTGGAACCACACAGCTTCATGGTGTCCGGCAACCAGGTCAACATCGGGATATTTACAGATATCGGCGCTCCCTGTGACCATGTGCTGAATCACTTCCGGCAATGCCACGCGGCCTTCCTGGAAGCCAACTACGATGAGCAGATGCTGGAACAGGGCAGATACCCCTATTACCTCAAAAACCGTATCCGTGGCGGGCACGGGCACTTGTCCAACCGGCAGGCGCTGGAAATATTCACGCAGCATCGTCCCTCGTTCATGACACACCTGCTGCTCTCCCACCTGTCACAGGACAACAACAACCCTGTCCTGGTAAAGGAAATGTTTGACCAGCACGCCAACGGCACGCAGATCATTGTAGCTTCCCGCCATGTGGAAACAGCCGTATTTCAGATACACGCTACCAACTTTGTGGAAACTGTTGCAGCAACGCCGCAATAAAGTACACCAGCGGCACCGCCGCCAGAAAAGCGTATTTCCAGTATGCCCGCTTTTTACCGCGCAGCAGTCCTACTACGATCACCACGACAACGATCAGCCATATTAGCAGCACCGGGCTGAAGAAAAATGACATGAACAGCAGTTCATCAAAATAGTCCCAGATATGCAGGGGATGATAAGTCCGTTTCCATAGCCATGGCCGGAGATGATGCGCGGAAAGGTACGCCTTGAAAGCCGCTTCATTACTGAACCGCTGTACCTCGCAACGTAGTTCATTGATCACAAAAAAACTGTGGCCGTCTTCCCCGATAATATGGTTTTTATAGAAATACCAGTTTTTCAGGGCTACGGGAGAATGGAGGGAATCACAATTTTCCTTGTAGAAAAAAGCCATGGCAGGCGCGGTGCCGTCATATTCCATTTTATTTCCTCCCGGCGTGGGTTCATTCCAGGCAGACAGGCCTCCGGCATAGGTGGGGCAACAGAGCAGCATATAGCCGCATAACAACAACAGACGTAAACAGTACTTCATTTTTTGGCAGAATAGCGTTAAAGATACACAAATCCACTGGCATACTTATAGCGGATGTTTCCGTAAAACCTGTCAGCTATGAACACAAACACAGCCACTGTAGAGACGCTCAACGATCTCATCGGCATTAACAATGACCGTATTTCCGGTTATGAAAAAGCGCTGAAGGACAATAAAGGCAAAGATGCCGACCTGCGGGCGCTTTTCACGCATATGATCGACGAAAGCCGCACGATGCGCAACACCCTGGGCAAAGAGGTGCAGGGGCTTGGCGGAGAGATGGAAACAGGCACCACCACCGGCGGAAAGCTGTACCGCGCATGGATGGAGCTGAAAAGCGTATTTGGCGGCCATGACCGTCATACCATCCTTTCCGATTGTGAAACAGAGGAAGATGCGGCCATGCGTGCCTATACACAGGCCCTACAGGAAGAGCACCTGCCTGCTTATCTGCGTGAACTGCTGACACAGCAACGCTCCGTCCTGAAAACGGAACACGATAAAATAAAGAAGATGCGCGACGCACAGGCATAGGCACTATCTGCGATATTAATCCTTTTGACGCCAATACTTTAGCAGCGGGATTTTTTATCTTAGCAGTAGCATATCCCAAATTTGAAGCCGTTATGTTACTACTACTGAAAAACCTGCTCCGGCTGGCTGCGCATCTGCTCAAAGCCATCTGGCTGTTCTTTCCCGGGATTATCTTCCTCCTGCTGATCTTCTTCATCTGCTGGTCGCTGGACCAGGGCAAAGACGTGATTGTTGCCTATACCGAAAACCACTACCGTGAACGCATCCTGTTTTTCCTGGCCATTGGTTTCTGGGTTTATGTGACCTGGTATTCGTCCCGGATCATCGCTTATATCAAACGCACCCGCCTGATTGCCGATGTGAAGGACGAAGCCATGATCACCGATGCGGCAGCCACCAAGGCTTACAACGATCATAATGAACATTTTCCCATCAGCCAGTTTTTCCTGGATGAATCCCCAAGGGTATTGGGCCACGGCTGCTTCCTGTTGCTGGAACTGGCCATGCTGCAATCACCGGTATTGTATCACCCGCTCAGCAGCACCGTTTGCTGGATTATTTTCGTTACGGTACTTACACTGCTGTATTTTCTCAACCGGCCCCTTAACCGGCTGTCAATGCAGCCTGCTTTCCGGAAAGTGTTCATGGTGCTGCTGATATCGTGGCTGGCCGCTACGGTGGCCACCAGCTTCATACCACGTATCAGCATCCTGCTGTTGCTGGCGTTGCTGGTGCTGCTGCACGCCCTCTTCCTGTTATACACCCACCTGCGGCGGGTGGAACTGGACATTTCCGCCAGAAAAAGCCTGTTGCTTACTCATACGCCGCTGGACACCATAATGCGCTACTTTTTTATTCCGCGCACGGAAAAAAGTTTCTTCCGCTGGTTTATTTTCATCGGCTGTGCGGCGCTCGTCACTTATGTGGCCGCTATTTACAGTCTGGGCTTTGCGCGGCGGCTGGGGCCATTCCCCTTTCTGTTGCTCGCATTCGGCATGTTGTTGTTATTTGGCAACATTGTCACCGCCTTGTCTGTCCGCTACCGTATCAGCTTCCATTTTCTTTTTGTGATCACCGCCCTTATTTTCGGGTTGAAAGAAACGCATTACGTGAAGCTGACCACCGCTAAAAATGGCAACCACTATGAATCCAGGCCATCGCTGGACACGTACCTGCGGGCCTGGCTGCGTACCCGCCCTGTTATGGCCGACAGCAGCTACGATGTATATTTTGTGATGGCCAATGGCGGCGCCTCCCGTTCTGCTTACTGGACCGCGGCCGTACTTGGCGAGATCGAAGACGCCAGCATCCGCGAAGATGCGCAGGACCGCTTCTCCCGTCATGTGTTCTGTCTGTCGGGCACCTCCGGCGGCGGCGTGGGCGTGGCCACCTTCTTTTCCCTGCTGAGAGACAGGGCACATGAACAGCCACTGTACGCCAAATCCGCCATGACATACCTGAAACAGGACTACTTCAGTTATACGTTCACCCGCATGCTGGGGCCCGATTTTTTCCGTTATATCATCCGTACCTCACGGGCGGGCGACAGGGCCGCCGCACTGGAAGAATCTTTCGAGCGCAGTGCCGACGTGGCCGGTGATTCCCTCTACCGCGTACCCTTCGATGCCGCACTGTCC
Organism: Chitinophaga sp. 22308; assembly: GCF_052045305.1. Taxonomy (NCBI): domain Bacteria; kingdom Pseudomonadati; phylum Bacteroidota; class Chitinophagia; order Chitinophagales; family Chitinophagaceae; genus Chitinophaga; species Chitinophaga sp. 22308. The sequence goes on along the minus strand of NZ_JBQEOP010000002.1, from coordinate 944,328 downwards.
ACCTTCCCCGCCATGCGGGAAGACACCGTGTTCCTGCCGGTATTATGCATCAACACAACGCGTATGCAGGACGGCAATCCCGGAGTGGTCACCAACCTGCAACTGGATGCAGGCATCTTCAACAACCGCGTAGATGTACTCAGTCTCCTGCGCAACGATTCTGATATCACTATCACCTCCGGCGCCATACTGGGCGCCCGGTTCCCCTACCTGAGCCCCGCCGGCAGGATACAGAACCAGTATTTTGTAGATGGTGGCTATTTCGATAATTCCGGCGCCGGCGTTATCCAGGAGATCATCCGGGGTATTATCAATATCGGGGAAGACGACAGGCACCTGCATGGCGACAGCAGCCAGCTGTACCAGCAGATCAGCCGCCTTCATTTTAAGGTGCTGCATATCACCAACAGCCCTGTGATCCCCGGAGAAGAACATTTCCGTTCCGTGGCACCGGTGAAGAACGACCTGTTTGCGCCCGTACTGACCATCGCCGGCGCATACGGCATGCAAACTACGGTCAACGATAAACGACTTTCCCACTATGTCAGCGATATCAACGATTACTATTACAAGAAAGCGTCCTACATACAGATACCGTTGTATAAAGACAGCCTGGAATGGCAACTGGACCCATTAAGAAAAAGGTTCCCCAAAGGAGAACCTTCCTATACCATGAACTGGTTTATGTCAGATACAACTATCCGGAGAATTAATATACGGCTGGCCAACAATCAGGCGCTCCATGATTTTATCGCCACAATAAAAAAATAATAAAATGGCTAAATAGTCCGGTATCCTATTTTACCGACATCCGGCGATAACGGCGGTATCCCCACCAGCCCAATACTGCCATGATCAGCAGCGGCCATATCTGGATAAAAAACAGGAGCAGGTCGCGCAGCAGGTTGGCGCCGTCCACTACGGCCGTACGTATTTCCGTACCAAAGCCGGCGCGGGAAACATAACGGGGGTTGATGATCGTTTCCATGCTGGCAGCCTGTGACTGGAACAGTTCCACCGTAAAGGTGGCATAGGCCACATCGTCCAGTATCTTCAGGTTGGAGATGTTTCTGTCTACTTTCGTTTCTTCCTGCTGGTCTTCATATTTCGCCACATCCAGTGTAGTGGTGTTTTTATCGGTCACCACCTTTGCCGCATGCTGGCCTGCTTTTTTATTTTTCAATGCGTTGGCCAGATAAGCCAGCGTATAGTCCTGGTCTGTTTTTGTACGATAATCAATCAGCACCGCCATAGAAGTGAGGATGCTCACCACAGAATCCAGGCTGGCCACAGGCACGCGTAAGGTAAGATTGGCCGTAGGCGTGTACAGCTGCATTCTTTTCAGTGAATCCGCCGTGTAGGGAAGGTCATACTGTCCTGCATACTGGTTCTTCATAGTGCTTTCCACTACAATGCCCTGTACCGAAGACACTACCTGCTCCATACGCGTGGAAGCATGGAACACGTCTGTTACGCGGCAGCGTACATCCGCTGTGCGCACGCGTTTGCGGGACGCAGCAGTTAAAGACGACATGTCACCGGAAAAGTCAGTGGAATCTGCCGACGCGATATACTGATCGGCGCTTTTTTCTGTCGTGGAAGCAGCATTATCATGGTAAGGTGCGCTTTTGCCACAGGCGGCAAGCACAATAGCGGGAATAACTAAATAACGGACTGGTATACGCATAAGGGGCATTTTTCCGTTTATACCAACAACCGGAAAAGGTAACCTTTCAGAAATGTTAAAAAAATCACAACCGGTCAAAAACAGATAAATAAAGTTATCTTCCTGTAATGAAAAAAATTTCTAACCATATCATCACCAGCTTATGTATACTGATGTTGGGAGCGTGCAGTGAACAAAAAGACTACGGGCCCTTTACAGTCATCACCAGCAAACAACGGTACAACAACCTGGAAAGTAAAAACACCGCCTACAATTATCGCATCCGTTACAAAGGACATAATATTTCACCGGCAGACGTCACTAACCGGTCCAATGAATCCGGCTACTACATTGGCGTACAGCCGCTGGACAGCCTGCCCGGAAAACTGCTGGTACACATTGCGCAGACATTCAACTTTCCGGTATACCTGATAGAAGAACAACAGGGCAAGCCGCATTACTGGTTTCTCTATAACAACGGCAATCAAATTCCTTATCAATTATTGCGTGACCGTTACCTGGTGCATGAAAAAGAATTCATTCCTGAAGAAGGTTATTTTCAAAACATTATTTTCGATCTGGCGGCAGACAAACAACAACCTTACCGCATGCCGGCATCTTCCGTAGCATACGATGTATCACCCGACCAGCGTGCCATTGCGGCCGTCAGTGGGTTCTTCGGTAAAGACACCTGCCTGATCAATACCGTTTCATTATCGGATAACAACATTACCAGTGAACGGATACCGGCTGCGCTGCAACAGCTGCTACGCGAAAAGCTCAACGACCGGATGACCGCCGCTGAGCGTAAATCCTTTTTTGACCGCTATTTCCGATGGAAAGAACAGAACGGTCAATACTATGCTGTGCTAAAACCCTAGTCGATCCGTGACGGACTTACCCCGAAATGTTTGCTGAACTCCTTACTAAAATGCTGTACAGTGGTATATCCTGCTTCATAGGCCACTGCCGTCACTGACAACTCCTTTTTCTTCAGCAGCTGCCATGCCAGGTCCAGCCGGTATTCTCTCAGATAACCGAATACACTGTTATTAAATACTTTCCTGAACCCAGCTTTCAGCTTAAATTCATTGAGCCCTGTTTGCCGCGCCAGTTGCCCCAGTGACGGTGGCTGATGTACATTGGCCAGCAGGCATTCCCGCGCTGTGTGTATTTTTCGTATATCCGTTTCAGATAGTTTTATATTCGTCTTTGCCGCCTGTTGCCGCTGTTCCTGTTGTTCACAACGGAGCAACAGCAGTTCCAGCGCTTTGGTTTGCAGGTAAAGGTCTTTCATCTTGCCCTGGAACCGGCAGGTATTAATATCGTTTATAACGATTTGCATTTGCCGGGTAACGGGCATATTTTCTTTGTGTTCCCATTCTTTCCCGGCCACCATATTATCTGCCACCTGGTACAGTACGGGACCTGCGTGTTCCGCCAGTTGCAGGAAACGTTCCGGTGCGAAGCCGATCAGCAGCAGCTGCAGGTTCTGTTGTTGATAGAAAACGCTGGATTGCGGATTGTACGGATTCCGGAAGAAGTTATGCTGTCCCTCGCCGAAGCTATGCGTGACACGGCTGTTATGGCCGGTGGCGGTGATTTTTCCCTGCTGCACGAACACCATTCCCGGGATAGGATCGTCCGGCGCGCTGGTTACGTAGAGGTCTTCCCGCACATTAATATTACAATGCGCCACATGTACGCCATCGCAGTAGTGCTGTTGCAGATCGATGTCCCAGAAAGGCAGCCGCAGTTGTCTTTCCGTCGTCTGCATCACTTCCTGCAGGCGCATGTTGTTTTGTTCTACATATAGTACATCTCCGGAGTTGTTTCTGAAAGTATTCGCCATAAAAAAAATCCGTTTAGCGTAAAAGTCTATCCGTTTGCCGCAACACCTTGCTGTGCAATTGTTGTCTTTTTGTATTGGGCATCGGTTGTGGTACCGACACTTCAGCGGGCAGTTACCCTGCGCCGCCGCTATGCTTTAACTTTTTTTTAACCAATGAGTATGAAATACAGGGCCTCTCCTGACGGGTTAGCGTGGTTCATTTTCTTTTTATTATACCGGGTGATGCGTTATCGCTACACGGAGGTCATACAGAATCTGTCGCGTTCTTTTCCCGAGAAATCGTATGGCGAGATCAGGCGGATAGCCGTTGATTTTTACCGGCATTTCAGCCGGCTTTTCACGGAGATGCCGGTACTGATGATGGTATCGGGGCGACGTATCCGGGAACGGCTGGTGCTGCATAATTCCGGGTTGATCGGGGAGTACCATGCACAGGGCCGGCCGGTGATTATTATGCTTGGTCATTATGGTAATTGGGAATGTATGTCATTGTTACCGCTGTTGTTACGTTGTCCGGTATATGCCGTGTTTAAACCGCTGAACAACCGTTTTTTCAACCAGCTGATGAAGCGGACACGTTCCCGCTTCGGACTGCGGATGTTGGCGATGGACGAGGCGCCCCGTCATTTGCTGCAACACAGCGTTCCCGGAGCTTATATCTTTATTGCAGACCAGTCGGCGCCCAACAGTCATCATGTGGTGGATTTCCTGCATCAGCCTACCCGGGTGATCACCGGTACGGAGCGGCTGGCCAAAGCGGTGGACGCTGCCGTTGTGTATGCCGTTATCCGTAGGCTGCAGGGATACCGGTGGGAGATCACATTTTCTTTAATTACCGATCAGCCCTCCACCATGGCTCCTTTTGAGATCACCAGGATTTTTAACGCACGCCTGGAAAAGGACATTTGCCAGTCGCCCGCCTACTGGCTGTGGACCCACCGGCGCTGGAAGACAAACTCACGCTCATGAATACACTCTTATTGGTGCTGGCCTGCCTCTCTTTGGCAGGACTGGCTTTCGTCCTCATACTGGCAGCGTTGCTGTACCTGATGATGATACAACACCGCGACAGTACGCAATAAAAAAGCTGCCAGCGTCCGGCGGGGGATGACCCTCCGCCGGCTGCCAGCAGCTTTTACATATCATTATACAGCGTTATTTTGCCAGTTTCACCCGTACCGCGTTAGGGCCTTTGTGTCCCATTTCCACTTCAAAAGTGACTTTGGAATTCTCCCGTACCCGGTCCAGCAATCCGTTGATATGAACGAAGATGCTTTCCTGTGTCCGCTGGTCTTTAATAAAGCCGTAGCCTTTGGATTCGTTGAAGAAAGTGACTATGCCTGTACGGATCTGGCTGACAGGTTCTCCTTCCTGTTGCCGCGCCACACCGATCTGAATGTCCTCCAGGTTGACTTCTTTCTTTTTGCTGGGGTCCGGAGGAGTAGAGGTAATGTTCCCATCCTCATCGATGTAGGCCATCATGTCTTCCAGACTTTTGCCTTTTTTACTTTTTGCCTGTCTTTCCTCTTTTTTCTCCTGTTTTTCCCTCTGTTTTTGCAGTTTTCTTTTTTCGACTTCTTTTTTACTGAGATTTTCCTTTTTACCGGAGTTTTCTGATGACTTATTCATAATTTTTCATTTGCCGGTAAATGGTCCCTCCGTTCAGTTTTTTTAAAGATTGCATTTACCTTCCCCGAAGATACAAAAAAATCACATACTACCACACATCTCAAATACGCTATCAGCAAAGGTTTCGTGATAACAGTAAAATCCGGAAAAACGCATGAAATATAATCATATATATCTACCGGCAAAAAGCGGGCGTATTTACAGGAGGATACTCCCATTCGTCATCCCCTTCGGGTAATCCTTGCACTTCTTCTCCCCCCTCCTGCTTTTTCAATCGGAACCGATGACCAGCCTTGAACTGTTACCGGATGATCACATCCCTGCGAGGATGCTTTCAAATATGTCCAGTTGTTCACCGCAGCTGGGGCAGCAGGCCGTACCGAACAGGAAGGGCCAGCGGGCTTTCAGCACAGGCATGTTCAGCTGCGAAAGGAAATGATACCCCCAGGCGTAACCGTTGGCCTCCGTAATGGTGATACCGTCCCAGGCCGGCGCCTGGTCCGGGTGAGGCGTTACCGGCATTTCCTCCTGCTCCTTTTTAAACACGGGGTCTTCCCGGAAACAAACCAACCCGTCTTCTTTCGGCCACACAAAAATATCTGTACCACAGCATACGCAGTGCGCGATATACTCCTCCCCTTCGTAGTAACGGATAAAAACGCGGGCAAAAGCGCGTTGACCGTATGCTACGGCCATAGCTGCCAGGAAATAACTTTTCCCGTCTTCCGCCTGCAGGCGCACGGTTGGTAGCAGCGCTGCGCATAACGCAGGCAGTTGCGCCAGTGCCTTCAGGTAATCATTATATATGCCGCGCACCTGCTCCGGCGCCAGGTCGGCGTTGTCAGCATATTCCGCCGGAATATTGTCCGGCGTAGGCTCATTGGCATCTTCCGCGATCAATACCGCCAGGCTGCAGAGGATATCGGCCTGCGCCTCCGCATCGGTACCGTTGGCCGCCAGCTCCAGCAGGTGGGGGATTGTCGCGAAAGTATTTTCGTACAGGGTGTTCTGATGATAAATTCGTTCCCAGATAATATCATCCAGCAGTTCTTTTGAATAGCCTGTCTTCAATTCAGCAATGGCTTCCGGCAGATTTTCATCGATGCCGTACGGGCCGCTCAGGAATTGCCAGGCCCTGTCGTCTAATGTTAACATAAGGGCAAGATATATCAATTACAAATGACGAATTACAAATTACGAATTACGAATGAAGGGATACCTTTTAGAACGGCATCTAAATAACCGCTCTGGAAAAAAGCCCTTCATTCGTAATTCGTAATTCGTCATTCGTAATTATCATTATTTTGTATTATTTTCATACCACACTCCTGTTATATCAACAAGACCACTTTTGGACCACGATAATGAAAAACAATGGTTGCTCGCCGTTGCCAGCGGCGATGAACGCAGCTTCCGGCAGCTGGTACAGCAATACTGGCCGCAGGTGTATGGGACCGCATTACGCCTCACCCGCTCACCGGAACAAGCCAAAGACCTCTCACAGGATATCTTCCTGAAACTGTGGAACAACCGTCAGAAACTTTCCGAGGTAGACAATGCCGGCGCCTTTATTTATGTGTGCGCCCGCAACCTGATCATGGACTTTCTCTCCAGGAAAGTACTGCGTACTGACAACCTGGACACGCTGACAGGCCACCTGCAGGCCGACCCGCTTCCCGACGCACAGGCACGCCTGGAATACCGGGAACTGGAGAGCACCCTCAGCAAAGCGATCGAACACCTGCCTGCTAAAGTGAAAGAAGTATTTATCCTTCACCGCTTCCAGGGGCTCAGTCACCCGCAGATAGCCCGGCAGCTGAATATCTCGGTGGTCAGCTCCCAAACCTATATTGTCAGGGCCCTGCGCAGCATCCGTGAATACCTCGAGCGCCATCCGGAGGGGATTTTCACGTTATTGGCCCTCCTGATCGCATTCTCTTAAAATATTTTTTCATTTTACTGTCTTACCCTGTTCCTGTTTTCCGTCCTTTATCATAAGAGGGAAAACAGATGACCTTAAACCAGCATCCGCATGTCTGACACATCATTTGAAGCACTGTTCAAAGGTTATATGAACGGCACGCTCAATGCGTCCGAGATACACCGTTTCCGCCAGATGGCCATGGAACGGGACAACAAGGCCCTGCTTTCCCGCCTGCTGGAGGAAGCATTCAGTAACCCTGCCTATGCGGAGGCCGCCGACTATGACCCGGCGGAAATGGCTGATGAAATTCTGCTGAAAGCACAACAACAGGACGTACAATTATCGATGTTGCCGCCAACACGCAAACCACCCGTTTTCCGGCCCTGGTTCAAATACGCGGCCGCAGCAGCCATCTTCGGCCTTCTGATGGCCGGCACCTGGAAATTCGCCTCCCGGCACAGACACAATGCCACTGCCCTGGCAGCCGGCAAACCTGTCAGGCCCGGCACCGCACAACCCGTGCTGATACTCGGCGACGGCTCCCGCGTAGCACTCGACAGCATCGCTAACGGCACCATCGCCCAACAAGGCAACGCCCGCATCGTTAAACTCGCCAACGGACAGGTAGCCTACCAGTTGACCGAAGGCAAGGATAATAACAACATCCTGTACAATACCATGCAAACACCGCATGGCTGCATGTACCAGCTCACCCTGCCCGACGGCTCACGGGTATGGCTCAACGCCGCCTCGTCTATCCGCTATCCCGCCGCGTTCGCAGCCAACAACCGGCACGTGGAGGTAACAGGCGAAGCCTATTTCGATATCGCCAAAGATGAACACAAACCATTTACCGTTACTGTCAACAAACTGGATATACAAGTGCTCGGCACCGCCTTCAACGTAATGGCCTACGCGGATGAAAACGCCATCAGGACCACCCTCGTGCAAGGCGCCGTCAACGTTATTAACGGGGCGGACAAACAGCTGTTACACCCTGGCGAACAGGCCACCATCGCTCCTTCCGGCGGGGCTTTCCTCATCAGCAAACCCAACCTGGATGAAACCCTCAGCTGGAAAAACGGTGAGTTTTACTTCCGGGACACCAATATCCGCAGCATCATGCGGGAAGTGGCCCGCTGGTATAATGTGGAAGTCAGATATGAAGGCGATATGGATGATATCACCCTTTCCGGAATTGTATCCAGGAATGAGGAAATCGGCCAGCTGCTGAAAGCACTCGAGATGACGAAGATGGTACGTTTTCGTATAAGCGGGAACGTTGTTTTCGTTTCGCCGGGGTCCCAGGGCTGAAGCCCTGGGCTACGATTAGTTCAGGGTTTAAACTGCAACATTAATAACTAACAAACCAAAATCAATAATTAAGTACAATTAAACCAACGTTCAACAACTAAATAGTAAAGCCAGAACAAACGCCACTCTTCTTCCGCCAAAACATTTTCAGCCCGGGGGTTAATGCCCCGGGGACCAAAATTGCCGGGGGCCCCCGGTGCAGGATAGTATTGGGTGAAACGTCCACGTTTTATGATTGCTTCATGTATAAAATCCACGAGTAAAAAAATATGAAATTCTTTGCCACGCGCATTCCCACAGCTGTGAAAATACAGCCGGCCAGGCCGTTGTGGGCAATACTGACCATTGCACTGCTGCTGGCAGGTACAGCCGGCTTTGCACAGAAAGTAACTGTCTCCCTGAAAAATGTACCGCTGGAAAAAGTGTTTTCCTCGCTGAAACAGCAAACAGGTTATTCTTTCATCTGGCGCGGCGAATCGGCTGCGGCCTACAAAAACGTATCCCTGGAATGCAAAGACGCGCCCCTGGAACAGGTGCTGAAATCATTCCTCGACGGGCTGTCCCTTACCTATCAGATCACAGACCGCATTGTGGTGGTGACACGCAAAGAAAGCAGTCCACCGCCAGACAACCAGGTGCAGGCCGCCCGGCTGCCTGTGTCAGGAAAAATTACGGACGATAAAGGTCAACCGCTGCCCGGTGTCAGTGTCCGGGTCAAGGGCACCGCTACCGGCGTCACCACTGATGCACAGGGAAACTACACCTTGTCTGTTCCAGGGCACAACAGCATACTGCTCTGCACCTCCGTCGGCTTCGAGTCGAAAGAAGTGGCAGTCAACGGTCAACAGGCGCTGTACATTGTACTGCAACAAAAAAGCAATTCCCTGAATGACCTGGTAGTGGTGGGATACGGCACCCAGCAGAAAAAGAACCTGACATCGTCCGTTTCTTCCATTAAAGGCAGCGAACTGACCGGCGTGGCCGTTACCAACCTGGACGCCGCCCTGCAGGGAAAAGCCCCCGGCGTACAGGTGGTACAGAACTCCGGCGCTCCCGGCGATGAAACGTATATTCGTATCCGTGGTAACGGCTCCCTCTTCGGAGAAAACCGTCCGCTGTACATCATCGACGGCGTACCGATGAGCAACCTGCCCGCCGCACAATACGGCGTATCCGGCGACGGGCAACGGATTACGGCCACCAACAACATCAACCCCAACGATATCCAGTCGGTGGAAATACTGAAAGACGCCGCCGCCACCGCCATCTATGGCTCCCGGGGCGCCAACGGCGTTATCCTCATCACCACCAAAAGAGGCGCAGAAGGCAAGTCACGCTTCAACTTCAGCATGTACACCGGATTTTCCGACGTACCGAAAAGACTGCCGCTGCTCAACGGCGACCAGTTCGTGGACCTGTTCAACGAATCCCGCACTAATGCCGGCCTCCCTTTAGACCCGGCCATTGTAAAGACAGGCAGGAACACCGACTGGCAGAACGCTATTTTCCGTTCCGCCCCTGTGTCCAATTATAACCTGTCTATTTCCGGCGGCACGCCGCGCACCTCCCATTACGTTTCTGTCGGTTATCTCGACCAGACCGGCACTATCGTAGGCGTGCAACATTTCAAGCGGGTCAACGGCCGCGTGAACTTCGATTTCATGGCCACCGACAAGATAAAGATCGGCGTGAACCTCACCGGTGTACATTCCATCAACAACCGTATGGACAACAGCTTCTCCGGACAGTCCGTGCTGGCGCTGGCACTGATAGAGAATCCCAATGACCCGATCTATAATTCCAACGGCACCTTTTATACAGATCCCAACCGCCGGTGGACCAATCCCGTGATGATCGCCAACTCCCTGCGGTTCCAGTCGGGCGTAGACAGCTACATCGGTAACCTGTACGGTGAATACACCATAATTCCCGGACTGAAATTCAGGACCAGCTTCGGCTTCGACAACCAGCAGGTGACCGATGACCGCTACCAGTCCAAACTGGTCAACAACCAATCACCGGCCACCGGCTTCGTATCCGTGTTTTCCCAGTTCCTGTGGGTCAATGAAAACACCCTTTCGTATACGCCGGCGCTCCGCGGCAAACACAAGCTCACCGCCCTGCTGGGACAGAGCGCGCAGGAAGCCAATGTGCGCCGTATCAGCGTTTCCGGTAATACCAATTCCACCGATATCATTCAGGCCGTTACCGGCTTCACCAACCTTTTCTCGCCGCTGGACTATCGCTCCAAATGGGGACTGGTCAGCTATTTTGGCCGGGTAAGCTATGGCTACGACGACCGTTACCTGCTGGAAGGCGTACTGCGTACCGATGGTTCTTCCCGCTTTGGCGCCAACAGAAAATATGGTTTCTTCCCTTCCATCTCCGCCGCCTGGCGTATCATCAACGAGCAGTTCATGAAGGACCAGCGTTTCTTCAGTGACCTGAAACTACGCGGCAGTGTAGGCGTTACCGGTAACAACGAAGGGCTTGGCAGTGACTTCCCTTCGCTGGCCACCTACTCCACCGGCTACAACTATGGCGCTGCGGCAGGCATCGCTCCTACCTCGCTTTCCAACCGCGATCTTAGCTGGGAAGCCACCACCGCCACCAACCTGGCACTGGACATGAGTTTTCTCGACAGCCGCATCAACGTTACCGTAGAAGCCTACCGGAAAATCACCAACCGGCTGATCTTTAAACTGGAACTTCCCTACACCTCCGGATTTAACCGTACCAACGGCGCCAACATCGGGCAACTGATGAACAAAGGCCTCGAGATAGGCATCAACACAGAAAACATCCGCGGTAAATTCACCTGGAACACCAACTTCAACCTCTATTTCAACCGCAATAAAATTACCAGCCTGCCTGAAACCGTGGCCGGCGATCCTTCCAGTTCCGACTTTACCGAAAGCCTGCCTGGCTCCTTCTACACCAGTCAGCCTACCAGTATTTTCCGTGTAGGCGAACCCGTTGGCTCTTTCTTCGGTTACCGCAACAAAGGCGTAGATCCCGCTACCGGCAATATGATTTATGACGATATCAATAAAGATGGCAAGATTACCGCTGCAGACCGGGTGATCCTTGGCAACGCGCTCCCGGACTTCACCGGCGGCCTGACCAACACTTTCAGCTATAAAGGTGTAGACCTCAGCTTTTTCCTCTACTGGTCGTACGGCAACAAAGTCTATAACCAGACCCGCAGCATGCTCGAGCGAATGAGCAACTACAATAACGGTGACGCCAAAACGCTGAACCGCTGGACGCCCACCAACACGCAGACCGATGTGCCTAAAGCCATCTTCAATGATCCCGTGACACCGGGCAGCCTCACCAACGGCGAGGTATCGCAACGTTTTGTGGAAGACGGTTCCTTCATCCGCATGAAGAATATCACGGTTGGCTATACGTTCCCTACCGCTTTGCTGAAACGCGTACGCATCAGCAGCGCACGGGTGTATGTGAGCGGCCAGAACCTCTTTATGATCACTAATTATTCCGGTTATGACCCCGAGTCACAGAACCAGTCCGTTAAAAACTCCCAGCTGGGCATCGACTGGGCCGTACAGCCGCAGCCCCGCACTTTTATGGCTGGATTAAACCTGAACTTCTAAAGCAGCAGACATGAAAAAAACAGGACTTCTTTTAATCGCTATAACTTTCGCCTCCTGTACCAAAGTACTGGACCAGGTGCCGGAATACACCATCGCAGAAGACAACTTCTGGCAAACCGCCAATGATGCGGAGAGCGCCGCCGTAGGCATCTATCCAGCCGTCCAACAGCTGTCGCAGCAGTTCCCGGTGGCTTTTGATGCCGGCTCCGACGCCACCACCGCGTTGCTTATCAACTATGCGCCTTTCAGTCAACATGGCATCCCGGTAGATAATCCAATTGTGGCCGCCTACTGGCAGAACAACTACACCGGTATCGGCAGGGCCAACGATCTGCTGAAAAACGTGCCTGCCATGAAAGACAGCCTGTTTACCGGCAACCGCAAACAGGAGCTGCTGGGAGAAGCACGTTGCCTCCGGGCTTACTTCTACTTTAACCTGCTCAAAGCCTATGGGCCTGTGCCACTGGTAACACAGCCCTATAACTCCTTCAATGCGGATTTTACCATAGAGCGTTCTCCCGTTGACGTTATTTTTCAACAGATCATTGCAGACCTGACCATTGCCGAGTCATCGCTGCCCGCCAGCTTCGCCACCGGCGCCGACACCCGTGGGCGCGCCACACAAGGCACCGCCAAAGCCCTGCTGGCCAAAGCATACCTCAGCATGAAGAAATATGACTCTGCCGCCATCAAGGCACAGGATGTCATCAACAGCCCTGTATATGCGCTGGTGAGCGGCAGTACCGCCTACAGTAATATGTTTACCGTGAGTGGCAAAAACAGTACAGAATCCATCTTTGAGATACAGTATGTCAGCTCTTCCGCGCAGGCCAATGGTCTGTACAGTTTTTATATGCCCGTTACCGGTATCCCTGCCGGTCAACAGACAGGCAGTTACCAGATAGCGCCTACCAACAAGATCATCAATGCCTATGCCGCCGGTGATATCCGGAAGAGCGCCAGCCTGGGCGTTTCCGCAGCCACTACGCCGGTGACCTATGTCAGCAAATACGTGCGGCTGACGAACGGCACGGAGCCTAACCTCATCGCGCTGCGGTTGGCAGATATTATCCTGGTGAGGGCCGAAGCGCTGGACAAACTGGGTAAACATGCCGAAGCTGTTGACATGCTCAACATCATCCGCCGTCGCGCATTCGGTCAGCCTACCACCGCTCCTTCCGCCTACGATTTCCCTGCTGCCGGTGAAACAGATGCCGATCTTACCATCGCCATCGAAAATGAGCGGTTCAAAGAGCTGGCTTTTGAAGGCCATCGTTTTTATGATCTCGCACGTACCGGTCGTGCTACCGCCGTACTGGGCATCAGCGCCGACCAGACGCTATGGCCTATTCCGCTGCGGGAGCTGGGCCGTAATCCCCGCCTTATACAAAATCACGGATATTAATCATTGTCTCTTTTCACCCTCAAACTCCACCGTATATGAAAAAAACATTTACCGTATTATCAGGCCTGCTGCTGGCATATGCCAGCAGCCAGGGCCAGTATATCACCACCTGGATGGGCAATAATTTCTCTGATGTCAACAAACATGTGGGCAACTGTGCCCGCTCTATGTGGGTATCTCCGCAGGGCGTGGTATATACCTCTTCCGGCTGGGATGAAAAAGGCCGTAACATCGGTATCTACCAAAACGGCACCACCCTTGGCTCCATGGGCGGCAACAAAGAATCGCAGGGCTGCGCCATCGGCGGTGACAATACCTATATCTTCACCGCACAGGAAACACCCAACAACGGTAAAGTGGGACGCTACAACCGCGCCACCAAAGTGCGCGACCTGCTCTTTACCGTAAATACCGGCACCAACGACGCCGTGCCAGGCATTGCCGTATCCTATGGACGTGTATACACCAGCGATCTTGTCAACAACATGATCAAGGTATTCACTACCGGCGGTGTGGCCATCAGGCAATGGTCCGTAGCTACGCCTGGCGCGCTGGCCATCGACAGCAGCGGCCACCTGTGGGTGGCACAGCTCAACAGCGGCACCGTGGCCAGCTTTGACACTACCGGTGTAGCCGGTCCCGTTATCACGCTGGGAACTACTGCGCGGCCTTCGGCCCTGTATGCCGACAGTGCCCGCGGCCAGCTGCTGATCGGCGACCAGGGACCGGACATGCAGATCAAAATTTACAGCAACCTAACGGGAACGCCTGTACCGTCCGGTACCTTCGGCGTACAGGGTGGGTACCTGGACCAGTCCACCGCCCTGCGCGGCACCGTGGGCGACAAACGTTTCACCCGTGTGGTAGGTATCGGCCGGGATGCGGCAGACAACCTCTATGTGCTCAACAACCCGTGGGGAGGCACATGGGACCTGGGCCGCAACGGCGCCACTGATATCCACTGCTACAACAGTGCCGGCAACCTTCAATGGACATTACAGGCGCTCAACTTTGAAGGCAACGCTTCTGCCGACGCCGGCAGCGACGGCACCTACTTCTACAGTGGCAACATCCTCTACTCCTATACCGGTACCGACGGCGGCACTTATGTGGCCAACACCGTAGATCCCTACCGCTATCCGCTGGACGCCCGCATACAAATGACGGACCACGGCAGGGGCGAACATTTCGGGCATCTCGCCAATGTGAACGGCCATAAAATACTCATCGCCAACAACCAGAACGCCGATGTATTTTACCGCTACTACTTTAATGAAGCGACGGACGGCCACATTGCCATACCGTTAGACACCATCAGCAAAGTGCGCAACGGCTTCTGCCTCGACTCCATCGGCGATGTATGGATATCGCAGGATAAGACCAATGCCATCCAGCATTATCCGCTGACCAGCTTCGCCGCCAACGGCAAGCCCATATACGGACCGGTGGTGTCCACGCCAACGCCCACTTCCATTATGCCGTTGAACCGCATTGAATATGTTCCCGCCAGCGATATGATGGTGCTGGCCGGCGGCAACACCGACTGGACGCTGATCGGCAACAGGATAGAAGTGTACCGCGGATGGAAAACAGGCAACCGCACCCCTAACCTGGTGATCACGCTGAGCCGTGCGCAGGCCAAATCCATGTCGGCCGCCGGCAACTATCTCTTTGTGGGATACTATGCTATTCCTGATATAGATGTGTTTGACCTCAGCAGCGGCGCACTGGTGCTGACCATGAACAGCAGCAACCCTGCCGTGTATGTGGGCAACGACGTGGATTCACAGTATGGCATCAAAGCCTATCATCGTACCACCGGGGAATACCTGATCACCAAAGATGATTACAATGCCAATAAAGTAGTGTTGTACCGCTGGACGCCGGCGCCACCGCCTCCCGGCCCCGACAGCACCGCCGCCACTTCCGCCATGCTCACCCGTAATGCCGGCGCAGCTTTCAAAGTGTTTCCCAATCCGGTAGATAAAACACTGTACATCGACCTGAAACAAAGCGCGTCAAAAGGGTTTAAGCTCGACATCTTTGATTTCACCGGTAAAACCATAAAAACCATACAGGCGGCCAATGCAGGTGCTATCACCGCCGATGTGGCCAACCTGATGCCCGGCTCCTATGTATTGCGCATCACCGATGCCGCCAGCAGCAAGGTCATAGGGCAACAGAAATTCATCAAGCTATAAAAAGAAAAAACGAATGAAATATTTATGGATACTCGGGCTGTTGGTCAGCAGCGGGTATAACGGTATGGCACAAATGAAAGCGCCAGCCGACTGGGTCCACTACGAAGAGGTGCTGGGCGTAAAAAACAATCAGCGGCATTACGACTATGATGTGAGCGTAGTGCGTGCGTCCTGCCCCACTAACGTATTGTGGCCCGGAGAACAACCGTCTTACACCCTGCAGGTGGTGAACCGGCTCAACGAGCCAATAATAGCCACCGGCAGCATTGAACTGATACCTTACGGCACCCGCGGCCTTCCCGGCGATATCTGGTTGCCCGAGATGGTCCGCCAGGGAGAAGTGACCACCGTTCCCGTGAAAGTGAACATCCCCGCCGGCGGATATATCAACATAGAACATTTACCCAGCATACCCGCCCGCTTTGGCGGGTATGCCCTGGTGATGGACCTGGGGCGGTATGGCCGCCGTATGATCACCAGCCTGGTGCGTACTTTCGCCGCTAACCCGCAACGGTTGCAGTACCCCAAACAATCGCTCGACGATATGGGCGCTGATTTTCTGCAACGTATAGGCGTGCAGGCGATCCGGATGGGCGTGGATTACACGCCTACTACCGCTCCCGACTACACGCAGAAAATGAAGGAACTGGACGCTAAAATAAAAGAGTACCAGTCCAAAAACATTACGGTGCTGCTCATGTTTGGCGCCGGCACAGCGCCGCTGCCACTGGGCATGCCGCGTTCTTTCCTCGATTCCAACCGCGTGATGAAAAAGACCAAGCAGGATTTTGTATGGGCGCCTGGCTCCGATGCTGATTTCCAGCTGTTCGTCAACCGGCTTTGTGTACAGTACGGCTGGCCCAGGGGGCCGGTCACCGCGGTATCGCTGTGGAACGAGCCCTGGGAGGGCGCTTCCATCTCCGGATGGCAGTCAGACATACTGCGCTACCGCGAGATATATACCGTGATGGCGCAAGCCGTGCTGGACGCACGGAAGAAAGGCGCCGATGTATTAGTCGGCGGTGGCGATTCCAACTCCAATGCCTGGGACAAACTTTTTGCCGATGGCAAAATGACCTTCCTGCCTGTTTTCGATTTCTGCTCCATTCATTATCAGGGCATTGAAACGCCGGCCCTTTATCCGGAGTGGGTTAACCGCCAATCACCCAGAGGCCGTGTTAAAATCTGGGACACAGAAAGCTGGGTAGGCAATACCGATGATCGTATAGGCCTTACCGTAGCCACTAACCGGGCCTCCGGCTACGACCGTTCCATGGGCATTTATGCCGGTTACATGTATACCGGCGGCCGTGGCAGCGAACATTTCACGCAGAAAGTACGGACGCCGGAAGGCACCAAAGAAATTACGCGCATCCCGGATACCTGGTCACAGGCGGCCGCGCTGGGCGCAGTGCAGCACCTGGTAGGCGAACGTAATTTCAACCGGCTGCTGTTCACCAACGGGCTGCCCTGGATCATGGTATTTGACGGACAAAACAATCCGGACGACGGTACCGCTGTCGTATCAGGCGATATCGGTGAAGCATTTGGTCCCGAAAGAGTGCTGTTCCGTGATGTAAGAGGTTTGCCCGAAATGGCAGACAAAGAGCAAATCAGGGCCGCGCTGGCTGCCGGCAGCGCTAATGCTGACAGCCTGCAACAGGCGCTGCAGCAATACCGCCCGCTGAGCGGCGGCCGTATGCTGCTGCCTGCCGCCTCCTATCTGCGGCTATACGATTTCTACGGCAACCAGCTGTTTGCAGAGAACGGGTATCTGACCATACCGCTCAACAGCCAGGGCTACTACCTGCGCACCGACGGTTCGAAAGGTGCTTTCATCAAACTGCTGGCCGCGTTAAAAACCGCGCGGATAGAAGGTTATGAGCCTGTGGAGATTATCGCCAAAGATATGACCGCCCGTATTTCACAGTCTCCGGTGATGCGGTTGCAGCTGACCAATATTCTGAACCGGCCGGTGAAAGGGCGTCTCGCTGTGGCGTTGCAGGGACTGCGTGTATCCGTTCCCGATACCGTGACGCTCGCCCCGCATGAAACCCGTACTATTCCCGTGCAGATCACCGGGGGCGTGGCCGCCGCCAATAACACCTATCCCCTCTCCGTGCATTTTGATGCCGGCACAGACGGGATGGCCACCCACTATGAAGATATGCATGTGAACGTGATATCGCGGTTAAGCATACGCGTAGATGGCAAGCTGGACGACTGGCAGCAGGCTTTACCGCAGACCGTCAGCAGCAAAGGCGCCGCCACCGTGAGCGTGACAGAGGCCGCCTGGTACCCGTTCAAAAACTTTGATACCAACGCCAACGGCTATGCCAACGGGTACTTCGCCTATGACGACCAATACTTTTATTTCGCCGCCAAAGTGGCCGACAGTACGCCGCATCCCGGCACGTACCGCTTTGCGCAGCGGCCGGACGACGAGTTCTTTTATCCCGATACCTCCTATGTACTGGACATGCAGCAGTCACTTATCATCAAAGAAAACAGCGTGCCCGCCACCGATGCGGGCGCCTTACAGCTGCCCAATGGCGACGGGCGTATCATGCACTACTGGGAAAGCGGCGACAATACCAATTCCTTCGGGCTGGACCTTCATCTGCCGAAAGCCACACAGGTAGCATTGTACCTGCCATCGCTGCGGGTGTCTTCCGCCAGGCTGGAAGTGTATGATAACGCCACCGGCAAAAACCTGTTCCGCCGTACACTCACCAACCTGTGGGGCGGCGCCTGGGAAGTGCTGCGCCTCGAAGGCGATGTGCGCATCGTGCTGCACAGCAACGCCTGGTGGTATACCGCTAAACTGGCCGCGCTCATGTTTGACCAGCCATCATCCGACAGCATTTTTGTAAAAGAGGATTTTGATACACGCGGCAACTGGAAAGGCGTATATGGCGCATGGGGGCATCACATCGTGGGAACAGCCGCGCGTTTACCCGCCGGCGTTACCATCACACCCGCCTTTAAAGAGATCAAACAGCCGTTGATATGGCCGGCAGGCGTACGGCACTACACCTATCAGAAAAACCCTGTAACGCCCGATAACTCAGGACTGGGGTATTCGTACGACAATGTATTGCTGGCGTTCAATATTATTCCGGAAGGGAAAGACGGTATGTTGTCCCATCCGCCGGGCACAATGCCGCGTTTTACCGGTTACAAATGCACCGACTATGAATATGCGTTTAATCCCGTAGCCGCCCAATATGGCGGAGGCACGGAGATGTGGCGGCTGCTGGTACCGGGGCTTAACCGGAAACACTTCTTTCCGCGGCAGCCTAAATCTGAAAAAGAGGGGCCTGTTACCAACAGCAAGCTGGTGGTCCGCCGTGAAGGCAATACCGTGATCACCGAATGCGCCATCCCCTGGAGCGAGATACCCGACGTAAAAGCCGCTATGGACAAAGGAGAACGGATAAAGCTTTCTTTCCGTGTAAACGACAACGGCGCTCCCGGCAGCTGCATGGAACTGGCCAAAGAACGGAGCGTGTCCAAACTCAATGCCCGTGCCTTTCACCCCGACTGGAAAGTACACTGGGCCAATGAAGTAGAATTTGGCGTGGAAAAGTAACTCAGTCTTTTGCGAACCGTATAATCATGTCCGTTACCTGGAAACTGCTGCGTGCAGGTTTCTTTTCTCCGGGTACTACCAATCTGAAGGGCCCTTTTCCGGCGGGCAGCGGTTGTCCGCCGGATTCATCTGCCAGTATCACCACTCTGTCCGTAAAACTGCTGTCCAGTTCCGCCAGCGAGAACAACACCTCATAACCATCGGCACACCGTACCAACAGGTATTTGCTGAGGTTCTCCCCTCTTAACGTTTTACCGGTAGTAACACCTGCCTGTTCCAGGATTTCCTGCACAGGCACGCCGGTATAGGCGTGATCGTTACCGTCGCGGTCTTTCAGGGAAACCGTGGTGCGTTTCATCTGGCGCAGGTTTTCAGGATAGAGCGTCAGCGGACGGGTTACCTCTCCGGATACTTTCACCGCCGGTTTTTGTTGAGCCATGGAGGTCGTACCTGTGAGCAGCAGCAGTCCTAAAAAACAGTTTTTTATCATCAGCTTAATTATTATCAAAAGGGTTGGAAAAGCGTGGGTCTGTAATAAACGTTGAATCCGTGAGCATATGCAGGAAGGCCAGCAGGTCCTTTTTTTCCTGCGAAGTCAGTAGCAACGGCTGTTGCAAAAAGGGGCTTAGTGTCCCGCTATGGACCACGTGTTCGCTGTAATGATCGATCACACTTTCCAGGTCGGGAAAACGGCCGTCATGCATATACGGCGCTGTAAGGGCGATATTACGCAGCGTGGCCACCCTGAAACGGCCTTTATCATACGCCTGCCCGGTGATCTGCTGCCGGCCTGCATCAGCAGGGAGACTGTCCAGCCCATTGTTGTGAAACAGGTCGCTATACGTTTTAGGGCCACCGTGGCAATGTGCGCAGCCGGCCCCGCGGATACCGCGCACCAGGTCAGTGTTGGCATAGAACAGTGTGATGCCGTTTCTTTCAGCAGCAGACGGCTGGTATTTCCCCTGTAGATACTGATCATAGCGGGAGTTGGCCGAAATAAGCGTACGTTCAAACTGCGCCAGCGCTTTCACGATGCCGTCAGCTGTAATAGTGTCCGAGCCAAAGGCCTGGCGGAACAGCGCAGGATAACGTGGCAGTTGTTGCAGTTTAGCGGCGGATATTTGCAGTGACTGTCCCATTTCATGAGGGGCCGTGAGCGGTATCGCCGCCTGCTCTTCCAGGCTGCCGGCGCGGCCGTCCCAGAAAAGTTGCCGTACCCACAGCAAGTTGGCCAGCGACATGGTATTGCGGGGTTGCAGCACACCATCGGCGCCGGCGCTGAAACGTTTACCATCGGTGAAAGCTTTTGTCTGCTGGTGGCACGTGGCGCAGCTCATCTGACTGGTGACAGACAACGCCTTTTCGTAAAACAAACGGCGGCCCAGCGCTATCCCTTCTTCCGTAACCGGGTTGCCGGCAGGCAAAAACACCCGGTTACCGAAATAATCCGGCCACGACAGGGTTACCGGCACAGGCACGCGCCTGGCAGGCATCTGCGCGGTCATGACGATCATCATCAGCAACAGTCCTGATAATATCATTTTACGGGACGACACTTTTTTGAGGGTAAATATAACAGAAAGCGGTCAACGTTCCCCTAAAGCGCAACTTCCGGAAAAAATAACACGCCCCCTGCGGAATGTATGTCCAACCAACGTACCTTGCAGGGCATTTTATCCATTATTCAGAAACCATATTGTTGTTATCATGAAAAAGGCAATTCTGTTGCTCGGTATCTGTGCCGTGGCAAGTACTACACAGGCCCAGTTATTTGACCGCATCAAAAATAAGGTACAGCAGAAAGTCAATGAGAAAATCGACAAAACCATTGACGACGTTACCGCCCCCAAAAAGAAAGGCGACCAGGGCACTACCAACTCCGGTAACACCACCTCCGGAGAAACCACCAATACCACGCCGGCAGCCGATAACAGCGGTACTGCCAATACAGATATCAAGTCCTATTCCCGGTTTGATTTTGTACCGGGGGAAAAAATCATCATGCACGAGAATTTCGCGCAGGATGCCGTGGGCGAATTCCCCGGCCAGTGGAACACCCGTTCCGGCGCAGAGATCGTGACGGTGAGCAACCGGCCCGGTAAATGGCTGGCCATGAAACAGGACGGCACCTTCTACCCCGAGTACCTGGCCAGCAACCTGCCGGACAACTTCACGCTGCAGGTGGACGTGATGGCCAGCAACGGCATAGCTGGCATCGGCATGCTGACCATCAGCATGCTCAAAGCCGCCAATGCCAATGAAAAATTTGACCTGGCCACTGACAATCAGGTCTCAGCGCCTTCCTTTAAAGTAAGCCTGGCGCCTAAATCGTCCGGAGATGGCTTCTTCCGTTATTCCTCCAATGTGATCGGCAGCAATACTATTAATGGTATGCCGGTGTTCAACGTACCGAAGAAAAACTATGTGCGCGTTTCGCTCTGGCGCCAGAAACAACGGGTACGCGTATACCTGGACAGTACCAAAATACTGGACCTGCCACGCGCACTGGATGCCGGCACTATACTCAATACCCTCGCCTTTAACGCGTATGCGCCCGACTATGACAAAAAGGACGGTACTTTTTACATCAGCAATATTACCCTGGCAGTAGGTGCGCCGGACACCCGCAACAAGCTGATGACCGAAGGCAAGTTCATCTCCCATGGTATCCTGTTCGATACCAACAGCGATCAGATCAAACCGGAGTCTTACGGCGCGCTGAAAGATATCGCCAATGTGCTCACGGAAAATGCAGCCGTAAAAGTGAAAATTGTAGGCCATACAGATGCAGACGGCAACGACAAACTGAACCTGGACCTTTCCAAACGCCGCGCTGACGCCGTAAAGGCAGCCCTGGGCAAAGATTTCGGTATCGATGTGGCGCGACTGGAAACAGACGGCAAAGGTAAAACCCAGCCTATCGATAATAACAACACCGAAGTAGGCAAGGCCAACAACCGCAGGGTAGAATTTATCAAATTATAAATAACGGGCACCATGCACTATTTTTAGTGTCATGAGAAAATTCCTGTTATGCATACTGACTTTGAGCAGTCTTTCCGTGGCTGCTCAAAGTCCGCTTCCCTGGGACCTTTCCCGTCTTCGCGAGACACCCCGCACCTATCCTGCCGACTCCTGCCAGGTACCCGGTTTCCGTTCCTTCTTTTATGAAGGCCTTCCTTACAAATCAAATCCCACAAGGGTTTTCGCCTATTATAAAACGCCAGCCGGCACACCGCCGCCGGGAGGATGGCCCGCCGTGATATGTGTACATGGCGGCGGCGGCACTGCCTTTCCCGCATGGGTGCAGGCATGGGTAGACCATGGTTTCGCCGCCATAGCCATGGACCTGGAAGGACATCTGCCTTCCGGCAGTCATCCCAACAGACCGGCGCATGCCTATGGCGGGCCGCCGCGTATAACCACCTTCGGCGACATTGAACTGGCCAAAGAGGAGCAATGGTTCTATCACGCCGTAGCCGACGTGAGCAGAGCGATGTCACTGCTCCGGTCCTTCCCGGAGATCGATTCCCAACGGATAGGCATACACGGTATTTCCTGGGGTGGCGTGATCACGTCTGCCGTTATCGGGATAGACGACCGTTTCGCCTTTGCCATTCCGGTGTATGGCTGTGGTTACCTCTATCAGACCACCGCTCCCGGTTTTAAAATACATTTTGATGCGATGACGCCCAGGCAGCTGGCTACCTACAAACAGCAGTGGGACCCGTCGGTATACCTGAAGAACAGCCATGCGCCTGTCCTTTGGGTAACGGGCACCAACGATCCCGCTTTTCCGCTGGACATCTGGCAACAGTCGGTCTTAACAGGCCAGGGGCCGCAGCTGCAATCGCTGGCCATCACCAGTAAACATGGCCACCAGTGGGAACAGCCGGAGATATTTGCTTTCGCCCGGCAAGTTGTAAAAGACACTGCAGCACTACCGAAATTTACGCTTGCAGCAGCCGAAGACGGACAGTTGGTCATTGCACTGCCGCCAGGATATGAAGCCGCCAAAGCAGCATTGTGTTATACCACTGACACTGCCAACTGGCAGCAACGGCAATGGCATAGCGCTCCTGCAATGATCAGCGGACAAAAAATAAAAGCGGCAGCACCGGAAGGTGCTACCGCTTTGTTTTTTAATATCACCGGTAAAGATTCCCTGACTTACAGCTCAGTGGTGTGCCCTGTTGTGTACCGCAGGAAATAATTACAGCTTGCTTTTCCAGGTGTTGTTGTCCGGTGTGGCATCCATAAAGAGGTTGCCGTCCAGCGAGATAGAGGCCACTGCTTTGTTTGCCGGTACCGTCAATTGCAGCGTACGCGGATTTTTCTTCCACACCGCCGGTGTCTGATGCACTGTCGATTTGGTGCCATCAGTATAGTTCACTACAACGTCAAATGGAATAGCAAAACCACCTTCGTTGCTGATGTTGAGCGTGGCTGTTTTTCCTTTGGCCAGCACACTTTCCAGTTTCAGATCGATGTAGTTATTGCTGAAGAACCAGTTCTGCCAGAACCAGTTGAGGTCTTGTCCGGCCGCAGCATTGAAGCAATAGAAAAAATCCCATGGAATAGGGTGTTTTCCATGCCATTTGTCCATATAAGTGTGCAGGCATTTGCGAAACAGGGCGTCTCCCAGCAGGTCTTTCACCGCCAGATAGGACAGTGAGGCCTTACCGTAGGAGTTGACAGAATAACCGTCGCCCGTCACCTGGTTGGACATGGTAATGATGGGTTGGTCTTCTTCTGCGGACGGGTCGCCGATGTAACGGGCCACGCGGAACTTTTTGTAGAAGTCGTCCGCGCTGGCTTTTCCTTTTTCGTGTATGCGTACAAAATATTCGAACGTAGTGGCCCATCCTTCATCCATATAAGCATAGCGGCTTTCATTGATGCCCATATAGAAAGGGAAATAGGTGTGCGCCATTTCGTGGTCCTGCAGCAGTTGTGCAAAATCAAGGTCCTGTCCCAATGAGCCGTCGTTGACCATCATCGGGTATTCCATGTCCGCATATCCCTGGAAGGCAGTCATCACCGGATAAGGATAAGGTACGCCTGGCCAGTGATGCGAGAAGTATGACAAAGCCGTATGCGCAAAGGCCACCGACTGGCGGAAGTCGTAGGCCGTATCATTGTAGGCCGCCTGTATGCTGGAGCGGCGGCGTGTGGTGCTGTCCACCATCACGCTGGCAGCGTCCCATACATAGTGGTTGCTAAGGCCCAGGGTTACGTCCACAATATCGTTGTAACTGAACTTCCAGGTATTCCAGTCCTGCTGACGGGTCACTTTTCCGGCCAGCATTTCTTCGCGGGTGGCGATGTGCATGACAGCATCGCTGCCGTAGGATGTTTTCAGCCGGGCCGCATATTCCGGTTGCAGTACATCCGCAGCGTTCAGCAGGTTGCCCGTTCCCCATACCACAAAATTCTTCGGCACTTTTACTGCCACTGTATAGTCACTGAAATCATTGTAGAACTCAGCGCGCCCCAGATGTTGCAGCATGTTCCAGCCGTTGTAGTCATCGTATACGGCTACACGCGGATAATAGTAGGCCAGGAAATAGGTGGTACTGTCGATAATGCCTTCCCGCCCGCTTTCCACTGACAGTTCATAGTGCCAGCTGATATGCATTTGCAGGCTGTCTTTCGATGCCAGCGGTGATGGCAGTGATACGGTGCCTACAGTGCCGTTGTCATTGTTGTATGCAACCGTTTTGCCATTGATCACCAGTGTGTCGATCACCATACCGGCAGACAGGTAATCTTTGCTGACATATCCCGAGCGGGGTGATTGTGGCTTGTGTTGATTACCAATCAGATCGAGCACAAGCGTTTCCAGTGCGTCCGGACTGTTGTTGATATAGGTGATGGATTCCCTGCCATATACCACCGGAGAAGGAGGATTAACAGTAAGATGAATATCGTACCGTCCTTTGTTCTGCCAATAGTTGGGACCGGGATTACCGCTACGGGAGCGGGTTTTATTCTCATACGCCTTCCTGATGTTACGTGGTTCGTACAATTGTTGTGCCTGTGCAGCCATCGTTGTAACAGCCAGTAATAACAGGACGTTTAAACATCTTTTCATAAGCCTGAATTGTTGCAGCCTTAAAAATAGGAAAAGTTGGCCCAAAAAAATGGTGTTGTTCAGTCTGCTCGATGGCATACAGGCATAATGATTGTGGTTCGTTTCATAAAACGACAGCCATGAGCACATTTCATATCGATTATCACGGACAGCTGCTGGCCGTTTCACAGGAGTCGGCCGACAGTTTCCTGGTATCATTGCCCAACAGGACCATGCAGTTAGTGAGGAAACAAGACAGTGACGGCGCTGACTTCTGGTTTGAGAAAGACACGGACAATGAAACGCCTGAAACAGCGGAACTGGGCGCAGCCATTAAAGTGGTATTGGGCAGCTGACCCGACATCTCCCTAATTTTAGGTATTTTTTAATTTCGTGTCCCGTGGTTGATGTTCAACTGCGGGACTTTCTTTATCTTTACATATTACTTGATACGACCGGCCGCTTAACCCAATTATTACTGGATCATTTTAGATAGGAAACCTTACTTGATTACTATTCACCTGATATGAAAAACATCTATCGCCCATGATGGCACATTATGATGTCACCAAACTGGAACATCTTGAAAAAAAAACCGACTGGAAAAGGAATTACGCGCATTTCACATCTGGTAACAAATCGTTGTTATTGCCTACCCTGCTGATTATTGCAGGCAGTCTTACGCTGTATGCCCTCAACGGGGGCAGGCTGCTGCAGAGCGGCTACGGGCTGACGGCCGGGCTGATTACAATAGCCGGAGTAGCGCTCTTCGTTATCATCTCCGGAAAAGGGAAACAACAAGTGTTGGAAAACATCTCCCGGAAACCTGTATGTCTCGCCAAGATCATCAAATCCAATGAGCAGCAACAGCTGTACTATGGTATCTTCAGCACCAGCGATACCCGCTGGGACACGGCGCTGCTGCAAAACATTTCCGACCGGGTGGACAATATTCCATTTGACACTAATAATCCTGATGACAAAACTATTGTACGGCTGTTGCGCGCTTCGCAGGTGGGGGTTAACATGCAGACTTACTCCCTGCCCGCTTCCTTCACAGGCGGGCATCAGATCTACCTGAAATCTTTTGATTTTAGCATCCTCGACAAAGCGACGTGTGACTACATACAGCACCGCAACGGTATTTTTCCGGTACTGTATGTAGACAACAGCTATGTGCCGGTAATACTGAAAGATTACATTATTGCTTAGCAGGCGGCACCATCTTGTGGAACAGTGTGTCCAGCCCGCCATAGAGGCTGCGGTGCAGTATCGTGAGATGGTTCTCTGCCGGCATAGGCACGTACTTTGCGTTGATCAGCTGCGGATTGGCCGCCGCCAGTATCCCCGCAAAACGGGTAGCGTCATTTTTCATCACAGCGCCTTCTTCTCCTACGGACAAGTACACACTGACCGGCTGCTTCAGGTTGGCCTGCAACAGTGCCGGCGCTTCCGCCAACAGTGACTGGTTGCTCCACCAGAAGCTGGGGCTGATGATGGCATACTGCTCAAAGAGCGAAGGACGGCGCAACAGCACTTCCGCCGCCAGCAAACCACCCAGCGACTGCCCTACCAGCGTACGGTTGGGCCTTACACGGTAATGCTTCGAAATATAAGGCTGCAGGTCTTTCTCCAGGAAAGCGATAAACTTCGCGGAACCACCGGTAGTGGGATAGGCTTTTTTATCTTCCGCAATCGTGGTCGGGAAAGTGAAGTCCCGTTTACGGTCCACATTGGCGATACCTACCAATATCACCGGCGGCATAAAACGGATCATGGTCAGGTACTGCACCAGGCCCGACACATGTATAAAGTCCTCATTGGCCGATCCATCCAACAGATACACCACCGGATAGGTGGCCGTGTCTTTACTGTAGCCTTCCGGCAGATAGATATTTAATGTTCTGGATTCTCCAAGCTCGCGCGAGGTTATTTTATCAGTTACACCAAGCACAAAAGGGGTTTGCTGGGCCTTTGCCACTATAATGCTGCCCAGTAACAGGCAGCTGATTAAAAATTTCTTCATAAAAAAACAGGTCAACTTGTTGTTCGTGCCCGAAGATAACGGCTATTTGTTTATCTTTTTTGCGATTTTATGTGTATGTTACCACTGCGGTGCTGTTGCCGGCACTGCCCAAAATTCGCACTATATTAGTAACCAGGTCAGAAAGGGAGCGAATATGTCTATGCAATCAGATACACTGGAGCCAGCCAGTCTTTTTAAAGCCTACTACCAGCGGCTGTGTTATTTTGCCTTCCAGTTTACGGGAGACAAAGACCAGGCGCGTGATATTGCACAGGAAGCCTTTGTCAGCTACCTGGGACAACGCGGGCAGGTAGCGCCTCACCCGGTGGCCATCAGGAATTTTCTGTACACCACCGTCCGCAATGCCTGTCTGAACCTTTTACGCCATGAAAAAGTAGTGGAGAAATTTGCCGCTTCGCAGCCTGTTCCTCCGTCCGATGACGCCACCGTGGTATTGACCATGATCCGGTCTGAGGTACTGGGAGAAATTAATCGTGTACTACAGACACTTCCTGAAGCATGTCAGGAAATCATCCGCCTTGGTTATATAGAAGGCCTGAAAAACCAGGAGATCGCCCAACAGCTGAACATCAGCATCAATACCGTCAAAACGCAGAAGAAGCGGGGCCTTCACCTGCTACGGCAACGGCTGAACCCTGAAATTTACAGCCTGCTTTTCCTTTAATTCTTTCTTTTGAAAAAAAACTTTCTGTGTTTGTCACCCCTTTTTTGAGGTAACGTTTCTTTATCATGGAAACGACCAAATGGACCAACATCACGATACTTTTGACCAAGCCGCGCTGATATTGCGTTGCCTGCGCGGAGAAGCCACCAGCGCCGAACAGCAACAGCTGCAAATATGGCTGGCGGCAGATCCGCGTCACGAAGCGTTGTTCCGTGACCTGCAAGACCCGGAGCAACTGGCCGCCGGTATTGCCTTCCAGGAAACGATAGACGTACAGGCCGACTGGGAGGCCGTGCAGGCCCGCATTTCCACGCCGCCGCCTGTCCGCAGGCCGGTATGGATAAAACTGGCCGCATGGACCGCCGCCGCTGCCGCCGTGGTCACCGGCATTGTATGGTTGTACTCCCGGCCGGAAAACAGCAGGGATGCCCGGATTGTAGCAGACCAATCGCACACTTTCCGTAACGACGTGCTGCCCGGCGGCAACCAGGCCGTATTACAACTGGGCAACGGCAAAACAGTGACCTTGGGCGGCAAGGGCAGCCAGACCATCACCGAAGCCGATGGCACCACTATTCAACGGGGCAATGGCAGTCTTGTTTATACAGATGCCAACGACAGCGCCACCACCAGCTTATACAATACGCTGACCACCAACAGGGCCGGGCAATACCAGCTGACGCTGGAAGACGGCACCAAAGTATGGCTTAATGCCGCGTCCTCCCTCACTTTCCCCGTTCATTTCAACGGAACAGAGCGGAAAGTGGCCCTTACCGGCGAAGGATATTTTGAAGTGGCAGCCAATGCCCGTCAGCCTTTTAAAGTGACTGTCAACGGCGTGGACGTGCTGGTACTGGGGACCAGCTTCAATATCGGGGCCTATGACCATACCGTCAACACCACACTGGTCAGCGGGGCCGTTAAAGTACAGTTGCCCAGCAAACGGTCCTGGCAGCTTGTACCCGGCCAGCAGGCCCGTGTACAGCACGAGCAGGTGTCCATCACCTATGCCGATACCGAAAAAGCCATAGCCTGGAAAGAAGGCATCTTTTATTTTAAAGACGATGATCTCCGCGACATCATGGAGCAGGTGGCCCGCTGGTACGACCTGGAGCTGGACTTCAAAGGCCCCCTGCCCACCGGAAAAATCAGCGGCAACATCAGCAGGCAGGCAAGACTGTCACAAGTACTGGAGATGCTGAATTATGTAAGCGGCGCCCATTTTGATATCCGGGGCCGTAAAGTCAGCGTAGGCCTATAACGTAAACGAGTACACGCGAATTAACAATACCTGTAATGAAGAACACTGAAATGCCAAAATTAACGGGACATAACCGCTATTAATCTAAAATTCAAACTGATGATGAAAAGATTTATTTCCGCCTGCCGGCGGGGCATGCTATTCCCTTTGCCTGTAAAAATCCGTGCGGCGGCGCACCTGACCGCCCTACTGCTGTTGCTGGCCGCGCTGAGCGTATCGGCCACCGGCTATGCGCAAAAGATCACACTTTCCATGCAGCAGGCGCCGCTGGAACAGGTGTTTGCCGCCATCCGTCAACAGACAGGCTACTATTTCCTGTATAACAACGAGCTGCTGAAAAAAACCGGTAAAGTCAACGTACAGGTAAAAGATGCAGACATCACCACCGTGATGGACCAATGCCTCGCCGGGCAACCGCTTGCCTACAAGATCATTGACCGTACCATCTCCCTGAAAGAAGCGCCGGTAAAGCAGCCCGCCTCCCACCTCGCAGCAGACACCCTCATCACCGGTAAAGTGACCGATGAAAAAGATGTGCCGCTGCCCGGTGTGACCGTTACCGTAGAAGGCTCCACCAAAGGCACCGTGACCGATGGCACCGGCAGATACAGCATACAGCTGCCCGCCGGCGCCAAAGCCCTGCTGTTTTCTTTCATCGGTTACAGCAAACAACGCCTCGAACCCAATGGCAGCACCCAGCTGAACGTGAAGATGAGCGAAGGCCCCAAAGGTCTGTCAGAAGTAGTGGTGACCGCGTTAGGCATCAAAAGGGAAAGTAAATCGCTCGGTTATACCGTGGCGGAACTAAAAGGCGCTGATCTTTCCGAAGGAAAAGAAGTGAATGTGGCCAATGCCCTCTCCGGTAAAGTGGCCGGCGTACAGGTAAGCCGCCCCGCCTCCGGCGCTGGCGGTTCTTCCAAAATCGTTATCCGCGGCAACAACTCCCTGCAGGGCAACAGCCAGCCGCTGTACGTGGTGGACGGCGTGCCACTCGACAACCAGAACATCGGCGCAGCCGGCAGCACCGGCGGTGTAGACTATGGCGATGGCATCTCCAATATCAACCAGGACGATATCGAAAGCATCTCCATCCTGAAAGGCCCCAACGCCGCCGCCTTGTACGGCCAACGGGGTAGCAACGGCGTGGTGCTTATCACCACCAAGTCCGGCAGCTCGCGCAAAGGCATCGGCATCAAATTCAGCAGTGACTACTCTATCGGCCATCCACTGGTGACGCCCGATTTCCAGGATGAATACGGCCAGGGCCTCAATGGTGATTTCACCCACTTCCGCGCTACCGATGGCAAGATATACACCATGGAACAGGCTAAAGCACAAGGCCTGAAAGGAATGCCCAAAATGAGCGCTGGCCGCGACCGTATCGCCCGCAGCAGCTGGGGCCCTAAAATGGAAGGCCAGCAATATGAAGACCAGTGGGGCAATATCCTCAGCCTCACTCCTCAACCCAATACCTACAAACAATTCTTTAACCTGGAAAAACAACTCGTCAATAATATCAGCGCCGAAGGCGGCAATGATAAAGTCAACTACCGTTTTTCCTACTCCAATACGCACGTAGACGGCTATGTGCCTTCCAATACGCTGGACCGTAATACGTTTACCCTCCGCGCGCAGGCATCCATCACACCGAAGCTGCAACTGGATGCTAAAATGAACTACATCAACCAAAAAGGAAAAAACAGGCCTACCCTCTCCGATGCATCCGATAACCCCGCTTATCTGTTCATCAGCCAGCCACGCAGCATGCCTATGTCTATCCTCGCAGACTACGCCTGGACAGCGGCAGATGTGGCCAAACAGCTCGGCTACAGCGGCGTTACGCCCGGACTGGAAAAAACCTATGCCACCAACAGTTCCACCGCCAATCCTTACTGGACCATCCATAAAACTTACAACGCCGATCAGCGCGACCGTGTGCTGGGCATGCTCCGCCTGTCGTACGACTTCACCAAATGGCTGAAACTCACAGCCCGCGGCGGTACCGATTTTTACACCGAACAACGCCTGCGCTACCGCGCCAAAGGCACCTATCAAAGCCAAAACAGAAACGGAGATATCGAAGAAAGAGTGCTGCGGGTAAGGGAAGACAACTACGACGTGTTGCTCAATGCCAACCTGCCACTCAACAAAGACTTTACGCTGGGCCTCAACGCCGGCAGCAGCCATCAGAAAAAATTCTACCGCATGACCGGCAACACCGGCAAAGAATTCATTGTACCGGACCTGCATGTGATCAATAACACACTGACCAATTCCTACCTTTTTGATCTCCAGGAATCTGAAATCAACTCCGTGTATGGCTTCGGCCAGCTGTCCTTCCGCGACTACTGGTTCCTCGATTTCTCCGCCCGCAACGATTGGTCTTCTACCCTGTCCGCGAAAAACAATTCATTCTTCTATCCTTCCGTGAGCACCAGTGTGATCATGACCGACATGCTCAACCTGAAAAGCAATGTGCTCACCTACTGGAAGCTCCGCGGCTCAGTAGCACAGGCAGGCAGCTCCGGCAACCCTTACCAGTTGACCGGTACCTACAGCCTCGATCAGTTCACCCATGGCGGTCAGCCGCTGGGCTATTTTACCTCAGTGATCCCTGACCCTAACCTGAAAAACGAGCTGACCACCTCCGTGGAATTCGGCACAGACCTACGGTTGCTGAATAATCGTTTAGGCATCAGCTTTACTTACTATAACGCCGCTACGAAAAATCAGATCCTGGACGTGCCGCTCCCGCCGTCCAGCAAGTTTGAAGCACGCCGCATCAACGCCGGTGAAATCCGCAACCGCGGCATCGAAGTGTCTATCAACGGCACTCCGCTGAAACTGGCCAACGGCTTCACCTGGGAAAGCGCCTTCAATTTCTCCCGTAACCGCAACGAAGTGGTGTCCCTTACCGCCGGCGTAGAAACCTTTGTGCTCGGCAGCGACAGGGGCATCAACGTGATAGCCGCTCCCGGAAAGCCTTTCGGCACCATGATCGGCACCGGCTTCGCCTGGCTGAAAGATGAAAACGGCAACCGCCTGATAGACCCCGCTACCGGGTTGCCGCTGCGTACACAGGGCCGCCAGCTGACAGAACTGGGTAACGCGCTCCCCGACTGGACCGGCGGTTTCTCCAATACTTTCCGTTATAAAGGCTTTACCCTCGGCACACTGATAGACATCCGCCAGGGCGGTATGGTTTACTCCCAAAGTAACCGGGAAGAACTGATCTATGGCACCACTAAAAAGACGCTCGCCGGCCGCGACGGCAGTTATGTGGCCAGCGGCATGATCGCCGCCAAAGACAACAACGGCAACTGGGTAAGCACCGGTAAAGCCAATACAATGGCCGTAAAAGCACAGGACTACTGGAACGTAGTAGCCAGCGACAAAGAAAACGTAGTGTCTGAAGAGATGATGAACGATGCCAGCTACATCGCGATGCGGGAAATAAGCCTGAGCTATCAGCTGCCCGCCCGGCTGTTCACCGGCAAAATCATCAAACGTGCCGGCATCGGTATTTATGGCCGCAACCTGTTCTACTTCCAGCGTAAAACAGATGGTTTCTCCCCCGAAGCATCCGGCTTCAACGTCAACAACTCCTCCCTGGGCCTGGAATCTACCGCGCTGCCCATGATGCGGAACTTTGGCATCAACCTGAGCCTGGATTTATAATCAAAAAAAGAAAAGAGATGAAAACACGTAACCGTTCCATATATGCCGCCCTGCTGCTGGGAAGCCTTTCCCTCGGCAGCTGCACCAAGAACTTCAACGAGCTGAACACACCGCCCACCTCTGTCACCAATATAGATGCGGCCATCCTGCTCTCCAAAGTACAGAAAGACGCCGCCTTTGCAGAAGGTACCGAAACAGCCAATATACAAGTCGGCTCCTGGGTACAGTATTGGGCCGGTGGCCTGGTAGCACCCACCTCCCGGTATATACAACAACCTGATAACAATATGTGGGCGAACCATTACACGCTGCTGCGCAATCTCGGCCAGATACGCAACCAGGCGCTTAAAGGCAAGGAAGACGACCCCACCGGCCGTACCAAACTGGCCATCGCCCGCATCGTGGAGATCTATGTATGGCAACGGCTGACCGACCTCTTTGGCGACGTGCCTTTTTCGCACACCACAGAAGACGCCGGCAATGTGAACAACAAACCGGTTTATGATAGCCAGGAAGCTATCTATAAACAACTGATCACCGATCTGGACGCAGCCATAGCCAAACTGAACAGCAGCGACGCCTCCTATGGCAACGCCGACTTCTACTACAAAGGCAATGTCGATAACTGGAAAAAATTCGGCAACTCACTCAAACTGCGTTTAGGCATGCGCCTCAAATACGCATCGCCGCAACTGGCTGAAAAGACTGTTCGGGAAGCTATGGGCGGACCGTTGTTCACCGACAATAAAGATAACGCTACCGTACCTACGTTCAACGATGCACAGACCACCAACGCCCATCCCATCCTGGCACAGTTTATCAGCGGCAGCCCCGATCTGCGTTACCTCGCCAGCGCTTTCGTTAATACGCTGAACAATAAAAAAGATCCGCGGCTGCCTTTCATCGCAGCGCCTACGGTGAATTCAAAAAACAGCGGCACACCGGTATACCGTGGTATTGGCGTAGCACTCACAGATGCATTGCTGGCAGGTATCATCAAAGACGATTACTCTACAGCATCTACCACTACCTATTTTAACAGAACACTGGCTACGCCCATTCCCTGTTATGTGTTCACCTACGCGGACGTCTGTTTCTTTAAAGCAGAAGCCGCACTGATGGGCTGGGGCGCAGCACCTGCCGATGCAGAAAAATTCTACCAGGACGGTATTAAGGCAGCCATGGCCATGCAGCCGTATAATATCACTGCTATACCGCAGGCGTATATCGATGCTGAATTCTCTTTCGCCGGTCTCACCCCCGAACAACAGCTGGAGAAAATCATGACCCAGAAATGGATACAGCTGTTCGGCCGCGATTACGAAGCATATGCCGAATGGCGCCGCACCGGCTACCCTGTGCTTACGCCCGGCCCCAATCAGGGCTCTACCAATGGTACTATTCCGCGCAGGGCAGTATATTCTTCGCTGGAAACATTGCTGAACACAGACAACTATCAACAGGCAGTGAAAGGACTGTCTAAAGGCGATACCTATCTCTCTAAAGTATGGTGGGATAAAAAGTAACCCAGGGCTTCAGCCCCGGGAATCCCGGGAGCCTTGGGCTACAAAGCGAAACCGCCGTGCTTTCAACAGCACGGCGGTTTCGCTTTTATGATATTCTGCGTGTTACCACACGTCCGCATCCGGATTAAACGGCACCACTCCCGTTATTTCCAGCGGCAGTGTTTTTCCGTTTCGCAGCAGGTATACATACCGATCATTTCTTTTGCATAACAAAGGGTAAGTGAGTACCGCTGATTCCGCGTACGGATTATCGGCCGGCGGCAACATCACCTCTTTGAACTGCTCTGCTGTCACGGCTTTACCGGCAGCATCCAGTATGGTAAAACGCGCCTCTTTGTATACCAGGAAACCGGTGTTGTTTCTACCAACGAACACTCTGTCATAAAGGGCCGGTACCAAAACTTTACCATCACGATCAGCCATTCCTTTGCTATAGGTACGGGTGTAGTTGTCTTCAGATTTATATAAGGGCAAATAGGTACTGTCTTCGTAATCGTAAATATAACCGTGTACGTTATAATCATATTCGAGGGGCACCAGTAGCTTACCAGTTGTATCGGCGTAGCCATATTTCCAGGCATAGCCATTTTGTTTTGCCAGGAGTATAACGCCCTGTTGCAATATCGACACGCCATCGTAAATGGCCGGCACCACTTCCTGTCCAATTGCATTGATGACGCCCATTTTACCGTTTTTTGTGACAGACGCCACGCCAAAGCCAAACTCACCGATAGCGCATGATAGCGTAGTATCATCCTGGTATTTCCTCACCATTGGGAAAGGTGCTGAAACCGGTTTACCAGTGCGCACATCCCAGAGCCAGGAACTACGGCCGTCCGACACGATGAGCGTATTGGCCACGCGGGCCTGGGCAATATCCTTATATGGCAGGGCAGTGATTTTGCCTGTGGCCAGCGAGAATACCGCCGTTTCCCTGTCTTTCATCAGCAGGTACTGGTCCTTATTCAGCGGACCGACAGAAGTATATACAGGCGGCACCAGTTCTTTACCCGCTAAACTATACAGGCCATACACCAGGTCGCCGGATTCGTTTTCCGCGGTAACGCTCAACAGCGTACTGTCTGGTGCTATGGGATTGATGTATTTGAATTTGGCCGGAATGATTTCCTGTTGATTACCGATATCGAAAACACCGGTGCCATTGCCGGTTTTGACAGCCAGAAGCCGGTCTGTCAGCCGCTCACAGGCATCGTACTTTACCGGCAGCAGCAGCGTACCATCTGCATTGTACAGTCCCGGTTTTTCCTGGTAAACGACCTGTATCAGTCCTTTGTCCCTGCCGGAGGTGATCCGGTCCACCTCATGAAATGCCGGGGCGATCACCTTTCCGTTTGCCGGGTTAAAAAAGCCATACAACGCTTTTTGTTTCAGGGCGAAAAGGGTGGCGCCACCGGAGACCTTCAGCGGTTCGATATCGTTATAATCTTCTGGCAGCATGGGTTTGCCGGTGCTGTCAAACACATTGTACATGCCGTTGCGCGCTGCAATAATGTAGTCATCCGTGCAGGACACTTCTTCGTCCAGCACGGGCTCAATGATGATACGTCCGTCAGTATTGACGATGCCGGTTTTATCCCCTTTGCGGACCGTGAGATAAGGCCCGGTGGCATAGTCTCCGTACGGATCAGCAATATCGTCATATACAAAATCGAGCACCTGTTGCCCGTTACGATTGATCAGTCCAAAGCGGCCGCCTTTCTTCAGTTTCAGCATACCGTTGCCGATCACTTCCATCTGGCTGTATAACGGCGCCCCATATACTTTTTTTTGGGGGATGTTCACCACCACGTCTTTACCGTTCTGTTTGAAGCTGCATACCCACTCATCGCTGCGCATCATGGAATGACTGTGCTCAAAAGCAAATGGCACCAGCACTTCATTGGCTGCGCTGATGATTCCCCACTTGCCGTTTTTCTTTGCATAGAGATAATCACTTTTGCTCCCGCAGCCGCCACAGTAGTCAATTTCGTCGTATACCGCCGGAATTGTCAGCTGCCGCTGCTTCACATCGTATATGCCCCATTTTCCGTTTTGTTTTACATCATAGCGGTCATCGTCCAGTATGCCTGCCTTTTCAAACTGCAGCGGCAGCAGTAGTTTGCCCCAGGTGTCCGCATAGGTCATCTTTCCCTGTTTATATAGGGCGAGGTAAACATTGAAAGCCACTTCCAGCTTGTCGTATTCGGGTTTCAGCACCCACTGCCCTTTTTCGTTGACCAGCCCTTTCTTGCCGTTGCTGCTTACAATGGCCATGCTGCAATCGTTATTGGCAAAGATGTTTTGCTCAGAAACACTGTCTACCGGGTGATAGACCGCTTCTATCTTATCAAAGACTTTCTGACCGGTCGTATCAATATACCAACTCTTTTCCTTTGTGGCTATACGGGCGAACCCGTTGATGAAAACTGAGCCTTGCTGTGCCACCAGCGTATGTGTGGCCAGCAGCAGGCCAATCAGGCCCGTCCATGCTTTTTTATTGATCATAACCCTTTCTTCTTTTTAGAACGCCAGGGCAAAGGTTTTCCCTGTTCATCCAGATACAAATACCATTCACCCTGTTTTACCAGCACCGGGAACCGGGAGTTCGTGCCCCAGTCCTGGTTCTGTTCCAGGTCATCATACACCGGCGGAATGATGGCAGTGCCGTCTGCCGCTACCATACCTGCTTTGCCGTCTTTGGTCACATCAAAAAACCGCGTGTCTTTGTTATAGCGGACCTCCTCGTACACCGCCGGCAGTAGTTCTTTTCCTTCCCCATTCAACACGCCTTTTTTGCCATTGCGGGTCACAATGTAGAGCGCAGTATCATAAATCCGGTCGATGTCTTCATACGTCAGCGGCAGGAACACCGTACCATCTTTGCGTAACAGTCCTGCTTTATCGCCTTTTTTCATTTTTACCAGTTCATTATCCGCACTTTCCATGTCATCTAACTCCAACGGATATACTTCTTTTTTGTTGATATCGATAATACCTGCGCGTTTTTCCTGGTTGACAGCTACCGCCAGTCCATTGCAGAAATCACCTACGTATGTGTACTGATCAAAGACGACCAATTTTCCGGTGGTGTCCACAAACTGGTTTTCCCGGCTGCCTGCCTTTACCTTCAGCAGACCGTTGTTGAACTGTATGGGCCTTGTTTTGTTGGAGTCCGGCACCAGCAGGCGGTTGTAGGAAGATGCAGCGAACTCCCAGGATTTATTTTGATACAATATCTTTCCTTCTTTATTGATCAGCAGCGTCTCGCCAACATCATTGGTATAACGTCTTTCCACGATGAGGTCAGGGCTTACTGCATCGAAGGCGCCGTATGGGGTCAACGGGCGGATAATTTTGCCTGTCTTGTCAGCGATACAGGCGCTGTCGCCTTGTTCAAGCCGGAGCATCTCCGCGTTCTGCCACCGGATGCTGGTATACTTTGCCGGCACCGCCATCTGGCCTGTAGCGATATTGAACATCCCTGTTTTTTCGCCTTTCATCACGCCAATGAAGTGAGGTTTCTCCGCACCGGCTGCATCATCATCGTAATTGCTGGTGCTATAGCCTACTGCCAGCCCCGCAAACTGCACGGGCATCAGCAGCTTACCGGAAAAATCCGCCAGACCGCACAGAGTATCCTTTACCGGTACTACATATACTTTACCATTAATTGACAGCGGGCCGATATCGCTGTATTCGTAGGGCATCAATTGTTTGCCTGACACGTCATAAAAAGCAGCTGCATCGCCTTTTTTCGCCACCATATAGTAAGGCGGCACATAGCTTAATGGTGACGGCAATGCGCCCAAAACACTGCTACCTTTGCTGTCGTACAGGCGGATTTCCGTATGGACGGCAGGAATCACTTCTTTGCCGGTCGTATCCGTCAGGCCGCAGAGGTTTCCTTTCCATACCTGGAAGAGTGGCCCCATGCGGGACACCTTTGAATACTGTAACGGCACTGTAAGTTTGCCGGTGGCCACTTCCAGCAGGCCAATCTTACCCTGCTGCGTTACTGCCACCAGTTTGTCAGAAGGGCCTTCCGCGATATCGTCATACACGGCAGGCGTCAGCACTTTTCCCTGACGGTCCATCAGGCCGCATTTTCCGCTGGGAGCATAATAGCTGAACAGCTGCCCGCCATTGTTCCAACCGATAAAACGCTCGTACTTTGGCGGCACCAGCACCGTGCCGTCTTCCAGTGCCAGTCCGAATTTGCCTTGTGATTTTACCAGGATGGCATGTTCCGGCACATACGCGGGAGATACCTCTTCGTACTTCGGCTCCTGCAACACTTTGCCGGATTTCATATCGCACCAGCCATATAACCCGTTTTTCTTTATGCTGAATACCTTGGAGGTCAGGACATCAATAGCACTGTATTCCGCCTGGCATAACACATTGCCCAGGCTGTCCACCGCTCCCATCTTACCCTGCTGTTTAACGGTGACCAGGCAGTAATTTTCTTCCGGACTGTCTTTTTTATTTTCACCCAACACGCGCACGGCATCGTAACGGAACGGGGCAACGATATCACCCTTCCGGTTGATGGCGCCATAAGCGCCGTTCTTCACTACCGATGCGATCTGGTAGTAGCTGACCTGTTCCAGTTTGTCCACCACTACTTTACCGCTGCGGTGCAGCAATTGCTGGTGGCCATTGACCAGTATTTTGGCAAATTCCCCCTCAAAGTGGTCAAGGTAACCGGCTGTTTGCGGCGCCTGCGCAAAAGCGGTGCTGGTCAACAAGAGCAGGCTTCCGGTGAACCGGGCGACAAATGTTTTTTGCTTCATATCATCGATGGGTTTCTGATCATTATTTAACAGGGTTACGCAGTACCTGCAGGGTTCCGTCTGCGGTTTTCACGGCCGCATGACTTTCGGCAAAATCCGATATTTTTTTATAGACCGGAGGTATCACCATTTTTCCGGTGGTGTCTACAAAGCCCCATTTATCTTCCACCTGTACCGCCATCAGGCCAGCAAAGAAAGCACGATGGGAGTCATATATACAATGGCCTTCGGCATTGCAGAGCGGTGTTTTGCCGGTGGATTGCCCGGTGGTATTGTATATCTGCAGATAGCCGTCACGGTTACCCTCCGCGTTACCATTCACCTGAGTAAAAAATACACCGCAGGAGACAGGGTAAGGCTGGTCAGCAAAGGTGGGCGCTATCAGGAAATTTCCTTTTTTATCCATCAGCCCCCATTTATCGTCCTGGTAAAAGAGGGCCGCCCCGTCAACAAATTCTTCCAGCCCCTTTACCGCTGTGGTGAAGAGCGGTTTACCGGCACTGTCGATGACCAGGGTGGTATATTCCGGTCGCCCGGCGGGTAATTTATTGTATAACTGCGCCAGCTCACTATTGCCCGGCATACTGTCCTGCTGTATTTCCTTTCCGGTTACCACGGCCACACCATCAGAAAACTCACGGGCCCACGCATAGGCAGGGGGAATCACCCAATGACCGGCAGTATCCACAAAGCCGTACAGTTTTCCTTTTCGTACCAGCAGACGGCCGTTATGAAATGAAAGCGGCCGGGCTTTTATTTCGGTATAGGCACCGCCGTAGGTTTTATCGATGATGGAGTCTATACGGATAAACGCAGGGCCCAGGGCCGTTTTCCCCTGGCGGTCGATATACTCCCATACATCATTTTTTCTGACGGCTGCCCGTCCGCAAGAGAAGTCGTAGGCATCTTCATACTGGCAGGGCACCACCAGACGCCCCTGCCGGTTGACGTACCCATAGCGGATAGTCCCGTTCACTGACTGGCCTACGATGGCCAATCCTTCGCGGAAGGTGCCGGCTTCCCGGAATTGCGGCCTGATGACCATTTTACCGGTGGTATCTATATAACCATAGTTTCCGTCGGGCGTCAGCGCCCAGGCAAGGCCTTCTGTAAACAGGCCGATATCACGGATATCTTTATCGGGAACAAAGGCAATAAGAGGTTGTTGGGCAACAGCTGCTTTGGCAAACAGACAACATGCAATCAATAAAACGATGTTCTTCATCCTGTCAGGGTGTGGTTAAAACAGGCACAAAGATGACAAACTTTAGGGATTTACGGCAATTTTCAGGGGCTACATGACATCTACAAGCAGAGAAAAACATCTATCTACAAAACATATACAACGACGGCTAAACGCTCCCTGATGGCGGATTAATCCGCCATCAGGGGCGCCAGGGCCTTTCCTAAAATTCTTTGCAACAGGCTTTTATCGTCTGTCATAATTTCAGCCGTTCCTGTCAGTACCGGTTGCCGCGGGATCTGTTTACCTGCGGTAGACAACATGCCTTGTGTGAGCTTTACTTCCACCAGGAAGCTGCTATCTGTTTCCGCGACAGCGTCGGCCATCACGGTGCCGGGAAGCAGGCCGTAGGTGTCTGACGGGTAGGCCGTGAGGCGCAGCATTACCTGTTGACCGGCTTTCACCCGCCACGCATCGGCGGCAGGGATATATCCTTTCACCAGGAACGACTGTTGCTGCGGCGTTACCCTGACAGGCATCGGCAGTACGTCGGGATAACGGAAGAACCAGGCCCCGATGAGGGCCAGCACCACCGCTACGGCGATCAGCGTGATACCGCTGCGGACCATCCACGGCGGCATCTTGCCCATAATTTCCTGTACTTCCTCGCTCCTCACCTCGGTGAGGGAGGAATGCAGTGTATGGCCGTTAATACGTTTTATCGGTTTATTTTCCGGCATAACATTTATCCTCCCAGTTCCAGTTGATTTTTTACCAGTTCATAATAATTGCCCTTCCGTGCAGTCAATGTGGCGTGGTTGCCGGTTTCCACGATACGGCCCCGGTCCAGCACAATGATCTGGTCAGCATTTTTCACGGTGCTGAGGCGGTGGGCGATCACCACTACCGTCTTGCCACGGAAGAACTGATCCAGGTTGTCCATGATCACCCGTTCGTTGTTGGCGTCGAGCGCGCTGGTAGCTTCATCGAAGAACAGGTAATGCGGATTTTTGTAGATGGCGCGCGCAATCTGTATTCTTTGTTTCTGGCCCGCGCTGATGCCGTTGCCGGCGTTGCCTATTTTGGTCTGGTAGCCCAGCGGCAGGTCTTCTATAAAATGACGGATGTTCGCCATTTCAGCGGCATGCACCAGTTTTTCGTTGTTAATGGTTTCATCGCTGATGGCGATGTTTTTGGCGATGGTGCCGGAGAAGATGAACCCGTCCTGCATCACATTGCCGCATTGACGGCGCCACCATTTGGGTGATAAGTCCAGCAG
The DNA here is from genome assembly GCF_052045305.1 of Chitinophaga sp. 22308. Classification (NCBI taxonomy): domain Bacteria; kingdom Pseudomonadati; phylum Bacteroidota; class Chitinophagia; order Chitinophagales; family Chitinophagaceae; genus Chitinophaga; species Chitinophaga sp. 22308. The sequence goes on along the minus strand of NZ_JBQEOP010000002.1, from coordinate 902,624 downwards.
GTCATGCTCTCCTACTTTTATCTGTCCGCCGGTAGGCTCATAAAATTGCAGCAGCAGTTTCATGAGCGTTGTTTTGCCGCTGCCGCTGGTGCCTACAATGGCCGTCACTTTTCCTTCCGGCACAACGAGGTTGATATCCTGCAATACAAATGGCGATCTTGCGCCGCCGTATTGAAAAGACACATTTTCCAGCACGATATCACCTTTGCCCTCAGACTGTGATGGCGGCGGTATCACCAGGTCGCGCGTTTCTTCCTCCGGACGGTTGTGTATCTCTCCCAACCTGTCCAGGCTCATTTTAGCGTCCTGGGCGGACTGGATAAAAGTCAACAGCTGGTCCAGCGGGCTGTTCATCTGTCCGATGATGTAGCTCACAGACAGCATCATACCGAGGGTGAGGTTTCCATTCATCACCTCACGGGCACTGATAAACGAAATCAGGATGTTTTTCAGCTGATTGAAGAAAACGGAGCCTATTTGCTGGTACTGTCCCAGCGCAAGGCTTTTGACGTTGATCCGGTACAGGCCGGCCTGTACATGCTCCCATTCCCAGCGCCGGGCTGTTTCACAGTTGTTGAGTTTAATTTCCTGCATACCGGTGATGAGCTCAAAAAGCACGTTCTCATTGTCGCTCATACGCTGGAAGCGCCGGTAGTCCAGCGCTTTACGGCGGCGCAGGAAAAAGAAGATCCAGGTAATGGCCGCTGCGCTGAACAACACGAACACCAGCAGTATTTTCATACTGTACACCGCCAGTACCGCGGTAAACACCAGCAGGTTCACGAAAGAGAACAAGGTTGACAGGGTAGTCCCTGTGAGGAAAGTCTGGATACGGGTATGGTCGCCGATGCGCTGGTGGATATCCCCGATCATCTTACTGTCGAAAAAGCGGATCGGCAGTTTCATCAGTTTGATCAGAAAATCGGAGATGATATTGATATTGATACGGCTGTTCATATGCAGCAGTATCCAGCTTCGGATCATCTCAATGGCCGTGGAGCCGGCAAACAGCACCAGTTGGGATATCAACACCAGGTATACGAAATGTACATTGTGGCGGTTGATGCCATAGTCCACCAGGCTCTGTGTGAGGAAGGGCATAATGAGCGACAGGAGGCTGGCCAGTATCAGGCCCAGGAACAGCTGCACCACGTATTTGCGGTACGGGCGCAGGTAGCTGAACAGGAAGCGGAAGCCGGTGGCTGCGCGTTCCGGCGCCTGTTGCCGGTGGAACTGCTCTCCCGGCTCCAGCATCAGTACTACGCCATGGGTCTGTTTGCCTTGCCAGCAGTGGAGGAAAGTGTCTTTGTCCACCTTGACAAGGCCATGGCCCGGATCTGCCACCAGTATTTTGTCTTTGGGATTGTGCCGGTTGTAGTCCTGCGGCGGCAACACCACGAAGTGTTGTTGGTTCCAGTGCAGGATACAGGGCAGTTCCACATTTTCATCCAGTTGTTCGAAAGTGATCTTCACGGCGTTGGTGCGGAACCCGATTTTTTCTGCGGCTTCACTGATACCGAGCAGGCTTACGCCTTCCCGGGTGATGCTGGCCAGTTCGCGCAGGTAGTCGAGCGGATATTCGCGGCCGTAGTGTTTGGCCACCATCCGCAGGCAGGTAGGCCCGCAGTCCATCGCGTCCAGTTGTCTGTAAGTAGTAAAAGCCATTTATTTCAGTGTTGCTTCCATCGCCAGTTGTGATAAATAATATTTCTCCAGGAAATGATAGATCACCATTTCGTGTTTGCGTTGTTTGGCCACAAATATCCTGTTGAGGAACATATGAATATGGCTGGCCAGGATATCGAAGTAGCGGTTGTCGTTCTGGTAATGCTGCCGTATCTGCTTTGCCAGCGGGGCGGTGACGGCCGACCGTTGACGGAAGAACTCCACTGCTTCTGCTATTTCGTTGGCCTCATCATTTTCGGCGCGCAGGAAAGAAGCGATTTCCTGCTGGTGCTTACGGTATTTGTCGTTGAGTGGCTTGTGCTGTACTTTGGCGCCGCCGAATTCGGACGCAAAACCTTCGCGCAGGCCAGCCAGCAGTTGTTTGCGTTCTGTTGGCGTGAGACCGAAATCTTCCAGCAGCATATCTGTTCCCCGCAGGGCCATGCGCCAGCGGTAGCTCTCTCCTTCTGCGCCTTCCAGCATGTTCACCACGCCCAGTACGGCGAGGCTGTCGGCGCTGAAAAGCTGTTCGCTGATCTCTATCGTTGCGGCGCCGTAGCGTTCTATTTCACGAATATAGGTATCGCATTGGATTTTAGACACCTGCCCGTTGTCCACCATTGGCTGTAATCCGGTCTGGATGCGGTGCAGGATCTCATCATTATTACCGGGACGATGGCGGTTGCGGAAGCGGAGGCGGATATGTGGCAGGGGATCGCCGTAGCGGAGGAAGAAGAAATCTTCAAACAGGCCATCTTCCTGCCATTGCGGCAATTGTTCCGCAAACCAGGTGGCCAGCAGTTCTTCGGCCACACGGAAACCGCAATATACTTTTACGTATAGCCATTCACTGCCGGGGGCAAAACTGCGTTCCGGCAAAGCTGCCGGCGCTGCCGCCGCAGTGGCGGGCCGGGGCTTGTCACCCGCTTTTTCCGCCACGGGCACGCTACGCATGGGTATCAGTACTTCATGGGCGTATTCGCCGTTGTGGATGTCCCGTACGATACCGCTTTCTTCGGCCAGCAGACATTCCTTCAGTTTTACGGACGACATTTTCTTCACATGGTCGATGAGCAGTCCCACAGCGGCAGGCGCGGTGAGGTCCAGCAACAGCTCATTGTCTGCTTCGGCGAGCAATACCTTGTCCGGCATTTTCTGCTGTTCACGGTACTGATCAATGAAACGCAGGTTTGCTGCCGCGTCATCGCCCAGGTGTTCCACCTCTTTGGCGGTGAGCGTCCACATGGCCCTGCTGAGAATGATGTTTTTATACACCACGCGTGGCAGGCGTTTGCGGTTGGCGAACACGCCCCAGTCCCAGTGCAGGAAGGAGATCAGCGACTGATGTTGCAGATCGCACAGGAATTTGTAGATGGGCAGGCTGTTGTAACCGTAGTTATGGGCGGAGCTCAGACGGGGCAATATGCGTTTGTTGAGCCGTTTGCTTCTAAGGACTACTTCATTCTGTCTGACAGACACCATGATATCGGCCACCGGTATGCGGAATTCTTCCGGTGTGCCGGCCACGCCGATATAGGGTATCTCATAAGGGCGCAGGGTGGGCCTTATCAGCACATTGGCCGCGCGGGCTTCGGGGAAGTGCACTACTTCCGCGATGACCAGGTCGGGATAAGCGGCGGCTTCTTCATCGAGGATGGCTTTCACTTTTTCTGTCAGCACTTCGTCGCCGTTGCAGAAGCGGCCGAGCAGGTTGGCGGCAGACGGGCCGCCCATGGAGTTGAGGGCAAAGCGGTAGTCGCCTTTATCGGCCGCTTCGGCGGAAGGTCCCAGCAGGCTGCCGAAGAGGTAGCAGCTGCGGGCCATATTCACCGTTTCGGGATCGCCGAGTTTTTGCAGGTCTTCGTCAGTGATGGCCACTTCCGAGAGGTCCTGTTGTAAAAACTGTTCGTATTTGTCGAGGCCGAGTTGTTGCAGCGGCGACCAGTTCACGGTCTGGTTTTCGCTGGCAGGCGCGCCGGCCACATCTTCCACGAAGGGGGCGTGCACGGTGTTTTCGATAGCGGCGCCGTAGCCGATGCCTGTTTCACCGTCCAGTACCAGGTTGAGCGGCACTTCCTGTGATTCATAGCGTTCCATGAAACGTGTCATGAAAGACGACATTTCCGATTGTCCTTTGGAATAGCCGAGGCAGAGCGCCATCAGGCTATGTACCTGTGACAGGATGTCGTTGACCAGCGTTTCGCTCAACTGGCATTGTTGTGCGGTCTTGAACAGGTCTATTTGCAGCAGGTCTTTGGGGATGCTGACGGGGAAGGCGGTTTCACACTGTTGATGGATGGCGGCCAGGCGGGAGCGTTCAAAGTCCTGCTGCCGGAACAGCTGTTGCAGGGCAAGCAGCGCGTCGCGGAAGGTACTGGCCTCGGGGATGGATAAAAGGCGGTCTGTGAGGGATTGCAGGTTGTCTTCACCTGTAATTCGTGGCTCGGTGTCTGCGATGAGCAATTGTGATTCTATCAGTTCACGGACGAAGCCGGTGGCTTCTTCTTCCGTCACGGAGGGGTCTTGCTCATGTATCACCTGTACGATCTGTGCGATCGTCAGGCCGGCGGCGGCTTCCCGGATGATAGCGGTCATAAACACCGAATCTTCCACTGCGGTGAGCAGGTATTTGCGCCTGTTGTTGTTGATGGTATATTCCGCGTAGCGGTATTTATCACCGGTTTTATAGATGCTGTTATTGGGATAATAGCGTAATGCCATGCTGATGTCCGGCTGCTGGCTGATATGATTACAGATACGGGTATAGTAGTCCATATCGAGGCGCACGTATTGATAGGCGTCTTTCATATCATTGAGCAGCAGTTGGGTATCAGCGCCGATGGTGCCGGTGGTACAACCGGCGAAGAGTCCATAGGGCGTGCTGCGGGAGCAGGCGCGCACCCAGTATTTATACAGCGATTTACGCAGCTTGTCGGTCTTCTTCTTGTTGAAGGACGCCGGATCACTGAGGAATCTCTCCAGCTCTTTGAGCAGGTCGCCGGAGGCGATGCAAAGGGCGTACAGGAACAGCGGGTTCTTGTCCGCCAGCTCCTGGAGGCTGTCTTCCAACACGTCACGATACCTGTTCACCGGGTATAGCGGGCTTCTTAATAGGAAAAATCCTGTATGTGATAAGGCCATAGTCGTTCCTTTTGCAGATGTTTACAATAATTTTCAGGAGAGCAGAAAACACTCGTCCCATGGCAGCGGCTGTGAGTGCAGCTGTGACAGCATAGACAGTCCTACGCCGCTGCTGCCGTCCAGCAGGTCCCATACGTATTCCCACTGTTTGTCTTTTCCCAGCCACATTTTAATCCCGTGTTTACTATGGTCTTCCGGGAAAGTGATTTTTTCGACCGCTTTCTCCTGCCAGTGATTGGCACATTGCAGGAAGGCTTCGTCCTGTGTTTCAAACCAGAATCTGCGGTAGAAAGCGGCGATACCGCCGGAGCCGTGGCACAGGCAGTTGTCCATGATACCGGCGGCTTCGTCGGTATCGCGGCGCATATTGTAACGCATGATATGCAGTGCTTCCTCTTTCCACAGTTGCTCGTTGAACAGTTTACCACAATACCACAGCATCATGGCCACGTTCAGATCGCCGTAGCACCAGGATAGGCGGCTTTGGGTGGACTTGCCATCCAGGATGGCCGGGTACAGGGCATGAAGGGAGTCATCGGTAAAAGTATTTTTATGTTCCATGATGAACGGAATACTTTCTGAGATAAGGCGGTGGCACAGTTCCTGTGCGATACCGGCCTCGTATATTTTTGCTACAATAATCAGCAGGGAGCAGGAGCCGTGGGCGAGGCTGAAGGAGTTACAGAAGATGCCTTCGGGTTTATCGTGCGTATAGAAGAAAGGCAGGCTGCGGCCTTTGTCGGTCATGACGCTGTTGTTCCAGAGGGTTTGTACAAAATATTCAAGGTGTTCGGCCACATCGGGGCGGCTGGCGAACCTGATGAGGAAGTTGCACATACCGGAGCTGCCATGCAGAAAGTCATAGTTTTGGTGTTCGAGGTGGAATTTACTTTGCAGGATAGTGGCTGTCACGAAATCGGAGGCCAGTTCATTGATATCCAGGTCAAGGAATTCGTGGCGGGTAAGGTGTTCCAGCAGCCAGAAAGGGCCGGTATGGCCGTTGCAGAAGGAGTAGTTGTCTCCTTTTTCCGGTGCGTATTCAGCATATATTTCCTCCAGCAGTGCGGTGGCGTTGTCCGCCTGGTCGTCGGCATACTGCTCGTAATAAAACATGAACAACAGGGCGCCCCAGGGTCCTTTGAACAGGCTGGTGTTATAGTCGGCTCCGTATTTACGTTCCCGTAACATGGGAATGAGGTCATGATAGATGTATCTTAACTGAGTGGCGGTATTATTCATTTGGCAGCATAGATTTAATGGTGTACAACAGGGAAAGACGGGCTTTCCCTGTTGGGAAAAGAACGGAGACAGGGGGTGTGCTCATGCAGGAGTTTCTCCCTGGTCATCCGGTGACCGATACCCTTTTACCATCAGGGTATCTGGCAGCAGGGTGAGTTAGGCGACGGACGCGTAGCTCTGCAACTGGAGATAGCACGTGTATCTTCAGTGCAAACGATATCGCGCGTAACGGCGCCTCCCACCAGATGCTGCTGCTGGGATTCGTTCAATGATGCGACAGTTTCTTTGTTCAGTAGCAGTTTTCTGCTGAGATCGATTTTTTTCTTTTTCATATGGGTGAACAGAAAAATAAGCCCTCCCCTGTCTGTAGCCATGGGGCGGATGTTCGGCTATGACAGGATCAGATGGTTGTTCTTACACAACCGGCAGGGCAGGTCACTTCATCAGTTTCCACGCAACATGCGCTCCACCAGGTGATGGGGGCTCCACCAGCGAGTTTTGCCTGTTCTTGTTGGTTCAGTGTTACAACGGTGTCTTTTTTGAGGAGCAGTTTTTTGCTCAGTTGAAGTGTTTTCTTTTTCATGATCGTGTGGGTTTTAGGTGGACACAGGTCTTAGCCGTCCGCGGTTACGGCCGATAGTATGTCCGGGTTTTGGGAAAATTTATGCAGTTGGTTGAGAAGTCCGGACGCAGCCTTCAGGACAGGTTACCTCACGGGTGTTTTCACAGCAGGCGCTCCACCAGGTCAATGGAACACCACCGGCGATTTTGGTTTGCTGTTGCACATTCAAGGTTGCAACGGCGTCTTTTTTCAGTGACAGCTTTTTACTGAGTGCCAGTTTCTTTTTCATAATTGTGATAGTTTATTGATAAGGATTTCAAATAAAAAATCAAGCGCGTCCGCACCCACGGGTGGTGTATACTACGCAGTCATCAGGACAAGTAGCCTCATTGGTGTCCACGCAGCAAACGCTGAACATCGTTCTGGGCATACCACCGGCGATTTTGGCTTGCTGTTGCGGGTTTAACGATGCAACCGCTTCTTTTTTCAGGGACAGCTTTTTGCTGAGCGTCAGTGTTTTCTTTTTCATAAGATCAAGATTACAGGAGGGTTAAAAAATCAGGGTACTCTGCATTCGCCAACGCAGTATGTTTCGGGCTCTGTGAGGCAGCAGACGGTCCAGCAGGTAACACAGGAATACACCTGTGACAGTGCTGTCTGCGGCGCGGCCAACGCCCCCACTACCGCTTTATTCAGCGAAAGTTTTTTACGGAGATCAGCTTTTTTCTTTTTCATACAACGGATATTGAATTTTGGTTACCGTATCAGAAAACAGCAGAAATCAGCAAAGCTCGCAGAAAGAAACAGTGGTGGCCTGGCAACAACGGGTGGTCCGGGTCAACGGCGCTCCGCCAGCTACGCCTGCTTGTTGGGTTACGGTAAGTTCTACTACTGAATCTTTTTTCAGTTGCAGTTTTTTACTGAGTGTGACTTTTTTCTTTTTCATATGCAGTTTGATTTGAGGGAGGTCATACCCCTCTGTGGAGGGGTATTTTCCGGGTTAAAAATTAAGCTTCAGGGCAGATGTAGCATTGGTCCTGCCCAGGCATATACGTGATACAGGTTTGGACTACTGTCTCGATGCAACGGGGCATCACAGTAAAAGGCCCGCCACCTACAACAGCCTGCTGTTGTACGGTCAGCGTGGAAATGGCAGCTTTGTTCAGGGACAATTTCTTGCCGAGGGCAATTTTTCTTTTTCTCATAACAGGGTTTTACGGGTTAAATCGGGTTTACCATCGTTGATGCCGGGTTAACAGCCATCACTACATGCAAACATTCGTTGGACGGGGATGGGACTCGCAGGTCCATTGCGGATCATAGGTGTCGCAATTGGTGGAAAGACGGCCACCTTTTAATCCTACCTGCTGTTTTACGGTCAGGGAGGCTACCGTTGCTTTGGCGAGGGTCAGTTTTTTCGCCAGGTCAATTGTTTTCTTTTTCATATCTGATTAATTTCATAAGGCCCTCCCCTGTCTTTAACCAAGCAGTAACGCCATGGGGCGGATTTTCAGCGTATAGACTTAAGGGTGATGGGAATTGGCAGATTCAGATCCTGATTTATATAAGTTGAACATAGACATATCGGAAAGCGGCTATTTTGAGATTTTGACCTTTTGAAGATAAATAATTTATCAAGAAAAACAAATTTTAACCCGGATTCTTTGGATTTGGGAGGATAAAACTGATCAAGCTGCTTCCGACGCGCCTTCTCCCTTGCCATATAGTTATCATGACAGCCGGCTACTCCCTGATGCCCTTTTTTCCACCCGTATAACTTCTCTGTAAACCATCATGGTTTCAGCGGTTTCGGTTGCCAGTTTATAAAATAAGATGCTAACGAAATACCTATCATTGTAACAGCTTTTCCCTCAAACCTGTTCCAACCCATGAAACGATACCTTGCCATCTTTGTGCTCCTGTTTTCCGTCAGTGCCCACGCGCAAAAGCGCCCGCTCAACGACACGGACTTCACCACCTGGAACCTGGCCCTCAATCCCAAAATCAGCGACAACGGCCGGTACGCATCATTTTATATCTACAATCAGCCACCCGGACAAGCCACACAGGTCATACAGGCCATCGATCATTCCTGGAAAAAAGAGCTGCTGGCATTTCAGCCTGTTGCCTTTACGGCCGACAGCAAACTGGCGGTCACAAAACTGACGGACAACCACCTCCTGTTAGTAACATTGGGCACTTCAAAAGAAGAAAAGATAGCATTGGTAAAAAAATTCTCCCTGTTTCAACAAACAGACACAGGATGGCTGGCCATTCAAAAAACAGATAACCACCTCGAAGTCCGTAACCTGACATCCGGCAAGGCTTACCACTACGATCAGGTTACAGACTATGTTACCAGTGGCAACGGGCACCTCCTTTTTCTTAAATGTAAGACAGACACCAACACCTATACTATCCGGACGGTAGACCTCTCCGATCATAACACCCGGGAAATTTATACGGGAAAAGAACCCGTCAACATTATCACGGATGAAAAAGGAACGCAGTGTGTTTTTATAACGGTCAACAAAGAACAGGCGCCCTCCTGCTGGTATTACCACCGCGATCAGACAGGAAAAGCCATTATGGCAACTCCGCGCATGCAGATCAACGACCGGCTGACGTTCAGCTACTTCGACAGGTTCAGCAGTGACGGTTCTTTTATCTTCTGTACGCTGACCGCCCCCAAACCTGCGCCTGATACGCTTAATTCTGCGAAGCTGCACCTGCGCACCTTCCTCGATACCAAGCTCCATGACAACAATGAACCGCTCCGCTGCCAGGCAATTTGGTATCTCCATAATAATACCATCCTTCAGACACAGGACAAAGACGAATCTACCTTCTACATGGCAGCCTATTATCCTGGCTTCTATAACCCGCGCAACAACTACCAGCTACTCGACAAAACGCTTGCCCACAAAGGAGAATGGAACTGGAATGAAGCAGCCTTGCCGTCCCGGACGCTGGTCAACCTGACCGACGGCTCCAGAAAAATGATCACCACCCCCGGTGACCGCAACAGCGCTTCGTACACCCTCTCGCCGCAAGGCAGGTGGATCATCTATTTCGATGCGGAGCAGCAAAACTATTTCAGCTACAATATTGCCACCAGCGAACGTAAGAACATCACCGCCGACATATCCGCCAACTGGACCACCTACGATAATGACGACATTCCTTTTGCACCTTATCTCAATCTCCCGCTTGGCGGTTTCAATAACGACGAAACAATACTATACCTGTGTGACCAATATGATATTTACCAGATTGACCTCACCGGCAAATCAGCGCCTGTTAACATAACAGGTGGTTATGGAAAAACTAATAACATTGTATTCCGTTTTGCCTTTCCGGCCAACGAACACACCGGCAAATCCATTTTACTGACCGCTTTCAACCGCGCCACCAAAGAAGACGGTTTCTATGAAATCACCAACGGAAAACTTCGCAAACTAAGCATGGAACCGGCTTTGATCACAGGCCCGGAAGAAAGCAAATATTTCATGCGCGCCGCCCCCGTCAAAGCAAAAAATGCAGCCGTATATCTGGTACAGAAAATGGATGCCTCCAGCGCGCCCAATATTTATGTTACGAGAGACTTTGTTCATTTTGATGCGATCAGCGACGTTCACCCTGAACGGCAGGTCAACTGGCTGACGACCGAGCTGGTAAACTTTAAAACCCGCGACGGGAAGGCGGCACAGGGCATCCTGTATAAACCGGAGAACTTCGACCCACAAAAAAAATATCCTGTTATCTTTTACTATTATGAGAAGATCAGTGAGTGCCTGCACCTTTACATACGGCCGGAACCCAGTATGGGGCCAATGAACATTCCCTATTTCGTCAGCAACGGCTTCCTCGTTTTTACGCCCGATGTACATTTTGAAATAGGGTATCCGGGCCGCAGTTCCCTGAATACGGTGATGGGCGCTGCTGACAGACTGGTACAGCTGCCCTATGTGGACTCCACCAGGATGGGCCTTCAGGGGCACAGTTTCGGCGGCTTCCAGACCAACTACATCATCACGCATACCGGCCGTTTCGCGGCCGCCTGTTCAGCCGCCGGCTTTACTAATTTCGTCAGCGCATACGGCTCTATCATCGGCTCCGGATATTCCAGACAGGGCCAGTACGAGTTATATCGCGACCGTATCGGCGCTTCACTGTGGGACAGGCCGGACCTGTACCTGGAGAACTCTCCCGTGTTCAACATCGATAAGATACAAACGCCTTTACTACTCATGCATAATATGGACGATGGTGATGTGCCCGTAGGGCAGGGAATTGAGTTTTTCACCGGTATGAGGCGCATGGGCAAGGTGGTTTATTTCCTGCAATATGAAGGACAGGGCCATAGTATCTTCGACAAGCCTGCGCTGGATTATAACACGCGCATGCTGGAGTTTTTCAGCTATTACCTGAAGGGCGCACCGCTTCCGGCATGGATGACCAACAAACAGGCCAACGTTCTGAAAGTCACGGGGACGAAGGCCCCGCTTCACCTGCTAACAAAATAATAAACACAAAAGCGCGAAGCTGTATGGCTTCGCGCTTTTGTAATTTTTTTAATCCGCGTGCGTTATTTCCAGGCATGACGCAGGAACCGTAACCAGTTCCCGTGCATGATGTTCTCAATATCTGCGGCTTTATAGCCTCTTCCGGACAACATATCCGGTAACTTCTGCAGGTCTGCGATCGTTTCCAGATCATAAGGGCATTGCTCTTTTCCGAAAGCGCCGTCCAGGTCTGTACCGATACCTACATGCAGGGAGTTGCCGGCTATCTGGCAGATATGGTCCATGTGATCGATAAGTTTTTCGAGATTGCAGTGCATGCCTTCAGGGGTGGACTGTGCCCGTACCCATCCCGGGACCATCATCCAGGCATCGAGTGCGCCTCCTATGACAGCGCCTTTCTGCACCAGTGTTTTGATCATATCGTCGCTGAACTGGCGATTGTGGTCCACCAGGGCGCGACAGTTGTTATGACTGGCCCATACCGCGCCGTTAAAGATGTCCATGGCGTCCCAGAAAGCATCGTCGCACAGGTGGGTGGCGTCGAGTATCATGTTCAGCTTTTCCATCTCCCGGACCAGCTGGCGTCCCTGTTCATTCAGATGGCCGGTAGCGTCGGTACCGTTGGCATAACGTCCGGGCCCGTAGTGGGCAGGTCCTACGGCACGGAGGCCGTTTTGGTAAGCCCTGTGCAGGTGGTCCAATGTCACCAGTGAATCGGCTCCTTCGAGGCTCAGGATATATCCAATGGGTTTGTTGTCATTGGGCGTGCCATCGTTCCACAGGGCGATATGCTGTTCCAATGCAGGCAGGTCTTTGATCATTACCATTTCACCGGCATCTTCCATGGCCTTGTACCATGCCAGCTGTCCCTGTGTCTGTGCCCATGCCTGCTCAGGCGAATGCCAGCCCGGCAAAGGATTGTCAGGCGCCACATAACGTCCTATCTGTGTGGCCACTACGAGGCCGATGTTTCCTTTACGAAGCTCGGGAAAAGCCACTACGCCTTTAGCCCTGTCCGGTTTATCCTGTAGACCTGCCTCCCGGCTGCGGATGGCCATTACCGGCTGCCGCAGGTCCCTGTTCCATTCCAGGGCGTTCATACTGAGGTCGAGGTGTGCATCAATCGTAAACATAATAAAAGTAGTTATCGTACTATCCTTCCCGAAGGGCCGTTGGCCATCAGGTCGGTCACTTCCCGTTCATTCACCAGTGCCCAGTCGCCGTGGATGCTCTGTTTGAGCGTGCCACAGGCTACAGCGAAATCGATGATACGCTGTGGCGGGTACTGTTTCATGACGCCAAACAAAACACCTGCTGTAAAAGCATCGCCGGCGCCTATCTGGTCGGTGACCTGCGGAACAGTAAATCCTTCTGAAAAATAATACTGGTCGCCCTGTGCGAGCGCCCCGAAATACACCAGCTGATTGCCCTGTATTTTCCGGAAACTCATGGCCAGTGTTTTCAGCTTCGGCATGTGCCGGCGCAACTGATCGTAACACTGTTCAAATCTTTTCTCCGGCGGGAGCTGTTTATCTGTTTCAATATTGTAATATACGTTCACTGCGTCCAGATCGGCCACGGTCATATCGCTGTGTTGCAATAAGGCAGGCATCACGGCAGAAGGGTGCTGTCCGTATTTCCAGAGCGTGGCACGGTAGTTAAAATCTGACGAGATGGTAAGACCTGCTGCACCAGCTGCTTCCAGCGCTTCCGCGCAAACGGCCGCGCTGCTGGCGGACAATGCGGCAGCCACGCCGGACCAGTGAAACACATCGATGTCTGCCAGTACAGATGACCAGGCGATATCCCCCAGCTGCAAAGTGGCGAAAGAGGAACCGGCACGGTCATAGATCACACGCCCGGGGCGTATGCCGTTACCGGATTCGGTAAAATACAACCCCAGCCTGTCGCCGCCACAGACAACCCTTCCGGTGCCTACGCCATGGCCACGCAGCTGTTGCAGTCCTGTTAAGACCAGGTCGTTGTCCGGCACCCGGGTGATATACTCCGTGGATATGCCCAGGCGGGACAACAGTACGCATACGTTAGCCTCCGCACCGGCGTAAAAAGGAATATATCCGTCTGACTGACCGAAACGTTTACCGCTGTTGCTGTGAAGCCTCAGCAGAAATTCACCGAAGGCCGCCAACCTGACTGCTGTTGTTCCATCCCGCTTTTGCATGATCCAAATTTTAAGGGAAAGATAATATTTTCCCCGGCATCTGCTGCAGCCATCTTAATACAATTCAAACAAGGCTTCTATCTCTACCGGGATATTGTCGGGCAGGGAACCGAAGCCTACGGCGCTGCGTACGCCGATACCGTTTTCTTCTCCCCAGATGGCGGCAAACAGTTCGCTGCAACCATTGATGATATAAGGATGCCGTTCAAACTCCGGCGTACAGTTGACCATGCCCAACACTTTGATCACCCTTTTCACTTTCTCCAAACCTACATGTGTGTTGATGGTAGACAACATCGTCAGGCCCACCTGCCGGGCGGCCAGTTTACCCTGTTCCATGTCCATCTCACTGCCTATCCGGCCAATGATCAGCGACTTGTCTTGCTGCACCGGTCCGTGGCCAGACAGATAAAGATACTTCCCGTCAATCAGGAAAGGTTTGTACACGCCCAGTGGCGTTGGCGCCGGTGGTAATTCCAGGCCTAATGCTTTTAATTTTTCTGCTGCTTTGTTTTCCATATATTCTGGTTTAATAAATGCTTTAATGACCAATCAGCGCGTTGAGCGCCAGTACCCCCAGCAGGCCCATGACGCCCACAATAGTTTCCATCACGGACCACGACAGGAAGGTGTCTTTTATGCTGATGTTAAAGTACTCTTTGAACATCCAGAAACCGGCATCGTTGACATGTGAGAACATCAGGCTGCCCGCTCCTATCGACAGTACCATCAGGTTAGGATCTACCTGCCCCGTGGCAATAAACGGCGCCATCATGCCTGCGGCCGTGAGCCCGGCCACGGTAGCGGAACCAATGCTGGCGCGGATGACAGCGGCCATCAGCCAGCCCAGCACCAACACCGGGATGTGCCAGGAACTCATGGCCCCGGCTATCTGCGCACTCACGCCGCTACCGGCCAGCACTTCCTTCAACGCACCCGACCCCGCTATGATCAACATCACCATGGCAATGTCTTTCACCGATTCTGCGTATATGTTCATGATGTCTTTCAGCGACTTCCGCTGCGCGACGCCCAACGAAAAAGTGGCGATCAGCAAACAACACAGCATCACTACCGATGCATCGCCGGCAAAAGAGAGAAAACCATGCAGCCGCGAATTCACCGGGGTGATATGCAACACCCCGGTGGTGATAACAAGCAACAATACCGGCAACAAGGCCGTTAAAAAACTGTTCACTGCTCCAGGCAAAACATGCGCCTGATTTTCCTGCGACTGAAAAAGAGGAGATGGCGACGCCGGTATTTTTTTCAGATAACGGGCAAATAACGGTCCCGCCACTACGATGGCCGGCACCGCCACTATCAGGCCGTATATCAGCGTCAGTCCCATATTGGCGTGAAACTGTGTCACCAGCGCCACCGGCGAGGGATGCGGCGGTAAAAAGCCATGGGTGACAGACAAAGCCGCCAGCGTGGGTAACCCGATATATACCGCCGGCAGCTTGTATTGGTAGACCACAGAAAATATCAAGGGAACGAGCAACACGAAGCCCACACCGTAATACAACGGGATGCCGATAATAAAGCCAGCCACCAGCAATGCCCACTGTATGTAACGCGTACCGAATAAACGGATCAGCGTCTGCGCGATCTGCCGCGCCGCGCCGCTCTCCGCTACCAGCTTGCCCAACATGGCCCCCAGGATGATGATGATCAATAACCCGCCCATCGTGTCACCGATGCCTTTCTGCATGGCGCCGGTAATGGACTGTAACGGCATGCCCAGCCACCAGCCCGCCAGTGCGGACACGATCAGAAAAGCCACAAAGACGTTGCATTTGGCCAGTGTTACCAGTACCATCAGCAACAGGATGCATAAAACAACGATCAAAAATGCCATGCCGTATAAAATGTAATGCTAACGTGGAATCAATACGCACAGCATCAGTTAACAATAATTTCGTCCGCCAGCAACATAGCCCTGCCTCCGGCGCCATATTCGCCGGCAGGGACCACGCCCCTGTTGATGGCAGTCACTTTAATATACCGCGCCTGTACCGGTTTTACGGTCAACCGTACGGCATTAATACCATTTACCGGGAAACTATCAGCCACGGCTATACGCTCAAAGCTTTTACCGTCTGAAGACGCTTCAAACACCAGCGACACAGGCGCCCACATTTTCTGCCAGTGATAGTTGAGCACATTGGCGCCCACCAGCTTTATTTCCTGTACGTTGCCCAGGTCTATGGTCGCCTGCAGGTCCCGGGCAGAGAAGCCCAGCCACTGCCCGTCATTGAAACGGTGCGTACCGGCGATCCCGTTTACCAGCAATGAAGGCGCAGCGGTATATTTGGTATTGGGCGGTTGCTGCCATGTTACCCGCGCGCCGGTAGCTTTGCAGATTTCAAACGGTTGACGGAACAACCGCCCCACTGGTTTGCCCTGCACAAACAATTGCGCCTGTAATATGGCACTGCGGCCAATATGAACAGGGCCCTTATACGCCGGGCTACCGGCAACGGGCACACTCCCATCTGTTGTATAACGGACCACTGCGCCCGGCTGATGTGCGTGCAGGCTCACGTACAGACTGCCAGGGGCCAGGCTGTCCAACCGGTAGTTGATCTCTTTATAGGTGGTATAACGGTCACCCGTTAACGCAGCGAGCCTTTGTGTGAACTGGTTGTAATCCCTCACGGTGGCTGGCGACCAGGCCCTTTCGGCCGTCGCCTGCAACCGGGGATAGATCATATAGTTGGCCTTTGTTTCTGTAGACAGATATTCACTCCATATGCCGCCCTGAATGCCTGCGATATAAGGCAGCAACGCCGTATCACCGGCAGCCACCAGTGGCTCATAACCATACACAGCTTCCAGTGGCGTATAACCAGCCGCCGCGGTCTGCTCCTCAGGGTACAGTGACTGGTAGTGGTCAAAATACAATTCATCTTCCGGTGTCATGATCACCTGCTGCTGTTGTCTGGCGGCCATCACCGCACCTTCCACGCCGCGCCAGCTCATCACCGTGGCGCCCGGCGCCAGCCCTCCTTCCAGGATCTCGTCCCAGCCGATGATACGGCGCCCTTTGCTGTTCACATAATCGCTGATACGGCGGATGAAATAACTCTGCAAGGCGTCTTCATCAGCCAGATGTTCCACCTTCATCCGTTGCTGGCAGGCCGCACACTCCTTCCATCTCACCTTTGGGCATTCGTCACCACCGATATGAATATACGAAGAAGGGAACAGGGCGATCACTTCATCCAGCACGTCCTGTAAAAAGAGGAAGGTGCTGTCCTTACCTGCACAGAACACATCATCGAAGATGCCCCAGAACTGAGCGGTTTTATAAGGGCCACCGGTGCAGCCCAGCGACGGATAAGCCGCCATGGCGGCCAGCGCATGGCCGGGCATTTCTATTTCCGGAATTACATTAATGTGCCGGGCGGCGGCATAGGCCACTACTTCCTTCACCTGCTCCTGCGTGTAGTAGCCGCCGTATTTTTCACCGTCGAAACGATGCGGCAGCTCTTTCTTATGCCCGATCATGGTCTGATCGCGCCAGGCTGCCACTTCCTGCAGGCGGGGATATTTTTTGATCTCAATGCGCCATCCCTGGTCGTCCGTCAGATGCCAGTGGAAATTGTTGAACTTATACAACGCCAGCTGATCAATGAAATTTTTGACATAGTCTATTGAAAAGAAATGCCGGCTCACATCCAGGTGCATGCCACGGTACCCAAAGCGGGGATAGTCCGTGATCATCGCTCCCGGCAATACCAGTCCGCCGCCGGCTGCCGGTTTCCACAGCTGCCGCAGCGTAGCGATGCCATGACCGATGCCCGCTGCATCATGTGCCGTCAGCGTCACCTGCTGCGGCGTTACGCGCAACAGGTATCCTTCCGGCTGTTTCACCGCCAGTGAATCGATAGACAAACTAACGGCAGCGGCTGTACGTCGTTTTACCGGACGGTCGCTAACGGCCTGCATATACGATTGCAGCAACGCTGCGTCCTGCTCCAGGCCGGGCATGGCCTTTATTGCCGCGCGGGCGGTAATAAAAGCGCTGTCAGCTGTCCAGGAAGCGGCCACCGGCAAAGGAATCAGGGCTGCCGGAGCGGCAACCCTTTTTCCTTGTGCGAGGAGGCATGTATGAACCGTTATGAGTACAGAAAACAGGAATACTCTTTTCATGATTATTTGTCCCACCATATTCTGGTTGTTAATAAATCTGGTCCTTGTCTCTTTACGGCTTCATTGTAGTTGGGCCCGTTGATACCCTGCTCTGTCTGCGAATAGGGCAGCCTGCGCGGGATGGTGCCGCCTGTTACATTACCGGTGTAGTTCACCGGCACCAGTACCGGGTAACCGGTACGACGCCAGTTCGCGTAAGCCTCCTGCTCGTCAAGCAGCAACGCTACCCAGAACTGGGTATGGATCTGTTCCATCTGTGCATCAAAGGAGCCGCCGGTATTCAGGGCGTTATCCGTCACATATTGGCTGATACGCTCCGGCGCGATGGTGCCCGCAGCGCCAAACAGGCTCCAGTTGCGCAAGGCGGCAGTCACACCGTTGGCATACAGCTGTGCTTTATCACCGGAGCTCCAGCCACGCAGCGCTACTTCACTGAGCAGCAGGTTCATCTCCGCATTGGTCATCACCAGCAGCGGTGAAGCATAGTTGAGGATAGTAGCCGGGTTAGGCTCTGAATAAGAAGCGGGGTTGGCCGGTTTCACATCGGTACCGTTGGCCATGCCTTTTTGTAAAGCGGCGGTAGTATCCGGGTTGCCGTTCGTCCATACCACGGACACTACGCCCAGCCGCGGATCATTATGGTTTTTCAGGAAATCGATAAACGTCTTGCTGAACTTGCCCCATTCCTGGTTGCTGGCGCCTTTGGAAGAAGGCACATAGTCCTGGTTTACCAGTTCAAAAGCAATGGGATTGTTGTTATAGGTCTGCGGACCGTTGGAATATCTTACCACCGCATTGTCTGCTGCATCGGTGATCACGCCGCCGGCCACTGCTTTCTGTGCCCAGTCTTTGGCGATCACTTTGGTGCTGGTGGCGCGGGTGGTGCGCATGGCCAGCCGCAGCATCAGGGAGTAGCCGAATTTTTTCCATTGGGCGATGTTGCCTTTATAGATCAGGTCTGCATTGCCAAAGGTGGTCTTGGAAGCATCGAATGATTTAATAGCGTCTTCCGTTTCTTTCAGCAGCGCGGCATAGATATCTTCCTGCGCATCATATTTAGGCTGAAAGAGATTGGATTTACCACGGGTAGCCTCGCTGTAAGGCACATCGCCGTACAGGTCAGTGATACGCTGCATGAGCAGTACTTTCCAGAGACGGGCCACCGCGAGCTTGTTCACATTCTCCGGCGCCTGCGCTGCTTCGATGATCTCGGCCAGCGTGGTCATCGTATTCGTATAGATGTTCCGGTAGTAAAAGCTCTGGTAGAAATCATTGACGGCGTATTTGTCACCGGCGCCGGAGCCGGCCATCTCCTTGGCGATGGCATAATGCTGGATATACGTGCCGCTATGCAGGTACGAGGTGAAGAAATAAGCACGGTCCAGTGGCAGGTTACCTTTCAGCAGACTTTGCGTGAACAGCAAATCAATATTTGGTTTTTCGGAAGCATTCGGGTTTACGTTGAGCGCTTCAAAGTCTTTGTCACAGGAAGCTAACCCCAACACCGCTCCTAAGAGCAAAATGAATTTATATCTGGCAATACGTTGCATGAGCTGATCAATTTTAAGAATGAACTAAAGTTTTACCTGGAGATTTACGCCATAGCTCCGGGTACGGGGCACCCCGAACATTTCAAAGCCTTGCGCATTGGAGTTGCTGAAGGTTGATTCCGGATCAATATTGGGCGCATTCTTATACAGGATAAACAGGTTCCTTGCTACGAAAGAAACGGTAGCGCCCTGCAGTTTGGCAAAGGCAAACACTTTCGTCGGGATGTTGTAGCTGAGCACCACCTGACGCAGTTTGATGAAGCTGGCGTCGTATACAAATTTCTCAGAGAGGTTTTTGTAGTTGTCGTAGTACGCCTGCAGACCGGTAGCGTAGGTAAATGTTTTGGTAAACGGTTTGCCGTCCTGGTCTACGCCGGTAACGGTAAGACCGTCTTCCCTGCCTGGCAGGGTGATCTTGTTCAGGCCGAAGCGGGTAGCATACAGGTTGGTAGCGGAATATACATGTCCGCCGAATTTACCGTCGATCAGGAAGCTCAGGTTAAAACGTTTGTAGGTAAAGTTGTTGGTGATACCCGCAGAGAACGGGGACACGCCGGTGCCGAGGTCAGTCAGGCCGGTACGCATTTCATAGCCGGTGGCTTTGTCGTATACGGTATTGCCGCTGGCGTCTTTCAGTACTTTAAAGCCTTTGATGGTGCTGTAGGCTTTGCCGATTTCCGCAAAAATATAGGCGTAGCTGTTAACGCTTACGTCCAGCTGGAGGCTGTTGATGCCTTCAGTCAGTTTCAGCACTTCGTTTTTATTATAGGCCATATTGTAGCTGATGTCCCAGGAGAAATTCTTCTGTTTGACCGGCACGCCGGTCAGCAATACTTCCACGCCTTTGTTGCTCATTTCGCCTACGTTGAGGATAGCGAAGTTATACCCTGACGCCGGGGAGATGGCCGCCTGCATGATATCGTTGGTGGTTTTGCGGCTATACACCGTAATGTCAGCAGACAAGCGGTTGTTGAGCATACGCGCTTCGATACCGGCTTCGAAAGTAGTAGAGAGCAGCGGCTTCAGGTTGGGGTTGGGTGCTTGCAGCAGACCGGAACCGCTACCCTGGGAAGTAGTCTGGGTAGGCGTTTGCAGCGGTTGGCCGAGGTGGCCGCCGCCGGAAAGCACGGAGTAAGTCTGACGCAGGATATAAGGCTGTGGCGTAGCACCGCCTACCTGTGCCCATGACGTACGTACTTTGGCGTAGTTGATCCAGGAAGGCATTTTCACTGCTTCAGACAGCAGGAAGCTGGCACCTACGGAAGGATAAAAGATGTTGTTGTTTTGTGGCGACAGCGTAGAGAACCAGTCATTGCGGCCGGTGGCGGTCAGGAACAACAGGTCTTTGAAAGACAGGTCCACGGAGCCGAACAGGGAGTTGGTGGCCTGCCGCTGGTTTACGTTGGTGGTGTTAAGGCTTACCACGTTGGACGGGTCATAGAAGCCGGGCGCGAAGAAGTCCGTACCGTTCAGGTTTGTTCCGTCAGATATGGATTTGCGCCTGTTGCCGCCTGCCATGGCGGTGATGGCGAGGTCGCGGCTCAGTTTGCCCTGGTAGTTGATGGTCAGTTCGCCGTTGGTTTCAGTGGCGATGGTATTGTACTGCTGATAGAGGCCTTTCGGAGCGAAGAGCGTACCAGTGGGCACGATACCGGTGTAGTTGATGTTCAGATAATCATGGCTTACACGACCGCGCACGAAGAGGTTGTCCAGCAGGTTGTATTTGATGCTGGCGTTACCGATAAAACGTTTGCGGTCATCGTTGTTACGAAAGCGGTTAGCTACAAAGTAGGGGTTGGAAGCGAAACCGGAGGGGTTCCATTCCACTTCTTTATCGGTGGCGTCATAACCCGGATTGAGGTTACGGATATCTACGGTGTTGGCGATCATGTACGTGCCCCAGTTAACGTTGCCGGGCGCGTCGGAGACGCTGCTTCTGTTTTTGGCCTTTTCCACGTTGTACTGCGCATAGGCCTCAATGGAGAGGCGTTTGCCCAGGTTGGAGGCAATGCTTACCGAGCCGATTTTTTTGTTGAGCGACTGGCTGGGCACCAGGCTGCGGTTGTTCATATCGGACAGGGATACACGATATTTTGTGTTTTCGTTGCCGCCGGAGAACGCCAGTGTATTGGTGAACGTGTTGCCGGTGTTATAGAAGTTTTTGATGTTGTTTTTCTGGGCCACATAAGGGCGTTCCACCCCGTCGAACTGGACCACGTTGCTGCCGTCGATTTTCGGTCCCCAGGAGAGGCGGCCTGCCGCGATAGCTTCAGCTTTGGTGGTGGGCTTTTTGCCTTTCTCGCCGGAGCCGTACTCATATTGCCAGTCAGGAATAATGGACGGTGTTTCCAGGGTGTAGGTGGTGTTATAGTCTACGCCGATGCCTTTCTGTGCCACGCCTTTTTTGGTGGTGATAAGGATAACGCCATTGGAGGCGCGGGCGCCGTAGAGGGCTGCTGCCGGGCCGCCTTTGAGCACGGTGATGGATTCAATATCGTCGGGGTTGATGCCTGCGATACCGTCGCCGCGGTCATAGTTGAGCCCATTGGAAGCGCCGCTGGTGATGGTGCTTTGGGTGGTGTTGTCGATGGGCATGCCGTTTACCACGTACAGCGGCTGGTTGTCGCCGTTGAGGGAGCCGTTGCCGCGGATGATGACACGGCTGGAGCCACCGGGGCCGCTGGCGAGGCTGGAGGCGTTCACGCCGGCGATTTTACCGGTGAGTGCGTCTGCCACGTTGATTTCGCGGGCCTGTGTGAATTCGCTGCCTTTTACTTCGGTGACAGCATAGGCCAGTGCTTTTTTCTCTTTTTTGATACCCAGTGCCGTTACCACCAGTTCACCCAGCGCTTTGGTATTTGTTGTCAGCTGGATGTTGATGTTGGACTGTCCCCGGGATACTTTTACCTCTTTACGGTCGTACCCTACGAAGGTGACGGCGAGGGTAATTTCACCGGTGACGGAGGAAGGTATTTTAATAGAAAACTGACCGGTTTCGCTGGTCAGGGCGCCGATGCCTTTAGCGCCGACGAGCGACACGGAGGCGCCGATGATTTTTTGTCCGTCGCCTGCGCTGGTGACGGTCCCGGATACCAGGTCGGACTGGGCATAGCTACAGACAGAAAATAACAGGCCCAGGAGTGGCAGGAATATCTTCGGAAAGTTGGCCACGGTTATGATATGCTTCATCATGTGGTTTGGTTGATAGTTAGTTCTTCAAATAATGCGGAAATTACAGGGATAAAAATAGGAATTCCTGCGAAAACTGCAAATTATTTGCAATTATTTTGCGGTCAACATGCAAAAAACACTAATAACAATAAAACAATATCAACATAATTGTTTAAAAGTCAAACATTTAAATCATTACAAAAAATGCAGAAAAATTATTTATCTTCCAAAAGTGCAAAATTCTGTCGGTTCTGTTATTTTTGCCCCAGACCCATGTTATGGCCATGCAAAAAAGGAGCGGTGCGTTTTTTGCATATGCCCGTTTTTTTGTCTATCATCACCCTTTGAATTTATCAGATGCTATGGATAGTATGAACACACAGGACCAGATACCCCCGGTTTCCCTCACGAAGAAGTCCAGGAAACAGCTTATCATTCAGCAGGTAAACATCCATACCCGTATCACTTATAGTGAATTGGTAAGCCTGATCAATGTTTCTGAAGACACCATCCGCCGGGATGTGAACGAGTTGGCAGACGACGGGGAAGTTGTGAAGATCAAGGGAGGCGCCATGTCCATTGCCTATCATTATGGCCACGAGTCGGAGACCTATGCGCAAACCAATAAACTGGTCATTGCCGAGAAAACGCTGCAACTGCTGCGGGATGACATGATCGTGCTCATCGGCGGCGGCACCACCATCCGCGAATTCATCAAAAAAATCCCCCCTACCCTGCGGGCCACCTTTATTACCGTCAACGTCTTATCAGCCGTGGAACTGCTGGACAAGCCCATGATCAAAACCATCGTGATCGGCGGCCAGATCTCTGCCTACAGCCAGATGACCGTCAGTGGCGAAGTGTTTGAATACCTGTCCAATATCAAGGCTGACCTGTGCATCATCGGCACCAACGCCATCGATCCGGTCAACGGCCTCACCGACGCCGACTGGGAAACTATCCAGGTCAAAAAAGCCATGATCAAAGCTGCCGATAAAGTGGCCATCCTCGCTATATCCGAAAAGCTCAACAGTTCCATGAAAATGAAAATCGCCGATTTACAGGACATACACTATCTCATCACTGAGCTGCCGGCCGGCAGCGAGGCATTACAAGGGTATAAAGCCAAAAACCTGGAGATACTGTAAATGCCTTTTAACCCCAGGGCTGAAGCCCCGGGCGACATTCTGTTATTTGGTTTTCTTTAATAAAGCCCCGTGTTGAGGCTGAATGACATGTTTTCCCTAAATAAGCCTGAACAGGTCTATTCGTATAGCTAACTACCGTTATCCTGCCAGACAGAACATGCACCCTTGTTTTCAATGACAATTTCATGACAATAATATTTACCCCGACAGCGCCCGTTCACTGCTTTTGTCATGCAGAGGGATTTATATATTATATTGATAATCAATTATTTAATTTAACACAGAATCAGTCACCCACCAAAGAATAATCATTCATTTATACTTCTTTTTAGAAAAAATATGACAATCATAAAAATATCTGGATATTTTTTAAGAATTTAGCGCCTACCTTTAAAATTATGAAAATGAGCAAAATACCCGCTACCTTATTTGACAAAGTATGGGATTCACATGCGGTCAGGAAAATCGAAGACGGTCCTGATGTGTTGTTTATTGACCGTCACTTCATTCACGAAGTAACCAGCCCGGTAGCCTTTCTGGGACTGGAAAACAGGGGCCTGAGCGTGATGTTCCCTGAAAAAACCTTTGCTACTGCCGATCACAATACGCCTACTATCAACCAGCACCTGCCGGTACAGGACCCGCTTTCCGCCAACCAGCTGAAAGCACTGGAGTCCAATACCGCTAAATATGGCATCTCCCAC
The DNA here is from genome assembly GCF_052045305.1 of Chitinophaga sp. 22308. Lineage (NCBI taxonomy): Bacteria > Pseudomonadati > Bacteroidota > Chitinophagia > Chitinophagales > Chitinophagaceae > Chitinophaga > Chitinophaga sp. 22308. Next base: position 878,578 of record NZ_JBQEOP010000002.1, on the reverse strand, counting down.
TGGGGACTGGGCAATCCCCGCAATGGTATCGTTCACGTGGTGGGACCGGAAAACGGTATCACCCTGCCAGGCATGACCATTGTATGTGGCGACTCCCACACTTCCACCCACGGAGCCTTTGGCGCGATCGCTTTCGGCATCGGCACCTCCGAAGTGGAAATGGTGCTCTCCTCTCAGTGCATCATGCAGCAGAAACCGAAGAAAATGCGTATAACCGTTACCGGTACCACCGGTAAAGGCATTACGCCAAAAGACGTAACGCTTTATATCATCTCCCAGCTCACCGCCGCAGGGGCCACCGGTTATTTCGTGGAATATGCGGGTGAAGTATTTGAGCAAATGAGCATGGAAGGCCGTATGACCGTCTGCAACATGAGCATCGAAATGGGCGCCCGCGGCGGTATCATCGCTCCGGACGAGACCACCTTCGCCTATATCAAAGGCCGCGAAAAAGCCCCGCAAGGAGCTGCCTGGGATAACGCTGTCGCCTATTGGAAAACATTAAAAACAGAAGAAGGCGCCACCTTCGACAAAGAATACACCTTCAACGCCGCGGACATTGAACCGATGATCACCTATGGCACCAACCCCGGCATGGGCATGGGCATCACCCAACGCATCCCGGTGGCACAGGAAGCCGGAGGCAGCGCCGCCAGCTACGAAAAATCACTGCAATACATGGGCTTCCAGGAACAGGAACCTATGCTCGGCAAAAAAGTGGACTATGTATTCATCGGCAGCTGTACCAACGGCCGCATCGAAGACTTCCGCGCTTTCGCCTCTGTCGTAAAAGGACGCAAAAAAGCAGATGGCGTGACCGCCTGGATCGTTCCCGGTTCACACATCGTAGAGCAACAGATCCGTGAAGAAGGTATCCTCGACATCCTCACCGCCGCCGGCTTTGAGCTGCGCCAGCCCGGATGTTCCGCCTGCCTCGCCATGAACGACGATAAAGTTCCGGCCGGCAAATATGCGGTCAGCACCAGCAACCGCAACTTCGAAGGCCGCCAGGGCCCCGGTTCCCGTACCATGCTCGCCAGCCCGCTGGTAGCCGCTGCCGCCGCCGTAACCGGCGTGGTAACCGACCCGCGCGAACTGATCTGATCCCTTTTCTGTCATCCTTTAACAACACAAACAACAACATGGCTTACGATAAATTTACGGTACTGAAAAGCTCGGCGGTGCCGATGCCGATTGAAAACGTGGACACCGACCAGATCATCCCGGCCCGCTTCCTGAAAGCGACCGAACGCAAAGGATTTGGCGACAACCTGTTCCGCGACTGGCGATATAACGCTGACGGCTCTCCGAAAAATGATTTCGTTTTAAACAACCCGATCTACTCCGGTAAAATACTGGTCGGCGGTAAAAACTTCGGTAGCGGCTCCAGCCGCGAACACGCTGCCTGGGCCATCTACGACTACGGCTTCCGTTGCGTGGTGTCCAGCTTCTTCGCCGACATCTTCAAAAACAATTCACTCAACATCGGTATCCTGCCCGTACAGGTAAGCCCGGAGTTCTTACATAAAATATTCACCGCCATAGAAAGCAACCCTGCCTCCGAACTGGTGGTAGACCTCCCGGCACAAACCATCACCATCTCCGCTACCGGCGAAAGCGAGACATTCGATATCAACAGCTACAAAAAGCACAACCTGATCAACGGTTATGACGACATCGACTATCTGCAGGCCATGAAAGAAGACATCAAAACCTTCGCCGCCAAGAGTATGTATTAACGATAATTATTCAGCCTTATGCCAGTACCGCAGCGCCACATTGAAATAATGGACACCACCCTCCGCGACGGTGAACAAACCAGCGGCGTTTCCTTTTCGCCCTCGGAAAAACTGACCATCGCCCAGGTCCTGCTCACAGAAGTAAAAGTAGACAGGATTGAAATCGCCTCCGCCCGCGTGTCGGACGGCGAACTAGCGGCCGTGAAAGCGATTACCAAATGGGCGAAGACGAACGGCCTGCTCAACAAAGTGGAAGTGCTCACCTTCGTTGATGGCGACGTGTCTGTACAATGGATGTTGCAGGCCGGCGCCAAAGTCATGAACCTGCTCACCAAAGGTTCACTCAACCATCTCACCCATCAGCTGAAGAAAAAACCGGCGGAACACTTTACAGACGTCGGCGAAGTCATCGCCCTCGCCCGCCAAAAAGGACTGGACTGCAACGTATACCTCGAAGACTGGAGCAACGGCATGCGCCACTCCCGCGACTACGTATATCAATACCTCGATTTCCTGCAACACCAGCCTGTTAAAAGGGTGATGCTGCCCGATACCCTGGGCGTGCTCACCCCCGGCGAAGTACAGGAATATATCAGCGAGATCGTGCAGCGGTACCCGCAGATGCATTTCGATTTCCACGCCCATAACGACTACGACCTGGGCACCGCCAATGTGCTGGAAGGCGTGAAAGCCGGCGCACATGGCATCCACCTCACCATCAACGGGATGGGCGAAAGGGCCGGTAACGCGCCCCTCGCCAGCGCTATCGCCGTACTCAACGATTTTCTGCCCGGCGTTAAAACAGCCGTGTCTGAAAAATCACTCTACAGCGCCAGCAAACTGGTGGAAACCTTCTCCGGTATCCGTATCCCGGCCAACAAACCAGTGGTGGGCGACAATGTGTTCACCCAAACGGCCGGCATCCATGCCGACGGCGATAAAAAGAACAAACTGTATTTCAGCGACCTGATGCCGGAACGCTTCGGACGTCAACGCCTGTACGCACTTGGCAAAACCAGCGGCAAGGCCAATATCGAAAATAACCTGCACCAGCTGGGCATACAGCTGTCCGATGCCAACCTGAAAAAGGTGACGCAACGCATCATCGAACTGGGCGATAAAAAGGAAGTGGTTACACAGGCCGACCTCCCCTACATCATCTCGGATATTCTCGACAGCAGCCGGATAGAGGAAAAGGTGAAAATAGAAAACTATGTGCTCACCCATTCCAAAAACCTCCACCCTTCCGTGACGCTCAGAATATCAGTGGAAGGGGAACTTTTTGAAGAACATTCGCAGGGTGACGGTCAATACGACGCCTTCATGAATGCCCTGAAAAAAGTATACCAAAAGAAAAAACGCGAACTGCCGGCACTCACCGACTATTCCGTTCACATCCCTCCCGGCGGTAAGAGTGACGCCCTGTGCGAAACGATCATCACCTGGAGCTTCCAGAACAAAGAGTTCAAAACGCGGGGACTGGACAGCGATCAGACCGTGTCTGCCATCAAAGCCACCCAAAAAATGCTCAATTTAATCTGACATCATTATCATGGCAACCAAACATATTTTAATTGTTCCCGGCGACGGGATCGGACAGGAAGTAACGGCCGTAGGAAAAAAAGTGCTCGACAAAATAGCTGCCCGCTTTGGCCATACCTTCACCTATGACGAAGCCCTCGTGGGCCACGCCGCCATAGAAGCCACCGGCAACCCGCTGCCGGATGAAACACTGACCAAAATGCGCGCCTCCGACGCCATCCTGTTCGGCGCCGTAGGTCACCCGAAATATGACAACGACCCTTCCGCCAAAGTAAGGCCGGAACAGGGACTGCTGAAGATGCGCAAGGAGCTGGGCCTGTACGCCAACCTGCGCCCCATTAAACTGTTCGACGAACTGCTCGATGCTTCCAGTATCAAACCGGAAATCCTGAAAGGCGCCGACATTCTGTTCTTCCGGGAACTGACCGGCGACATCTACTTCGGTGACAAAGGCCGTAAAAACAATGGCGATACCGCCTTCGATATCGCGGAATACAGCCGCTTTGAAGTAGAACGCATTGCCCGCAAAGCTTTTGAAGCCGCCCGCACCCGCCGCAAAAAACTCTGCTCCGTTGACAAAGCCAACGTGATAGAGACCTCCCGGCTGTGGCGTGAAGTGATTCAGAAAATAGCGCCCGAATATCCTGACGTGGAAGTGGAACACCAGTTCGTAGATGCCACCGCCATGCTGCTGATAAAAGACCCGCGCCGCTTCGATGTGGTGGTGACCGCCAACCTCTTTGGCGACATCCTTACCGATGAAGCGTCCCAGATAGCCGGCTCCATGGGCATGCTGGCTTCCGCGTCCGTAGGTGATGGCACCGGTGTATACGAGCCTATCCACGGTTCCGCGCACGACATCACCGGCAAAGGCGTGGCCAACCCGCTGGCCTCCATCCTCTCCGCCGCCCTCCTGCTGGACATCTCCTTCGGCATGAAAGCAGAGTCCGACGCGGTGATCAACGCAGTAGACCAGGTACTGAAAGCCGGTTTCCGCACCCGCGATATCGCCAACGCACAAACGCCGACCGATATGATCAAAGGCACCGATGCTATCGGAGAAGAAGTACTGAAAAGAATATAACCTTTTTAATACCCAACGCCCGCCAGAAGCCGCTATGGCCTCTTGGCGGGCGTTTCATTTTAGCGTAACTTCAGCTATCATTCTCCAAAAACATATCTTATGGGACCATTGATCATTACCGCCTCCATGCAGATGGCCAAACCACCACAGGAAATCTTCGACGCCATCGTTGATCCGGAGAAAATGAGCAATTACTTCATCGCCTCCGGCAGCGGCCGGATGGTGGAAGGGGAAACCGTCGTATGGGCGTTTGCAGAAGAGCCGACCAGGTTCGACATTCCCGTAAAGAAAATCGTACCGGACAAAGAAATCCACTTTGAATGGGAAGGCGCTGCACAGCATCAGACACAGGTAAAGATCGAGCTGGCGCCCACCAAAAGCGGCGGCACCCTGGTCACCGTTACAGAAGGCGAACTGCCACTGGACGCGAAAGGGTTAAAATGGTTCTCACAAAATACTTTCGGCTGGACCAACTTCCTCGACTGCCTGAAAGCTTATCTCGAATATAGTATCAATCTGCGCAAAGGCGCTTTTGACTTCGTACAGGCATCATCCTGATATAAAATCAGACGGCGGCAGGTCATCGCCCGGACACAAAAAAAAGACCGGTCCATACGGGCCGGTCTTTTTGTATAAAATATATTGTCGTTATTCGATGTCCAGTTTCCGGAGAACGTTGTTGACAACCCTGTCGCACCGGATAAGGTGGAATGGGAACACCACATCGTTTTTATAGAAGTTGGAAATATGTTCACGGAGCATCAACTTCGCCCTGATCTGGCGGACTTTCACATTGACCCGGGAGATATCCAGCACTTTGGCCGTTTCGGCGACATTGAGTTGTTCCAGTTCCCGCAGTACGAAAACGGCCCGGTATTTCTCCGGGATGCTCAGCAGCGCTTTTTCCAGCACTTCGCCCAACTCTTTGTTAATGACTGTGTCCACAGGTGTTTTGGTTTTCGCAGTATCCTGACGCTCCTCCACAGCTGAAATATCCTCGCTGGCCCCTCTTTTCGCCCTTTTCAGGTGCTGGTGGCACTCATTGATCATAATCCTTTTGAGCCAGGTGCCAAAAGCGGCTTCCTGCCGGAACTGGTCCAGGTGCTGATAGGCGTTGATGTAGGTCTGCTGCATCACATCCTCCGTGTCCATGTCATTGTTCAGGAAAGACATCCCGATCCGGAACAGACTGGCGTTATAGCGGCGCATCAGCGTTTCATATAACCTTTTCTCTCCTGCCAGCACCCTGGCGATAATTTCATTGTCAGTAAGCGTCTCAACGGGTTGAATAATACTCATTCAGATAGTAATTAGATGGTTAAAGTGAAAATAAGTTACAAAAAATGGAAACATTTTGTAACCTTTTCTGAAATCCGTACTCTAATCCATATCAACAGGCCCATAAAAGCCTGACTATTAACCTAAGTAAACCTAATAAGCGCAAACTAAAACAATGATCACAGGCCGAAAACATCAACAGACCGCCGTTACCCTGCCACCTTTAACGCACCAGCGTATCCAGGAGTTGAAACAAACCCCTAAAGGCCAGCATATTATGCAGGAAGCGTTCCAGGTCTTCCCGGAACTGGTCAAATCCCTTACCGCCGCCTTACAGGAGAAACTTACCCGTTTTGAACAAGCCCGTACTAAAGATGCCGGCTCCCCGGAAGGATTGACCCTCAACACGCTGGTGGATGATTACCAGTTTCTGGAATTCGTTCAGCATATTATGTTCGTGAAATGGAGGGAAGAAAAGAATAAACAGTATTCCCCCGAAGATACACAGGTGAATTAACCGGTTGTATTTCAGGCGTTCATTGTTCCTGTTCTTAACAGGTACAGGTTTCCATGCCCAAATTGCAGGGTTTGATATACCTCAAAGCCCCTTTTGGTGGGCCTCCATGGCACCCGACAAGATAAATACCTGGTAATTTTTTTTGGAGGAAAATGATTTCCTGCTAATTTTGCCGCCATGAGATAACTATTTACACCTTCCTTCGCGGGTATCCTGCCTGCCGCCGTCCGGGCTTCCTATTGCCGGGCGCTTTTTTTTATTTATTTATTTCAACTTTTACCTCCTGTATTCATATGCAATCTGCATATCATCCTTCCCGTTTGCTATTCATCGTGTTGGTGGTAGTGATAGACACTGCCGGTTTTGGTTTGATTTTCCCGGTACTTCCCCAGTTGCTCCGCGAGCTGCTTCATGCCGACATCAGTACAGCAGCCCGTTACGGTGGCTGGCTGGCTTTTGCCTATGCCTCCATGCAATTTGTATTTGCACCGGTGCTGGGCGGACTAAGCGACCGTTACGGCAGGCGGCCGGTGTTGCTGTTTTCCCTGCTGGGCTTTTCTGTTGATTGTTTGTTCCTCGCTGTTGCGCCCAATGTGCAGTGGTTATTTGCAGGCCGCGCCATTGCGGGCATCACCGGCGCCAGCTACGCCGTTGCCTCCGCCTGTGTGGCCGATATCAGCACCAGCGAGAACCGTACCCGTTATTACGGGTTGATCAATGCCGCCTTTGGCCTCGGCTTCATCATCGGTCCGGTGCTGGGCGGATCACTGGGACGGTGGGGCACACATATGCCCTTCATCGCAGCGGCAGCGCTCAGCTTCTTCAATTTCCTGCTGGGATATTCCTTTTTCCCTGAATCCCTGCCGGTGGCGAAACGCCGGGCTTTTGACTGGAAGAGGGCCAATCCGCTGGGCGCTTTGCGGCACCTGACGCGCTTTCCGCTGGTCAAATCACTGATACTGTCTATGCTGCTGGTATCTTTCGCCACACACAGCATGGAGAGCGTGTGGGCTTTCTTCACCATAGAAAAGTTCTGTTGGAGCAACCAGCTGGTGGGTTATTCACTGGCTTTAACCGGCGTCTTGTCCATCCTGTCACAAACATGGCTGGTAAGCGCATTGACTACCCGGCTCAGTGACCGGCAGATGGCCATTATCGGACTGTTATGTATGACCATTGGTTACCTGTTGTTCGCTTTTGCCGGATGGCAGTGGGTATTGCTGCCTGCCCTCATTATTTACATTGCCGGCAGCATACAGGGCACCGCAATGCAGAGTATTGTCGCCGGCGCCATGCCCGACAATGAACAGGGTGAGTTGCAGGGTGGACTGGGCAGCCTCATGGGACTAACCACGCTGCTGGCACCGCCGCTGCTGACCAGCAGCTTCGCCTGGGCCACGGCGCGTACTTCACCGGTGTATTTTCCCGGCATGCCCTATCTGATAGCAGCGGTGCTGACGGTATGCGGGCTTTTACTGTTGCTGAAAGGGTTTCGTCAGTCAGCGCGGTAGCTTTTTCGTATAGCCATATCATGCAGGCACGGTAGCAGCAGTAATACAATCCACGACCAGGACAGCATCACAGGAGTTAAGGCCTGCGCCCCAGCAGGCGTTGAACTCGAGCACAAACCAGCCTGTTTGCGGGGAACAGGCGATATCCACAACAACGGCGGCCGGCAAATCGCCGGCATGATGCTGCAGAAAGGCGTTAACAAATGCTTCTCCGGCGAACAGGTCGGCTTCCCCCTCATACAGCGCGATGTCTTTCACCTGGCCGTTCAGCACAAAACAACGGGCTTCGGCTATAATGGGCGAAACGATGGACGACATCATTACTGCCTCTTCCGGAGGCAGTGTGCCCGTTGCCTCCCGGAAATCGGCCAGCGTATTAAAGATGCCGGGCCTGAACATTTTTGGGATAACAGGTTTTACAAAAACAGGGAAATCCGTCTCCCGCAGGGCGCCTGCTTCGCGCAGCGAAATAGTCCGCTGGCTCCAACGGACGCCTAACCGGGTAATCAGCGTATCATCCGGCGACAATAGTTCAGCGCCATACAGTTGTGCCAACACAAAAGCAAAAGCCTGATTGCCATACACCGCCACGGGCCGTCCGGCGATCGTTTCATCGCTGACCCAGTATTTACCCAGGCGGCGGACTTCCCCGCCCCTGTCAGCCCATGCGGCCGCCACTGCGTCCAACTCCACGTCTGTCTTTTCAGGAATTAATAATATTGGTAACATATCTCCCGGAAATTAGTAAAAAGCAGACAGCACCACAACTATTCAATAAAATCATTGAATAGTTGATTTTTCCGTATTTTTATACCTTATGAAAACAGCTGCGAGAAAATTCAAAGACACGGTTTATGCAGAGTTGTCCAAAACCGCGAAAGCACTGGGCAACCCGCACCGCATGGAGATCATAGACCTTTTGGCACAGGGGCCTTTTACAGTGGAGACCATCGCCCGCTATACAGGCATGAGCATCGCCAATACATCACAGCACCTGCAGGTATTGAAGAACGCGCAGCTGGTGACCATTAGCCGTAAAGGCAACTACATCCACTATCAGTTGGCCGGAGAAAATGTGTACGCCGCCTGGACATCCCTGCGGGAGCTGGGCATGGCGCACAATACCGAAGTCAGAAAAGCGATCGACCACTACCGCAAAGGACGCCGTAACGGCGAAGTGGTCACCGCAGAAGAGCTGCTGGACAAAGTGCATGCCGGCGACGTTATTGTACTGGACGTAAGGCCGGAAGATGAATATCACCGCGGACATATACACCGGGCCATTTCCATTCCGCTGGACCAGCTCCAGGAACGTATCCGCGAACTGTCCAAAAAACAGGAGATCGTCGCCTACTGCCGCGGTTCCCTCTGCATGCTGGTAGATGAGGCTGTGAACCTGCTCATACAGGAAGGCTATAAAGCCAGCAAATTTAATGACGGATACAAGGACTGGGCACTGAGAGGGTACCCTACCGCTATGACAATGTAAAAGAGATGAGTTATCTGAAAAACACTTTCCGGGAAGTAAACAACCCGCAGGATTTTAAACAGGAATACCTGTCCAGCCCCGCCCACTCTTTCTGCGAGGCCTGCGACAATATTGCACAGCAACAGACCAGCAATTTTTTCGAGATAGCCACGCTGGAGCAACTGAAGCGTCTGCATAAAAACAAGACTTTCTCCGCCACCCGCCGCAAGTTTTATTCTATCATTCTACTGACAGGCGGCACTGTACAGGAAACCATCGGGTACAATACCTATACCTTTGAGCCGGGAGTGCTGTACTTTATTCCCGAAAGCCAGCTGCATGCGATTCACCACTGGAGCGAAGATGTAACCGGTTACCACTGTATTTTCGACGCAGACTATTTCCTCCTTTGTTTGAAAAATCAGGTCAAGCTGCACCAATACCCTTTTTTCCAGCATGATAAAAAACCATTCATCCGTTTGTCTTCTGCTGAAACAGAAATGGTGGCGGGCCTGTTCAACAAGTTAAAGGAAGAACATTGTAACCGGCAGACATTCAACGACGACCTGCTGGTACGTTTATACCTCAATGTATTATTGATAGAAACAGAGCGGATATTCCTGGCGCTGCACAGCGAAGCCGATCCGCATATGCCCCGCAAAGAGCAGCTGGTAGCCTCATTCAGGAACCTGGTCACTAAACATTACCGCGAATACAAACAAGTATCGGACTATGCCAAACTGTTGTTTGTAAACCCGCATCACCTGAATGACACCGTCAAAGAAATCACGGGAAATCCGGCCAGCAGCTTTATCCACCGGCAACTGATCACAGAAGCCAAAGCTCAGCTGATACAAAGCAGCGAGAGTATTGCAGACATTGCGGACCATCTCAACTTTGCCGACCAGTCGTATTTCTGCCGTTTCTTTAAAAAACATACAGGCATCACGCCCATGCAGTACCGCCATGGCCACCGGCATCAGGGGCATTAAAAAACTGCCGTTTGTACTAAAACTCCGCCGGAACGTATCACGATTCCCGCGGCCACCCCGCCTAATTTTGCTGGTATAAAAACGAGATGATATGAGCCAGCAACACGCAACGCTACTACAGTTCTTTGCCACGTGGTGTTACCCCTGCAAAGTGCTGACGCCCATCGTCAACGCGGTGGAAACAAAAATGAATGACCAGCTTCAGGTGAGCCGTATTGATATTGACCAGGAAGAAGACCTGGGCAGCCGTTTTCATATAATGGCCGTGCCCACCCTGGTACTCATGAAAGATAACACGGAAATATGGCGCCATACCGGCGTACTGTCTGAACAACAACTCAAAACAGCGCTGGGATCAGCGCTGTCCGGCAAGCTATAAATATCAATGGTTGGTTTCTGTGACTACAGAAAGCATAAAAAAAAGGTGTTCAATCCCGGGGGACCAGTCACGGTATCCCCGTTTTTTTTACCTGTACCAGTAGTGTCCATAGTAATGGTGATGGTAATACGGGCGGTGGTAATATCCCGGGCGGTCATGGACCACCAGGCAACTACTTAATCCTCCCACCAACACCAGCGCTATGACGATGAACTTTAACGTTTTCATAATCATAAACTTTTGTTGTGATGCATTGGCGGTTCCCTCAAACCCTGCAGCAGTTCGGGTTCCTGGAGGTAATAATGATAAAAGCGTGCCAGAGTGGGGCAAGGAATGTTATTTAGTGTTAATGGCTGTAGCGGACATGATTATGGCTCATCCAAAGGTCTTTCTATCCAACTCACACTGTCGGGATAAGGCACGGAAAAATCCATAAAGTCTTTGTAAAAGACCAAAAGTCTGTTGTTGTTGATGTCCCCTTCCGCATACACAACAGGAAGATGTTTATCCATCAGAAGGCGGCAGCGCAGCGTAGACAATCCTTCGATGATCTGTTCATTTTGATATAGTTTTCCATCCACATAAAAATAATACAACAATTTCACTCCAGGGCTTCTGGCGGGAAGTGAGAAGCCTATCACAGTTCCCTCTACCACCTTATGGTGGTACTTTAACATGTCAGCTCTTTTGGTGGTACAGATCAAACCATAAATACATAAAACTACCAACGTGACAACTATGGTAAACTGAAATCCCACCTGCTTATCATCTATCCATTCTTTTAGTCGCTGATATTTTGAGCGTTCCATTTTTCCTTTTTACTAACTGCAACATTCCCTTTTTGCAAAAGGAATCACAGGTAGATTTTTATGATACCTGAATCCGACACCATCAAACTATCTCCCCAGCTTCTCCACAGCCTGCTCCACCGTCGGCACAAAACTAATATGCCGGCCCTTATTGCTTTCATAAATAAAATCACGGATGCTCTTGCCGGGATATTTTTCGAAATCGCCGATAATGCTCAGTTGCATATGATAGTTAATAAACTTCTGCAGCACTTCACCGGCGATACCGGTTTTCAGGTCAAAGAAATCGGGTATGATGTTCTTTTCATGTATCATCATCTTATCGAAATCCTGGTAGTGTACATCAACAATTAATTGCAATGCTTCATCGGGGTTATTGATCAGTATTTTATCTGAAATCACTTCAGCAATGCGTACCGTACCGGTTTCGTGAATAGCCAGGGTCATTTCTCTCTGAATTTTAACAGGCAGCAAGATAGATTTTTTTTGGAAGATGCCCGAAAATACGCCAATTTGCCTCCTTGTTAACCAGCCGCACATCAGTGCCTGAAAGAAAATAATAATCATGTCATGTCGCACCGTATCTACCTCTACAACCTGGACAACGAAGTGAACCGCCCCGCTCCGGAAATTCCGGCTGATGGTACTTTGGAGAGTATATTGCCTGTTATCGGTGGCCATGATGGCCACAGCATTACCTTGATGGAATGGAAGTATGAATTTCCTTTTTTCCTCCATCCATTATTTGCCGGTCGCCCTTACCTGGGCACTCCCGCTTACAACGGGCAAAACGGCGGCCTCTATGCTGACGCACCGGCAGGTATTGCCGCACTGAAAAGACTATACGATTTTATCGATACCCATGCCGGTGTGCTCACCGATAATCCGGTAGCTTTCCGGGCTGCTAAAGAAAACATCTTTGATTTCCTGGAAAACAAAGCCGGTCATGACAGCTTTCATCTGGATGCGTGGGACGTGTTCAACATGAGCGATGAGCCCCATGAAGAACAGGCCGAGGAACTGCTGGAGCAGATCAAAGACACCAATGCCGCCATTGAAGCGGCTATTGCCGCCAATGATCCGCTGCTGCTCAACGAATGCCCTGATGTGCAGCACAACCCTTATCACTTCAAAACCTTCCGGGACTTTTTTAGTACCAGTGCCTATGGTTACGGCTGGGATGTCATCCAATCGGGCTATTATGAGGCTGAAGAAGAAGATTCCAACCAGCAGGCATTCACTGAAAATGGCCTCACCGGCCTGAAAGTGGACGGTCAGGTGGTGATACCAGCGGCATACGACGAAGTATTTATCTTTCCGGAAAATGAAGACTTCGCGATCGTTAGCCGGGAAGGCAAATGGGGCTATGTAAACCGGCAGGGGCAACTGGTTTCCGGCCTGGTATATGATGAGGCGTACGACGTGGTTAGCGGTCAGGCCCTGGTAAAATCAGGTACGCAGATGTATATCGTTGTACCGGGGAATGCTCTCCCGGCTAACGGCTACGATGATATCTTTTACCTTTCTGAAACACCCTTGTTATATATCGTGGGCAGGGAAGAGCGCTATGGCGTCGTTGACGCCGCAGGCGACCAGCTCCTGCCCATGGTGTTCGCGCAGGACATTGAACTGTCAGACTTCTCGGGGGTACAGATCATTTCCGCACGCCATTCCGATACCAATATAAGGCACTACTATACTTCCGGCTTCACCCGCGTCGGCGATGACAGCATCGACGAAGTACAATGGGGCGGCACCTGCAAGGACGACTCCCTCCTTCTTTTCATCCGCTACAAACCCGGAAAACAATGTGGTCTTTTTAGCCCGGAAGGAAAGGAATTGCTACCGATCATCTACGATGAGCTGGAGGTGCTAATGGGTGGGACCGTGGTGGTACGGCAGGGCAGGAACAGTGGTATCTATTCCCTGAATAAAGGCTGGCAGGTCCCGTTGTCTCCCATAGAAATTGAATCCATCGGAGAATATGCCTGTCTGCTTACGCAAAACGGTAAAACAGGGCTGTTCGTGAGCCAACATGATGTGGTCATACCACCGGCCTATGATGTGATTGCCCGGGAATTTATCTGGCATGATACCAATGAATGGGACACTCTTGCAGTTAATGCTGACGGCGCGTTTTCCATCCATCACGACGGCAGGGTAACCCCGCTGACAATGGCCGATATTTCAGCCATACTGGGTGAAGATACACGTTACCGTTATTCGAAAGAAATGCTGGATGCCCTTGCCCGGCTGGCCGGCGACGACCTTCCGGCAGACCTGTTGCATGAAAGAGGATCTGCGGCGCTGGAGGCACAGCAATACGAAGAGGCGGTACGTTTGTTTAAAGTGGCTGCCGATAAAGGCAGCAAAGACGCGATGAGCGACCTGGGCTATATCTATGAGGCTATCGAAGGCTACACCGATGACATAGCCGCATTTGAATGGTACGCCCGTGGCGTGGCAGCCGGTTCACCCCATGCTGCCAACGGGCTCGGCAACTGCTATCAGTATGGCACCGGCACTTCGCCCGACATTCGCAAAGCACTGGAACTATACCAGCAAGCGGCGTCACAACATGTGCCCTACGCACATTACAACCTGGGTATGTTATACTATGAAGGTATTAAAGTACCGAAAGATGATCAGCAGGCGCTAAAACACTTCGTATATGCGAGCAGGTTTGGTATTGATTGTTATAACTACGTAGGTACGCTCTTCGAAGTGGCCGAAGACTATAAAAACGCAGTAGACGCCTATCGCAGTGGCATTAAAAACAAAGATGAATACTGCGCCTTCAATATGGCCCGGCTTTATGAACTGGGACAAGGTGTAAAAACAGATGCCCGTAAGGCACTCTCCCACTATATGAAAGCCGTGGAGTTTGGAATGGACGATGCGCTCCTGGAACTGCGCCGCATGTATCTCTACAACGAAGATGTAAAAGACGAAACACGGGCACGCCAGTACGAACAACAGGCCCGCGATGCCGGACTGGACATCCCCGGATGATATAAAACAGGGCCGCCCTGACCGTTATTTTTCTTTAGGATAATCAACCCCTGCTTTGTCCATCAGATCATAGCCATACTGTATCAGCATGCCGATCACCGGCAGCGCCTCCTTTCCTTTGTCAGTGAGCCGGTACTCTACCTTTGGGGGCGCCACTGGGAAAACAGTCCGTTCAATCATGCCCAGCGTTTCCAGCTCCCTCAGCTGAGTGGTCAGCATCTTATGCGTGATATATGGAATTTCATTCTTCAACTCCCCATAACGCAGCACTTTCTCCCGCAACCTCCACAGTATCGGTATCTTCCAGGTACCACCAATATGATGGAGCGCAAATTCCACCGGGTTATAAAAAACTTTGTTATCAACAATAAATTCGGGCATGTATGAATTTTTTAACAGCTATACTCACCTAAAAGTAAGTATCACACTTAAAAGTATAACAGCGATTATTACCAGCGCCCGGGACAACTTTGCGTAAAAATTTTTTTATGCAGACATACAACAGGCAGGTCAATGCAAATGTACAGGCTTATCTGGAAAGTGTAAATACCCACCACTCTTCCACACCGGCAACACTGGAGGCTTTCCGGCAGGCAACGCTGGATGCGATGCCGGTATGGAGCGGGGAAAAAACACCACTCTATCAGGTTTTACAACAACAGGTCAACACTCACGTGAGCGTTGCTGTTTACAGGCCCGGACCGGGCATACTGCCGGCAGTGCTCTATTTCCATGGCGGTGGGTGGGTACGTGGCAGCGTAGCCACACATGATTGGTTGTGCCGTAACCTGGCCGCACAATCCGGCGCTATCGTCGTTTCAGTGGAATACCGGCTGTCCCCCGAACATGTATTTCCCGCTGCGCTGGATGACGGCTACGACGCGTTATTATGGCTGATGGACAATGCCACCTCACTGGACATCGACGCGCAGCGTATAGCCATTGGCGGTGACAGCTCCGGTGGCAATATCGCTATCGCCACCCTGCTGCGTGCCAGGGACGCAGGTATTGGCCTTTCAGCACAACTGCTTGTCTACCCTCCTGTGGAAGCCCGCTTTGATACCGGCTCGTATAACACGTATGCAGAAGGTTATCACCTCACCCGTCAAACAATGCAGCAGTGCTGGCAGGCGTATACGGGCCAGGAAGAGAATGCACTGCATCCGCTGGCCGCTGTGGTCCATAATGATTTCAGGGGACTGCCACCGGCGCTGATCATCGCAGCGGAATGTGACCCGCTGCGCGATGACGGCCGGCAACTGGCCGGTCGATACCGGGAAGATGGTGTTGCTGTCCGTTATTCACTGTATCCGGGCACGATACATCCTTTCTTCCTCATGCCGGCATTGTTGCCGGAGGCGCGGGAAGCGCAACAGGAAGCAGCGCTCTTCTTACGGGACATGCTACAATAAATACCTGCGGCGGGACTACCTGTTCCGTCGCTTTTTTATTCCGGCCGGCGCAACACAAAATAAGCCGCTTCTTTCTGGTCACGCACAATATTATGCGGCGCCCTGCTAAAGCCGGCTTTTATCAACACTTTCTGTGAACCGATATTCTCCAGGTGTGTCAGTGCTACCACATCCCTGACGGAAGTATGCGTAAAACAATATTCCACCAGCGCCCTGCTTACCGCGGTGGCGATGCCTTTGCCCCAGTATGCTTTCGCCAGGGTATAGCCAATCTCCAACTGGCCAGGCACTTCTACAAAAGGCCGTGCCAGGCAGGTGCCGATAAAATCGTTGGTCATCGCGTCCCAGATGCCCCAGCGGCTGAACAAGCCTTTGCTGTAGTCTTCCAGCGCCGCGGCAAACAGTTGTTTGTAACGCTCCGGCGTAACGGCAGGCAGGTAACGTGTCACTTCCGGGTCTTGCAACAGGGTCAGGAACAGGTCCAGGTCTTCCGGTAAAAATTCGCGGACAATAATACTGTCGCTTTTGTACAGTGTATGCATGGTCATCGGGTGTTATTTGTTGGCAGTAGTATAGAACCGACCAATTACTGCTAAAGGTACAGCATACATCCCTAAAATCAAGAACCCGCTGGCCTGCAGCGGGTTCTTGGTCACTATAAATATTGATTTCCGGGCTTATTCTGTGACATAAAAAGATGCATGGTATTGCACCGTGCCCGTAGGCACTATTCCGTCAAACGCCAATACCTGGAAATACTCCGCCGGAGCTTCCGGATACCGCAGCCGTGCATCAGCCTTAAAACCAAACCGGCCGTAGTACGCTGGGTCTCCCAATACCACACAGCCTTTTGCCGGCAGCTGTTCCAATGCCGCCAACGCCGCTTTGATCAGTGCCGTGCCAATGCCGGTCCCCTGCCGTTCGGGCACAACAGACACCGGTCCCAGACCGAACCAGCCATTTTCCCCGGAAGATATTTCCACCGGAGAAATGGCGACGTGGCCGGTCAACGTACCATTTTCTTCCGCTACCAGCGACAACGTTAACTGTCCACTGGCGCGCAGCGCGTGGACGATCAACGGTTCAGTACCGCTGGAATGGGCCGCAGATAGGAATGCTGACCGGGTTACATGATCTATTTGCGGGATATCGGATATTTTTTCTTTTCTGATGATATATTGGTTTGTATTCATTGCCAGATAATAATTGTCCTGACGCCAGGTTGAGTCATGGCATAACAGGTGTGTATAAATGTTTTTCCTTAAAGCATTCGTATGTAAATTACCGGCGGAGAGCCGGTAACTACGCTATTACAATATCCAGCATCCAATAAAGGTAAGAAATTTATTCCCGTTATTTTGCTACGCTGGCAGTAGAATTATTCGGTAAATTTGAAATATGATCTACCGCCTCCTGTTTATACTCCTGTTCCTGCCAACGCCACCCGGTAAAAAAGTGATTTCCGGCCGTCTCATGGCCGATAAGTCTTGGGATTATGACCACACCTTTTCTCAGGTCGTCGTGAAAAGTAAAGGAAAGATTATTGGCAGGAGCAACATTACCGCACAAGGGACATTTACCTATACTTTCCCGGACGGTATACCTAAACAGGTGGATATTCACTATACAGGGCTCGGTATGGGCACTGATATGTACCTTCAGCATGTTGAACTGACTGACACCCCGGACACCATGCAGCTCACCATTCCTGTTCCGGCACCCACAGGGACAGACAGCACCGGTAAAACTATTTGTCCTAAATGCAAAAAGGCAGATGAGACCAGGCAATTGGTTTATGGCGACGGACAGCTCGTTACGAAAATCAGAAAATGGGGAAGGGTCACCTATAGCCCGATTGTGAAAAACAAATATTACATGGGGACTTGTATACGGCCGGCACAGGGCCCGAAATGGCACTGCAACAGGGACGATATCTTTTTCTAAGCCGGTACCTGCAATACAAATATCACCGACACAGGGGCTTGCGTATCCGGATGTAGCGGTTCCACCAGTTGTTTCAGCGTCAGGCCCGCGTCTGTAAACAGCCGTATCCAGTCTTCCATCGTTCTGAAATACCACTGGTAGGGCTGTACGAACTCCCGTTTCATGCCATTCCAGCTGCCCTCCTTCCATCCCGAAACATAAGGTTCCTGCCGGGCAATCACCAGCGGGTGCAGTGTTTGGATGAACACCAGTCCACTGTCTGTCACCACACGATGGATGTTTTGCAACAATGCTTCCGTATCCGCCTGGTCCAGCAGCGCAAAATTAATGACCGCCGCATCGAACTTTTTGTGTACTGTATAAACGCCGGTGGCGATGTCGTGGAAGCTGGCCACGGCGTAGCTGCCGCCGCCTTTCTCCCTTGCGTTGTCTATCAGCGCCGCCACGGTGTCTACGCCGGCGGCTTGCAGGCCCTTGTGCTGCAGCGCGCGGGTGAGCCACCCTTCACCGCAGCCGATGTCCAGCACAGAAGTCAGCGGGTAACCTGTCACCGTGCGGACAATCGCCTCGTTGGTGACGAGCATCCTTGATTCTATTTCACCATGATCGATGGTAGCGATCCATTGGTCTGCATTGGCATGCCAGGAAGCGATAATAGGATTGGCCTGACTCATATTGGGTAGATTTAGCATCCTCAAGTTAACCTTTTTTCAAAACTGGACCACCCCTATTTGTGGAATCTGGACCACCTGTATCATCCGGCAGGCCGGTACCTTTGGGTCGCAATTATGCAATCAACACAATCCGAACATCATGGAAAAGGCAGTTTTTTATCACGCAGGTTGTCCTGTATGCATTAGCGCAGAACAAGATATTTTAAACCTGATTCCGAAAGAGCAGGTGGAAGTTGTCCACCTGGGCACGGACAAGGCAGGAATCGGGAAAGCAGCGGCAGCAGGTGTAAAATCCGTTCCGGCGCTGGTGTTGGCTAACGGGAACGTGCTACACATTAACTTTGGGGCGTCTATCGACGATCTGAAGTAATAAAAACTCCTGATGGTCCCGGCGCCATCAGGAGTATTTCCCAACATAAAAACTGCTTTAGCCGCCATGAATATTTACGATCTGATTATTACGGACAAAGAAACCACCCGGCTGGAAGATGTGTTCCTACATGAAGAAAAACGGAAAGCCATCGGACAGCTGATCAAAGAACATTATTACGTGGAAGAACTACAGCAGTTCGGTCTGCCGGTCAATAATAAAATACTGCTGCACGGCGCTTCCGGCTGCGGCAAAACCACCACGGCCAAGGCAATCGCCCATGCCCTGGGGAAACCGCTGTTCATCCTCAATCTCAGCAATATCATCTGCGCCCGCATCGGTGAAACCTCGCAGAATATTAAAGCAGTGTTTGACAAGGCCGCACGCGAAAAAGCGGTATTATTTTTAGATGAGTTTGACCAGATCGGCAAAGCCCGCGGGAACGACGACCGCGACGTAGGGGAAATGAGACGCCTCGTCAATACGCTCATCCAGCTGATCGACTACTTCCCGGAAAAAGCGCTGCTGCTCTGCGCTACCAACCATGTGGATATAATTGACAAAGCGCTGATCAGAAGGTTTCAGCTCAACATCCCGTTTGAGATGCCTTCCCCTGCAGAATTAAACACCTATTATGACTCGCTGTTGTCCCGCTTTCCGGAGCACATGCGGCATATACAACGGAAAACAGGCATCTCCTTCGCCGAAGCCAGGGATGAGGTTTTCACCCAGGTAAAAGCCGCACTGATCGCACACCTGGAGGCAACAGCTCCAAAAGTGGACGTATGAACGACGAAATAATAAACAATCTCCAAAAAATAAACAGCAGGATACAACAGGCCTGTATCAACAGTCAGCGGGGCACCGGCAGCGTTAAACTGCTGCTGGCCACCAAAACCGTTCCCGCAGAACGGATCAAAACCGCCCTGCTCACCGGGCATACGTTGATGGCAGAAAACAAGGTACAGGAGCTGAAAGAAAAATACGAGGCCTTAAAAACCTTCCCCCATGAAAATCATTTCATCGGACATCTGCAAACCAACAAAATCAAAGATATCCTGAAATATGAGGTGACTTGTGTACAATCGATGGACCGCCTGGAACTGGCCGAAAAACTGCATCAGCGGCTGCTTTCAGAAAACAAACAGTTGGACGTGCTGATACAGGTAAACACTTCCGGCGAAGAAAGCAAATTCGGCATTTCTCCCGAAGGCGCGCTGCAACTGGTGGAACAGGTATCCCGCCTGAGTACCCTGCATATAAAAGGACTGATGACCATCGGGCTGTTAAGCGCGGAAACGGACAAAGTAAGGCAGTGTTTCCGCCTGCTGAAATCATTGCAGCAGCAGATCACTGCCGCCGCTATTCCCCGCGTAGCCATGGAGGAGCTTTCCATGGGTATGAGCGGTGATCTGGAAACGGCTATTGAAGAAGGTGCCACCATTGTTCGTGTAGGCACGGCCGTATTTGGCCAAAGACCCACCCCTGACGGTTACTACTGGAATGAGTCGATAGCGGTAAGATAATACATGACTGATAACTCAAACACTAAATCATAAGAAATGGTACAAATTGTCAAAGCAGGGATGGAGCATCTCGATGAATTCGCGGAATTATTCAACAATTACCGCATCTTTTACCGCCAGCCATCCGACCTTGAAAAGGGGAAAAATTTCTTACGGGAAAGGATCGCCAATGGGGAATCAGACACTTTCCTGGCCCTGGTAGATGGCAAAGCTGTAGGGTTTGCCCAGCTCTACTCCCTCTTTCACTACAAAAAACTCGAGCGCCAGTGGCTGTTGAGCGATCTCTTTGTTGACCCCAATTACAGAGGCCGCGGTCTTTCCGTGATGATCATCGACCGCTGCAAAGCCTTCTGTGATGAAACCAATGCCTGCGGCCTGCTGTTGGAAACAGAGAAAACCAACGTTATCGGCAATCAGCTGTACCCCAGAACAGGATTTGAAGTGGACAATGAACACAATTATTACAACTGGTGGAAAGCCTAGTTTGATGAAAATACCGGGGTAATGCTTTTACCCCGGTATTAATTTTCTTTTTAGCAGGCACGCGTGCAAAGCAACATGCTGTGCACAGGGTCGCAGGGATTTTCCGTCAACGGATCAGAAATCCTGCGGCCGGCCACATCACCGGTTTGCGGCGTGCTCAATCGCGCAACAATTTTTTTGCTTAAAACGAGCTTTTGCAAATGCATTTTCTTTTTCATGGCTTTTCTATTTGAGGCGTTAGAGAAACAATTGTTCCATCAAAGTACACCTTAATTCTTCGCCACCGTATCCCGTAAAAAAGGGATTTTTCCGCTGACCGGGATACTGTTAACTTTGGGGCTCATCCTATCTTTCATACATGCAGGAAAAGCTGAGGCAACATATAGAAAAAATAGTCCCCCTTACTGACGAAGAGTTTGCATTTGTGCATTCCCATTTCACCGTTAAAAGCCTCAAAAAAAAGGAATTCCTGTTCCAGACGGGTGAAAGTGTCCGGTATTCCTATTTTGTTGTTTCAGGGCTCTTGACCCTGATTTACCACGATGATTCAGGGAAACAACACATTGTGTCCTTTGCGATGGAAGACTGGTGGGAAAGCGACTATGAGGCTTATTTTAAGCAAACAAAAGCCGGCATGTCGCTCCAATGCCTGGAAGACACGGAAGTATACTGCCTTACCCTGGAAAACTACCAAAAACTCTGCGCCGGTCTGCAAAAGATGGAACACTTTTTCCTGCAGAAAGCCAACGGCGGCCATATTGGTTCACAGCGGCGCATCTTGTCTTTCCTGACCTCCAACGCCAAACAACGCTATGAGCAGCTGCTACAGCGGTATCCGGCACTGCTGCAAAGAGTGCCTAAAACCCTGCTGGCCTCTTACCTGGGCGTGTCCCGCGAAACACTCAGCAGACTGGGACATACTTCTTAACCATATTTTCAGCCGTTTCAAAATAGTGAGGTTTGTCACACGAAAAGAATGCTATCCTGCCCACCTTTGCAGGGCATATTTTTTTTAAAATCAAACTATTACAATGGAGAAACGAATCATTAATCCGTGGAAATGGCAGGATGAACGCGGTTATGCGCAGGCTGTTGAAGTGAAGCAGGTAACCAGTACACTTTATTGCGCCGGCCAGGCGGCCGTGCTGCCCGATGGCACGTCATCCACCGCAGACATGCAAACACAGCTGCATATTGCCCTTCAAAACCTCGAACAGGTGATCCACCAGGCTGGATACACCTGCAGCGGCATCGTACGCCTCACTGTTTACACCACCTCTTCTGAAACGTTTGTGAATACCTGCTTTGATGATTACAAGGATTGGGTAGCCAAACACGGGATACAGACTGCGCTGACGCTAACGGAAGTGAAAGCGCTCTTTGAGACGTTGAGCATAGAGTTTGAAGCCACCGTGGTCAGGTAGGAATAATATCACCAGGTAAATTTAGTCAGGCTGACAGTCCCGCTCATATTGAGGTTGTTCAGCGAACAAAAATCAGCGCTCAGCTCTTTCAGCTTCCGCAGGCCATAGATTTTCAATACGGTCATGGGCCTGTTTTTGTATACGCTCAATTCCTCCAGGTCCTTTAATGGCGTGGCATTCAGCTCTTCCAGCAGGTTGTTGTCCAGCCGTAGTTTTTTTATGGCATTGGAGCCTTTAAAGCGGAAGGCGGTCATCATGTTGTCGTTCAACTGGCACTCTTCCAGCAACGGGTGCCCGCCTACGTCCACCACGTTCAGCGTGTTGTTGTGCAGTTGAAGCTCTTTCAGTTTGGGCAGGCCGCCCAGGTCTATGACCGAGAGCTTGTTGTACGGCGCATAGAGCGTTACCAGGTTCGTGCAGCCTTTCACGTTAAGGCTTTGCAGCTGGTTGTTCCAGCCATAGACCACCCGTAATTTGGTCATCCCGGATAAATCAGCGTCCCTGATCTCGTTGTCATAAAAACCGAATTCCTCCAGGTTAGCGAAACTTTTGATGCCATACAGGTTGTTTATATGGAACTTGTTGACATACAGTTTCGTGACCTTGAGGGCTTCTGATAACTGGATTTCGCCGTCATCGTTCAGGTCCACCCCTTGTTCGATGAGTGCTTTTTTGAAATTCTCGTCGCGCATTTTGACGTTTTGGGCCGAGGCCGCCTGGACCGTCAACAACAGGCATATAGTGAGATGGATGAAGCTTTTTTTCATGATATTGTTTTACTAATTGGAGATTACCGCCGACATTTTGCCGTCGCTGGTTACGTCTACGATACCGGACACTTCCTGTTCTACCGCATATTTGTGGGTGTACCAGGTGTAGGTAGGTACGGAATATAATATTTCTCCGTAGCCATTCAGTGCCGTTTCCCTGCCGGTTTGCACTTTGTAATCATAACTCTTCTCATAGTCTATCCAGGTTACGATATAGTACTTGCCTGGCTTCAGGTCCCTGAACTCGAAATGCCCGTTTTCATCTATCACCCTTCCTTCGATGTGATAGCTGAACACGGTATTGCTCATGGTAGCCACCTTTTTACCCTTACGGTACTTTTTCTGTAGTTCGAGGAATTCGGTCAGGTAAGGGGTCACCGGGTATAACTGGATACGGTCGCCCTGCCAGGGGTAATAGGTCCGTCCTTTCTTTTTCAGTTTGGCCAGTCCCAGGATCGTGGACTTGCCATCTTCCATCTGGCTGGCCACTTCCGCCTCATTAAATGCAGCGGTGGGGTAAATGTATTCAGGTGCTTTTTGAGCAGACACGCCGGAAACGCCGGCCACCAGGAGACCCGCCACTATCAAGGCCTGCCGGATACAACAATGCATAACTTCTCTATTTGAATTGATCAATAACCGGTGACGTGTTCAGAAAAATATTACCGGATGATGTCAATTACAAAACTGAGCACAGTTGCGGGCTGTACCAATACCTATAAGATGTGTATTTTTTATACCGGAAAACCAGTATGCTTTCTCCGGTCACAGTTCATCGATCACATCTTTATACCCTCGCCCTATCGGAATGGAAACCCCATGCATGACGATCTCTTCTGCGGTATAAGATTCAATTTTGTTGACAGACACAATAAAAGAGCGGTGTACCCGCTTGAAAGTGCGCGCCGGCAATAGCTCTTCTATCTCACTGGTGCCCATTTTGGAAATATATTCCTGTTTGGTGGTCACAATACGGATGTATTCCCGTTGGCTTTCTACATACAATATTTCTGAAAACGGTATACGCACCCTGCGTTTTTGCACAGTGACGAAAATAAAATCCCGCTCTTCGCCGGAAGATTTCTTTTGCTCTGCCCTTACTTTATTCACGGCAGTCAGGAACCGTTCAAACTCAAAAGGTTTCAGCAGGTAGTCTGTCACGTTGAGGTTAAAACCCTCCACTGCATACTGGTGATAGGCCGTGGTAACGATCACCGCCGGCGGGTCTGCGAGCGTCTTCAGAAAGGCCATGCCTTTCAGCCTGGGCAGGTGAATATCCAGGAACATCAGGTCCGTGTGCTGCTGCAACAGGAAGTCCGATGCCAGCAGCGCGTCTTTAAACACTTTTTGCAGTTCCAGGAAAGGCACCTGCGAGATATAGTCAGTGAGCACTTTCGCTGCCAGCGGCTCGTCTTCTATGACAATACATTTGATTTTAGACATGGCTTGAAAGATTGATTTTCAACGTGGCGGTGAATATATAGTCGCCCCTTTGTATATCGAGGTGATAATCCGTGTAGAGCAATTCCAGCTGCCGCCGGAGGTTAGAAAGGCCGATCTGTGTATTGCAGCTGCCATCGCCTGCCGGCTCTCCTGTGGAGTTTTTTACCACAAAAAACAATTGCCTGTTTTTGATGGAGAGATGGATATCTACAAAAGGGCGCTCTCTTGTTTCAGATGCTCCGTGTTTAAACGCATTTTCCACCAGCGGAATGAGCAGTAACGGAGGCAATGCCTGCTTCATATCTTCCAGGTCGTGGTTAAAATTCACCCGGAGGGAATCATCATAACGCAACTTCTCCAACGCGATATAATCATCAATAATCTTCAGGTCTTTTTCAACAGCGATATACGGCTCTCCGGTTTCGTATAGCATATACCGTAGCATCTTCGACAACCGGAGAATGGATTCCGGCGCCAGGTCCGATTTATCGCGCGCCAGCGAATAGATATTATTCAGCGTATTGAACAAAAAATGAGGATTGGTCTGCGATTTCAGGTAATTCAGCTCCGCCTGCTGGCTCACAATACGCAGCTGTTGCGCATGTTGTTTTAGTTTGATGTAGTTGTAAAGATGCCTGATGATGGCAAAGAACGCCACTGCCGCCACGCTGTAGCCCACCAGTGCGCCCAACCTGTCCTGTATGGGAATAGGATTGCCCAGGGGTGTAAATATATGCAGGGTGACGCCGAACGCGCGCCACAGGAACAGCCCGATGGAATAGGCGAAAAGATAGGACAACAACACCAAGAAACCGTATCCCGCGCGTTTCCAGCTTAGTTTTGGCAAGGCATGTTCCAGCAACCGGTAATTGATCACAGATATATAAAGGGCCAGCCACGTTTCGTTCACCGCCCGCAGCGGGAAGTTGCCGGCGCCTTCTACCAGGTCCTGCAATAGGTTCAACAGCCAGAAAGCAGGGAGCAGCCAGCGGTACAGCTCATAGCGCCGTATGTCTGAAAATCTTTTCATCTTGTTGTTAAGCAGGATAAATGTCGATAATTATTTCCCTATCTCCTAATTACTCACCCTACTTGACGCAACCCCGTCGTTTGTTTACCGTAACCTGCTGTTCGTTGACAGCACGCCATGGCAACGGCGCCCGCTTCCTAATTTTATATCGCCGGCAACCCAATACCAAACAATTACCCTTCAACCTTAACAAACATGAACAAGTTTATCCAATTCGGCGAAAAAGTAGATGGTTATGATATTCCCGTGTTAAATGAGCGGGAGATCAGGGCCGCAGCAGGTATTCTCTTCCTCGCCACTTATACCTCCCTGATGTTTATTCTTTTTGACGGTAGCTTTGTGATGCTCAAATACGTCATCTCCCTTTTCCTGCTTGATCTGCTGATACGGGTGTTTATCAGTCCGCGGTTTGCTCCTACCCTGATTTTAGGGCGATTGATTGTCCGCAACCAGGTACCTGAATATGTAGGCGCGCCACAGAAGCGGTTTGCCTGGAGCATCGGCATCGTACTGTCGGCCACCATGTTTTATCTTTTCCTGATTGTCAATGCCTACAGCCCTATCACCGCCCTGGTATGCTTTATTTGCCTTTGTTTCCTCTTTTTTGAGGCAGCCTTTGGCATCTGCCTGGGATGCCTTGCCTATCCGCTTTTCTTTAAGAAAGCCGTGCAGCATTGTCCCGGTGAAGTATGTGGACCACAGCACCGGCAGGCCATCCAGAAAGTATCTGCCGGTCAGCTGGCCATGCTGGCATTGTTCATCGCGTTGCCGGTACTGGCATCGTTTTTCGTGCACCGGCATTTCAGCAAAGCGCCGCATGCCATGTTCAAATTCTCCGAAACGACTAAAACAAAGTAGTCATGGCATCTTATCCCCTGCCCTGCGAAAGCCGGCTGGAAGACTATTTCGCTGTTTACCGCCGTCATACTATCGGTCTTCAGCAGGTTTTTCATTCCCCTTTTGGCAAAAAAAGAATCGTCTATGCCGACTGGACCGCCAGCGGGCGTGCCTATGGGCCTATCGAAGATATGCTGCGGCAACAGGTACTGCCCTTTACAGGCAATACCCATACCCATACCACTATCACCGGCACGTACATGTCTGAAGCGTATGAAGCAGCGAAAAATATCATCAAAACACATGTCAACGCCACGGAAGAAGATATCCTGCTTTTCTGCGGCAGCGGCATGACCGGCGCTGTCAACAAGTTACAACGGATACTGGGCCTGCGGGTGCCCGGCCGCGCTGCAGACTACCTGCACTGCGCACTACGGCATGAAACACAACGGCCGGTTGTATTTGTCACCCATATGGAGCACCACAGCAATCAGGTGAGCTGGCTGGAAACTGTCGCCACCGTGGAAATCATCGGGCACGATACAGATGGCAACGTGGACCTGCAATATTTCAGCGCGCTGTTGGAGCGGTACAAAGACCGTCCTGTTAAGATCGCTGCTGTCACCGCCGCGTCCAATGTGACCGGCATCCTGACGCCTTATCACGACATCGCGAAACTGGCACACCGCTACGGCGGCTGGTGTTTCGTGGACTTCGCGTGCGCAGCGCCTTACTGTGATATCAACCTGCATCCCGAAGATGCCGGCGCCAGCCTGGACGCGGTCTATTTTTCCCCACACAAATTCCTGGGCGGGCCAGGGACGCCAGGCATATTGATTTTTAACAAAAAACTTTACCATAACGCTGTCCCAGATCATCCCGGCGGCGGCACCGTAGACTATACGAACCCATGGCACGGTCACGACTATACTGCCGATATCGCGCAACGGGAAGACGGCGGCACACCGCCTTTTCTGCAGGGCATCAAAGCGGCGATGTGCATCCGGCTGAAAGAAAACATGCAGGTGCGTTACATCCGGCAGCGGGAAGCAGCGCTGCTGGACATTATTCTCCCACGGCTGGCACGGATACCGCAGTTGCAGGTGTTGGAGCCACGGGCCGTACACCGGCTGGGGATCGTCTCCTTTATTGTGACGGGGGTACATTACAACCTGATCGTACGGCTGCTCAATGACCGGTTCGGCATCCAGCTGCGCGGCGGATGTTCCTGCGCAGGTGCCTATGGCCATATGCTGCTTCAGGTAGACAGGGAGCGGTCTCACGCCATCCGGCAGTCCATCCTTTCCGGGGACCTCTCCCATAAACCCGGCTGGGTGAGGCTGTCCGTTCACCCTACCATGACCGATCAGGAGGTACATTATATACTGGACGCCATTGAAACCACCATTTTCCATGTAAAGGAATGGAGCAGCGACTATCACTACGATGCTTCCTCCAATGAATATCATTTTAAAGGAATAGTTGAAAAATCGCCACAGCAACAGGTATTGGGCTGGTTTAACACAGGGAGCTGATTACCCTTTTTTCCTTTGGCCCTCCGACAGGCAACCGCAGCCTATAGCTGCTGACAGCCGGAAGGCAGCTCCGTTTATAAATAATCTCTCGTTTGTTGATTTTAAAGCTTATCTTTACCAAATTACAAGGCTCCTGCCTGCAGCTTCTTCTGACTTAGTCTGGATCACATCTTTTCTTCCTCAGTCTTCGCTTTTCCAGCCGCCATATTCCTCATATTTTAAATTTACGCTCATGAACATTTTTGTTGGCAATTTAAGCAGCCAGACAACTGAACAACACTTAACCGCCCAGTTTTCCCCATTTGGCATTGTACGCAATTGCAAAATAGTTACAGACAATTATACCGGCCGTTCCAGAGGCTTCGCTTTTGTGGAAATGCCCGTTGATGCTGAGGCAGAACGTGCTATCAGAGATCTGAACGGCACCGCTATCGACTCACAGTCTATTGTTGTTAATGAAGCCAGGCCAAGAGTAGAGCGGGAACGCTTTTCAAGGTCCAGGTATTAATCCTCAGCCACATTTCTTTTCAAATAAATTTTCGCCCCCAGATTAGACACAATAATCTGGGGGATAACTACGCGATCATGCGATTAACTTAAATCAGCAACTATGGGTGATTCTTTTTCAAAAAAAGAAAACAGAAACAAAAAAAATAAAGCAAAGCAAGACAAAGCACAAAAAATGCAGGACCGGAAAACGAACAATAACAAAGGTAAGAGCCTGGAAGACATGCTCGCCTATGTAGATGAGAATGGCAATCTCAGTTCGTTTCCCCCGAAAGAAACCAGAAAAGTCCCGATAGACTCAAATGATATCCTCATAGGCGCTACGCCCCGGCCTCCGGAAGATCCCATCAGAACGGGTGTCATTAATTTTTTCAATACCACCAAAGGATTTGGGTTTATTACGGATGATAAGTCCAGGGAAAGTATATTCTTTCATGTTAACGATGTAGCTGAACCTGTAAAAGAGAGAGACAAAGTGTCTTTTGTACGGGAGAGAAACGCAAAGGGCTATAATGCCACCGCGGTTAAAAAAGCCGGTCCCGAACCTAAAAATTCTTTCTGACCCATCAGTTTCCACTAAAATATACTGAGCTTAGCAAAGGCCAGCTGACAACAATATGCTGATTAGCATTCATGTTGTCAACTGGCCTCTGTATTTTAACAAGCTTTGGTATTTTTAGCAAGCTTTGGGCTGATGACTCAGCCTGATAACTTTTAAAAAAGACAACAGGCGGATAACATAGTACACCGGGTCTACCTCAAACCAGCGCCGACCGAAATTCACAGAAGACGGATGCTTATGGTGGTTATTGTGGTAAGATTCACCCAACATTAACACATCCACGAACAACAGGTTCATGGCGGTGTTTCGTAGCTTGAAATTGATATAACCATATTTGTGCGCAAACCAGTTCACTATCGCTCCGTGGAAGGCGCCCATCGTTACTATAATTGGTAAAAGCAGGTACTGGTACGGATTTGTGGCAAATACGATAAAAAACAGCACATAAGCCGCTACCCAGAGCAGCCGGGAAAGGGCGCTGTTGGCAAACCGGTCAAACCAGCCCCACTCCGGGAGGTTTCTTGTGTACCGCGGCTCGACTTCCATTTTACCATGAAGCACCTGTTGATATACCGTTCTGGTATCCCACATCATCGAAAATATATTTGACGAGTAGGAAGGTGAATGCGGATCCAGCTCTGTATCTGTGTGCGCGTGATGCAATCTGTGCATAACCCCGTAAGCCCTGGGGCTCATATAGGACGATCCTTGCGTGATATAGGTAAATATAAAGAAAAACCGTTCCCAGCCTTTATTCATGGTAAATGCGCCATGAGCGGCATATCGGTGCTGAAAAAAAGTCTGGGAGAATAAAGAAAGATACCAGCTGGCAGCAAAAAAAATAATGATGACCATATTTGAAATTTTTTGAAGCGGGAATAAATCTCAAATATGCCTGTAGAATAAATGAAAGTATAAAACGCTATCCGGTGAGTAAGATGGTAAATATAGCCCTTTAGTTGTTAAGAAAACGGTAAATAGCTATCTTCAATCAAACAAGGTATTTATTTTCGTACAGCAAAGATTAGCAATATGAAACTATTGACATTGGTATTAGGGCTATGTATGGCCAGTCTGACAGGATTTTCGCAAGTTGCCGGCGCTATCAACGGACAGTGGCTTAACCCGGAAAAAGACGGTAAAGTGGAAATCTATGAGTCTTCCGGAAAATATTATGGTAAACTGATATGGATGAAAGAGCCATATGAGGCCGATGGAAAAACACCCCGGAAAGACTCCAAAAACAAAGATGCCAAACTGCGGGAACGGCCGGTCATGAACATGGTGATACTGACCAATTTCAAATTTGAAAAAGGGAAATGGGTAGATGGTGAAGTGTACGATCCCAAAAGCGGCAAGACGTACAGCAGCATTATGACGCTGAAAGGCGATAAGCTGGAGCTCAGAGGTTACATTGGCACGCCGCTGTTAGGCAGGACGGCCATATTCACCAGGCCCTGACATACGAAATTATCATTATCTGCCCCCGTCTTATTCAACCGGGGCAGATAAATACCAGGTCCATTGTTATCTCCCCGTTTTGCAATTATTAACCTACTCTGTGCCCATTTTAACCCATTTATAGATCGTCCGCATTTGTTGTTTATTTTTAACGCGCTTAAAATCATCACGACGTGTTTTCAAAAGAAACTTATATCAACAGAAGGGCCAGGCTGCAGGCTGATATGGGCAGCGGTATTATTTTATTGCCCGGCAACGACGACAGCGGCATGAACTACCGGGACAATATCTATCCTTTCCGGCAGGACAGCACCATCCTGTATTTCACCGGCCTTGACAGGCCGGGGCTCACCTTTGTGCTGGACATCGATCATAACCGGGAGATATTATTTGGCAACGAAGCCACAGTGGAAGAGATCATGTGGACCGGCCCAGTGGACTCACTGGCAGCAGACGCCGCCCGGGCGGGACTGACAGACATAAGGCCACTATCGCAGCTGGGGGATTTTCTGGCGCAGGCCGTACAACAACAACGCCCGGTCCATTTTCTGCCACCCTACCGGCCGGAACACACCCTGAAGCTCTCCGCCTGGCTGGGCATTCCTGCGGCAACGGTAGCACAGCGTGTATCCGTTCCGTTGATAAAAGCAGTCATCAGCCAGCGTGCCATTAAAACAGCTGAAGAGATAGCACAGATAGAGACCGCCGTGAACACCACCATAGACATGCAGCTGAAAGCCATGGAACTGGCCGCTGCGGGGGTGACAGAAACAGAGATCGCCGGCCGCCTGCAGGCCGTGGCCATCGCTGCCGGCGGTAATATATCCTTTCCCGTTATATTGACGGCCAATGGCCAGTTCCTGCACAACCACCCGCACAAAACAGCTTTCCGTGACGGTCAGCTGGTGCTCTGCGACTGTGGCGCAGAAAACGCGATGCGGTATGCCGGCGACCTTACCCGTACCCATCCTGTCAATAAAAAATTCAGCACGGCGCAACGGGAAGTCTACGATATCGTATACAACGCCTATAAAGCTGCCGCCGATGCCGTAAGACCAGGCATCCGGTTTAAAGATGTTCACCTGCTGGCCTGCGAACAGCTGGCAGCCGGGCTGATCTCCCTCGGCCTCATGAAAGGCAATGCCAAAGAAGCCGTAGCAGCGGGCGCACATGCCCTCTTCTTCCCCTGTGGCCTCGGACATATGCTGGGACTGGACATTCATGATATGGAAGGTTTGGGCGAGGAATACGTTGGTTATACAGATACCCTGAAGAAAAGCACGGAGTTCGGATTAAAGTCGCTCCGCCTCGGCCGTGAGCTGGAAGAAGGTTTTGTTTTCACGATAGAACCCGGCATCTACTTCAATCCCCTGCTCAACGCCGCCTGGGAAGCCGAAGACAAACACCGCGATTTTATCTGCTACGATAAACTGGCCGCCTACAATGATTTTGGCGGCGTGCGGCTGGAAGACAATTTCCTGATAACAGCCACCGGCAGCCGCATTCTTGGCCGTCCGTTCGCTAAAACAGCTACTGAAATCGAAGAATTGATCGCTTCTTTATAAAGATCCCAGGGCTGAAGCCCTAGACCGCAGGCTACGTTTAAATACACGCTTATACATGAAAAACACTTTGTGGCTGCTGCCGCTTTTAGTATTGTTCGCCTGCAACACAGGCAAAGAAAAGGATACCGCCAGACAGCAACTTGACCGGCTCGCACAGCAATACGTGCGCCTGGGGCTGAACATCGGTCAGTATGACCCGGATTTTGTAGACGCCTACTACGGGCCGGATTCGCTGAAACCCGCCGCTAAAAAGGACGTCTTTCCGAAAGACAGTTTCCTCGCTGAAGTAGCGACACTCCAAAAAGCATTGCATGACATTGCCGGCACCACCAGCAACGATACGCTGCGAGTGCGTGCCAACTGGATCACCCAACAGCTCACCGCTTTCGGACGCCGTATCCGGATATTCTCCGGTGAACACGAAGCGTTTGATGAGGAATCCAAAGAATTGTTCGGGGCCGTGGCGCCTGTGTACCCGGAAGAACACTACCGTGCCCTCATCGCAGAACTGGACAGCCTGCTGCCCGGCAAAGGCCCTGTAGCACCACGCTTTCAGCAACTGGCCAACCACTTCGTTATCCCGGCGGACAGGCTGGACACCGTTTTTAAAACAGCTATCGCCGAAGCGCGCAAACGTACTTTGCAGCATTATGATCTTCCTTCCACGGAGAGCTTCACGCTGGAATATGTCAGCGGCAAACCCTGGATGGGTTACAACTGGTACAAGGGAAAATACCAGAGCCTCATCCAGGTGAGCGCAGACCTCCGGATTTTTATTGAAAAAGCGATAGACCTCGGCTGCCACGAAGGTTATCCCGGTCACCATGTGTACAATATGCTGCTGGAAAAAAACCTGTACCATGATAAAGGATGGACGGAAATTTCGCTGTACCCGCTTTTCAGCCCACAGTCGCTGATTGCAGAAGGCAGCGCCAACTACGGCATTGAACTGGCTTTCCCCGGTGAGGAGAAAACCACCTACACGAAGAATGTGCTGCTGCCGCTGGCAGGTCTCGACACCACCGGCATCACCACTTATTTCAAGGCACTGGACATCAAAGGCCGCCTCAATTACGCACGCAATGAAGTGGCCAGGGGCATGCTCAATGGCACCATGAATGATTCCACCGCCGTGCAGTGGTTGCTGAATTATACCCTGCTCAACCAGGAAGCGGCGGAAAAAGGATTACAGTTCATCCGCAAAAACCGCAGTTATGTGATCAACTACAATTATGGACAGGAGCTGATCAAAAACTATATCGATGCGAAAAGCCCCGCCGGACAACCGGAGAAAAGATGGGAAGCTTTCGGTTATCTGCTGAGCAACCAGATCACCCCGGCTGACCTGATCAAAGCAGGAGCTGCTAAATAATATTATTCAGATATCATAAAAAAAGTCCCTTGCAGCGACCGTCTGCAAGGGACTTTTTTATGATTGCGCAAAGATGGTCCTTAAAATAAAATTATGTCGCAATCAGCCCGCTAAATTGTCTTATGCTGCCTCCCTCCAAATGCAATCTTCTTAGCATCTTTGTTGTGTTGATATCAAACAGCAAAAATGGAGCAGCCACCATTCAAAAAAACGGGCGGGACCGAAAAGCCAGATGAGTAGGATACAAAAAAATATCTTATGTCAGACAATACTGTTTCACTACACAGAGTCCTTAAGACAACTCCTGAGAAAGTATACCGCGCTTTCACTCAACCACTGGCCCTTGCAGCCTGGCTGCCTCCCTACGGTTTTCTCTGCACTGTCCATGAAATGGACGTGAAAGTAGGTGGCAAACACAGGGCGTCATTCCATAACTTCTCTACCGGCAATGGTCACTCTTTTGGAGGAACATACCTGGAGCTGAAGCCTGGTGAGCTGATAAAATATTCGGATAAATTTGAAGATCCCAATTTGCCGGGAGAAATGACCACCACCGTCTCCCTCCGGAAAACGATAGCCGGCACAGAAATAAAAATTACCCAGGAAGGAATTCCTGCCGTCATTCCTGTAGAGATGTGTTACCTTGGCTGGCAGGAGTCACTGGAGAAACTGGCGAAATTAGTAGAGCCGGAGATACCGGACGCATGATTTTCATAAAAGTATTGACAACACCAAAGCCGCATCAATCCTGTGATTTATGTGGCTTTCGTTATGTAGCTTACGCCCGCTTCCTGTATACCCGCATGGCAAACGCATAAGCCACAAGCATAATACCGAGGCACCACGCCAGCGCCAGCCAGATTTCCCCACCCACAGGCTGCCCGGACAACAATGCGCGGATGGCTTCCACCATTGGCGTCAATGGCTGGTTCTCCGCAAATGCACGGACGCCTGCCGGCATCGTTTTAGTGGGCACAAATGCAGAACTGACCAGCGGCAGAAAGTGAATAGGATAAGCAATGGCACTCGCACCATCCACCGATTTCGCGGACAAACCCGCTATCGCCGCCACCCAGGTCAATGCCAGCGTGAACATAGCAAGGATACCGCCCACCGCCAGCCATGACAGCACGCCCGCGGGAGAACGAAAACCCATCAGCAACGCGACCAGCACGATGACCGTCACAGAAATAACGTTAGACACCAGTGACGTCAGCACATGCCCCCACAACGCTGCAGAGCGCGCAATCGGCATGGAGTTGAAACGTTCAAATATGCCGCGTTGCACATCGGTAAACAACCGGAAAGACACATAGCCGATACTGTTAGCCACGGCGATCAGCAGTATGCCCGGCAACAAATAATTCACATAGTTGTCAGTGCCCGTTTGAATGGCACCGCCCAGTACATACACAAACAGCAGCATCATGGCGATAGGCATGATTGTTACCGTGATGATGGTATCCATGCTGCGAAAAACATGACGCAGGGAACGTCCGAGCATCACGCTCATGTCCGAGAGATAGTAGTTTTTTACGGCTTCCATTATATTTCAGTTTTTTGGCCAATAATTGACAGAAAGATTTCTTCCAGCGTGGGCTGTTTTTCAATGTATTCCACTTTCGCCGGCGGGAACAGCTTTTTCAGTTCTCCCAGCGTACCGTTCACAATGATCCTGCCTTTGTGCAGAATGGCGATCCTGTCGGCCAGCTGTTCAGCTTCTTCCAGGTACTGCGTGGTGAGGAATACGGTAGTGCCGCTGCCAGCCAGTTCTTCGATGATCTTCCATACCTCTATGCGGCCTTCAGGGTCCAGGCCGGTGGTGGGCTCATCGAGGAATATCACGGAGGAATTGCCCACCAGGCTCATAGCGATATCCAGCCGGCGGCGCATACCACCGGAATAGGCTGACGCCCGGCGATGGGCCGCATCGGAGAGGCCGAAGCGTTGCAGCAGGTCGTCCACGATCAGGTCGGGATGCGGAAGATGCCGCAGCCGGGCCATCATCATCAGGTTTTCCCGTCCTGTCAATATCTCGTCCACTGCAGCGAACTGGCCGGTCAGACTGATAGACTGCCGCACGTGGCCGGGCTGTGATACTACATCAAACCCGTTGACGATAACCTGGCCGCTGTCGTGCTGAAGCAGCGTGGCCAATATCCGGACGATCGTCGTTTTGCCGGCACCGTTAGTGCCCAGCAGTGCGAAAATACTCCCCTTCTTCACCTCGAAATCCACGCCCGTGAGTACCGGAAGGTCTTTGTACGATTTTTTTAATCCCTTTACAGAGATAGCGATTCCATTTTGAGACATGTTACTTGTTTTCTATGCTGTTAACAATGTGATGCCACTCACGTCCGCTTTCCCGCTTTTCAGGAATTCGTAGGTGATACGGTCAGCCTGGCAATCCACAAAACGGAGTTGTTTCAGGCTCCTGCATTTAAAGAAAGTGTTGATGAGTGTTGAATTCTGAAAGGTCACCCTGGAAAACCCGCAGTTGTCAAAAGCGCAGTCCGTTAACGTCCCTTCAAAAACCAGGTCGGCAACCGAGGAACTGATAAAAGCGGTACCGCTCAATACTGCATTGACCATGGTGTTTTTCTGGAAACTGCTCGATTTGAAAACCACCCCGGTTAAATCCGCGCCGGAGAAATTGCAGCT
The DNA here is from genome assembly GCF_052045305.1 of Chitinophaga sp. 22308. Lineage (NCBI taxonomy): Bacteria > Pseudomonadati > Bacteroidota > Chitinophagia > Chitinophagales > Chitinophagaceae > Chitinophaga > Chitinophaga sp. 22308. The sequence goes on along the minus strand of NZ_JBQEOP010000002.1, from coordinate 842,671 downwards.
TTTAATATGGCTTCCCGAAAACTCAGCGGCCTTCAGCGAGCATTCCTTAAACAGATTGGTGTCCAGGTGGGAATGTTGAAACTGGCTGTTGCTGATATCAGCCTCAGAAAAGTCGCAGCTGACAATATGATTGCCCCTCAGCAGCAGTCCCGACAGGTCAGCTCCGATGAATTTGCAGCGCTGCATGTTGGAAGAACTGAATTTTTCATGCAGGTGCTTTAGTCCTGAGAAGTCGGCATCCACCCAATTTCCCATGGACATGTCCCAGCTGTGCTTGTTTTCCGGCTTTGCGGCTGGCGGCTCTTCCACAAACTCCCTGGCTACAGCATCTGTGCTGGCCGACAGGAAGTGTTCGGAAAAATAGTTTAGGTCCACCCCTAATATAGGTGCCAGCCGGTTCATGGTAATAATGTCCGGAACAGACTCTCCCCGCTCCCACTTTCCGACAGCCTGCGGACTGATAAACAGCTGTTGAGCCAGTTGCGCCTGGGACATATTAGCCTCTTTTCGTGCTTTGGCGATTTTATTGCCGATGATCTTTGCTTCCATTGAAAGTGTTTTTTCGATACAGCAAAGGTATTGGGGTTCTTTTTCAGAAACGGAAAAACAACCGCTCCCGTTAGTTGTAATGTTGCCACTTACAGTTGTAATACAACAACCACCGGTAGTATATAATTGAATTTGAGCAGTTTATAAACTCAGGAGCTCTGAGCGCCAATCAGAGCGATTGTCCATTATAACAAGCCCGGCTGGCAGGAAAATATCCTGCCAGCCGGGTTATCTGAGATAATTGTACCTTTAGGATGTACATTTTTTGTTTCTCCATTGTCCCGCCACAATACGCCAGAACCTGCCAAAGCCCCGATAGCGAGGAAAATTAAACGTCATGTGATAAACATTTAAACCCCTGCTTTATGCCTAAGTATGTTATTGAACGCGAAATCCCTGGTGCCGGCAAATTATCAGGAGAGCAACTAAAAGCCATCTCACAAACATCCTGCGGTGTTCTGAGGAACATGGGCCCGGAAATCCAATGGGTACACAGTTATGTGACCGGGGATAAGATTTATTGCATTTATATCGCGCCCAATGAAGAGATGGTCCGTGAACACGCCAAACAGGGAGGCTTTCCTGCCAATTCGATCAGTGAAGTAACGGGCGTCATTGACCCTACTACCGCAGAATAACAATCACGGCAAGGGCGTCTGTAGCTGTTGTAACAGGTAACCGGATTGGTGACCCGGATAATTCCGTCTGTCACCAATCCATGTTTCCTGTGGCCTATTCCCCTTTGAGCGCCGATATCCCCGAACTTTCCCTACTTTTGACCATCATATTTCCAAACATTCCTTATGTCGGCAAACAACCACCTCGAACTCATTGCACAAACCTGGCTTAATGCTTTTAATGAACGTAACCTTGAAAAATTACTGTCCCTATATCACGACCAGGCAGTGCATTACAGCCCCAAGCTAAAAATACATCAACCGGAAAGCAATGGTCTTGTGAGTGGCAAGGAAGCGTTAAGAAAATGGTGGCAGGACGCTTTTGACAGGCTTCCTGAATTGCATTACCAGATAAATACCCTCACCGCCAACGAAAAACGCGTTTTTATGGAATACATCAGACAGGTGCCCGCTGAACCGGACATGCGGGTTGCGGAAGTGCTGGAAATAACGGACGGGCTCATTGTTGCTTCCCGTGTGTATCATGGATAGGTGAGCTTATCCCTGCATTAAACGCTCATATAGGTGTGAAGATGCCTGATCCATACGATATCATCCAGTTTTGCCGTGTTGTACGCGCTATCCCAAAACCGGATAAAATTCAGGCTGGTCACATCTGCATAACGTTTCACACTTGTATCATCTCTGCTTGCAGCGCTGGCATTGTCAAATCCACGTAATGAAGTAGATACAGGCGCAAATGGCAGGCCTTTGAAAACAATAAGATTCGTCAGGCCGTTTGTTACCTGAATTCGCTGCAATAAAATTTCCAGCGTGATAATGACCATTTTCCCGATTCTGGCATACCCTGCCTGGTCCAGCCGCCATATTTTATAATCCGGGGAGGAATTGAGCGGGTCGAGTGTTGGTACCCAGGTACCGTCTTCATAAGCCGGGACGTCCGTTGCCAAAGCGATCGTACCGCTTTTATCCGGGAAGTTAAAGGTACGGGCACCTGTATTGGAAAATTTGAAGAAGCTGTCGTAAGACAATGCCGAATCTTTAATTGCCAGCCCGGCGCTGCTGCCGTAGATAGCGTATCCATTGCCCGTATTTTTATATCCATCAGATTTATTTAAACAAATGGACGAATTGAAAAAGGCGAAATTGCCGAACGTCTTTTCACCCGCCACAGTTTCGTTACCTGTGAGGTGAACGACATCCGTGTTGTTCGCTTTGGTGTTCAATGCGGCCTGCTGGGCAGTGCTGACGGGCTTGTCAATATCCTTTGTATTGTCTGCATTGCCTAACGCCACATCTGTTTTGTCCAATACTATCGCTCCTATTTTGTTGTTCACCGACACTACTGCATCAGTGTTGCTGACTTTCTTCCAGCCGGCAGTCCCGTTACTGATGATCCAGTCACCGGTTTTATAGGCTTCGCCGTTATTGTTCCCGGCTTCATTGATCAGAAAATACCAACCCAGATTGGCGGCACCGGCTGCGGGTAACGGCTGCCCATCGATAGTTGTATCCGAAGAGCTGATCAGATCTTTTACGGTGGCATAAAAGCCCTTAAATTTCACATTGCCTAAAACGGCATCCGGCAGTTGTGATATTACTATCTTGCCGGTTGTGCTGTCCAGACTGGCTTTTGTTTGCAGCTTATTGTCCATTTCGGCTTTGATGGCGCCGGCCTGCTCACTTATTTTACTGTTCAACTGGTAAACAGCCGCACTTGTTGCCAGCACATCGGACGCATTCTGGTCAGTAGCATCAGAGACCGCGTTGGGCACATTGGCCAACCCCACCTGGGCTTTCGTCACGTTATGCGGATTGTTCTGGCTGGCCACGTGATTGGCAATGGCTTCCTGGTCAGCCTTGGCGTTTAGTATTGCCCGTAGTCCGGCTATATTATCAATGGGCAGCTGGTCTTCCGTCAAATGGAAATAAGAGTCCATCAAATCCCAGAATTGTTGTTGGGTAGGATAATCTCCTGTCTCAAACCAGGATTTCAGCCTGTTTCTGTTTTGTAAAGCCATAGTTTTTATTGAGACAGCCAACCGGCATCATCTAACCGATGATACCGGTATATGCTGAATTATTTACAGTTCGTATAAAGGGATAACATTAACAATAGGTCTGTCGGAATTACATGCCGGCATTGCCGTTTTCCGGCGCAACCGGCAGTGGCAGGTCTTTCCAGGCGATATTGGCATAAGCCAGCAGCTCTCCGCCTTCCTGTCCAACGAATTCTCTGTCCAACAATGAGTCTGGCGACAGTGCCCGGCGCACCGGGTTTCCGAATCCTATCATTTCACCGGAAGCGTTATAATACGGTTCTTCCCATTTAGCGTGAATGATTTTGTTCGATAAGATTTCAACGGATAACTTCTTCATGATTGAATATTTTATTTGGGGGTAACAGTATTATACAAATTGTTTAAAGCCGGCAAAGGGATAGGTTTCTCCCACCAATCTGTTGGCGCCGCCGGCCACCGTGTCTGTAAACGGTTCGAAGGACATACGGCTCACCAGCATTTTCTGGTATCTCCAGTCTGCCACAGGACCGGCCCAGGCGCCCAGCGGGTCTACCTTCCAGGGTTCATTACGGTCAGGTTTTGACGGAAACCAAAGACCTACCGTCCACCTGCCTGGCACGTCTGGTACAAAATGACTGTTCACCTGTACCCTTGCACCGTCCACAAAAAACTCCACCCTGTCTGCATACCAGTCGAACCGGAATTCATGAAACTGGCCATCCCATACGTTTTTGTCGAGGCTTGTCAGCATGGCCAGGTATTCGTCCTGGAAAGGGTCTGTGCCGAACGTAAAGCCGTTACCGCCTCCCAGTTCACCTTTCCAGTTATTACATTTCATGTTGAACTTCGTAGGTTGATAGAGCCGTTGTATCTCATCATTGATTTTTACCCAGCTCTCTGCCAGATTGGGCTTTGCGGCATTGATCAGTTTCCAGGTGCCGTTTTTGGCGGTATCGGGATCATTGGCCACTGCCACCAGTTCGCCGTTCCATACGATGTTGTAGTTAGGCGTCAGCATTTCCGCCACTGTAGCAAAAACGTACATGGCGTTGTGGCTGGGCAGCTCAATATCAATTTCATTGTTTTCCACGATGTAGTAGCCGTCCTCGTAGCTTCCCTGCCGGCGCAGACCTTGTGCCAGCAGTTGTTCATAGCGTGGGTCCTGCGGATATACTTCCCCGTAGTGGAAAGTCCAGAACGCGGGCGCCACGCCGATCTTTTCCGGTAATTTCGCTGTAATCCTGAAACTGCCATAGCCACAATATTCCTTCGTAGACATCACCGCGCCTACTCTCTGCGTCCATAGCGCACCGTACCTGGGATCATTCGGGATATCATGTACTTTGGGGCTGCCATCCCTGTTGTACCCTTGTAACTCTCCATCATAAGCATCGCCATGCGCCTCAAACACCAGCAGGTTGTCCTGTATGTAGATGTTTTCAGGTGCCACACCACCATTGGCGCCACCCCAGGCTTTTGCCATCGGGTAAAACGCATTGACCACGGTACGTCCGGCCTCTGTGGGGTTGTTTTCAAAATCCGCGACTATTGGAGCCAATGCCTTTGCATCGGGCAATATCTCTATGTCTATCGGCGCAGTCACGCCTGAGCTGTTTTGGATGTAAAACTTCCGGCGGCCCACCGGAGCGTCAGGAGGTACGGTACATACAATACGATCGTTGTTCAGTACGATCATGTTCTTCCGGAGTATCTGGTATTTGTTGGCCGGGTCAGTAATGTCCTCCAAAATACCGATAGGATATGGCGGGTCCTGATACTTTCCGGCAATATTACCATCCATGATGATATCGGTGAAGTAAACATATTTGAACACACCGCCCACCGCGCTCATCACAGTGCTGTTATCTACCGTTTTATTGCCGATTTCCAGGTTATGCAAATTGTTGTCCACAAAGGCGGAAGCATTGCTGAACTGTCCGGTGGCAGCGTCCACATAGTTGAGCCACATTTTGGACTGTGCCGGGTCCGCCGCTCTGAACACCAGTATTTTATTCCAGCTGTCGGGGTTGATGGTCCCGTTACTGATCATCTCCTCTGTTGCGGAAGCGCTTTTCTGTCGCCAGTGGATTTTACGCGTCGCACAGTCTACATACACATATATCCCGTTTTCCGCCGCGGCCATTACTGAGATGAGCGGCCATTCGCCGGTGGCAGGCAGGTCTGCTGCCGCCACATAAAAGTGTACGCCGATGGAATAATATTTGTTTCCGGTGTTGCTGGTAATATCCGCCAGGGTTATGGGCACAACAATCCCGTCTCCTTTTTTACCAACTTTCAATCCGATATGGTCCAGCACCTTTACCGTGTTGCCGGCCGAGCTACAGTTGGAAAAATTTCCAAACCAGTCCCTCATAGCGTATTCCAGCGAATAATATGCGCCTATTTTGGGTGGCAGCATGGCATCCCTGAAGCCGCCGGCCGGTTTATTATAAATAAGTTCTGAATTATGATAATATTTCTGCGGAATGTCAGCTGTTTTAAATTCAGTGGGCACGTTGACCGTCATATCCAGCTTGCCGCCGGCGGGGTCGTTGTTGATCAGCCTGAAGACATAGTTCTCACCACTCTTTAAGTCACTGATAGCGGGTGGGTTAAACACTGTTCCGTCAGGCAATACCATCAGCGCGTTGGATATGGTTGTATAATTACTCTCCACATCGGCGGCTTTTGCTTCCCGGACTTTCAGTGTCATCACCTGCAACTGCGTAGCCTCTTTACCGGGTATCCAATTGATTTTCTTAAGCTCAAAATTCATGTAATAAATTTTAACAGTGTCCGTTAAACGAAATTATTCAGTTCCATACTGCCGATCACGCCCGGACTGTTACCCGCGCCCTTAGTCATATACAACCGGAACCAGAGATAGTTTTCGTCATCATACTTTTCATATAATTCGCCGCCACCATTAATTTTAGGACAAATTACCTGTGTACCTTTTACCGCTTTGGGGTATTGGGTGTTCAGGTCGTCGTCAGACAAAGGGCTGGTGATATCGGTCCGCACTATTTTTGTGGTACGGACTATCGTTTCCTGCAGCAGTTGAAAGAGCGTGGTATATGCCTCCTGGTCAGCCTTTGCAGCCAGCAGTTGTCGTAGGCCGGTGATATTATCGATACCGATCTGGTCTTCTGCTTTATGTAAAAAGCTGTCTATCCATTCCCAGAATTGCGTCTGTGTTGGATAAGCGCCTGTTTGGAACCAGGACTTCAGCTTATTTCTTGATTGAATGGCCATGATATTTTTCCTTTTTAAAGTTTCATAATCCAGAGGGTCACGAAAAACGGCGGGCGGTTTTCGTGCGGGTACCCATATCCTGAACTACTGGTGGTACCGTTATAACCAAGCCTGTTGGGGTTTATTAACCATCCCGGTCCGTAGTCGTTTTCCTCTGCGCCGTCTCCCCAGGTATTATTGTCCTGATGAGGGGAAGCATAGCCGTGGGTGTGAGGCCCATTCTGTTCGGCCGTTAATGACACCCAGTCTTTACCGCCGGTTTTTCCGAAATCGTTATAGTCAAACTGTAGGGGATCGTAACCTACAGCAAATCGTCCGCCACGGTTTTTGGTGCCGTTGGCGCCATTACAAACAGCCCATCCGGTCCGTTCATTAATACCTAAACCGGTACTGTCAAAATTGGCCTGTAAATACGGCTTGCTGCAATCAATTTCTATTACGTCCCCTCTTTTCCAGACATTGTCTATTCTTTGGCCAAGCCTTGTTTCCAGCGATGTGATGGTGTTTTTTAACCCCAGCAGGGTTTCGATGCGTTGCAGGCTGCTGTAGGCAATGCCGCCGGCAGCAAAACGTGCCTGTCGGGTAAAATAAACGTTCCGGTCTACCAGGTCGGCAAATTTCCGGGGCTCTGCCAGTTCCTCCACAATCCAGGTGGATTGTTTGGGCCCGCCAATAAAGGGCAGCAGTTCACCGTTATAACTGATCCATCCGTTAGCCACTGTGCTGCCGGTTTCTTCCATTCCCGACACAATTACTGCACTACCTACCAACCGGGCCAGTGCGCCCAAAGATTCGCGGTAAGACTTCTGCATAAAGTCCAGCGTATACTGGGTCATCGGGAATCCGCCTAGGTTTGTTAATTCTTCTATTCTGTTCATGCTCTTTGTATTTTATAAGTCTTACCAGCTAATTTGTAGTTATTGATTAAAGCGCCCATTTCGTTTTCATCGAAGTACAGGTTACGGGGAGTGAACACATAAAAACTCACGGGGTTGCTTCCCACCTCTTCTTCCGTATACAGGTACAGTGGCTTATTTTCGGACTCCTGCCACAGGTATACCGGTTTTTGTTCAATTTCCTGGTAGAGAAAAACCGGTTCGTAGATCATCCCGTCAGAAATTTTAATTCTTCTTTGCGAAATGTCGTACCGGTCGTTTAAAAGACGTTCCAGATAGACTACCTGCGGTGTTATTTTTAACCGGTACAGGTTAGCGTCCCGGTTGCGCCTGAATTGCTGATACAAATAATTCACGGGGTTGCACAGTGCCAGCAGCCATGCCACATGTCTCATTTTACGCAGCCGGGGCGGCATCAGTAATCTCACCAGTTTGGGAAAGTCTATTTCATAAATCCTGCTCATATAATCACACTTTGTGGGAGGTATTCAACATGCAAATCGTCCTTCGGCGTTTTTATTCTCAGGTAGCCGGCATCCGGACTGTACTTTACATCAAATGCGGTGAATGGTACGTCGGAATAGCTAGCCTGCGCCTGTACAATGTGAGGGATCACGACACCATCTACTTTTTGCAGCGCATCCACGAGGTAAGACAATACAAATACACCGTTAAACGGCAGGTTTCTCAGGTAGGTTTTGATACAAGTCAGTACCGGTTCTGAGTCCGTGCCATCCAGACGGGCACCGTCTTTGTCCAGCACCAGCGGGTTATAGTAGATTTTCAGCGTTAGTTTGAGGCTGTCAGCTTCACGGCTTTCCACGATCAGCGGGTTTACGCCGGCATCCTTGATGCGCTGCATATACTCCCCGAAGGCATCCAGTTCCGTCGCTGTCAACGGGGCCAGGTCAACGGCGTTCATTTTAGCCACTTTCATTTTCAGGCCTCTTGTCTGTTCTACCACTGCGCAGAAGGCCACAATCTTTCTTGCGTTGATCTGTTCTTCGGTCAGCCCTGTGGTATCGTAGTAGTCTTCGTCCTGCACCAGTTCAGCGCCATACTGAAAGTCTTTTGCCTTATTGGCGTACCACCGCAGGTGATGCGGCGAGCGTTCATCAATCAGGCTGGTCACTTCCGCCTTATGCTGGTCGAAAAGGTTTTCCACCGCCCATACGGTCACGGCCACCACATAGGTCCACATCCGCCAGATAGCTGTTTTGCTGGTACTGGTCAGGCCAGACAAGGTAGCGGACGTATTCACCCTGTCGATGATGTCTTCCTGTATTTCAGTTATTGTTCTTGCCATAATAAATGTTGTTCTGTTTCTGCGCCTGGTTTTAACTTACCCGGAAATCGATCTGTATTCCCATATATCCGATGCCTCCTTTGATAGCTGCATCGTCTTCAGCCGTAAATGCATTGGCGGGAAAGATCTTATTATCTCTCAAATATTGAAACACTCTTCTGTCGGTCACCTCCACATCGGGCACCAGTAGATATTTTCCCGGCACCAGGTTATCGGTAATGCTCAGTTCATTAGCGCCCGCAAATCCGAAGAGGGCATCAATTCCGCCTTTTGTCTGCATAGCAATGTCCAACAGGCATTGATGCGGTTTAATGTCAACTGTTTCCATATGCTGCGTCTATATTTAGTTCTCCTTTATCGTTGATATCAACTGATTTCACCTGCATGCCGTCTCCTGCAAACTGCATTTGTAGTTCGCGCAGCAGGTCACCGATGTTGTTGTCCTGCAGGTAACCGAAGGCATCCACTCCTATGGTGGGAAACTCCTTGAAGGAGCCTTTGTTATTGATCAGCAGCATTTCCTGATGTTGCAGGGTACTAAAGCCAGCTACCAGGTCTCCATTGGCTATGTCCAGATCGATGTCTTTATTAAATAATATATCTTTCATGATAATTGACCGTTAAAAACGCCTGTTACCGGTCCCCCGTTAGGGGGCGCCGTTAACCCGGCCGTGTAATTAATCTGTGCGGTTTTCACATAGGTATCCACCGCTTCTGCCAATTTGCTGCAAAACATCTCCAGGCTTTGTTCTTCATCCGCATCAGCATCCTTTACATCTTTGAATACCTTTTTAATATCTGCGGCTAATGTGCTTTTATTCAGTGGCATGGTATTATTTTAGAATTTTGGACAAACGGTCTTTGATCGCAACAAACGCTGCTTTGTTCATGGGTGCATAGATTTTTACGATTTCGTCCAGCAGATCGTCCAGGCATTTTTTCAGCGTGTCATTGCCGTTGCTGACCAACAAACCGTCTTTGTCAAACTCCATGTATTTTTTATCAGCGTTGTATTTTACCTTTTCGATTTTTTCTGTGCTGATCACCACATAGTCATCGCTGCCATTGATACGGCCGATCAACACACTGGAACCTTCCGGCGGAATAGCTGCTATCCCGTCATGCGCACCGGTTACGGAACGCAGGCGAACGTTGGCAATGTTTAATCCGGTAGCCAGCTGTACGTCCACCACACCTGCTTTTTCATCTGTTGCGATAACCTTGGCCGGAATAATGGTAGCATGGGTTTGACTAAGCTTTCTTAGTCCCTGCACCAGTTGTGCCTGTTGTTTGTTCATCTTTCTTAGTTATTTTATCGCCAATTCCACAAACCCTTCTGGCTCCGCCGGTGCCAAAGGTCACCTCTGTACTGTCGAGCAAATATTCACCGTCTCTGTCGGTATAATTCTGGTCTGTTAATGACACCGCAAATCCCGGTAGTGCAAATGGTTGCAGGAAGGCCGTCACTTTTCCATCATAGCCATCGTAGGTCAGATCTTTCAGCATCCTGAGCGCCGCCCCCTTCAACCCTTCTTTCGGGTCTATACGGGGCACATAAAATGTCCGGATATCTCCCTTTACTCCAACCACTTCATTCTCGGCTACGTTCCTGCTGGTAAAATGAATTACCTTCACCTTTAACGGTGCGTCGGCAGCTTTTCGGAACCGCAATTGGTCGCTGCTCACAAGGTTCGTCCCTATGGCATATTTCACGGTTTTTTTAACCTCTTTATATTCCAGGGGCTCCGGCTTATTTCCCGTCCATTTTCTATTTTTCTTATAGGCAGCCCTTTTTCCCAGTTGTATATCTTTCAGCCCGGCATACAATTCCGGCCCGTTGAAATAAATAGTCACATAGGCATCCTTTTTTAATTTTTCCAATGCCTCCGTTCCTGTCTCACCGTTGAAACTCATGCTCACCAGCGGAATATCAGGAATGTTATCACTCAGTACGATATCTGTACCTTGCCTGATGAACTCCAATACTTCCCTGACAGTTGTCCCGGGCGGTTCTTTATTTTCAGGATCTTTTTTACGGTAGTCCTGCAGTTTTTTTAAGCATGGAAATTCCTTTGTAATCACCTTGTTTCGCAACTGCCAGCTATAACCTTCGCATTCGATCTCGCAGGGGGTAGTGAAATTTATTCTGCTGACAAAACCTTCAAACTCCAGTTCAAGCTCGCTGTCATATCCCAGCCATATTTCTACATGATCACCGACGTTAAAGAATGAAGCGGTATTCTCCTGCAACCTCTGTCCTACTCCCTTAATGGCTTCTTTGGTAATCGTAAATTTCCTGTCTATATCATTCTCTCCCGGTTTCAATAAGGAAGGGGTGTTCAGCTCTCCTGCCTTAAACAGTACAGCAGAAGTGGGTAGCCGTATATTGGCAGTATCCACAAATGAGTAAATGCTTCTCTTTACTTTCACCTCATTTACTTCATTGAAGCGGTGCCGGCCTATTCGTATTTCACAGGTAAGTCTGAACATCAGTCAAGAATAAGTTTAAATTTACTGTCAGTAATCAGGTTTATTTCATAAGGCTTCACGTTCTCTACGCCCACTACCTCGGGCCAGGTAATATCTGTAAAGACCACCCTGTCCCCATCTTTCATAAAGAGATCGGTTAACGCACTTCGGATAAAGAATGCCATATTCTTTTCGAAATAGTCAGTTAGCTCTTTGATCTCCTCCAAAGGATACATGTTATCTTCTCTGATGATGATACCTCTGATGTTGATTTTGTAATCCTCTGTGTTAATCAGCTCCTTAACCGTACCCGCACGGTTTACCATGGCGGTTTCCACAATGGTCTTACGACAGGTTATTTTCATCACCGGGTTCCGGAGCACCAGGTCATTGCTCTGTGGTGTTGTGCCAATACTTACCGGCATAAAATAGGGGCGGCCAAACTGTTCCCTTCCATAAAAAGGGGCCTTGCTTCCACCCGCGGCGTTGCCTGGCTTATGTATAATATCAAAAGGCGGAGGATTATAATTCCAGATGTCCTTAAAATACTTCTCTAATAATAACTTGGTTGTCATATATTGATGGCGTTTGCACTGTTTAACACACGGAGGAAGGCTTCTGTCACCATTTGTTCCACCTCATTGGCCCCTTCTTTCAGTTGGGTAGTGTGAATGTTGATGTTATCAAACAATTTCTGCAGGTTGATGATAATATTCTTATTACCACCACCGGTAATCCCTTCTGTTTTATTTTTAGCACCTTCCAATCCGCTGAGCTTCGCTCCGGCAGCCGTATTTCCGGCTCCTGTAAAGCCTTCCGGCATCACCGGCGTGGCAAACGGATTGCCGAGTTTTATTTTCGGGGCATTGACTCCTTTTCCATACCCTTCGTTAAATGCGGCCTTCACTTTTCCGCCATTGTTATAGGCGTTCTTTATGGCGGTAACCCCGGTCAGGTCAGCCACCGCTGTTTTACCCACTTCCCATGCCTGGCTCCATTCACCTTTGAACATGTGCATGAGCGCCTTCCCGATGCCACTGAGGCCGGACGCTACTCCTTTCAGGCTATCAATAAGGAAATCCTTTATCAACCCGATAAATGCTTTCATGGCTTCCCAGGTGCCCCACAGTCCGCCTCTGAATTTCTCAAAAGTGTTCCAGCAATAGATGACAACACCAATCAGGGCGACGCCGATACCTACCATCAGGCCCATCGGACTGAGATTCATCACCAGGTTCAAAGCCGCCTGCCACATCGTCCATAATTTATACCCGAGGATCAGGCCCCCTATCGCCGTGCCCAGAAAGCCAAACCAGTCGGCGTTTTGCGTAAGCCATACGGCTGCGGTTTGCAACCAGGTAGCGATCGGGATCAGGGCGTTATCGATAAAATCCGCAGCAATAGGTAATAGCGCAGAACCGATAGTTGTCTGGACTGTTTGCAAAATATCATTGAACTGTCCCCATCTGGATGTCGCGGATTCACTCTGGGCCGTCATGCCGTTGGCGAAAGCGCCATTACCGGAAGCTGTCGCCGCCATCACTGTTGTCAGTTGCTCAGCAGAAATTTTTCCGGCAGCCAGGCTATCCTTTAAATCCTTTACTTTAACGCCGGTCTTTGCGGCAATCTGTTCCAGGGGATTAAAACCTGCCGCAGCCAGTTCTTTTACGGTATCAGCGGTAAGTTTGCCGCTTTCCGTGATCTTGCCATACGTCTTCACCAGCTCGGCCATTTTTTCCTTGTTGCCGCCGCTGACATTGCCCAGCATCGTTAAGGTGGGAATAATATTCTTCGCTGCCACGCCGCTTTCCATTAGTCCCTGTGCATTACCAATGAGCTCATTGGTCCTGAAAGGTGTGCTGGCGCCCATACGCTGCAGGTCCGAAATCATCCCTTTGGCATCCTTTGCGCTTCCGGTGAGCTTCGTAAACGCCAGTTCCGTCTGCTCTATGTCCATGCCCATTTTGATAAGGCCAGTGGCCCCGCTGATCACCTTGTCGATGGGGAAATTGTACTCACGTTTTTCCTTCTTCTTCTTTCCGGCATCTCCGGTGTCGTCAGCGGAGCCCGGCAGGGAGGATGACGATGCCATGGCGCTCGCAGCAGCAGTGGCCTTGTTCAGCTCATTGATCGTGCTGCTGAACGTATTAACACTGTCGATCCTTCCCTGCAGACTGGTCTTTACCTTATCCAGCGCAACAATCGAGGCCATGGATTTGGAATTGCTTCGTAAGGCTTCTATTTTCTCCAGCTTTTTCTGGATTTCCCCGATAGACATGCTCATGGTGCCGTTGTTGGCAATCACTTTCCGCTGCCAGTCAGACACTTTGCCAAACGCAGCAATAGCAGCTTCGTTCATCTCTCCAAATCCTACGCTCATATCGTTACTCTTTTTTGTTTTTCCGGACCAGTCCTTATCGGAAGGACTGTCCTTTTAATTCTCTTTGCCTTATATCGTGCAGTTGCGCGAACTTCTGCGCCCACTGCGCATCCGTCAGCTGCGAGGTGTCTACCTGCGGCAAATAATATTCAAACAGCGTTTGTATATAACCCAGCGGATTACTTTCAAAATCGCCGGACGCCTCGCTTAGAGCTTTTCCACCTCTACTTTTTTGGCATCCAGCAGTTTGTCCAGCTGTGCGCCCAGACCGTAGAGATAAGACTTGTCTTCCACTATCGCTTCATCACCGCCCAACCAGGTGGCTTTCAGAATTGTTTCGTGATATGCCAGCGGATCACCTGAAATCAGTGTCATGGCATAGCTCACTTCATCCCTGTTGGGTTTTCTGCAATACCCGACTTTACCATCAGCGGCAGTCAGTTTGAAGACATCTTTATATTTCTCTTTCCAGGCCTGAATGTGTTCATTCGTGATCTTTACCGCTTTTTCTATTGTCATGATTTTAATATTGATAATGATGAATACTCAAATGGATGATTACATGTTCTGCTGCAGGCCCATGAAAATGATAGGCAAGGTGATTTCCATGAATTTGGCGCCCTGTTCCCAGCCTTTTTCAAACTCTTTAAACTGGAAGCCTTTGATCAGGTCAGTGCGTGGCAGCGAGCCGTCTTCTTTCACATAAGCCACCACGATGTCGCCACTGAAATCCAGCAGGTCTCTGCCTTGTGACAGGCGGACAATATCCACCAGCCTGTCGAACTGGAACTTCAGCAATTTGATTTCACCTTCGTAGGTACGCTTACCGCGCTGGATGCCGATTGGCTCATCACCTGCGCCATGCAGGTGTTCTTTTTCCTGCGACAATTTGTATTTAATGCCCCTGATACCGGTCAGCTCCTGTCCCATTACCACCACTTTCATATTGGCCCAGGTACATTCTTTACTATCAAACATATTTTAGACTTTTAAATATTATACAATCTGGTTTATTTGTTCAGCGCCGGATTTTCAAAGCCCAGTAACACTTCAATCTGTTTGGTGTATCCCACCGGAACAACAGACGCCGCAATGGTGATTTTACCGGTGCTGATCACGTTCTGCTCCGCGTTGATGTACGCGCTGAAGGAACTGATCTCTTCTGACATGGCAGTATTAACAGCATTCTCAATCTTACCCTGCAGGTATTTGATGACTGCCACATTGATCCTGCCCTGCGCATCCACTTTAATTTCATCGTTCAGTTCTTCCAGGTATGTCTGATAGCAGATCAGCGTCACCTTGTCGATCACACGGCCCAGTGCCAGCTGGCTGTAATCGTCCGTTACAGGCGCGCAGGTAGCGTCATCGTTAAAGAAATAGCCGGAGCGGCCAACGAACGTGCGCAGGAAAATGTAACCTTTGTCATGCACCTGATCGGCAGCCGTGAAGTCTTCCACTTTTTTGGTGTTAATAAAGGCTTCCAGTACAGGCAGCGCGCCATCTTTTACACGGCCCAGGTTACGCTGTACAGGAATCACTGCTGCACGGCCCAGTGCCAGGCCTACGGAAGCGCTCGCGTCACTGGCAGTGCTGCCGATCACAATGGCCACATGGTTGGCAGACAAAGTGCGGAGGTCTTTTAACTGGGCGATATTTTCCGTATCTACAGCCCGGCCTTCGATCAGGATGCGAACGGGTTTGTATTGCGCCGCAAAAGCCAGCGCCAGTTGTTGTGCTTTGGTGACAGCGTCCAGTACGTCTTTATCGATACCGTCTGTCAGCACCGGTGTATAACCGGCAGCTGGTTTTCTGGTGAGGCCCAGTAATCTGATACGGCCCTGAGCAGCGTCCAGCAGTTTTTTGGCGCTGCCGGCGTCTGCCAGGTCGGCCATTTGCGTGAGTGTTACGGTATCGGCCACCAGCATGATGTACAGCTCGGCGCCTTCGCCTGCCAGGTCATAAAACTCCTTAATGTGGCGGTATGCGCTGGCGTTGGTGCTGCCACTGGTGATACCCAGGCTTTCAGCATCGCTTACACCGAAGATAACTTTTGGCGTGCCTAACGGAAGGCCTGTTGCAGCCACACCGGTCAGTACCAGTCCTGCTACACCATCAGCAGTTGCAACGCTTCTACCGAGGTTGCCATTTCCTAATTTAACTTCTACTTTTGGTAATCCCATTTTAGTCTATTTTAATCATTGTACTTGTTTACATCCGCGTTTTTCCATTCACCCCTTTGGTGTTTTTTTCTGGCAGGATGCAGTTATTTATTGGACTCGAAATTGTTATTTGACACTGCTGTATTTGGCCTGGCTGAACAGATCGTACAGATGTTGTTTTTTGGTGTTGCCGTCCAGCTCGCGCAGCAGGATGCCTTGCAGCTTTTGTAATACGGCCTCTTGTAGTGCCGGAGAGGTTTTTCTGAGCTCCGTCACAAAACAAAGCAGCTTCGCTTCTACCGTAGCCTGTTGCTGGCAGGTTTGTACAATACTCAGTGCATGAATGCCTGTTTCCAGGGCCTGCAATATTTTATTTTTCAGCATGGTATCAGCGTCCCCGGGGATGATGGATTCCAGTATGTCCACCAATGGGTTTTCCAGTGCGCGTTTTATGGCTTTGGTAATGTTTAGCGCCGTTGTTGCATATTCGTCCATATGCTCGTCAAACTGCTGTAAGGCCCATTTGATTTTCAATCTCATTTTTTTACAAAAGGACATAGGTATAGGGGTTTATAAATCTTCAAATTCTTTCCGCGCATCGAAACTGGGGCATGCTTTTTTTACAAATGGAAAGTCCCGGTGCCCCTGCACCCGCGCTTCGGGGTATTGTCGCTTTAATCGGGACACAAGTTCTCTCATGGTTTTACGCTGTGCATCTGTCCGGTTGTCCAACGGCCTGTTTGCCGCATCTACGCCGCCAATATAGCTGACGTGAATACTGTGGGCATTATGCCCGGCAACGCCGTTGCATATACGGTCCTCTGTTGCTAACTGTATTGAAGCGCCGAACTTGTCTATCAGGTAATGATAGCCGGGACTTTTCCATTTTAGTTGTTGTTGCCAGTACTGCTGGATGGCAGCTGGCCTGGTATCTTGCGGGGTGGCCGTACAATGGATGACAATAAAATCTATACGCCTCATCTGCTACATTTTGGGGTGATTACTGTCCAGCACTTCTTCCAGCCGCTCCATTACTTTGGTGTTGTTATCAATAACACCCATCATCTTGTCTCTGTCTTCATCCAGATACTGTGTAAGACGATCTTCCAGTTTGATCTGGCGCTTCCATAATATCCTGGCAATTACCACCAGCACTAATATTGAAAAGGCCTGATCTCCGAGCCGCTGCCAGATATTGCCGGCAGGATCAATTTGTAATAATATATTCAGTAGTTCCATACGGTGTCCACTATTATCAGTTTCACATTCGTCATGATGTCCCCATTTTTTTGTTTACACCTTATGTACTGATATCCGGTTTCTTTCGGGGCACCTGTTATTGTTCCAGGTGATTTACAATACAAAGAAACAACCTATCCGGACACCTGAAAAATCCGAAAACAATGATTAAACAGTCCTTGTATAATCATTTGCAACAGGCTGTCCAATCATTAAAAGCACTTTTCAAAAAGAGGCTTATTCCATGGAAATTTGCTGTTATTAAACAGCCGATTTACCAGCAGGATGAACACTATCCTGTTAAACACTTAAAAAGCAGAAAAATGAACAGTTTATTCGCAAACATGTATGCAGCATTAGAATCCCGCATTATCGCCAACATCCCTGAAATAAAAGGCGTGTATCCGGAATTACAACAGTTAGACAACTACAAAGGGCAACCGGACGTATGGCCCTGTGTATTCATTGATTTCACCACTTTTGAATTTGAAAACCTGGCGCAACATGAACAGACGGCCAGCGGTATATTGAGCTGTAAACTGGCCTTTTCGGTCACCAAAAGCGGTAGTACCGATTTTATCGATAAACAAACAGCGTTAGATTATTATGAGATAGAAACCAAATTGCACCAGTTATTACAGGGCTGGAGCAACGGCAACTGCGCGCCGCTGGTACGGACTAAAATAGATACCGCAGACAGAAAGGACAATTTCCGGGTAAGAACTTTATCGTATAACCTATCCTTTGAAGAAAGCATAGTAACACCTCCCGGCACCAGCACACCGCGTCCGGCAGCAGAGTTTCTGTTCCGGGCATAAACATTCCATAAAAACGGCATACATATTGTTTATAAATTATTCATTACCTTTACTACATATAATTTTTAATTAAAATGAAAATTTATTCTGTGATGTGCCGGTTTATGTTGGCCGCATTGTTTGTACTCATCTGTAGTAACGCAAAAGCACAAACGTATAGTAAGCTCATAGGCACTCCTTACAAGGAGGCATTAAAATTTAATGAACAGGTAACAAAAATACTTAACCTGCTTGTGGACAATGAGCCGGAAGAGAGAACGAAAGGAACTTATGAGTATGAATTTTACAATACTTCGGACAGCCTTCGGGTGAACCTGCATATCAGATATGGCGTTTACCCGGAAACAGGGCTTGTGGGCGAAGTTCTCCTGTATGGCAGTAAAGATTATCTTAACAAGATTTACAAAACGCTTTTTAACGACAAATTTGCTCCCAAAAACCCTAATTCTGTGCTCGCTCATGTAATCCGGGGCAATGAATATATCTCCATTAACACCGGCTTCGACGATGGTAATATCAGGATAGAGGAAAAAGGGAAATGATATTTACAGTACATAAAAAAAGGACGCAGCGTGCTGCGTCCTTTTTTTATGCCGGACAGCCGCCATCACCACGTCCACCAGGGGTATTGCAGCCGCAGCTGTTTAACAGCCGGCTGTTCCTGTTTCATGATCTGTTCCAGCCGGCTGGTATTGCATTGCATGCGGTAGATGATATTGCTTTCTTTCACCCAGAATTCCTTTGATAACTCCTGGATAGCTACCTCATATCTTTTACCCTGCAGTTTGATGTAATAATAATATCTGTATAACAAACATTCATCCCGTAGGGCGATCATATCTGCAGAACGTCCTTTTCTTACTGTTTTTTCCTCTTCCTTGCGAACAAAGCTGTTGAAGAGCGATTGTTGTCCTCTCATGTTTCTAAGATATTTTCCTGCTTACCTGCGCCGGTCTTCACCGTCAAGGGTAATCATGTTAAACATTTCCCGCATCCTGGATTTCACGCGGGTCCCATAGTACTGTTCAATTTCAGCCGCCGTCAGGTTAGTGGTGATATGCGTATGGTGCCAGGGTGTTTGCTGGTTATCATATCTGTTGAGAATGATTTCCGCCATCACGTTTACCTGGTTACCATAGTTTTTCTTTAGTTCTTCCGTTCCGAGGTCATCGAAGCAGATGCCGGCCTGCCGCTGGTAGAAGGTGTCTGCCGCCGTAGGCAGCGGTACCGGGCTGCTGTAGCGGTAAAGCATATCATGTCCCTGCTCCGCGAACAAGGCGCTGAGTCGTCGGCAATTCGCCACCTGGTAACAGCGGCGGGGGTTTTTATTGAACGCCCGCATGAGGGTTGTTTTTCCGGTACCTACGTTGCCAAACAGGAGCAATCCTTTAGACAACTTCCACGATTGGCCGTCCGTATTCATTCTCTCGAAAGCGGGATCTTCTGTAAAATAATAACACAGCGCTTTTACCGCTTCCCGGTTCATATCGTCCACCACAAACCCTTCCGGCACTACCTGGGTGCGTGATAAAATAAAATTGAATAAAGTATGACTGTTCCATTGCATGGCGGAAGACGATTGATGTTTATCACTGTCATGGCGCGGCCTGTTCAACTCAGAGCTGCCCGAATTTTCTGACACCAGGGGTAATAACGCCTGCAGGCTGTCGAGCTGACAGGTTCTTTTTTCCGGATGTTGCATACTTTTTCTCATTGAAGTGATAATTAGCAATAAAATTATTGGCGAAGCCGGTCCAGTTACGGATAGGCGTATAACCCTGTACCCATCCCAGTCCTTCCCATTTGTTCCAGAATTTATTGGCCATTTCGTTGTTGGCGCCGGCGGCGGCAAAAAATTGCTGTACCGCTTCCAGGCTGGGCCTTACGGAGGGGGGACACGCGGCAGCAGCGGGGGGAGGCATGTCCGCCGTTCCGGCCGCGTTTTTTGTATTTACCGATGCGGCAGCGCCGTATGGATATTCCTTACTTTCTTCTTCTTTTTTTTCTTCTGCTTTACTTTGTGGGATTAATGCTGTTGCTGCCGTTGTTTCTTCCGGAAGAAATGCCGTCTCACCATGATCAACGTCACCGATAAGGTTATGTAGCGGGTTAATTACCGCTTTGCGTTTGGCGTCACGAATAATTTTCTGCCAGCGTTTCTGGATGCCTTTACTGGTGAGGATAGAAAACCGGTTGTACATCCGCTCGTCAAAAAAGCCCTTTTTAACCAGGGTATGTACCACGGCCGTTACAAGCGCGCCGGTAACGGCGTTACCTATACGTTTGGCAAAGATGTACGACATTTCATCGTTCCAGTTCGTATAATATCCCTGCCGGTAAATCCAGCATAACAATCTGAGGGCAATGTATCCTCCCTGAATACCATGCTCCTCTTCTACCATCAACAACTTTGGATCATCAAAAAGATCCACGTCCATAGGAAAATACATCAATCCTTCTGCAATTGGTCTTGCCATCGAATATTAGTTTTTGATCAAACAATCACAGTGCCGGCCACGGGTGCCCGCACAGTCTATTTCAACTCCTTGTTTCAAAAGTGCCGCCTTTGGCAGCCAGGTATAGTTATTCTTGCTTTGAATTTTTTACGGTGCGTATTCATCAGCTGCAACGCAGCCAACGCGTTCCGTATATTGGTGTGTACAGGAATGAGGCCTGTATATCTTTTACGGTTTTCCAACCGGGTTAACAAATACATATCATAAATGCGTGCAGTTTTGTGTCAAAGGTGGTATCCGGCATTTTCTGCTGACGGCTTTCATTGTAGGATAACCGGTATTTCCCGACAGTAAGGGCTGTGGGGTTTTAAAAAACAGAATGCGCCTGTGCTGCTGTGGAAATCTCTAAATTGTCTGACATAGCGATTGTGTTTGTTGTCTTTGGGATAAAGTGGTTTGAGGGTTAAAAATGAGGGTTTACATTCGAACAATGCTGTCTTTTACGTTTGGCCGTTATCAAAAATGGTGGTAAATCCTTTTTTTGACTACATTTGCGCCAACCATATTGCCAGTATAAAGTAAAAGAATATTTGTCTTTTGACAAAATATATTTGTCTCATTATTTATTAATTTTTCCTGAAAAAAATGTCAAAAAACGAAGGCGATATACTCAGAAAACTTGTTAAATCAAGCGACTATCAGGTGAATGAATTTGCTGAAATGCTTGGGATGTCAAGACAGAATCTCAACTATTTGTTTAACAGGAAATACATAGAGCAGGAAACGAAAGAGAAAGCCGCAGCCATAGCAGGCAAAACTGTTTCCGAGGCTTTCTATGAAACAACGGGCAGTAATGCTACAAACGACAAAGAGAAAGAGACTTTAAGGGAATTAGTAGAAGCTCAAAAACAAATCATCTCGTATTGGCGCGAGTTCCAGATCGCGCAGCTCATAAGGAACGAGGCATATCTTTCGGTAATTCTCCGCCGCCTGGCGGAATTACAGTTCCAGCTGGACGACCGCAAAAAGAAACGGGATCTTGATACTGTCCTGGACGAAGCTGAACGGGCCGTTCAAGAAAAGATAAAAGAACTGAAAGGTCAATTGCAACTGGTTGTTTCCTGATATTTTCACTATTCATTTGCCACATAGCAGTTTTTTTGAGGTTACAATTACAATATTACGCCTTTCCTTGCTATAGGTTTTGCGTAGTGGTTTTTTTATGGGAAAAGTTTTTCCACATTTTTATTTTTTATAAACATACAAAAAAATATGCTTTCTTATTTGTGATTATTTGCAGGGAATTACAGATAAGGAAGCATGCAGATAATTCCCCCGGAACACTTAACCACAAAGTATTTCAAAAAACAAAGCCGCTACCATTCGTTCCGTCAACCAGTATAAACTATTGTGCGTTTTCAGGCAACTTATCTTATAGCAAATTTTGCTATCCAAATGCAGAATTAGTTAAATTTGCGTTCAGGCTGTGCTGATTGGTTTTCCCCCAAACTGGATGAACGTTATTCTTAACCTCACATACTTTGCGCTATGAAAATCACGTACATTATCCGGTGTTTATTTTTGGTGACTGGAAGCTTTACTTCCCAGCTTTTGTTGGCCCAGGATATTTACCTGTCTGCCTACCAGGGCGCCGTTCAGACAAGTAATGTGGCTGTCGGGAATATCCTGAGAGAAGATGTGGTAAATGAAGAACTTGAATCCAGAACGCATAACAACATCAGTTCTTCTGGAAAGCAGGCGAATATATTCGCCAAACTGCCACCGGCAAGGATTTCCTCCGTGCCGGTAAAAGTCAGCAGCGGAAAATTCATACCGGATCCGGCTGTGGCCCAGCGTGTCAATGCCAGGTTTATTGATCAGATAGCCAAGGCAAGTCCTGATAAAAAAAATGAAATTGCCAAAATTGTTAACGGTGGGGCATTACAGAAAGATGCAAGCAAGCGTTTGAACAATCTGGGATTAAATATCAACAACATTGTAGATGTTACGGTGACCTACTATACGGTCATGTGGCAGATCATCAATGGAAAAGCCGCATCTGACAAACAAATCATAGCCGGCTATAACCAACTGGCACCGGGGTTATCGGCCAGTACATTTTTGAACGGCATGAGCGACCGGGAAAAACAGGAGATCAGCGGGAATATGGTGTTGGTTGCCATGATGGCGATGACAACTTATCAGGGATTGGTGCAGCAACATGATGCCAAAAACCTGCAGCGCTTACAAAAAGGGCTAAACGACATGCTGCTGCGACAACAGGTGGACCTGTCTTCCGTCCGTCTTACCGATGCCGGATGGGTGAAGAATTAATTATATCTGAAAACAAAGCTCCAGGCCCCTCGCATTGATGTGGAAGAGCCTGGAGCTTTTAACCGGCGGCGCTTTATTTCAAGGTGCAGGTCAGGGTCCCGTAACCCAGCTGATCATAACCGCCGCTGTTGGGCCCATAATTGCCGCCACCGCCTTCGGGGCGTACTTTTTGGGCAAACCGGGCACAATTGGGAGCAGCCAGTCCCTTGCGGTTTACATAATGGTTGTATACCAGTTCCCAAACAGGCCTGTCATTTCCCCGGCTCCCGTCGCTGATAACCTGCTGTACTACGCCAACACAATTGGCGTAGGGTTTAAAGGGCACGGAATCGCCAAGATTGTACGCTGCCACATACTCTGCCCCCCGCAGAAAGCGGTTGTTGTCGTAACCATACATATCGTCGCCCTGGTTCCATGCCATCTCACAAAACGAGCCCATTAAGCCGATGCCAAGGGTAGTATGTCCCTGATCACGGCCGCTTTCCTGCCACTGCCCCAGACCATTGGGGTGAATAAAGTAAATGGCATTGGCCACAGCACCATTACCCGCGCCGTACTTAAAATAGTTGATCGCTTCATTATAGATGTCCCGGTCGTCGCACAATACGCCGATGGCCAGGATGGAATTCATCACACACAGGTCCCAGTTCGCATAGAAATGGCTCATACATCTTTCCCTTCTTGTCAGAAAGGCGTGGTTCATAGGATAAAAAACGTTCAGCATCATTTTCCGGAACCGGGCAAAGTCCGCCGGCGCCCATCCCTGGTAAGTACGCATGATTTCCGCGGCGTTGGCAAACTGGTAGCCGTATAGCCCTGCCGCCAGATTAGCGTCGTTATTACCGGCAATTCCCTTTAGTCTGGCCGACCATGCATTCATGATCGCTATCGATTTATCGGCATATTTATCATCGCCGGAGACTTTCCATCTTAAAGCAGTGGCATAAGCCGCAGCGATGTCGTTATAGAGCTGGCCATAATTTTGACCATGAACACCGTCATCACCCCGGTAAACAGTGTCCGCCGGATTGGGTTGCCAGGCGAGCGCGCTGTGTGAATTGGTGATCAGCCGGTTCCAGCCCGACAGCCATGGTTCTGCCCCGGCATCCACTTTATTTTTCATGCGGTCAAAGTCTGACTGCTTATGTAAGAGTCCAGGATGCACAAAAACAGTGTCATGGTCGTTTAATACCTGCTTCTCTGTTGCATTCACCATTTCCTTCCTGCATGCCGTTATCAGGAAAAATAAAAGCGCTCCCCCAAGGGCGCATTGTCTAATAGCTTTCATAGGTTTTTCAATTACAATTGTTAAAGTGACAATTATATTATACGGTAGACAAGTAACGCTGGTTGCCTGGTTATATTATCAGGAGATGAAGATTTTTTTAGCTATCAGGCGAGCATCATGGTTGCCGCTTTTCTAAAATCAGCCGCCGCCAACTGTTTTTTATCCGTTTGACGATATAGCTCCCCCCCTGCCTGTATGAGGCTGGACCGCGTGCAGCATAGCTTTCGGCGTCCCTGGGGCCTGTCTCTCTTGCTTTCGTTAAATCCACAACGGCCAATGCGGGTTGGTTCATATAGATATACAGATTTCCCCGCTGACGATAGGCCAGCGCATGTTGGGTTTCTTTGCTGATCACCGTCGTAAAGTCCGCGACGGGCTGTTCATATGCTGCCTTTTGATAATAGGCCAGCGCGCGGTTGTAATGGTACTGTGTGGCGTCCGGATTGAGTTCAATGGCTTTGTTGAGCGCAAAGAGGGCATTTTTATCGTCTCCCTTCCGGATATAGGCCCATCCGAGGTTAGCATAGGCCGAATCAGTCGGATAAAGGGCTATCGCTTCGGTGAACCGGCCGATGGCAGCGTCAATTTTTTCTCTCTCAGCAAATCTTTGCCGGTGTTATAGATCAGTCCGGCATTAACGGTTTTCTCTGATACGTCCTGCTGCGCACAGGCCACAGATACCGTCATTATGGGTATTGCCATGCACAGGCAGGCCGACAAGCTGACGTTGATTGTCTTAAAACAGGCTTCCTAAAGTTGATGGCTTGGTTAACAATGCAGGAACCTCCACAGCACAAATCGAATCAAAACGAGAACGGCGTTATGGCTAAAAAGTTCCTGTCAAATTTATTTCACCCCAACATATATGTGCACAAGGCCCAATATAAGCAGCAGAGATCTTTCGTCGTAATGAATAATAACCTCACCTCCTTTAAAGAAATTCTGTCAATTTTTCTCCACTGAGGTGTAAGTAACTAACTCCTCACTACCTTCATCCTACAAATCAATACAGAAGGATTCCTTACAAACTATCCAAATACCCTTTAAAAAAAATTTTCAAGGCATCGGTGTATATCCCAAACACCAGCATCCTAACACTACATATCAACCCCATAGCGTGGAGCTTACTTCCCAGTAGACGGCGGATATCTGGCCCAATAAACCATTTAAAAATAACTTTATGCAACCCAATTATGAAGAATATCTGAATAACCACCCCGTTTATCAACATATAAAGGAATTGCGGGGAGAAGACCAGTTTCATGAAGACGTTGATTCCATTAATATCCTTCGCCTCTTTTTTCCGGCAACTGTCAAAGAGTTGGTATTAGGACTATCGGACATAACATCCGTTTTCTACGGACTGCTATTATCTGGAATTGCCAGAAGATACGGCAACGATGGCATTGATGCTATCTCCCAATCAGCGGTATTTGAAATAGGAAGGCGAAAAGCAGAACAGGCACTGGTCATAGATCCCGCTATCCCCCGGGATGCCTGCGGAATTTGTAATGTATTTATATCTGCTATTTATGTTTCCAGCCCGGAATACAAAATTAATGTAACAACATACCAGTCGGATGAAGTAACGCTAATACTAACCGGCACCGACAGATACCACCGTTCCGCACAAATGCTTAATCTGACAAAACACATAACCTGGCCAATCCTGACTCCATTTTTCTATGGCGTTTGCAGCGCATGGCATATATCATATCAGGCAGACCTTCAAGTAGAAGAATTAGATGAACATAGCAGATGCCGCTACAACATCCACATCGCCAGGAAATAGAGACAAGTCAGGCAATACGGCGCCCGGGGCTCCGACAGCATGAAAACCGCAAAATCCCGGCCCAAATTGATTTTAAATCTTGCAGCGCAGGGCAGAAGCAGCACTATATACGAATTTTGACTTATAGCCTGGCCTTTCCTGAAAACCTTATTACCGGTACTCTCTCAATTACCTATCAAATAAATCCTACCACATGAAAACATCTCTATATTTTTTTAATTCTGTGCTACTATTGTTATTCGTATCCCTTTTTCCTTCCGGCAGCTACGGACAAACCGTATACGCGAATAGCCAATCCAATTCCATCACCGGTTTATGCTTGTTATGCAGTATCAATAACCCCAACAATGCCGTTGATACTGATCTCACCAATTACTCGGAGTTTGTGGTGCCGGTAGAATTATTAAGTGCAAAATTATCCCAAACACTGATTTTTCCTTCCGCAGGAAGTGCTGCCTGCGATTCACTCATTATAAAAGTGGCCAGTACTTATTCATTGAGCGTCGGTGCTTTTAGCAATATTACCGTACGTACGTACAATGGCAGCACTGCCAATAACGATTCCCTCTCTCCCTCCGCAGCGCAAATACATATTCTGCCGGATAATACGCAGGCAGAACTTTTATTACGTCCCGGTCAATCATTTGACAGGGTAGTAATAACCTATAATACAGGACTGGCCGGCCTGCTGGGAAACTTCAGGATATATTATGCACTGCGTAAACAGTCATTACCGGCACCAGTAACCATACCTGCAAAAGATACTACAATATGTCAGGGTAATACTGTAAAAATACGTCCACTGCGTAATGTCAACACCATATACCGCTGGTACGATGCAGCAACAGGGGGAAACCAGATCTCATCTGACCCCGGCGATTATTCCATTTCTGTCAGTCCTCCAAGTACTACCACCTATTATGTTGAAGGAGAAAGCGGAGGATGTACAAGTCAGCGCACTCCGGTAAAGGTAGTTGTCAATCCCAGGCCTGCCAATCCCGTGTACTCGGTACCCCAGTCTATTGCCTGTGGCAATACCGCCATATCCGTGACCAATTATCAGTCTGGTATAAATTATAATGTACGCCTTAAATATTCCGGACTTTTTGGTCTCATAAAAGACACTTCTTTTACTGTAACCAACAGTGGCATTGTAAATGTGGCAGACATTGCATATTTCTTCAACGCTAACGTTGACATCTATTTACAGGCGGTAAACGCCCTCACCGGCTGCCAGTCAGACAGTGTACATATGGCCTTTAGCATAGGTGGCCATGCCACTTATGTAGCGTTGGACGCAGACAGTGTCATCATCTGTAAAGGAGACAGTGCTACTCTTCATGCATTTATCCATAATGATCCTGGTGATGATATCGCTATTATCCGTTGGTATGATGCTCCTACAGGAGGTCATTTACTGGGCACCGGGAAGTATTTCAAAGTAAGTCCTGCTACTACCACCACCTATTATGTGACCGCTGCCTATCAATGTGAATATCCTGTTCGCGTCCCCGCGACTGCAGTAGTCCGCAAATTACCTGACCCGGTATATACTGTTCCCCAGGGAATGGTTTGCGGCAGTCAGACATTAACGGTCCAAAACCATCAGGCAGGCTTCAACTATCGCGTACACGTATTGTACAAAAATTTTTCAGGTATATTTCTTGACACCGCTTATCTGATCACCAATAGTGGTACTATTACGCCCCCGGCATTCTTACCTCCTGTACCCTCCCAGGTCAATGTCTCCCTGCAGGCAGTTGATCCTGTTTCCGGATGCAGGTCTGATACCATTTATAAATCCTATAACATGGGTGGTTCGTCCCAACGCCCAAGCGTTGATGCAGACAGCATTAATATATGTTTGAATGACAGCACTACGTTACATGCATTTGTTCCCGTATTTACATTATCAATTATTAGGTGGTATGATGCTCCAACAGGCGGGAATCTATTATTTACAGGCAACTATTTCAAGGTCAGTCCAACAACCACCAGGACCTATTATGCGAGTGCGGGTTACGAATGTGAATATCCGGTAAGAAAACAAGTGAAGGTGGTCGTTAATCAGTGCCTGTCCGTCAGGAAAACTGCCGGCACATCACCGGAGTTGCTCGAGTGTTATCCTAATCCAACCAGCGGCAGGCTTCAGATACGCCATAAGGAGAATTTGGAAGGCAGTATTATCCGAATACATGATCTCCAGGGTAAACCTGTTTATCAAAGTGTACTGAAAGCTAATTATGTACAACTGCCATCTTCCGTTCCAACCGGTATTTACACCATCCAGGTACGAATAAAGACGGGGAAAATACTGATTGGAAAGGTCATTGTAAATAAATAGGTATACCAACGCAAATGGTCCCCCTGCCGCTGGGGATTCAAAGAGCCCTACCAGTGAAGGGGATTGATAAATCTTGACTTGCGTTCATAGCCTGCTAAGTTGGTAGAAAAGCCGCTTAAATCGTAGGATTTAAGCGGCTTTAATTTCCTTTGGTATTCTTGTGGTGGTCCCGCTGGGATTATATCGTAGTCTACGTCACCAGGCAAGCACACTGATTTTGGAAAAAAATTAGTCCCGCAACTGATAGTGTCCTGAGCCGTTTGTAGCAATGACTAATCGTCATTTCACCAATTCGACTTTGACGGGTATTTTTCCCCTTTTTTTACCCGGCCACACTTCCGCCAAAATAGATGCATCGACCAAACCATCTGTACCAACAATCAAATTATTCTTTAAACACATACAAAATTAATACACATTTAAAATTCGCTCTGGCAACCCTCTTGACTAAATGTTTTTTTTATCTATTTTCGATTACATAAAAGTAATGGATTACCATTTTTTTCATCACTCTAAACCTCAAATAACTGTAATACAAATGTTGTGGAATTACCCTCAGAAGGCAGTCCTGTATTAACTTTCCTTTAGGCGTTCATTTCTGCAAGACTTCTTTTCTATTTCCTGATGGATACGACAGCCGGACAAAGTACCAGATATCGACAGAACAGACGACAAAACGAAAGTGTATATAGATGCATTTGAAAAGCTGGAGAAAGCAGAAATAAAAAAGGAATACGTTGATATTTAGAGATTAAATTATTTCTCAGAAAGTCCTTATTCTTACTATAGTAAAACCGGATCTTCCATAACAATAGTTAGTAAACCTACTAATTTAAAAGAAAAAAATTTTAGGACTAATTATTTTTTAACAGCTTCAGTTACCACCGATCACCAAAAAGACATCAGCTCTATTTGAATGATTCAATGTAAGTGTTTACCCATAGCATTTTCAACTAACATTTTAAACCTCATATAACCAAAGTTCACAACCTCTTTTATTATAATACCCGCGTATTGATGCCAGTATTTTGCATTGTTGCAATTATCTGAGTTTATTGTCCTGGCTGAACCGGCATGCATAGCGTGTCTTTGGCGGAGCTATGCTACTGCGTTTCCCGCTCTCTGATCTCTTCCAGTGCATGAGTATACTGATTGTCTTACCCATAAAATGTTGTCTTATGAAAAATGGCATCTCCTATTTCTTTCATAGCAACCATTGCAGAGATGGTCCTGCTAATTCTTCTAAAACCCTTTTCCGTGGCTGAATTACGTATAAATATCTTTCAGCCTTTTCTTTTACAACATTAATATAGGCTATGGAAAATTTAAATGAATGCAACACTTGTAATTGCCATGTCAGGCATTCCGGTGAGCAGCAATCATCGGGGACGATACCCTCGAAAACCGTCAGGAGCGTACCTTCGGTCATACTGAGCATCCTGATTGCTTTTTTCCCGAAATGTCCTATGTGCTGGGCTGTTTATATGAGCATGTTCGGTAGCCTGGGATTGGCGAAGCTACCTTATATGAAATGGCTGCTGCCCGTAATGATGATCTTCCTGGCGATACATCTTTTCTTTTTGTATAAGCGGATAAGAGTGGCAGGATACCTGCCTTTCCTTATCAGCATGCTGGGTGCGGTTTTTATTATGAGCAGCCGCGCATTCTTCCCTGGCACACAATGGTCGCTGGTTGCGGGCGTTGGCATGATCCTGACAGGATCTTTACTGAATAATTTCCCCAATGTATCCTTGAAACTCATTCACAAGAAACACAAAATTGCTTAACTATGAAAAAAAATGGCATAGGCGTTCGCCGCTCTATAATTGAAATTCAGAATGATTATGATGCAGGCATCAATAATGATCTGGAAAAACTAATGACAGCATGGGCGTATATTAAAGCGTTACCCCCCACTGACCCTAACTCTTTTTTTGTGATAGGCGGGTATCACGGAGAACCATTTGCCGGGGAAGGCGCTACAAACCCGGAATGGTGGGGTGGTTACTGTAATCACCAGAATGTGCTTTTCCCAACCTGGCACAGGGTATATGTATACAAGCTGGAAAAAGCCCTGCAGACCACTCCTGGTTGTGAGGACGTAATGCAACCCTATTGGGACGAGACAGATTCTTATTCAACCACATATGGTATACCGCGTGCGCTTACAGCTCCGAAGTTTACATTCAAGGGAGAGTTCCCGGAGTGTTTGCGTGATAAGGGAATTGTACCTGATGATAATAATGCCATCGATAATCCGCTGGCCTCATTTACATTCCCTAAAGAAATAACTGACCAGGTGAACAACGACGACTCGGTTTATAGCAAACCACAGGGTTACCAAACAGTAAGATACCCGCTGTCTGGCCTTGTGGGCACGCCGGAGGCCCAAGCTACTACTTACGAGTATAATGCTAATTTCTTTGATCCAAACGCCAATATTGCCTTGCTGAATGCGAATGTATTACAATGGCTTAATAATGTGACTTACTACATACCCGGATGTGGCCCGGGAGACGGAACAACACGACCGGCAGGTATAGCAAAGTCATTCAGTGATTGTCTTGACGCTCCTAATTATACAATATTTTCCAATACGCAATCTGCTGCTTATTATGGTCAGGGGTACACTGCACTGGAGCATCCGCACAACGATATTCATTTGGCAGTTGGTGGTTTTACTCTTCCTACCGGTATAAATAACGGAGGCTATGACGCATCTCAGCTACCGGACGCAAATGGTGATATGGGTGAAAATGATACGGCAGGCCTGGACCCTATCTTCTTTTTCCACCACTGTAATATAGATCGTGTGTTTTGGTTATGGCAGCAAAAGCAGGGTTTTACAGAGCGTTTTGACATCATCGAAGACTCCGCAGATCTGGGTACCTCAAATGGTTTCAATGGCGGCGCCGGACAAGGCCCTGCCAACGGGCAAACGGAGAATGAAACACTGACTATGACAACTGCACTGAAACCATTTATAAAAGCAGATACTACCTATTTCACATCAGAAGACTGCATAGATATTGAGTCACAGCTGAATTATACCTATAGCGATGGCTCATTGTCGCAAAACGATGTTGTTGCAGCTGCAAGAGCTGCCAGGGCTGTCAAGTCAAAGAGAAGCAATCTGCATCTCTATATTTCAGGGCTTAGCAGAGGAGGTATCAAAGGCTCCTTTATTGTTGGTGTATATGCCACCAAAGGGGATGGCAAAAGATATCTTGTCGGTTATCAGTCTGTACTGAGCCGCTGGGATGTTGGTGGTTGTGCTAATTGCCAGGCGCATCTGGGAATATCCGGAGCCGTTAGTCTGAATCAGTACACGGAGGAAGAGGTCAGCGGAATGAAATTTCATCTGGAGATTTTTGGCCGGGAGAAACAGAATACAGAACGCTTCAAACAGTTCAGAGCATTGGTTGCGGCGGATACGCCGCCTTATAAGCTGGAGGTAAGGTAGAATTTCTATTGATAAAAATAAAGAGGGCGTCTCAAATAAAGTGCCCCCGAAAAGTTAGACAGCTTTTTTAGTTAGGCGGCTTGAGTTCTGTATTGTACTGGTCTCAAGCCGTTTAGTTATTGTTTGATTCTGTCATTATTGAAATAGCCTGATAAACAATATCCACATGTTTTTCAACCAAAGCAGATAATGCGCCCTGCACCACAGTATCATCCCCGCGGATGACTCTGTAATCATGGCCCGGTTCTCAATGCATAACCCTGCATACATCTTCTTCAGCTCCGCATGTTCGGCTTCAAGGTCTTTGAGACGTTTTACGTCACTAGCCTCCATATTTTGCCTTCCAGTTATAGAAGGTCGCTTCACCTATTGTCTGCCCAAAATTCCTGCTTTCACAAACTCATAGAAAAAGAAATCCTGCCAATTGTGGCAATTTCTGGAAGTTGATAAAAAGAAGTATTTACGTTCTCTATATTAAATACATTCAAAGCGGATCAAAAATCCAGATTGGCATGGCTGCATCATATAAGCAGTTTACCCGGGTGCGCCTTAAACCAGACATAAATGTAACATTTCACACCATATTCTGTAACATTTAACTACCCCATTTTAAAACGCATTATGGTAACTTCATTCTGTTGAGATAAGAGAAAGATTCCTGTTATGAAAATACTCCTGCTGTGCTGCCCTTTCCGGGTGGCCTGTCTGCTACGTTATCTCGCCAGAGCTTTAAGTACAACCCATCATTTGATATGGAATTCCCGTTTTGATTTACTTAAACTATCTAAGCTTTATGAAAACAATGTTACCTCTAATGCAATCGTTTGTTGCCGCGTGTTCTATGTCGGCTAAAACATGGTCGCAAGTCCTGCAAAAGGCGCTGACCTTTCTCTGTTTACTTTCTCCTGCTATTTTATTTCAGTCCCACCTGGTGGAGGCCCAATCCGGATATGTCTGGAAGAATGCACCTGTTGGTGGTGGGGGATTTGTAACAGGCATCGTTACGCACAAGGCCACCGGCGACAGGTATTGTCGCACGGACGTGGGTGGCGCTTATCGCTGGGATGCGGCAAACAATAGATGGATTCAACTACTCGATTGGCTTAACGAATCGGAAAATGGATTTATTGGTGTAGAAGCCCTGGCATTGGACCCGCAAAATGCCAATAATGTTTATATGCTCTGCGGAACCTCCTATATAAACGGTGGTAGAACGGCGATATTAAAATCTACAGACAAAGGAAATACTTTCACCTATACAGATGTTACGGCTAAATTTAAGGCGCACGGGAATGGCAATGGACGCGGCAATGGAGAACGGCTCGCAGTAGATCCGCAAAACAGTAACATATTATTCTGTGGAACGAGGGCTAACGGACTTTGGAAAAGTACAGATGGGGGCGTTTCCTGGAACCTCGCCTGGAACGGCGTAACAACTACTGCCAATGAAAACGGAATATGCTTTGTTGTTTTCGATCCATCTGGTGGCGTAGCAGGCGGAGCTAGTCAAACTATCTACATAGGTGTCTCGCGGACAGGAAGCGCCAATATCTATAAGAGTACCAATGGCGGCGCCACTTTTACCGACATCTCCGCTACGACGACCTTTATGCCGCACCGGGCCGCGCTGCAAGGAACGACCATGTATGTTACCTATTCTGATGATGCCGGCCCGCAGTCTAGCGGAGGAAATGGGAAGGTATATAAGCTCAACACCGCTACTGGTGTATGGACCAACGTTACACCTGTTTCTTCGAAAGATTATGCCTATGGAGGAGTAAGTATAGATCCTACGAACGTTAACCGGGTCATCGTTTCTTCCTGCGGCTTGTATTGGAACAACCAGTTCGGTACCGGCTGGGGGGACTTTATTTTTCTCTCTACCGATGGTGGATCATCCTGGACACTTAAGAACGGTACAAACGCTACGTATGATAGCAATGGCATTCCATGGACAAACGGCGGCGCTGTTAACTGGATGGACTGTATCGAGTTTGATCAGTCTAATTTATTGAAAGTACGCGTCATTGGTGGAGGCGGTGTATATACCTGCTCCGATATTACTGCTGCAAATCCTTCCTGGAAATATGATGTAATCGGACTCGAAGAAACTGCGTTCCTTGACGGTATTAGCATTCCCGGAGGACCATTTATTTCCTCCTTTGGAGATGTAACGGGCTTTGTACATGAGCCGCTGACTTCTTATCCCTCCAGGAAGCTTTCCCCTTCTGATGGAAACAACCAGAGCATTGCCTACGCTGCAGGAAACACCAACAAAGTAGTGAGAGCTTCCAACGGGGGAAACGTTATTTACTATTCGAACGACAAAGGCGCTACCTGGACGGGGGCTGCAACCAATATGGGGGCGCAGGGAAAAATTGCCGTTAGCGCAGATGGAGGCACCATCCTACACTGTCCCGGAGGTTCAACCACGACTTACTATACCACGAACAATGGCGGCAGCTGGTCCGCCTGCTCCGGTGTATCACTTGGAGATGCTGCGCCGGTAGCTGATCAGGTAAATCCGAACTATTTTTATATATACTATCCCTCTAACGGGCAGCTTCTGAGAAGCTCCAATAAGGGTATCAATTTTTCTGTAGCAGGCACACCGGGTGCGTCAACGGCGAACTATCCGTGGGAATCAGCCCAAATTCGGACTGTTCCCGGCTTTGAAGGGCATGTATGGGTACCCCTTGGCGGTAATGGGTTAAAATATTCAACCAACTACGGAGCTGCCTATATGACTATTTCCAATGTAAGTTATTGTAAATCGATTGGCATAGGAAAAGCAATACCCGGATCCAACTATCCTACGGTGTTCATTTGGGGAACAGTATCAGGGATCACAGGACTATTCAGATCAACCGATCAGGGGGGTACCTGGACCAGACTGAATGACAATGCACATCAATTTGCAGGTGCTCCTTTGCTGATTGGAGACCTGAATGTTGCGGGAAGAGTATATATGAGTGCCGGCGGAGGACGAGGTATCATTTACTGGGAGCCTGCTGCTTGTACACCTACGGCTATCACCCCCTATGTACAGGTCAATGGCGGAACATGGCAGCAAACAGCCAACGCAACTATAACCGTGGGAAACAGTGTACAGTTTGGTCCTCAACCTACACAGGGAGGGTCCTGGAGCTGGAGCGGCCCCAATAATTTCAGTGCTTCCACCCGTGAAATATACCTCTCAAATGTGCAGGCCAACCAAACAGGGAGCTATGTAGCCACCTATACCAACAGTGGCGGATGCCAAAGCACACAAACCTTTAATATAAGTCTTACGACTGGCACTATATTGAGAGAAGTATGGGCGGGTATTAGTGGTACTACTATCAGTAGCCTCACCTCCAATAGTAATTACCCCAACAATCCTACCAGCAGAGACCAGCTCACCAGCCTGGAAGGCCCAACAAACCAGGCGGATAATTATGGCACCAGGATCCGCGGATATATACACCCTCCTGCCACCGGAAGCTATACATTCTGGGTCGCAGGAGATGATAACACCGACTTATACCTGAGCCCCAGCGACAACCCCGCCAACAGCTCAAGAATAGCCTATGTGAATGACTGGACCGATTCCAGGCAATGGAATAAATACGGCACACAGCAGTCTTCTGCCATCAACCTGACTGCGGGCCGGAAATATTACATAGAAGTAGTTCACAAGGAAGGCAGCGGTGGAGATAACGTAGCGGTAAGCTGGCAAGGACCGGGCATTTCTCAACAAGTCATCAGCGGTAATTATCTTTCTACGTTTGTTCCGGGGGCAGGCGCCGTATCCTTTGCAAAAATGGCATCGGAGGCCGGTATGAGTGAGGATGCTGTTAGTCTGTATCCAACCCCTTCAATAGCAGGAAAATTCACCATTCTACTTCCGAAAATTTCAGAAAATATGCTGGTAAGAATTTTTGACAACCAGGGTAGAGTGGTTTATGAAAAGCAAGTTCGTGGCAGTAATCAGCTAGTGATCGATTCGGGACTTAAAGCAGGGTTCTATATTGTTGTGATCGACATTAAAACAGGCAGGGTCACGAAGAAGCTGATTGTTCAATAATATAGACAGCCTCTTATCACATACTGGAAAGGATGATGCTGATTTAACAGGACAAATGAGATTCACTCTCTTTTGTCCTGTTTTTGTCGATTTAATCTAACAGATGGCCCCATTCGTCTTAGCTATGAGATAAAACCTTAACTATTTTGACCCGTGATGAACAATATCAACCCGACTGTTAGACTAAATCACAACTTCTTCACTGTATTCAATCATTCTTCTGTCTGCACATTAGTTTGTCTTTTTGCTTTTTGGAAAGTTTTTGGGTTTTCTCCAATGTATCGCTTAAACAGTTTGGTAAAATGACTTAGATTGGAAAACCCTAGTTTATAGCCGACTTCGGAAACGGTCATATGGCCTTCAAGCAATTTGGAGGCTTCAGAAATTCTAATTTTCTGATGGTAGTTATAAATTGGTGATCCAAAAATTTGTTTGAACATACGGTTTAGTTTGCTTTCGCTTATTCCTGAAAATTTCGCTATTTCTGATAAATTAGGCGTTATGGAAAGATCCGAAAGCAAGTTATCTCTGACCTGATATACCAATTTTACGTCTGCGGGATTTAACGGATAGTAATCAAGACTTTTCCTTTTAAGGAATTCCAGCAAAAAATAATAAATCAACTCTTCACACCTTATTCTTAAACTGAATACAGACAGTTCGCTATTAATATCAGTTAGCGAAATTTTTGAAGCAATAGCCCGAATGGCTGGTGATACAAACTCTTCATACAAGAATGGCTTATCATTCAAGATGATTTTCTGTAAAAGGCTTTTCTCATTGAAAGTATATATGAGGTCTAATAAAAATTCTTTGTGAACCGATATAACCAAACTGTTAATTATCGTGTTGGGTGGATAAGAAAAGCTAACGTTCATATCACATGTACTTACTTGTACTGCCGTAGTCTCACCTTTTGATTTTGGAGGGGTATTAAAATTATTTTTTTCAACATCGTCTCCTTTAAATACGTTGCGAAAACTGAAAACAATAATATCTTTCTTAAGAGGGTCACTTTTTTTTTGTCCTTCCAGCGCTACTAAAAGTTGATAATTGTGAATCATCAGATTCATGGATTTGCCAAGTTCAACAATCATCATATAGCCTTTTCCCAGGTGTGCTGGTATCGGCAGCTTCACATTTCGCTCTGCATTATCGGGAATGAATGCTGTATTCTCTGTAATCTTGTCTTGGCCCGTTTCGGTTTTTTCAATTTTAGCCATCCTCTTTTGAGCTATTTTTTGGCAATTTACAGGTATTTTAGCATACTATCTATGTTTAACTTTGGGTTTCAAATCAAGATTATAAGATTATGGCATATCTCATTCAAAACAAAAAAATAGCAATTATCGGTGGTGGCCCGGTAGGCTTAACTGCTGCCCGTCTTTTACAAATGAAAGGTGCAAACGTCGTAGTTTATGAACGCGATACAAATGCGGAAGCCCGTATGCTTGGCGGAACACTGGATATTCATAAAGATACCGGTCAAAAGGCGATAGAAGAGGCTGGCCTTTTAGCAGAAATTTATCAATGGTCCAGGCCTACCACTGAAAGGATGGGCGATAAGGATGGAAATATACTCATCGAACTGGCACCAAGTGGCGACAACCTGTATATCCGCCCCGAAATTGACCGTCCGGATCTTAGGAATATACTCTTGAAAAGCCTCTATCCAAACACTGTAATCTGGGATTCTCACGTGATAAGCGTGAGCATGACTGATCATTTGCCGGTGATCCATTTCGAGTCTGGAGCATCGGAGTCAGCTGATCTCGTCATCATTGCTGACGGATCTATGTCTAAGGCAAGAGCGTCCGTCACAGACGCAAAACCCAAGTTTACCGGAACGTATTGTATTGAAGGGGAGATCTTTTATCCGGAGATTAGTACACCTAATTTTTATAAGCTGATCAATAGCGGAAATCTCGCCATCGTAGAAGATAAAAAGACCCTGTTTGTGCATACGAAAGGAAATGGGCATCTCAATTACTATGTAACTTTTCGCGAGCCGGATTCATTTAAAACCAGAGCGTTAAACTTTAAGGATACTGTCGGCGTCGAAAATTTTCTTATAGATCGATATAGTGATTGGAGTGAAATTTTTAAAGAATTATTCTATGGGACCGACGAATTCCATGGGTTTCCATTTCGGCTCCTTTCAGCGTTTGATAATTTGAAGGCACACGCCAATGTTACTTTGATTGGCGATGCCGCACACGTTATGCCTCCATTTGGTGGGCTGGGAGTAAATCTAGGCCTCCTTGATGCCCTAACCTTGGCTACTAATCTTACCTCTGAAGAATTTTCTACGATTCAGGAGGCCATAGATGATTATGAGCAAAAGATGATTGCTTATACAAAACCGTTATTGCTGGAGACTGGGAAAGCTGATGAAGAAATTCATACACAAACTTTAACAACAGCTGAACGAAAAGCAAAGAGAGACAAAATTAGCAAACTATTTGACAGAGAATTTAACGGGTGATTACATTATCTAATAACCTCGCCGGGAAGGAAAAGCAGCAGCATATTTCAAGAAGGGGGCAGGATTGTGGTAAAATGAAAAAAGAAGAAAAGCTGCTTCCACCGCCTGGAAGTTGCTGCCAAAACCACGCTTTTACATGAAGGCGAGATCTCAAAAAAATGTTCCTGATTGAAAAGGGCTGCATCCGTGTGTGGTTTAACAATAAAGGTAAGGACGTTACTTCCCAGTTCTTTTTCGAGAATGAAACGGTTGGCTCTATTGAAAGTTTCCGGAAAAATATTCCGAGCCAGACAAATATTGAAGCCATTGAACCGAGTGTGGTATGGTATGTCTACAAAAGAAATTTAAGCAGGATTCTGGACAAGATCAAAGAAATTCCACATTTAAGGGATATGTTTATTGATAAAGTTTTTGAGAGGACATTCGACTATATGAAGTATTTCATTTCGTCTACATGGATACACCACAACAACGTTACCCCATCCTGATAAAAGAAAGACCGAAATTGTAAACCGTGTTCCACAGCATTACATTGCCTCCTATCTTGGACACTAAACTTAGACTTTTTTTGTGTATCCTTTTTTGTATCCTTTCAGATTCGTTTGATATGATTTATCTTTTCATACCAAAAACAGAAAAGCCGCATAAATCCTACGATTCAAGCGGCTTTAATTTCCTTTGATAATCTTATCTGTGATCCCGCTGGGACTCGAACCCAGGGCCCATACATTAAAAGTGTATTGCTCTACCAACTGAGCTACGGAATCTTAACACCCCGTTTGTTTAACGGAGTGCAAAGATAGGAATAATTACTTTTCTTCCAAATTCTTTTCTAAAAATTTTTCCTATTTGCCTGTAAACACCACCTTGTAGCGGATGAGCGGGTCATCTTTTTCCTGATGGTCAAATACGTGCAGCATGTAATACTTGCCAACGGCCCAGTCATTGACAGCGTTATCGTAGTATGGACTTCCGGGGTTACCGCTTTGTCCGCCGGGGTAGATGCCGTATGCTTCTGTTTTATCTGAGAGCTGTACTACCATACGCCAGGAAGGGCCGTGGAAGCGCTTCGTGGCATTGACGATATGTTGCCCGCCGCCGGTATTGAGGTGTAAGGCGCTGAAGGCTGGTATGCCACGGGAGAGATGGCGGATATCTGTTCCACGGGCTTTGCCCAGCTCCAGTTTACCGGCTTTGTTCAACTCTGCCATTTCTTTGATGATGGAAGTGAAAGAGCCCTGTACCAGGCCTGACAATGTTTCTTTCTGCGGAGTGTTGATATTGTCCACAAAATGCACGGCGCTGTCGCGCAGCAACATCAGTAAAGCGGTGGTGGCCTGCGGCATGGCCAGTATGGTAGAATCTTTCGGCTCCAGTTCGTCCAGGAAAATGGTGTCTGTCAGTTTTCCCCACAGGGAATTGAAGATGGTAGCGGCCTTGCTGTCGGGAGAGGAGACACAGTCCCACTGCGACAACAACTGCCAGTAAGGGCGTTGATCATCGGTGAGCGCGGCGGTATCTATATGTTTGCGGATGAGCGGCATGGCTGCGGCGGCAAACAGGTTTTTGTTGTCATTCTGTAGCGTCATCATGTCCTGTGGCGTGATCTGGTTCATCTCGGCCAGGCGGCGGTTGATCCGCTCACCACGGAACAGGTCATAGTCGGAGCTGTACAGATTGTAAGGATACGTGTTGTCAGTAGGACGCTGATTAGCGGAACTGACGAAGTTACGTTCCGGATTTTTGATATGTGGCAGCTCATCATGGGGAATATATCCCTGCCAGGCGTAGGTGCTGTCGTTGCCGGGCATGATCCATTTACCCTGGTCTTTCCAGCGCAGCGGATACTGGCCGTTGTGCCAGATGGCGATATCACCGCCTTTATCGGCGAATACGAAGTTCTGTGCAGGGCAGGTGTATGTGCGCAATGCCTCCAGGTAATCCTCGTAATTACGGGCCTTATTGAGCCGATAGAAAGTGCGCAGCTCGTTGGAGGAATCCAGGGCTTTCCAGCGCATGGCGAGGAAAGTCTGTCCGGTTATTTTTTCCGGGAAGGTGTTGTCGAAGGTGACTGGTCCGAATACGGTGTAAGCCACGGTATCATATACAGTAGCGCCGCCTCTTACCTTGATGGCTTCCACCCGCAGGTCTGCCGGGCGGTAGTTGCCGTTGAACAAGTATTCTTTTTTACCGTTGCGGAACTGCATCCGGTAAAAGTCTTTCACATCTTCTTCGCCGTTGGTAACGCCCCAGGCGATATGGTCATTAAAGCCGATGATCACGCCGGGTGCGCCGGGCAGGGAAGCGCCGTAGACGTTCATGCCGGGGGTATGGATCTGTACTTCGTACCAGAGGGAAGGCAGGCTAAGTCCCAGATGGGGGTCGCTACAGAGGATGGGCGCGCCCGAGCGGGTTTTACTGCCGCCTACGGCCCAGTTGTTACTGCCATTGTCAGGATCGGGTTTGTCCTGCTTAAACTTCATATATGCGGCATCGACGGCCAGCACGCTGTCCGGCGGCGCCACCGCTTTGGCGGAAGCAGCCGCAAAAGATGTTCCTTTGGGAATAATGGGATCTAATGTGTCCTGGAAATCAGGGTATAACAGGTTGAAATCGGCCATAGAGAACAACCGGCGCGCATTGGTAAATTCCAGGTCATTGCAGGACCCGGCCAGGTCGGCCGACATGTACTTGAGCAGCAGGGCGGATTTGATCACGTCCCACTTCTCCGGCTTATAATCGAGGATCTTGTATTCTACCGGCAGTGTGGCGGGCGTGAGCTGGGCAATGAAGGCATTTATCCCGTCGGCATACGAGTGAATGGCTGTCCTGGTGGCCGGGTCAGCCTCCATCACGGCTACTGACCGCTCTGCGCCGTATACCATCCCGTCACGGCGCTTGCTCCTGTCGTAGTTCACCATCCCGGGCCCTAATATCTCAGACAACCGGCCGGCAGCGGCAAATGTCTGCAGCTCCATCTGCCAGAGGCGGTCACGCGCAGTTACGTATCCCTGCACATAATAAGCATCTGCTTCGTTTTCAGCGAAGATGTGCGGCACGGCACGGTCATCGTACCATACCTCCACTTTTCCGGTCAAACCGGGCAATACCATCTTCTCATGTGGCCGCTCTCCTATTACTTCTGCATTCTGCCAGAAACCTGTTTGCGGGCTTAACAATTTTCCCATCGGGGGAAGCTTACCCAGCTTGGTGTTGAGCGCATAGGTAAGAGACAATGTAACGGCGGCGGTGATAACTGCTGGGATGATTCTCATAAATAGTAGCTCAGATGTATATATGTAAAATACGCCATTTTTTCGTCAAACGAGCTAATGCAATAAGACTTTTATCAGCAGGTCCGTTTCTTCCTGCGTGTTGAAGCTATGTAACACGATCCGCAACCGCTCCTCGCCCTGTGGCACCGTCGGATGCAGTATGGCCCGCACGTCCAGCCCGGCCGATTGCAACATGGCCGCAATAGTACGCGTGTTCTCGTTTCCCCGCGTCAATACGCCCTGAACAGGCGTCTCTCCGGGCAATAACGTCAACGAATGCACGCCGGTCCTAAACTGCCGGATAAGGGCCGACAGGTGGGCACGGGCTTCATCCATATAGGGAAAAAGACTGTAGCTGGCCTGGATAGCGGCGATGGCCGTCGGCGGCAAGGCGGTGGTATAAATAAGCGACCGGGAAAAATTGATCAGGTAGTCCCGCAATGTGGCAGAACCTAATACTACAGCGCCATGACAGCCCACTGCTTTACCGAAGGTATGCACCCGTGCAAAACAGGCGTCTTCCAGGCCCAGTGCCTGTACCAGCCCCGCTCCTTTCGGACCCGCCACACCGGTGGCATGGGCCTCGTCCACAATCAGGTATGCTCCATATTCGTTGCATAACGATACAATGGCCTGCAGAGGCGCCATATCGCCATCCATCGAATAAACCGACTCCACAGCCACAAAGCAGTTGCCACTGGCATTATTGATCTTTTTACGGAGATCGTCCATATCATTATGCCGGAAAGAAAAGGTCTGCGCATTGGACAAACGCATGCCATCACGGATAGAGGCATGCGCCAGCTGGTCATATACCACCGTGTCGCCTTTCTGCGGCACACTGGAAAAAAGACCCAAGTTGGCATCATAACCAGAATTGTAAATCAGCGCAGCGTCAGCCTGATGAAAGGCCGCCAAATCAGCTTCCACGTCATTGATCCATTGATAGTTGCCAGCCAGCAACCGCGAACCGGTACTGCCATGCCATACCGGCCGCTCCTGCTGCAGCTCGCGGACCTTCTCCTGTAAAGCGGTACTGCGCGCCAGTCCCAGATAATCATTGGAACAGAAATCAACAAGTTGGCCCGGCAACCGCAACTCCCGGAATGAATGATGTTCACGCCGCTGTAACAACGGCTGCAACAAAAACGGCTCTGGACTTCTGTGCATATACAAATGGGCTTTTAGCAAATTAACAGATTCAATACTATCTTCGCACGACAAAAATAATCAATACCAGAAAGCGAAAACATGAGCAAAGTATCCATACTCGGATTAAAATTACCTACCGATCCCCGTTGGGTGAATCTCGCAGCGATCTCCCTGCAGGACATCCTCACGGACCATGCCTACTGTGAACAGAAAGCTGCCTCCTCCGCCATCTCCCTTATCCAGCGTAATCCGGAAAGAGAAAGACTGGTAGCGGAACTGGCGCCCATCGTCACGGAAGAATGGGGACATTTCCGGCAGGTACTGGCCGAGTTGAAGAAAAGAGGCCTCCCCCTGGGGAAACAACGGAAAGACGATTATGTGAACGCCCTCATGGACAACCGCGTCAAAGGCGGCAGCGCAGATGATGCCTTCCTCGACGCCCTGCTGATCTTCGCCCTCATCGAAGCCCGCAGCTGCGAACGCTTCCGCCTGCTCAGCGAAGGACTGGAAGATGAATACCTGCGCGACTTCTACCGCCGCTTCATGATTTCCGAAGCCGGCCACTACAGGCTGTTTATCGATCTGGCCAATGAATATTTCCCGGAAGAAAAAGTACGTAAAAGATGGGAGGAATGGCTGAAAATGGAAGCCGAAATCCTGAAGAATATTGAAGTGCGCGGTGACCGTATGCACTAATATTTTTTTATTTTGATATTTCACGGGGCCTTTCATCATAACAGCCCGGTGAAATATCAAACTATCAAAATAAAAAAATTAAAAGTTAAACCCGAGATTGACATAAAACTTCAGCTTGCCCGACTGATCACTATACATCATCGTGGCTTCTATCGGCCCCAGGAAACTGGCGTATCCCGCTCCCAGCCCATAACCTGTCAACCCGCTGTAAGTACTTTCGGCACCAATCAGGCTGCTGTTGTACAAAGCCGCCCCTACTCTCGGTATCGCATAAAACTTCCGTATAATTTCATATTGCCATGCTGCCTGCACTGCCGCCACCTTTGAAGACATCACCTCTCCTTCAAACACTCCCACGAACGGCACCTGGTTACGGACCACATCATTCATCCCGCCCACGACAAAAGCACTTACGACCGATTCATGATAGTTAAAATTCCATCCCAGGTTACCATTGAACTGCAAGGCTGATTTCCGCCCCAACGGCACGTAGTATTTGGCATTGACCAGCAACCGCTGATAGTCATTGAACCGGACGCCGGCGCTGTCCAGGTCCAGCGGAAATCCGCTGTTATTGACATTGATACCGGAATGCTGGTTGTAGATATATCCACCCTCTATGTTGAGCAGCAACCCGCTGGTAGGATACACCTTGCGGTTGACAGAATTTACGCCCAGGAAAGCATAGCTGTTCAGCTGGTTGGTACTGCCCCTTATCTCCACAAACGTCGAATACTGCGGCTTGAATTTGATGTACTCCCACCGTGTGCCGGCGCCGAAAGCAACATTACCGCTGGGAGAATATTGCAGGTTGATGTCTACATTCGCGTACTTATTGCGATAGGGCTGCATCTTGGTCAGGTCTTCATCATAAAACGTCAGTCCGGTATTTTCGTAATAGGCGCCCAGCCCGAAACCAAAGCTGCGGCTGCGTCCCAGGTACTTGAAATACTGCGCCTCCAGCCGCGGGTTTTCGCTCACGGCCACGCTCACAAAAGACCGGGAGTTAGGCACGATAAAATTCCGCTGCGTAAGGTTGAGTATAGCACTGGCGCCGGTAAGGGTGTTATAGTTGATCGCAAACTTAACGTAGGTGAGCGGGTTCTCTTCTGCAGTAATTTCCATCCTGTATTGACCGTAACCTTCGGGATGCAGGTTATAGGTGATCAGTTTGAAGAAGCGGGTGCCATACACCCGTTGGATGGCCTCGCGCAGCTGCGCATTGGTGTAGCAGCCACCGGGCTTCAGGTGCAGCCTTTGCAGGAAAAATTTCTCATCGGAATGTACCAGCCCCGACACATGGATACTGCTCAATTCAATATCAGCCGCAAACGGCAGCCGGTTCACCACTTCAAGGCGCGCATTCAGCGAGTCTGCCAGATGTTTGAACGCCGGGTACATCTCCCGCCCTTTCCGTTTGCCAATCTCGATAATAGAGTCCACACTGCCAAAAGCGGCCGCAGAATAGCTTTCCAGCTCTTCATTGATCGGAATATAGATATTGCACAGTTTCCGGGCTTTTTCAAAATCAGCAGCGTCTTTATAAAATCCCAGCTGGTACAGGATATCAAAAGGGGTCACCAGCTGATCTGCCTTACGCAGTCCCCCGCTCACATTGGAGCCGATCACGATGTCTGCCCCCATGTCTTTGGCGGTGATCACCGGGAAATTACGGACCACGCCACCGTCTACCAGTTTGCGGTCCCCTATTT
Source organism: Chitinophaga sp. 22308 (assembly GCF_052045305.1). NCBI lineage: Bacteria > Pseudomonadati > Bacteroidota > Chitinophagia > Chitinophagales > Chitinophagaceae > Chitinophaga > Chitinophaga sp. 22308. The sequence goes on along the minus strand of NZ_JBQEOP010000002.1, from coordinate 797,875 downwards.
TTACCGCCGTAAAAATGGAAGGAATGGCCATACTGGCACGCATACTCGTCACAATCTCTCCTGAATCCAGCGTAACAACCTGGCCTGTGGCCACGTCCGTGGCAATACATTTGAAGGGGATATCAAACGTCGAAAAATCTTTTTTGTCCTTCACCGGCCAGCTGAGCTTCGCCAGCTCCAGCCACAGGGCCTCACCGGAAATAACACCGGAAGCCAGCTTGGGACGGCCATACTCAAAGGGTATCTCGATAATATATTTGTTGTACTCGCTTTTTTCTTCGTAGGAAACATCTGTCAATACCGGCTGGTTGGTAAATAGGCTGTTCCAGTCCAGCCGCCGGGCCACGGCCTCAATGGAATCGCCGGAGTAGCCCATGGCATAGAGCGCGCCCACAATACTACCCATACTCGTTCCCGTGAGATAATCGATTTTGAGCCCTGCGCTGTCAATGGCCTCCAGGATGCCGATGTGCGCAAGGCCGCGGGCGCCGCCTCCACTGAGCGTCAGCCCTATCCTGGGGCCGTTATGGGCAGGCTGCTGCGCCTGTAGGCCAGTACAGAAAAACAACAGACTGAATAAAAATGTAAAAAATAATCTACTGAAATGTAATAACTGTCCCTGGTTCATCATAGTTTATAGCAGCTGTCATTAAAGATAAGGCTTTATTCCGTTCAAGATTCCTGTGCCGGCACTTGCACCCATAATAATTATTTCCTATCTTTTTCCCTTAACCGACAACCAAAACCCATCGCTTAAAAAATCTCATAATGCAACAAACCGGGACTAAAACCATCTGGCAGGTGATCATGGCCTCTTCTGCCGGTACACTGATAGAATGGTACGATTTCTACATTTTCGGCAGCCTGTCGGCCATTATTTCGGAAAAATTTTTTCCGCCCAGCAATCCGGAACTGGCGTACATCGCTACGCTGGCCACCTTTGCTGTAGGCTTCATCGTAAGGCCCTTCGGCGCCATCGTTTTCGGCCGCCTCGGCGACCTGGTAGGCCGGAAATACACTTTCCTCCTTACCCTGCTGATCATGGGCGGCTCTACTTTCGCCATCGGCCTGATACCCAGTTACCATACCATCGGGGTACTGGCGCCTATGCTGGTGCTGATACTACGTTTATTACAGGGCCTCGCGTTGGGCGGCGAATACGGCGGGGCTGCCACCTATGTGGCGGAACACTCCCCCAATCATCGCCGCGGCTACTACACCAGCTTCATTCAGACAACCGCCACGCTGGGGCTGTTCGTCTCCCTGGCCGTCATACTGATCACCCGCTCTGTCATGACACCGGCCGACTTTAACAACTACGGCTGGCGTGTTCCTTTTCTGTTGTCCGTGTTGCTGGTGATCATGTCTTACTACATCCGCATTCGCTTACAGGAATCCCCTTTATTCATCCAGATGAAAAAAGAGGGCAAAACATCGGCTAATCCCATCAAAGAAAGCTTTGGCAACAAGGAAAACCTGAAACTGGTACTGATAGCGCTCTTCGGCGCGGCCATGGGACAGGGCGTGGTATGGTATACCGGACAGTTCTATGCCCTCTCTTTCCTGCAGAAAACGATGAACATCGAATTTGTGCAGTCCAATATCATCATCGCGCTGGCGCTGTTGCTGGGCACACCGCTGTTTATTTACTTCGGCTCGCTGTCCGACCGTATCGGCAGGAAAAAAATAATGCTGGCAGGCATGCTCATCGCGGCACTGGCCTACTACCCGATCTACAAAGCCATGGACACCATCGGTGATGTGAAACAGAAGACGGAACTGACAGAACTGTACAAGATTGAAAGCAACCAGTCAAAAAATGACGCCGGACAATTTGTACAGCATACCACCAAGGTGCATACCTATTCCGATGGCAGCGTGCTACGCATCAGTGAAGGCAAACCGGAACTAACGGTCAACAATACACGGATGGCCATGCTGGTATTCCTGATTTTCGTACAGGTAGTGTTCGTGACCATGGTTTATGCGCCCATAGCCGCTTTCCTGGTGGAGATGTTCCCTACCAGAATACGGTATACCTCCATGTCGCTGCCATATCATATCGGCAACGGCGTTTTCGGCGGACTGCTGCCCACTATCTCCACCATACTGGTGACCAAAACAGGTAACCATCTGGCCGGATTAATTTATCCTATAGCCGTGGCCGTTATCTGTTTCGCAATAGGCCTGGTATACATTAAAGACAATAAAGGAGCTGATTTATAGAGGCTGGTCTTCAAAACAACGAAGGAGATCATCCCATGCCAGCTGCGGGTGCGCCTGCATCAGCTGTTTCACCTTCTCAGCATATGTGCGGCGAAACTGCTGGTGTTGGCTGCTCTCCGGGTTAAACGGCCGGTGTTGCGCCGCCCTGTTGATCTCAGCGATGGTATGCAGCAACGGCTGGCTGCCGCTGTGGACGGCAGATTTCACTACATGGTCCCACACATAGTTGACAGCCGTTTCATTGGGATGCACCATGTCTTCCTTATAAAAACGGTAGTCGCGCAGGTCATCGATCACCAGTTCATAAGCCGGAAAATACCAGAGGCGGGAAAATTTGTTGACCATATGATGCACTGCCTGCAGCAGCACTGCTTTGCTGAGGTTGTTTTCCACCACGCCGTCGCGTACATAACGCACCGGACTAACGGTGAAGAGTATATTTACTTTCCGGTTGCGGAAAAACAGCCGGTGCATCATGTTATCGAGGGCCGTCACGATCTCTTCCACTGTCAGCAGTCTTTTATAGAAGCTGGCAGCCGGCACCTTGTGGCAGTTGCCTGCCAGGTGGCTCCCTTCTTTCAGGAAATAAGCGTGGGCTGAGCCCAGCGTGAGCACGAGCCAGTCGGCCTGCTCCAGTGTTTGTATAGCCGCCTGCTGCGCGGCATTGATCTGTTCCAGCACCGTTTCCGGTGTGGTACCGGAGAAGCGGCTGTGGTGGTCCCAGCTGTGCCAGGTGTCCTGGTGCAGAAAGAGGTCGTCCCGGGTATACACTTTACCGTCCAGGTAAGTGGTGAGTGCCTTTGTGAGGCTCAGCGGGTTAAAGAGGATACCGTGTGGATTGAGGAGGGTATTAAAACGATGCTCCTGCAGTTTAGCCCCTATCTCTTCAGCGAAACAGGAGCCCATGAGCATGATTTTGTCGGTATATTGGATGCCCGGTTCTATAGTATCTACCGGGAAACTCAGGTGAAATTGCATGTATTAATCTTTAAACACCACGTCTGCCAGCTGCCGGGCGGCCTGCAGGGCGGTCATATCGAGGGTCAGCGGCACCTGGCGCTGCTGACAGAACCAGATCAAATTTTCTGTGTCCAGATTGCCTACCAGTTCATCTTTTGCCATCGGGCACCCGCCAATTCCTTTGATAGCGCTGTCAAAACGCCGGCATCCCTGTTCCCATGCGGCCTGTACTTTCTCTTCCCAGTTGTGGGGAGCGGAATGAAAGTGGGCGCCAAACTCCACGCGGGGATAAGCGGGTATCAGGTGCCGGAACAGGCTGGTGATCACGTCCGGATTGGCTACGCCTACGGTATCTGCCAGTGAAATGGTCGTAATTTCCATTTTCACCAGTTCATCTATCCAGCGTAATACGATTTCGGGACTGTAGGGGTCTTCATAAGGATTACCGAAGCCCATGGAGATGTACACGACCAGCTCTTTGCCGTTTTTGATACAGAGTTCCTGCATGGTCTGCACCTGTTCCAGTGATTCAGCGATGGTTTTGTTGGTATTTCTAAGCTGAAATGTCTCGGAGACAGAGAAGGGGAAGCCGAGGTAGTTGATTTCCTCATGGACCACCGCTTCTTCAGCGCCCCTCACATTGGCCACAATGGCCAGCAGCTTGCTGTGGCCGGCTGACAGGTCCAGCCGTGACAACACCTCGCGGGTGTCTGCCATCTGCGGAATAGCTTTAGGAGATACAAAGCTGCCAAAGTCGAGGGTGTCAAAACCTACTTTAAGCAGCGCCTGCAGGTAGTTTACCTTTTCTTCCGTGCTGATCATCCTGTGCCATCCCTGCATGGCATCACGCGGACATTCGATTAGTTTCATAGTCATTAGCGGTTACCAGCTACAAATTACGAATTTTACGCCAAGCGAGATCCGTCATTGTCATTGGCTACACTGTCCGCTGTTTCATGGCCTCATAGAGGATGATCCCCGCTGCCACTGACACGTTGAACGATTCGAAATTACCCGCCATCGGTATGCGGAACAATACATCGGATGCTTTGATGAGCGCAGGATAGACGCCTTTATCTTCAGAACCCATGATAACGGCTACCGGCTCACGGAGGTCGCAATCATAAAGTTTGATTTCTGTTTCCATTTCACTGGAGAGGACTTTGATACCGTTGAGATGCAGGGTATCGATCGCTTTCAGGAGGCTGTTCACCCGGCAGATCGCTATTTTCTCAAGTGCGCCGGCGGAAGACTTCATGGCTTCCTCATTGAGGGCCGCAATGCCTTTGTCGGGGATAATGATGGCCTGTGCGCCGCAACATACCGCGCTGCGGGCAATAGCGCCGATATTACGGACATCTGTAATACCGTCAAGTATAAGGAAGAGCGGTGTTTCTCCCTGTTCAATCACATGAGAGATCACATCCTGTAAATCGAGGTAGCTGACCTGGCCGGTGAGCGCAATAACGCCCTGATGATTGGCCTGGGTGAGGCCGTTGAGTTTCTCTACCGGCACTACATTGATGGGAATATTACCAGTAAGGGCTTTTTCTTTGATCTGAGGGATGATATCGCCGGTGGCGGAGCGCAGCATGTAGATACGTTCTATCGGTTTGCCGCTGTTGAGGGCTTCCATCACGGGCTGCCGGCCAATAATCAGTGACGACTGCTTCGGCCGCGGGCTGGCGGGCCTTTTGGGACCGCCGGATCTTCTTTCACCTTTGAAAGCGTTAAATTTTCTTTCCATTTGCTGCAAAGAAACGCATTTTCTGTCAATCCAGCTCCCCTTCCAGCATCATCAGCTTTATTTTCTGAATAGCGACAACAGAGATAGAATCAGTGATATCATAGTTTTTAACCATTTGATAGACTTCCTCAAACGGTAATTTTTTCACGAACAGTTCTTCGGTGTCTTCCGGTTCTGCTGTCCTCTGTTCCAGCTCCCGGGCCAGAAACACCACCCCAATTTCGTCAGTCACGGAATTGGACACCGCCAGTTCACAGATCACGTCCCACCGGTTGGCCACCAGGCCTGTTTCTTCCAGCAGTTCCCGCCTGGCCGTATCCAGCGGATATTCTCCCAACGGGCCGCCGCCTTCCGGTATTTCCCAGCTGAATTTTTTCAAAGGGAAACGGTACTGTCCCACGAGGTAGGTATTCTGCTGTTCGTCCAGCGCGATCACGCCGATCGCCAGGTTCTTGAAATGCACCACTCCATAGATACCTGGTCCGCCAGCCGGATTTAATCCTTCATGGTGGACCACCTGAATCCATTTGTTGTCATATCTTACCTCGCTGGAATGTATCGTCCAGGGATTCTTTGTAATATCCATGCTGCAAAGAAAAGGAAATTCCTCTATCAGAGCGTCAGGTAGAAATAAAACGAGTTGGTGTCTTTTTTGAAGCCTTTGGATTGATAAAGCTTCTGTGCGCCGGTGTTGGCCACATAAGTCTGTAACATCACCCAGGCGGCATCTGTTTTCCGCCCATGTTCTACGGCGGCATCCACCAGCGCTCCGCCAGCTCCTTTGCCACGATGCTCTTCCAGCACATACACATCGTTGAGCAACCATCCGCGCTTCATGCCCAGAGAGGTAAATAACGGATACAGCTGGGCAAAGCCCACGATCTCGTCTTTTTCAAAAGCTACAAAAATAACACTGTCCTGTTGTTTAAATCTTTCACTGATAAACGCCAGCGCGCCTTTGAAATCCGGCGCCTGATCAAAGTAACTGCGGTATGCATCGAACAACACGGCGACTTCGTTGGTATGCATGGTTGATGCCTGGACAACTTCCATAAGATCTGATTTATTTTGCGGGATCACATACCTTAAATTTAGCTCATTTCAGCGGACAAAAAAAAGATGCTCATCCGGTAAAAACCGGGGCGAGCATCGGACTTAACTTCTACCTTAAATATTTATTGCAGTTGCTTCTGTTTGTTTTTATTGACCGCATCATTGACAAGATATACGCCCCCTATCGTCACGAGGCTGCACAGGCCCATCATCCAGGTCAGGTTCTCTTTCAGCAATATCCATCCCAACAGCACGGCCACAATAGGGTTGATATAAGCATACACAGACGCCAGCGACGGCGGCAGGTTGTTCAGCGTAAACACATAAGCAGAATAACTAAGCACAGACCCTACCAGCACCAGGTACAACAAACTTTCCCATAACTCGGCCGTGAAGCTGTCTGCCGAAAATTGTTGCCCCATAAACAAGGTAGCGATCAGCAACATCACAATGCCACTGAACAACATCTGAAAACCGGCGCCGAAAAGATAGTTTACGCCCAGCGCCCACTTTGCGGTCAGCACAGAGCCCAGTGCCCAGAAGATACAGGCGAAGAAACACAACATAATGCCGAAGCGAAAATCCGGGTTCATGAGACTCGACAAATAATTGTAGAAGATCCCCGCCACGCCCGCAAATCCGAGCAACATGCCCACCAGCAGCTGTATACTGATGCGCGTCTTCTTCACCAGGAAATAGCTGAAGATGGTGATCCAGATAGGCACCGTGGCACTGATCACGGCCCCCAGCCCGCTGGGAACGTACTGCATGGCCCAGGTCATCAGGCCGTTGCTGCCTACCAGCATCAGCAAACCCATCACAAAGAGTTTGGACAATACTATTTTTTCAGGCAGCTTATAGCCTTTCAGGAGGAAAAAACCGGTCAGCAGCAACCCGGCAGTACTCTGTCTGATACCTGCCAGCATGATGCCGTGAATATGTCTGACGCCGATTCGTGAAGCCAGATAGGTGGTCCCCCAAAAGATACTTACAATAGCCAATGCGATATAAGCATTGGTGCTTGATTTACGCATATGTATACAGATTCAAAACAGTAGCAACAACTTCTTTCATTGTCTGAAAAGCCAACTGTACGTCGTTGGCCGTGGTACGCCAATTCACCAGCGCCGCGCGGATGCCCGGCTGACCGGCATAAACGGTGCGTGTCATACACACTACGCCGGTGGCGTTCAGCGCCTGGAGGAACCGGTCTACCGCCTCTTCCTGTTCAGCTGCCTGCACGTTCAGTGTAAAACACACCACGCACATTCTTACCGGTGCCAACAAACGGAAGGCCGGATGTTCGTTCAGCAGACCGCCCAGTTGTTGCGCCAAAGCCACGTTCTCTTCCACGATATGCCGGTAGCCGTCCTTACCATAGGCCATCAGCGAGAACCATGCAGGCAGAGCACGTAGCCGGCGCGAGTTTTCCGGGATATGATTAATGAAATTGAAATTTTCCGCGGGGTCGCCCAGGTAAGCGGCGCCTGCATTCTGAAACACGTCCACCTGTAATCCCGGATGGCGGGAGAAAATCATCGCGGCATCATAGGGAACATTCAGCCACTTATGTGCATCGATGGTGATGGAGTCTGCCTCCTCCCACCCGTTCAGCAGATGCCGGTAGTGCTCACTGCAGGCGGCAAATCCGCCGAAAGCAGCATCTACATGCAACCAGAAAGGATATTGTTTTTTCAGTTCCACGATGGCAGCGATATCGTCAAAATCCACCGTGTTGACCGTGCCCGCACTGGCCACATAAATCACCGGTTGACCATTACGCGACTCCAAATAGGCACGCAAAGCACTGATGTCCACACTTTCCCTTCCCGGCAACACCGGTATCTTTACCACGTTATCCCGGCCCAGGCCCAACATGGCCATGGATTTGGTCACGCTTGAATGCGGCACACAGGACACCACCTGTAAGTCGTGCAGTCCGGCCATGCCCTCTTTACCGATATCAATGCCACGTTGTTGGCCCAGCCACTGCCGGCCCAGCGCCAGCCCGGTGAAATTAGCCATGGTGGCGCCGGTAACGAAACAACCCAGGAATGCTTCCGGCAAACCAAACAGCTGTTTCAGTAAAGCAATGGTTTCCGTTTCTATGGCAAAAGCAGCAGAACCTTTATCAGATGAATTCAAATCCATCGTAGCAGCCAGCCAGTCGCCCATCAGCGCCGCCGGCGTTACACCTCCCGTCACAAAGCCCCAGTACCGCGGCCCTACGGCCGCTGTGACAGCATTGCCATACTGCTGCCGGAACAGTTCCAGTGCGGCCACGCCGCCCACACCCTCTGCAGGCATCACCTGTCTCACCGGTATGTCAACCATCTTGTCTGCCGCCAGCCGGTCGAGTGAGGATAAAAATTTACTGCTGAATTCTTTAGTCAACTGTAACAGGCGGTCGGTATGTTTTAAATCTTCCTGAAGCTTCATTATATAGGCGGTTTAAACGGGAATGGATAGATGCAACGATTTCAAGTGTCAAAATTGCGCATAAAAAAGATCATAAAACAGATTCAGTTTTGTGTTTTTTGAGCATATCAGTTGTTTAGTGGCAGGGAGCCCAGGGCTAAAGCCCTGGGTCACAATTAGCTCCCCTGAATTGAAGGCCGGGCCGTTTATTCAGAAACAGGGCCGCTAAGAACGCTATTGGAGATTCAAAGCAAAAACTACGTTCACAGTAAAATAAACCATACCCCAATGAGTTATTGTTTCACTCAATTGCATACATTCACAATAGAATAAACCATACCCCAATGAGTTATTGTTTCACTCAATTGCATACATTCACAGTAGAATAAACCATACCCCAATGAGCCATTGTTTTACCCAATTGCATCTGCAAATCATATTTGTAGTAAAATATCGCGCTGCATTGATCAGCGATAAATTTAAGTCGGACTTATATGAATACATGGCCGCTAACATCAGGCGAAGGTCACATGTATGCATTATTATTAACGGGATGCCGGATCACGTTCATCTCTTCATCCGGATGCATCCTGCAGAATCGCTCGCTTCCCTGGTACAGTACATCAAAGGAAGTTCATCCAGGTGGATCAACCATTATTACCCTTCGCAACGGCCATTTAGGTGGCAGGAAGGCTACGCGGCCTTTTCCTATTCTAAATCACAAATCCCCAGAGTATTCCGGTACATAAAAAATCAGGAAAAGCATCATCAGAAAAAAACATTTCAGGAGGAATATCAAGACATGATAAACAAATATGATAATCCCCCGGATGCAACAAACCCGTTACATCCGTTTCTTTAATCAGAACCCCAACACGCACACTATAAACATTCAACCAGAAAATTGGCGATTCCCTGTTTAAGCAAACAACTAACCGTGACCCAGGGCTTTAGCCCTGGGATGCCGAAAACAAATCCGGCCGCTCATGGTCCAGCAGCCAGCGTTTCCGCCATAGCCCGCCGGCGTATCCTACCAGCATCCCGTTAGCCCCGATCACGCGGTGGCAGGGCACGATGATGGCCAGTTGGTTTTTACCGTTGGTGGTGCCTACGGCCCGGATGCTTTTAGGGTTACCGATGCGGTGGGCCAGTTGCAGATAGGAGATCGTCTGACCGAAGGGGATGCGTGTCAGCTGTTCCCATACGGTTTGTTGGAAATCGGTGCCGGGCTGCTGAATGGGCAGGTCGAAGATTTTGCGTTCACCGGCAAAGTATTCATGCAGCTGCTGAGCGCATTCTAGCACCAGATGTGGTGGCTGAGGGAAGGCTGTCGCCGGTTCTTCCGTGAAGTTAACGGCCTGTATATATTCATGGGTGCCGCTAATCAGCAGCGGCCCTACGGGGGTGTCTATACGAAGATGTGACAATGCTGGTTCCATATCAAACATTTAATGGGGGTAATAAAGAGCGCCACAAATAAAAGATGGCATATGCCGCATGTTGTTGCCAGGGCCGGGCATATTCCTGTAACTGTGCCATTGTCGGTTTTGCTGGCAGCTGCAACCGTTGCCGGATAGCGTTTTGCAGTCCTACATCTTCGAGCAGTACGGCCTGCGGAAAACGGCTGTATTTCATCAACGTGTAGTTGGCCGACCAGTTGCCGATTCCTTTCAGTGCCACCAGGCGGTCACGCGCGGCGGCGTAGTCCAGCGTGGCCATTATTTGCTCCGACAGTTGCCCGCTGGCCAGCACTTTGGCCGTCTCAACAAGGTACAGTGCCTTACTGCGGGAAAACTGCATCGGGGTCAGCGCTTCCGGCGATAGGGAAGCGATGACGGCAGGATGTGGGTAAAGATAATAATCTGTTCCGTCAACCGGTGCATGATAACCAAAATGATGAATAAAACGTTGCCGCAGCGTGTAGGCGAAGGAGAGATTGATCTGCTGACCAATAATAGGCCAGGTAACGGCTTCAAACAAATCGGGCATGCCTACCAGCCGCAGGCCCCGGTATTCGGAGGCCAGGCCACGCAGCAGCGGGTCTGTCAGGGTGTAGTCGTAGAACTCACGCAGGTCTGCGTCCAGGTGGAGCCAACGGGTAACAAAATCCTGTATGTCTTTCTCCGGGAAAACAATACCAACAGGCGCCAGTACGGTCGCTTCAAGATAAGCGGCATCATTGCCCGGAGCAATCTCCACCACGACAGGCTCTCCTCCTGCCAGTATCATCCTGCGCAATTTCCCGTCAACGATATAATGTAAACACTCTTTGTCGGACCTGCCCAGGAAATGCAGGCACTCCTGAAAAGAGAAGTTGGCAGGGTCATTCACCGGGATCTTTATCTTTTGCATGGTCATTTGCAAAATTACTGAAACCAATCACAGGCACCACCCGATTCTTGTCATTTTGGCGTCGTTATTTAGAAGCTCCTGCCCGTAGGAAACTTCTAAATAACCACGCCCGGTGTCACGGTACCGCTAACCGACAGCCGTGCGAGAGGTAACGACAATACGGTTCCAGGCGTTGATCACCACAATGGCCATGGTTACAACAGCCACCTCTTCTTTTGTGAAGACAGCCGTAGCGGTGGAAAATACCTCATCAGGCACGTGCGTATCGGTCAGCAGTGTCATTGATTCTGCCAGCGCCTCTTCCATTTCCAGCATCGCCTGAAAGCCTGCCGGAAAAAGCTCCGAAACCTCCATTCTGGGCCCTATCGCTGACTTGATTTACACGTGATAAAAAAACTGTTCCCGGACGATTTTTCCGTCTTTTACTTCATACACGATGATCTCGTTACGGGAGCGCCGGCCAATACCTTTAACCGTCAGCTCTGAATGAAACTGTACCGCAAAGTACCCGTCAGCCACCACCGGGTCTGATATCTCCAGCAGGTGAATGGTTTCGATGTTGGCAAGAAATGCTTTCTCTTTGGCCATAATGGCGTTCCTTCCTGTGGTAACACGGCCGTCGGCTTCGATGTTAAGACAATCTTCGTGCAACAGTGTCTCCTGCGCTTCCAAGAATTTCCATTCCCGGCAAAGGCCAACCAGCTGTTGAGCTAATGTGTGGATAGTAGTCATCGTCAATATTGATTGACACAAAATAATCATAAAAACAGACACCAGAACAGATACAGAATTACTTACTTTTGACCATAACAGATTTTATTTCGGGAGATGAATAACAGGAAAGATTTTTTGTACCTGCAGCTGGCTGACAAGATCGAGGCCATGATCATCAACGGCACCTATAGTATCGGCGACAAGCTGCCGTCGGTACGCAGCCTGCATGCGGAGCATGGTATCAGCATCAGCACCGCCCTGCAGGTATACGTACACCTGGAAAGAAAAGGCTGGGTGGAAGCACGGGAAAAATCGGGCTATTATGTCAGCTACTCCCGGCAGCAGCTACTGCGACTGCCGGAGATATCTGCGCCATCACGCACGCCCGCCCTGGTGAAAGTCAGCGAACGGGTATCGCTGGTGCGCCATACGGTAGCGCGCGAAGGCATCGTTTCCCTGATAGGCGCCTCACCGCATATCAGCCTGCTGCCGGTGGCCAAGCTGAACAAAGCTCTACGGCAGGTGGCCCGCGAAGAGAAAAATACGTATATCCCTTACGGTGATATTGACGGCTATCTGCCGCTACGCAGGCATATAGCGCGGCTGTCGCTGGCGTGGGGCGGCAGCGTGGCAACAGAAGACATCACTGTTACCAATGGAGCCATCGAAGCGGCCAATATCTGCCTGCGCGCCGTGGCAAAGGCCGGCGATACCATCGCCATCGAATCGCCGACGTTCGTAGGGCTACTCCAGTCTATTGAGAACCTGGGCATGAAAGCACTGGAAATACCTACCGACCCGGTCACCGGCATCTGCCTTGACCAGCTGGAAACAACGTTCAAAAAAGGGAAAGTGGCAGCCTGCCTTCTTATCAGCAATTACAACAATCCGCTGGGCAGCTGCATGCCGGACAAAAACAAACAGCAGCTGGCGCACCTGATAGCACAATACCAGATACCACTAATTGAAGATGATGCCTACGGCGACCTGCATTTTAATGCGGAACGGCCGCGTACCATCAAAAGCTATGACCGTGCCGACCTGGTACTGTACTGCTCCTCTTTCTCAAAATGCATCGCCGCCGGCCTGCGGGTCGGTTGGATCATCAGCCGGCGCTACCACGAACGGCTGGCGCGGCTGAAGTTCATGTCTTCCGCTGCCACCGGACTCCTGCCGCAACTGGTGCTGACGCGGTTCCTGGACCAGCAACGGATGGACCTTCACCTGAAACCATTGCGACAGGCGCTTCGCACGCAACAGGCACAGATCAGCCACGCCATACAACAGTATTTCCCCGCCGATACACGGCTCACCCGTCCGGAAGGCGGTCTTAGCCTGTGGGTGGTGCTGCCTCCCAAAGTGGACGGCTGGGAGGTACACCGCAAAGCGCTCCGGCAACAGATCGCCTTTACGCCCGGCAGCTTGTTCTCCAGCCAGCAGCAGTACAACAACTGCCTGCGGCTCTCCAACGCCAATCCATTTGATGACGACCAGCACTGGGCTATACAAACAATCGGCAAACTGATACGCCAGCAACTGGACGGCCGCCGTTAAATATCAGATTACATTTTGTACTTTTGAAGCATATCAGATTTCAGGATTATGATCAAGACTGCCGACCATCTGTATCTGCAGGTAGCAGACAGAATAGAACAGATGATAGAAAAAGACGTCATGAAAATGGGGGAAAAACTTCCTTCCGTGCGCATGCTCAGCAAACAACAGGGCATCAGCCTGACGACCGCCTTTCAGGCTTATTATCACCTGGAAGGAAAAGGACTGATAGAATCACGTCCAAAATCGGGATATTATATCTGCCGCAACGCCCGCCGCATGGCGCCCATGCCGGGCACGTGCGCGCCTGTACGAAAACCGGTCAGCGATGTCACCGTCAGTGATATGGTGATGGAAGTGTTCAGCCACATATCCAACGACAACATTCTGAAATTCTCCGTGGCCACGCTGCCCGTGAGCGTGCTGCCTTCCGCCAAAATGGCCAAGGCGGTGGTCCACGCGCTGCGTGAACAGGAGGCCGGCGGTATGGGATATGAACCGCTGCAGGGCAATGAGCTGCTCCGCAACCAGATCGCCCGGTTGTCGCTCGGCTGGGGCGAAGTATTCACCGCCGATGACGTGGTGACCACCCACGGCTGCATGGACGCGCTCACCCTCTGCCTCACCGCCACTACACAACCAGGCGATACCATCGCGCTGGAAAGTCCTTCTTATTATGGCGCATTACAGCTGGCGGAAGGCCTCGGCCTCAAAGTGCTGGAAATACCGACCAATCCCATTACCGGTGTAGACCTCGATTACCTGGACAAAGCTATTCCGCGGCATAAAATCAAAGCCTGCCTGTTTGTGACCAATTTCAACAACCCGCTCGGTTGCTGTATGCCTGATCAACACAAACGGGAACTGGTAAAAATCGTGGAGAAATATGACATCGCGCTGATTGAAGATGATATTTACGGCGATCTCTATTTTGGTAAACAACGGCCGCTTACCTGCAAAACATTCGACAAACAAGGCAACGTACTGCTGTGCAATTCCCTGTCAAAGTCAGTGGCGCCGGGCTATCGCGTGGGATGGACCATGCCAGGCAAATACAAGGACAAAGTCCTGCGCATGAAACATCACCATGCTATTTCCTGTACATCGCTGACCCATGCGGCGGCTGGACATTTCCTGGAAATAGGCCGCTATGATTTTCATCTGCGCAACCTCCGTAAGATGCTGCATACCCAAAGCCTCCGCTATGCGCAGGCCATCTGCGAATATTTCCCGGAAAGTGCCCGCGTAACGCGTCCTCAGGGCGGTTGCGTGTTATGGGTGGAACTGGACGACCACATCAATACGTTTGAACTGTTCCAGCAAACACTCAAACACAAGATCAGTTTTTGTCCCGGCCGTCTGTTTTCATTGCAGAACCGGTACAACAACTGCATGCGCATCAGTTATGGTAATCCGTGGAGCAAGCAGGTGGAAGAAGGGTTAAAGACGATCGGTAAACTGATCCACAAAATGGAATAGGGCTAAAATAGTGCTGCCGGACACTGGTGTGAAACACTAAACACGACCAGCGCCCGGCAAGCAAAATATTTGGAATTATACATTCAATGGCAACCTTGTAACTTATCAACTGTAAATCAAAATATCTGATATAAAAAAGAAACACGTCGTTGTTGGGTGCTTCAGGATTAAACCGGCGGCAACCGCTGGTTGTCGGCAGTTTAACCCTGGACCCCCGGATGGACCATCAGTCCACCATCTATAGTATATTCTCCGCCGGTTATAAACCTTGCTTCGTCAGATACGAGGAAGGACACCAGACTGGCCACTTCTGTTGCCTCTCCCAATCTTCCCAGCGGAATACTGGCCGTCATTTTATCTCTGATAGCGCCGGCCTCTTCATGGCTGACACCAATTTTTTCGATCAGGGGCGTATCAATAGGCCCTGCATTCACTACGTTAACTGTTATCTTACGGGGCGCCAGCTCTCTGGCCAATGTTCTGGCCACAGCGTTGAGCGCCGCTTTACTGGCTGCCAGCACTGTGGTGCCCGGCATGCCTGCGTAGGCGTTAATGGCGGATAGAAAGACTATACTGCCACCATCGTTGAGCAAAGGGAGTAACTGTTGCGCAGTAAAAAAGGCCCCTTTGAAATTGATGTCGATGATTTCGTCAAACATCTCCGTAGTTACCCCTTCAAAAGGAGCAAACTTCGCGATGCCGGCGTTGATAAACAGGATGTCTACCTTGCCATAACGACTACGCGCGTACTCTGCCAGCTTCTTTGAGTCCTCCAGCTTAGATTGGTCTGCTGTTAATCCTTCCGCCGGAAAACCGAGTGCGTGTACGGCCCGTTGCACCGCACCCGGATTCCGACCGGTTATCAATACCTTTGCTCCTTTCGCCAAAAATTCAGCTGCTGTTGCATATCCGATGCCACTGTTACCTCCCGTGATAATAGCGGTCTTGTTCCTAAGCTGGTCCATTCTGATGGTTCTTGTAATTGATTTATTTAAAAGTATCAATGTTTCCCGGTAAAAAAATAGAGATGCCCGTCTCTATTCGCTTTATCGGATATTTATTTATTTAAAACTATCGATGTTTTAGCCGATAAAAAAAGCTGTTTGCTCAGCTTAATTGTAAAAAGAACAATGATAATTGTTTCATCATCTCCTTGTTGATCGTCAGCTCCACAATACGTCCGTTCTTGATGGAATTCAACACTCCGCTGTCTACCAATATCTTCACGTGATGCGAAACAGTAGGCTGTGACAAGGAACAAAGACAACAAACATCACCGCATACTATGCTGCCCTTTTGGGCGATCTCCATAATAATTGATAATCTGTGTTTATCGGCTATGGCATTTGCTGCTTTTTCTATAATTCCCACATCCATGACACAAAGGTAATGCTTTTTTTGAAACATCGAAATATTTCAATGAATTTTTTTTGGGGGTGATGACTACATGGTAGTGCCTGCTTTTTCTGCGAGTTTGTTCCGGCGATACGCCGCCGGGCTTACACCATAGTATTTACGGAACAACCGGCTCAGGTGACTTTCATCGGTGAAGCCCAGTTCATCGGCTATCTCCCCGATCGTGAGACCGCTGTTTTCCATCCGTAACTGCACCAGCTTCAGCTTATAGCTGATAATAAACTGCTGGATGCTCTCTCCTGTTTGTTTCTTGAAAAACTCTCCTATATAATTTACCGACAGGTTGAACTTCGCCGACAGCGCCTCCAGCTTCAACTGATCAGGATAATAGATATGCTGACGGATATGGGCGATCATCCGGCCGATCAGCGGCCCTGTTCCTTCCGTACCGACCATCTCCACCTCTTCTGTTACATTACGCGCGATAATATTCAGCAACAGCGCTACATACAACTGCAGGTTGGCTTCGTAGTACGGCGGCCGGTGCTGGTATTCCTGTACCATATTCCGGATCAGCGCCGTGATCATCTTACAATCATCCGTATGTTTGATCAGCACCGGCTCATGACGGTTGTGCTGAAAGAAAACGTACTCCAGCTGCCTGAGCCACTCACAGATACGCCGGCGTTCTTCCGTGGAACGCCGCTTCTCCAGGAAATTCCCGGAAAACCGCACCGACGTAAAACGCGTGGGCTTCGTTACTTCAAAACCACGGCAATCGCGGGGCGTAAACAGGATCACGCTGCCCGGTTTGTACGGGAAACGGTTCTGGTTCACCACACGGGTACCTTCTCCCTCCCATATATGGATGATCTCAAAAAAATAATAAATCAGCGGGCGCGATTCCCACTCGCTCATATCTGCCTCAAACAATTCAAAAGGCATATGCAGGTTTCTCTCTCCCATAGCCTCCAAAATTACAACAGAATCCCCGGATTATACCGACGGCGCCGCCAGTCGCGCTGCTACTTTTGCAACAGCAAAGTAAAAAATCATGAAACTACTGGAACCTATAGCCACACCGGAGCTGTCACTGGCCAACCGCATCGTGATGGCCCCCATGAGCAGAAGAAGGGTGGAAAACGAAGGCGTGCCCAGCGGACTGTTAGCCCGTTATTACGCACAGCGCGCCAGTGCCGGCCTTATCATCGCCGAAAGCACCGTTGTCAGTCGCAGCGGCATGGGCATCTCCCTGCTTCCCGGCATCTACAGCGAAGAACAGATAGCCGGCTGGAAAAACGTCACCGATGCAGTACATCAGCAGGGCGGCAAAATATTCGTACAACTGGTACATTCCGGCCGCATCGGCCATCCGCTGAACATCCCCGGGGGACTATCACCGGTGGCCCCTTCTGCTATTGCTGCAGCAGGCACTATTTCCACACCGGCCGGCACACAAACATTGCCGGTGCCGGAAGCATTGTCCGCCGAAGCGGTGGAAGAAATGTACCACCTTCATATGCAGGCCACCCGCAACGCCCTGGCAGCGGGCTTCGACGGCGTAGAGCTGCACGCAGCCCACGGTTACCTGATGGAACAGTTTATTCATCCTGCCGCCAATCAACGTACCGATCAATACGGCGGTAGCATTGAAAACCGCTGCCGGCTGCCTCTGCGCATACTGGAAGGCATGGTGGCCATCGCCGGCGCAGATCGCGTGGGAGTGCGTTTTTCGCCATTCGCATCATTGAACGGCCTGTCTCCTTTCGAAGAAGAAACAGCCACCTACTGCTACCTGGCTACTAAACTCGATAAGATGAAAATACGCTTCATTCATCTGTCAGACCAGTCCTCCAACGGCTACCCGCCTATACCGCCGGCATTCACGGCCTTACTGCGTGAACAGTTTCATCAGTGGCTCATCCTCGCCGGCGGCTACAATGCCGACACTGCACAAAATGCGCTGCAACAGTTCAGCGCCGATCTCATCGCCTTTGGCAGGCCGTTCATCTCCAATCCGGATTTAGTGGCCCGCATCGCGCAGCAGCAACCCTTTGCGCCGGCAGATAAATCCACTTTCTATGAAGGCGGCGCCAAAGGGCTCATCGACTACCCCTGTATGGCTGCCTGCGCTAGTAGCTAAGCTGGCATTTTTTGTTTATCTTTAAGGCTTGCGTTGCCCATGACCGGGGCCGCGCAAGCCTATATGCCAAACAAATAACCGCCCATGTATAGTTTGAAAAACCGTAGCCTGTTGACCGTTGCTTTGCTCACGCTGATGGCCTGCCACCAAACGCCGGCCACACACGAAAGCACTGATGCCGCACCACCTGCACACGCCACCATGCGCGTGATCTCAGAACCGTGCGCCGTTATCTATACGCCAAACCATCATAAACAGGAAAAACTGAAACAGGAAAACGGCGACGAGAGCTTTTATGCACTCGCCAATGACAGCGAAACCTGTATCAGCGACTGCCAGGATTTTCTTCAGAACAAAGCGTTCAAATCTGTTACGGCCGAAGGCGGAAAAATCACTTTCCGCCATCAGGACGGCGGCACCACCGTCATCGATCTCGACGATCCCAAATATACCTGGGAAGTGTTTCTCTTCGATGGTAAAAAAGTCACCAATATCGACATCACGGACATAGAAAGCGAATACCAGAAAGTATTCATTTAATTATTGGATCATTTTGATATTTTAAATGAGCATCATTGCATTAAAGCGTCAATAATAAAATATCAAAATAGTATATAACCCAGCGTAAATCCAACATACTGCCGGTGCGCCTTTAGCTGGTCCTTCGTCCCCGCATTTTCCCCCAGCGGCGCAAATCCCTGAACATAACGGAATTCAGCGCTAAACCGCTTACGAAACGTATAACCGGCCCCGATAGTAAACCCTATATCATTTTTGGTGGCATAACCCTTGTCCATAGTGCCATTTCCATAGTTATCCGAGCGCAGCAGGATGCCCATATACGGCCCGGCAAACACCTCCAGGTTGTATTTCCGGTAAGCGATGCTTACAGGGAACAAGTCCAGCCGTGATTCGTTTTTCTGCATCGCCAGGAAAACATCATGTTTTAAAGCGACCGATTTCCCTATGGGAGACAATGCGCTCAATCCCGCCAGCCATCCGGACGCAGCATAACCTGCCACGCTGTCTTTTGCAGCACCGTATACCCGTGGCAGTTGTACACCGGCTTTCACCTGCAGGGAGAAAGCCGGCAATTCCTGGGCCCTTGCGCCCGACATCACTAAAAGCAACAAAAAGATACCTGCTGTTATTTTCATACGATCAGAATTGAATATCCCACACCGCGGCGGCCCTTTCCAGCTCTACCAGCGCGGAAGCGTGACGATAAATGGTTTCATAATATTGTTGCTGCACATCATTGTAGGTGCGCTGTGCATTGAGTACTTCCAGCAAGGAGGTTTCTCCCCGCTGGTAACTGTAGCGGCGGCCTTCCAGCACCTTTCGGGCTTCCTCCAGCAGCCCGCTGTCAAACTGTTCCCGCTGCCTGCCGGCGCCGAGGTAGCTGAACCAGGCCGTCGTCACTTCCGTCTGCACCTGTAACAATGTTTGCCGATATACTGCCTCCTGCTGCCTTACGCCGGCATTGGCCGCCAGCAGATCGCCCCTGTTGCGGTTGGAGAACTTCAGCGGGAGACTGACGCCTGCTGATACAGTATTCATCGACGGCGTAGGTGCGACCACGTTAGTCACCACTGCAGCATTATTGACACCGAGGGTGAGGCCCAGGTCTATCATCCTGGCCGCTTTTGCCAATTGCAGCGTCTTCACCGACACATCTTTTTGCCGCAGGGCCGCCAGCAGGTCCGCCCTCTCCTCCTGCGCACGGGCCACCAGCTCCGGCAGCGAAAAACGCCGTTCAAAGCGGTCCATGTCGCCAACAGGGCTTACCAGCGTATCGCCATGATAAGCGCCAGCCAGCTCATTCAACTGCACCAGCGCCGTTTTCATTTCTGCCGCCACGCCAAACGCTTCATTGAGCAGCATCCCTGCTTCCACGCGCGACTGCCGCGCGTCAGCCTCGGGTATCAGGCCGGCTTTGAAACGGATACTGTCTGCCTGCGCCAGCTGTAACATATACAGGTACGCTTCCATCTTGATATCATATAACCGTTGCTGTTGCATCGCGTTCAAAAACGCCAGCGTGGCGTCTGCCCGCAGGTTACGGAAGTAGTCTTCCAGCAGGTAGCGGGCCACCTCCTGCTCACTTTTAGCCAAACCTATCCGTGCGTGCCTTTTACCGCCCAGCTCCAGCGTATAACCGATGCTGCTGCTGAAGCCATACCCCTGCTGCATCCGGCGCTGACCGTTGTCAAACACGCCGGCACTGATTTCCGGGTCAGGAAAAACTTTCGCCATCAGCACATTGGCGGCCGCCACGTCTATATTGAACTTCTCAGCGGCATATCCCAGGTTGTGCTGTCTTACACCGGACAGATAAGTGGCAAAGTCCAGCTGTTTTTCCTGTGCGGCGGCCATGCCGCTATATAAAAGCCATAAAAACAACAGCCCTCTTGTCTTCATAAAAATCAATTTGATTGGTGAACACCTTTTCTCTCCGTCAGGTAATAAAGCGCCGGCAAGGCAAACAACGTGATCAGCGTGGAGCAGAGCAGTCCATATACGATCACGGTGGCCAGCGGCCTTTGCACATCAGACCCAATGCCGGTAGCCAGGGATGCAGGCAGCAGGCCCAGCGTGGCCACCGTGGCCGTCATTAATACAGGCCGGAAACGGTCCCTGGCAGCTTGTATCACGGCCTCTTTCAGCGATGGCAGCTCTGCGCGCAACTGGTTCATCTGTGACACCATCAGTACCCCGTTCTGGACCGCCACGCCGAACAAGGCGATGAAACCCACTGCGGACGACACATTGAGCGTCATGCCACGCACGTTCAGCGCCAGCATGCCGCCGAATAACGCTAACGGCACTACGGTGAGGACCAGCGCCGCCTGCCGGGCCACGCCAAATGCGGCATACAACCAGATAAACATCAGCCCCAGCGCCACCGGCACAATAATCGCCAGGCGGCTGTAAGCACGGTTCCTGTTCTCGAACTGTCCTCCCCATGCAATAGTGATATTGTCCTTGTTGTATTTCACCTGCTGGTCTATCCGCTGTTGCGCGCTACGCAGGAAAGTGGTCAGGTCAGTGCCCCGGAGGTTCAGCCGCACGGTCAGGTGCCGTCGTCCCATCTCTCTTGTGATGGTGCTTTCTCCGGTGGCCAGCTGCACTTTGGCCACCTGGGACAATGGTATCTTTATTCCGTCGCCATTGGTGAGCATCAGGTTACCGATCTTTTCCGGTGTATTACGGGCATCTTCCAGGTAACGGCAGCTGATATCATATACCCTGTCACCGGAGAATATCTGCCCTACGGCCTTTCCGCCGACTGCCACTTCTATCAGCTCCGCCACGTCGCTGATGTTGAGGCCATAACGGGCAATAGCGGCGCGGTCGACCTGTATCTGCAACTGCGGCAGCGGCGGCTCCTGGTCAATGGCCAGGTCGGCAGCGCCCGGCACGGTGGCCAGTGTGGCCATCACGGCTTCGGCTGTACGCCGTGTTTCGCGGAAATCTTTGCCATATACTTTTACCACCAGTTCACTATGTGCGCCGGCTATTTTGTCCATCACCCCGTCGATCATCGGCTGACTGAAGCCCACCGTATACCCCGGCATGCCTGCGTAATCAGCTGCCAGCTCTTTGATCAGGTCTTGTTTGGTTTTGCCGGAAGGCCAGTCCCTGTACGGCAGTAAACCGATGGAGCATTCATAGTGCGACGGCGTGAACGGATCGGTGCCATCATCATTGCGTCCTGTCTGCGTCATCATATAAGTCACCTCCGGATGCCGCAATGTCCGCTGCCGCAGGGTGTCAGCCATTTCGCGGGCTTTGGCCAGCGATACGCCGGGTGGCAGCTGTACCTGCAACCAGATGGAGCCTTCATCCAGCGGCGGCAGAAAGTCCTTGCCCACCGTAACACTGAGCGCTGCTGCCGCCGCCAGTATCAGCGCCAGCGGCGCCCATATCTGCCGCGGACGTTCCATCACCCGCTCCATCCGTTGTTGATAAAGATTGGTCAGCTTTTCCAGCCAGCGGTTGTGGTACAGCTGCTGCGGCTTACGGTAAAGCATATACGCCAAGCCCGGTATCAGCAGTAGCGCCACGGCCAAAGCACCCAGCAACGCATACCCTACGGTGAAAGCCATTGGGGTAAACAGCTTCTTTTCCACCCGTTCAAAAGCAAACAAAGGAAGATAAGCGGTGATGATGATCAGCGTGGCAAAAAACACCGGCCGCGCCACTGACCGCGCCTTTTGGGCAAAACTTTTCTCCTCCAGCATTTCCATGGGATGGTCTTCCCGCTGCCGCAGCATGGTCTCCGTCATTACGATGGCGCCATCTACGATGATGCCAAAGTCCACCGCACCAAGCGACAGCAGGTTGGCCGGTATATGCGTGAAATGCATCAGGATAAAGGCAAACAATAAGCTCAGCGGAATAGTCACCGCCACCAGCAAAGCTGCTCGCCAGCTGCCAAGAAAAACGATAAGCACGAGCAGTACCAGCGCCATGCCTTCCAGCAGTGTATGCGTGACCGTATTTAATGTTGTGTCCACCAATGCGGTACGGTCCAGGAAGGGGTGGATTTTCACGCCGGGCGGCAGTCCGCCGTTGTTCAGTTCCTCCACTGCTTTATGCACACCGTCTAGCACTTTGGACGGATTTTGTCCTTTCAGCAGCAGCACAATGCCTTCTATACTTTCGCTATAATGCCGTTGATGATCAGTAAAACCCAATACGCCTTTACGTTCAAGATTGCCGTAGCGTAGTTTGCCGATGTCCTGTAAAAAGAGGGGCACGCCCTGCTGCGACTGTATCACCGTTTTACCGATATCATCGAGCGATTTCATGAGGCCGATGCCTCGCACCACATAACCCAGGTCGCCGCGTTCCAACACGCTGCCCCCGCTGTTGCTGTTATTGTTGTTAATAGCTTCGGTGACAGTATGCAGCGGCAGATGGTACTGTTCCATCTTCTGCGGGTCCAGCTCCACCTGGTATTGTGTGGTGATGCCACCGAAGTTGGTCACATCGGCCACGCCGGTCACCTGTTTAATGCGGGGGATGATGACCCAGTTTTGCAGGTCTGTCAATGTCCGCAGGTCCACCTGATCACTTTCAATGATGTAACGGTAAATTTCGCCAATGGGCGATGTCAGCGGGTCCAGCCCCGGCTGTGCGCCATAGGGCAGGGTCACATCACCCAGCCTTTCTTTGATGCGTTGCCGCGCCCAGTAGTCGTCCACCCCGTCTTCAAAAACGATGGTGATCATGGAAAGGCCGAAGGTAGAGCGGGACCGCATCACATGCGTGCCCGGCATACCGTTGAGCGCCCGTTCCAGGGGTATGGTGATTTGTTGTTCCACTTCTTCCGCTGCCAGTCCGGGCACCTGCGTCACCACCTGTGAGGTGACATCGGCGATATCCGGGTAAGCTTCTACCGACAGTTGCTGCCAGCTGTACCAGCCGCCGGCGGCGAGTAAGGCAAATAGCGTAGCCATCAGCCAACGTTTTTGTATAGCTGTATCGATCAGTTGTTTCATAAGCCGCTTATTTTACTGCTGAGAGATAGTAGGCGCCCTCGCCTATAATTTTATCGCCGGGCCGCAGGCCGCTGCGGACCACCACCTGCTGACCGGTTGTTTCGCCCGTGATGACTTTGCGGCGTACGTACGTTCCCGGTAGTACCTCCGCCAGTACATAACTGTAGTCGTTGTCCTGCAACACCGCCCTGGCAGGAATAGTCAACACTTTCTCCGGCGCATCTTTAAAACTGACACTGGCGTACATGCCCGGCTTCAGCTGATGTGCAGGGTTATTGCATAACATCAGTACATCTGCCGCGCGGGTGTTTTCATCGATGGTACGCCCCACATGAAAGACTGTTCCAGTGAAAGTGGTATCCGGCAATGCTGCCACCTGCATTTGTACCGCATCGCCTTCATGCATAAACCGCAGGTCTTTTTCCTTTACCTGCCCGGCTATCCATACCTGCGCCAGTTGGGCCACCACGGCCACCGGGCCGTCTTCCGCCTTCAGGAACTGGCCGGTGACCAGTTTATTGCTGATCACCTCTCCTGCAATAGGAGCCCTGACAATCAGCGGTTCACCGAGTACCTGCTGTTGGGGGTTGACATTAAACACCTTCAGTGCGGCGGCCGCATTCTCCAGCTCCTGCCGTTGCACCGCCAGGTTGGTATTGGCCTCCTCCAGGTCGCGGGCAGCGCCTACCCCGTGCTGGTGCAGGTCCTGCTGCCGCCGTTGCGCCAGCACCGACTGCTGGCATAACTGGTTTGCCTGGAACCAGGCTTTCTGTGCCGCATAAAAATCAGGGGAAGAAATAGCAAACAAAGGCGCACCCGCATTGACCTTCTCACCCAAACGCACATACGCTTTCACCACCCTGCCGGCAAACGGCGCCGCTATTTCCGCATAGTTGTTAGGGATGGCTTTTACGATACCTGCCGTCAACAGCTGCAGCTGGTAAGGCTTTTCCGTTACCTCAAACAAGTGCAGTTTGGCCGACAAAGGCGCGGCGGCAGGCACCACCACCGTATCTCCCCTGTTCTCCCATGTTACTGTTTCTTTTTCTTTTTCCGGATGATGACAGGACGCAGCCATCAATACCGCGCCGCAAGCTGCAGTAAACCTTTTCATGACGATCTGTTTTTCGTGTATCTGTTACAGTAAGCGCCGCAAAAGTACACACCACGGGCAAAGGCGGCCGTTAGAGATGGTTTAGAATGTTATTAGAAATTCATTAGATCAAAAAAGAGAAAGAAAAAGAGAAAGATAATAACCCCTCCATAAAAAACACTTCCCCCAAAACAATCCAAAACACAACGTAGCCCAGGGCTTCAGCCCTGGGACGCCGTCAAATATGCGGCAGCTCCACGGTAAAAGTAGTGCCATGGCCGGTTTTGGACACTACGCTGATATTCCCCTTGTGCAGGCGCACAATTTTCAGGGCAAGGGACAGCCCGATGCCATTACCTTCAGCATAAGGGCGGTTATCTCCCCGGTAAAAAGGGGTAAATATATGGGGCAGGTCTTCCTTCGACATACCAATTCCTGCATCTGCAAAACGCAGGATGGTATGGGCTTTAAACCAGGTGACCGTAACGGTGGTCTCCGGCGGGGTGGAGAACTTACAACCATTTTCCAGCAGGTTGATAAACGCTACTTTCAGAAGATATTCGTTGCCGTTGACGGACACCATATCATCGTCATCAGCTTCTTCGAAGACCACATTGATTTTATATTCGGGATGTGCCTGTAGGATGGCGCTGCGCGCGTCCATCAGTACTTCATCCAGCCTTATTTCCCGGAAATTGATCTCTGAAGGGTCGTAGCTGGCTTTGGCCAGGTCGAGCAGGCTGTTAGAGAGTTTTACCAGCCGCTGCGCGTCAGCGATAGCGTGGCGCATAGACTGCCGGTATTCTTCTGCGGGCCTGTCGCGGGAGGCGGTGATCTCCAGTTCGGCCATCATGGCGGTCAGCGGCGTACGCAGCTCATGGGAGATATTGGAAACGAATTGTTTCTGTGCATCGAAAGACTGCTCCAGCCGGTCCAGCATGCGGTTGAACGTCTGTGCCAGCTCGGCTATCTCATCTTTGCCTGCGGCGCCGGCGAGGCGCAGGTCCAGGTTGGTGGCGGTAATTTCTTCTACCTTGTCCACCATATCAGATACGGGTTTCAGGGCCTGCCGGGAAAAAAACTGCGCTACCAGGAACACAAACACCACTGCTACCAGAAAGGTGATGGCCAGTGTGCGGAAGAGATGCTGAAGTTGGCGAAGGCCGTATTCATCTTCAGCGGCGGCGGTCACAATATAGTCGGTACCGTTATGAGGGTACAGGAAACCCACTACCTGTAAGCGTCCTGCATGAAAAGTGATCTCCCTGTCCCTGATGATCTCTTCGATCATCTGCCGGGTTTCTTTTACTTTATCAATATTCACCGCGTCGTGGTACAGGAGGTTAAAAGCGGTGTCATAGACAGCCACTTCCTCCTGGGAACGGGAACCGGCGGTATTTTTATAGATCAGCTGCAATACTTCAGGGCTGACTTTTGCGTCCAGCAGGAGGTTGGCTTTCGTAACGGCTTGCTGTTGCAGGGTTTTGTAGTATTCGTCTTCCCGGTCATGGGAGTACGAAACATATACCACCCAGGCAAACAGCAGCAACAGGGCGGCTATCATACCAGTGAACAATAAGGTGAGCCTGTTACGGATCTTCATGGTCAGCCTGCTTTAAAAATGAATCCCATACCGGGTTTCGTATGGATCAGTTTTACGTCGAACGCTTTGTCTACCTTTTTGCGGAGGTAGTTGATATATACATCGATGAAATTGGTGCCGGTATCGAAATGTGTTTCCCACACTTTCTCTGCTATTTCTGCGCGGGAGAGCACTCTTTCCCTGTTTTGCAGCATAAATTCCAGAAGCCGGAATTCTTTGGGCGTGAGGCTGATCTCCTGGCCGTTGCGGGTAACGTTTTTCGTTTGCAGGTCCATTTCCAGGTCTGCATATTTCAGTACGGTGGATTGCGGTGTAACCGGGCCGGGGGTGCGTTTGAGCAGTGCGCGGATACGTACCAGCAGCTCCCGCAGGTCGAAGGGTTTCACGAGGTAGTCGTCAGCGCCGGCATCGAAGCCTTCCACTTTATCATCGGTGGTGCCTAACGCGGTGAGCATGAGGATGGGAATGGAGGGCAGGGCCGTCCGTATGGCGCGACTTAGTTCTAGTCCGTTGATACGGGGCAACACGATATCGGTGATGACCAGGTCAAAACCGCCGCCCAGCGCCAGCTTCAGTCCTGCCTCCCCGTCCCATGCCAGTGTAACGGTATAGCCTTGCTCTTCCAGACCGCGCCGGATAAGTGCTCCTACGCGTTCTTCATCTTCTATGACTAATATCTTCATGATGCAGAAAAGCCAAAGCTATCCATTTTTTCTTTCTTAAGGTACAAAATGGTCCCATGCCGCTTTCGCGATATCGGCGATGGTCTTCTCCCGGGTTTGCTGATCGGCGTAGGAGTCCCTGATGAACACGGAGATCACCATATGCTGACCGTTGGGCAGTGTGATGATGCCTGCGTCGTTGGTAGCACGGGTAAGGCCGTTCTCCGTGCCGGAGGTGCCGGTCTTGTGTGCCACCACGGTACCTGCCGGCAGCTTCGCTTTCAGCCGTCTTGCGCCCGGGCCGGAATTCACCAGCAGGTCGAGCAGGAAATGGAAGCTGCTGTCGGACAATACATGGCCTGTGTAGAATTTTTTAAACAGGGCATTCATGGCGTCCGGCGTACACCAGTTCTGGTACTGCATAGGTTCATTGGGCACCTGTACTTTTTCTGTCAATGCGATGGACATGTCCTTAATGCCAAGGCTATGCACGTACTGGTCGGCCGCCTTAGTGCCGCCGATGAGGCGCAGCAGCACATCGCAGGCCGAGCCGTCGCTTTCCGCCACGTTGTAGCGCAGCAGTTCCGCCACCGTTACGTCCACGTTGCCGGCAGGATGCTCGTCGCGCAGCGGGCTGTGGCCGGGCTTGGGAATGTAGTCCGACGGCAATACTTTAACAGACTGTTGTAGCTGCAGCTTGCCCTGGTCTACCTGCTGCAATACCGCCATGGCAATGGGGAACTTGTAAACGCTTTGCATCGGGAACCGCTGGATGCTGTTGTACCCCATCCGCTGGCCGGTTTCCAGCACCTGGACTGAGACACCTACTTTACCTTTAGCCGCTTCGGCGATGACTGCAAATTGCTGGGGAAGGGTGTTTTTTGTTTGAGCGATAGACAGAAGAGGGCATATCAGCATGATAGCCAGACAGGAAAGTGGGCGCATGAACATACAAAGGGTGGATTAAAATTAAGGACTACAAAGGTATTTAAAACACCGCTGTTCTATTGCGTTAATTTAACCGTTATTTATCCAGCTGTTCACATTTTTTAGCCAATAGGGCGTGTGTTTCATTTTACATTTAGAATTTCCCGGATCAGGTATTAATTTTAGCCTTTAAAACGAAAGGCTTTGAGCAAACCAATACTAGTTATAAAGTTCGGCACAGCGTCTATCACCCATGCCAACGGTGATCTGGACGAAACTGTCATAGCCGGCATCGCCCGTCAGGTGGCGGAACTGCATCAGCAATATCATATTGTGCTGGTGTCTTCCGGCGCGGTGGCCGCGGGCAAACAATACATGAAGGAGTACGAAGGCACTATCAGCCAGCGCAAGGCAGCTGCCGCCATCGGCAACCCGCTGCTGCTGAGTAAATACAGCCGTTATTTTGCTCCGTACAATATCGCGGTGGCGCAGAGCCTCTGTGAACGGCAGCATTTCTCCAACAGGGACCAGTTCCTGCAGCTGAAGCGTACCTACGAAGAGCTGTGGGCCAATAATATTATCCCTATTGCCAATGAAAACGATGTAGTGAGCAGCCTGGAGCTGAAATTCTCCGACAACGACGAACTGGCCACGCTGATCGCCGTAGGCTTTGGCGCCTCCCTCCTGCTTTTCAGCACCAGCGTGGCGGGAGTGCTGGACCGTGAAGGCCAGGTAGTGCCGCAGATAGACGTGATCGACAAAACCGCCTTATCGCTGGCCGACAAGGAAAAATCAGCGCTGGGACTGGGCGGCATGGTGTCCAAGCTCACCTTTGCCCGGCTGGCCACCCGCATGGGCATCCGTGTGGTGATCTTCGGTATCCGTACCAACGACGGTATTCTCAATGCCATGGCCGGCAAAACCGGGACGCTCTGTTTACCACAGCCCTGCAGCATGCCTGCCCGCAGAAAATGGCTCGCCAGCGGCAGCCTCGTTACCGGCAGGATACTGATCGACGCCGGCGCGCAACAGGCGCTGGAGAGCCGTCACAGCCTGCTCGCCGTGGGCGTGAAGGAAGTAGTGGAAAAATTTGAATGTGGCGAAGTGATAGAGATCATTAATGAAGATAATATAGCCATCGCCGTAGGCAGGGCCAAAATATCTTCCGATATACTGGAAACAAATCACAAAGCACAAAACACAGAAGTAGCACATGCCGACGATATTGTGCTGTTATAAATGTAATGTATCATGACGATCCAACCCCTTTTAGAGAAGGCCCGGCAGGCCACAGTGTCTATCCGGACACTGCCCGACGCGCAGAAACAGGCACTCCTGCAACAGCTGTCCCGTACCCTGCATGAAAATATCCCCGCTATCATGGCGGCCAACCAAAAGGACCTGGACCTGATGCCGGACGAAGATCCAAAGAAAGACCGGTTGCTGCTCAATGCCCCGCGCATTCGCAGCCTCGCCGCCAGCCTGCAGGACATCGCCAGGCTTCCGGACCCGGCCAATCAACTGCTGCTGGAAAACCATCTCGACAACGGGCTCCTGATACAGAAAAAGACAGTGCCACTCGGCGTGGTAGGCGTCATTTATGAGTCCCGCCCCAACGTCACAGTAGACGTAGCGGCGCTCTGCATCCGCTCCGGCAACGTATGCGTGCTGCGCGGCGGCTCCGATGCCATCCATACCAACACCATCCTCGTATCCCTGATACAGGAAACACTGCGTGGTTTTAATACCGACGAAAACGCTGTGCAGCTGCTGCCCACCGACCGTGCGCTGGTCACTGAAATGCTGACGGCCTCTCAATATATTGACATCATCATCCCGCGTGGCTCACAGCAGCTGATCGACTTCGTACGTCAGCACTCCCGCGTACCGGTGATAGAAACCGGCGCCGGCGTATGCCACACCTATGTGGAACGCTCTGCCAACCTGGAACAGGCGGCAGGCATCGTGACCAACGCCAAGGTGTCGCGCCCCTCCGTGTGCAACGCACTGGACACCGTACTGGTAGACGAGCCCGTTGCCGCCAGCTTCATCGCTCTGCTGGCGCCACAACTGGCAGCCCATGAAGTGGACATCTATGCAGAACCGGCCGCCTACGCGCTGCTGGAAGCACAACAATACCCGCACCTCCATAAAGCGCAGCCAGAGGATTTCGGCCGCGAATTCCTGTCGCTCAAATGCTCCATCAAAATAGTGCCTGATACAACAGCCGCACTGGCGCATATACAGGAATTCTCTTCCCGCCACTCGGAAGCCATCATCTCCCGCGACCCTATCATCAGTGAACAGTTCCTCAATACCGTGGATGCCGCAGCTGTTTACGTCAACGCCTCCACCCGTTTCACAGACGGCGGCGTATTCGGACTGGGCGCCGAAATCGGCATCTCCACGCAGAAACTGCATGCACGCGGGCCTTTTGCTTTGGAGAAACTGGTAACGGAGAAATGGTTTGTGTATGGCAGCGGACAGGTGAGATAAAAAGTTCAGGCCCATGCGAACTAATGTACAATACAGATAGGTGGATTAACCAATACTATTATAAAAAAACAGGCAGCCTTAAAAGTTACACAACTTTTAAGGCTGCCTGTTTTTAAAGATATTACGCTATCGTCACTTCCGGGTTCAGGTACACGTCCTGGATAGCATTCAGCAAGGCCGCTCCATCCTTCATCGGCCGCTGGAAGGCTTTGCGGCCGGAGATCAGTCCCACGCCGCCGGCTCTTTTATTGATCACAGCTGTCCTTACGGCATCGGCGAGATCAGCGGCACCTTGTGAAGCGCCGCCCGAATTAATGAGGCCCATACGGCCCATGTAGCAGTTAGCTACCTGGTAACGGCAAAGATCGATGGGGTTATTGGATGTCAGTTCGGTATAAATGCGTTCATCCAGTTTACCATAAGAGGAGGTGCCGGTGTTCAGCGCTTTGTAACCTCCATTTACTTCCGGTAGTTTTTGTTTGATGATATCCGCCTGGATGGTCACCCCGAGGTGATTGGCCTGACCGGTGAGGTCTGCTGCCAGGTGGTAGTCCACATCTTTTTTGAAAGCATCGTTGCGGAGATAGCACCACAGGATGGTGGCCATTCCCAGCTCGTGGGCCAGCTCAAAAGCCTGCGCTACTTCCACCAGCTGCCGGTCGGCATTGTCCGAGCCGAAATAGATAGTGGCGCCAACAGCCGCGGCGCCGAGGTTCCACGCTTCCTGGACAGTGCCATACATCACCTGGTCGGCTTTATTCGGATAAGTGAGCAGTTCGTTATGATTGATTTTAACGATGAACGGAATGCGGTGCGCATACCGGCGCGATACGGAAGCCAGCACACCAAAGGTGGAGGCGACGGCATTGCAACCGCCTTCTATGGCCAGTTTCACAATATTTTCAGGATCAAAATAAGCGGGATTTTTGGCGAAGGAAGCGCCCGCGCTGTGTTCCACGCCCTGGTCTACCGGCAGGACGGACATGTAACCAGTGCCAGCCAGCCGGCCGGAATTAAACAGCTGCCCCAGGCTGCGCAATACCTGCGGATTGCGGCTGGAAGGCTGATAGATACGATTGACCGTATCCGGTCCCGGCAGATGCAGCATGTCTTTGGAGATGGTCTTGCTTTCGTGTTGTAAAAGTATATCGCTATCTTTACCCAGCAACTCACTGATATTTTCCAAGGATAACATAACAGAATCTTTTTTGGTTAGACTTAAATGTAAGGATTTAATCCCGCACAAAAACATCGCGAGGAAAATTCTGACGGACACTCGCTTCTACCATATTTGATCATCCATCTTTTAAAGTAACAACAGATGAAAACAGTATTTATGACGGGTGTCACCGGTTATATCGGCGGCTCCGTGGCGGCCCGGCTCCTGAAAGCAGGTTACAAGGTCAGCGGACTGGCAAGAAATGAAAAAGACTTTCCGGCGTTGACAGCTGTAGGTATTCAACCAGTGACCGGTTCTCTTGATGATGAAGCGGTCATCGCGCGGGAAGCGGCAGCGGCAGACGCTGTGATCAATACCGCTTCGGCAGACAATCCCTATGTGGTGGCCACTATCCTCGAAACGCTGGCCGGCACCGGCAAAAAGTTCATCCATACGTCCGGCTCCAGTATTGCAGGTGATAAGGCCAGGGGCGCTTATGCCAACATCGAACCATTTACCTTTATCCCTAAAAACCCGCGACTTGAAAAAGCGGCACGGGTAGCCATTGACAGGGCGGTACTGGCGGCAGAAGGCCACTACAGCGTCATATGCCCGACCATGATCTATGGTACCGGCACCGGCATCAAAAAAGATTCGGTACAAGTGCCCATGCTAACGGAAGCCGCAAGGGAAGCGGGGCATGGCGTCCATATCGGCGCCGGTGAAAACCGCTGGTCCAACGTGCATATTGAAGACCTGGCCGACCTCTACCTGCTGACGCTGGAACAAGCGCCTTCCGGTAGCTTTTATTACGCAGAAAACGGTATTCATTCCCTGAAAGAAATAGCTACCGCTATTAGCAAATCGCTGGGTTTCGGCGGAAAGACAGCGTCTATCACGATAGAAGAGGCCATCCGCCGCTGGGGCATAGAGGGCGCACATTTCGGACTGGGGTCCAACAGTATCGTGTCTGCTGTGGCTGCACGCAGCCTGGGCTGGTTACCGGTACACAACAACCTGCTGTCAACGATCGTGCAAAGCGAACGCGACTAAAATTAATAGGGCCGGGGCCTCTCCCGCTCCGGTCTTTCTTCCTGTTCTTCGGATACGGTTTCTGTGCCTTCAAAAGCTCCGCCGGAGCCATCGTGTATAATGACCGGCTCCTCCGGCTGTGTTTCGGTATTATCAGGCTTTGGACTATTCTCAGCGGGTATGATCATTGTTTCCATATGTCAAAATTATGGAATATCCCTGCGCTTTCCGCCTCCTGAGGATGAATTTACCACCTTCGTTGTTTATCTTTGCTACCCTAAAAAACGAGCAGACATTTATGGTGACCCGTATTGCAATTATTCGTCATGGTAGCACATCCTGGAACAAAGCCGGCCGACTGCAGGGATATTCTGATATTCCGCTGGATGAAGAAGGTCTGGAACAGGCCCGCAAACTGGGATCACGCCTCGCCGGACAGCCATGGGACATCGTCTGCTCCAGCCATCTGATCCGCGCCCGGCAAACAGCGGCCGTTCTCGCCGAACAACTGGGCATCGACACCATCTGGCAGGACACCCGCATCGGGGAAGCCGGCGGCGGACTGATAGAAGGCACCACCGAAGAAGAACGGCTGGAAAAATGGGGGCCCGACTGGAAATTGCAGGACCTCGGCATGGAAACCAATGCCTCCGTATTGGAAAGAGGCATGTCTTTTCTGAATGAACTCATCGCCACAGAAAAAGGGAAACAAATTATCATCGTCACCCATGGCAGCTTTATCCGGCAAATGCTGGCCCATCTCCTGCCCCACCTGCCGCCACCGCCACCCATGAAGAACACGTCTATCACCCACCTGGAACTGGCAGGCGATAAATGGGAATGCCCGCTCTTCAACTGCGTGGAACACCTGGAATCCGCGTCATAAAAAAAGGCGCCTCATCTGCTGATGAGACGCCCGGTATAATTGGTTAGTCAGGAACTACTTCACCACTTTCACGCTGATGCGCTCAAAACCACGGGAGATATCTATCAGATAAACACCGGATGGCAAGGTGGAAAGACTGTTCACCTGTATTCTGTTCATGCCTTTGATCACCTGCTCCCTTTGCTCTTTCACGATATGGCCATCGAGACCATATAACCGGACGATCACCGGACCATTCCAGACAGACTGGAAATACAATTGTATACGGTCATCAAACGGACTGGTAGCCGTCAGCATCGGTTTATTTACTGCTTCCTTCATCGTCATCAGGGAAGAACCACCGCTCACATTGACTTTATAGTCCTCTACTTCTCCCTGGTAAGCATCTATGCCACAGGGTTTCACGTTGCTGCCATAGCCCATGCGTACGCGCATCAGGGTTGGACCAGTTTTCGCATTGGCAGGCACGGTGATGGTCTGGCTAAACGGACCGCTGCCACGTTTCACGTATACTTTTTCTGTAGTGTCGTTCAGCTGTTTGTCCCCGTTCCAGTCTATCCATACCGCTACGGAAATGTCAGGCCAGTATTCCACGCCCAGGTTGACCTGCAACTGATAGGACTGTCCGGCTATCACATTCGCGGACAACGCGGTGAAGTCTTTGTAGCCGTCCCATTGTGAACTGTTGTCCAGGTTGGCGAAGCGTACGCGTGTGATGGTATTGTAATTCAATGCCGTGCTGGCAGTGCAATAGTCCTGTACCCGGAGACCGGTGTCCTGCGGCGGCGTGGATGACATCTGGCCTGCCTTGATACTGCCGCCCGGTAATGTATTGTAAGCATAGTCCATCAGCGTATAGCTGGTACCGTTAGCGTTGACTTTAAAACGGAACCACCCATAGAAGTTTTCACCACCGGAAGAGAAAGTGAATCCTGCATAGGCTGTCTGGCCTTTCCATGGCGTATAAGCCGTCGTTACCAGGTCATGCTCGTTAGGATAATCACCACCCGCCACAAAGTTGGACGAATCACTGATGACCGTACCGGCCGCCAGCATCGCGATGTTCCTGGTGGCGCCTACCGTCACTATTGGTTTCTTATAGGTTTCCAGCCGCAGTTTACCGCTGTCGGACCACAGGCCGTAAGCCGCATCCGCGTTGTTATCCACCAGGAAGTAGTACCAGTTGTTGGTAGCGTTAATGGTGTAAGTGGTATCGTTTACGTCCACGTATTTGATCTGGAATGGATCGCGGAAGCTGATGCTGAGCTGTTTCTGGCTGCTGTCAGGCGTTTGCGGGGTGCTGAACGCCGCCTGCAGGAACGTAATGGTAACGGTGGTACTGTTAGCTGCAGCGTTGCTGGTGGCTTTACCGGTAAAGGTTAAACGCGCCGTGGTGTTATTCAGTGCGGTCAGCTGCACACTTAATCCGGCCGGCAGATTGCTGACCGTATAATGCGTGTTGACGGTAAAGTTGCCGGAGCTGATGGCAAAGGTATTGCCCAGTATTCCTACTTCAGCCGTATCCGTTATAGCGCCGTCATTGGAAAGAGCTTCGCGGAAGGCTGTCCTGGACCAGGAAACGGTGGCCTTACCGGCATCACCCGTTCTAATGCTGCCGTTAGGCGCCTGGTTCCATGCATAGTCTTTGATGGTATAACTGCTGCCATCAGCAGCTACGCTGATGCGCATCCATCCATAGCGGGGTTTTCCGCCCATAGTGAACTTCAGGCCAATATAGGCGGTCTTGCCCGCCCATTTGGTATAGGTAGCGCTGTAAATATCGTGTTCATTGGGATAAGCGCCGCCCACCACAAAGTTGGAAGTATCGCCGATCAGCGTGTTGGCAGACAGCGGTGAGATATTAAGCGTAGTGCCTTCGCAGACAGCCGCTTTCTGATAGGTTTCGAAGCGCAGCTTGTTATTATCGAACCAGCCGCCGTATTCCGCATCACCGGCGCCAAAGCTGATGTACTGCCATGGATTGCCGCTGGTGATCGTAACATCGGGATAGTCTGTATAAACGATCTTATAGGGATCAAGGAAGTGGATACCGAAAACTACGTAGCTGCGGTACAGTGAGCTTACACCGCCTTGTATGGCCGCATTCAGGAAAGTGATTTTTACACTGTCATTGTTATTGGCCACCGCGTGCTGACTGGCGTTGCCGGTAAAAGTCAGTATAGCGGTTTTGCTGTTCACCACCTGCACCTGCACCGTCAGACCGGCGGGCACGTTCTGCGTGGTGAAATGCGTACCTGCTGTGAAGGTGCCGCTGCTGATGGCAAACTGTACGCCGCCCAGCAATTTCAGTGTATCCGTTCCCGTGATAGCGCCGTTGTTCACGTCACTTTCGTTGAAGAGCGTAAAGTTGGGCACCAGCCTTTTTACGGAATCAGGTAATAAAGTAGCGGCCAGGTTAGTGGCGCTCCACAGGTTGCTGCGCTGGGCCACGTTACCTGTCAGCGCCGCCAGCATACGGTCGCGCTGTCCTACTGTGAACATTTTAGCACAGGAGGAGTAGTCCATATAGTTCTCAACGTTCGCCACAGATCCGCACCAGTTGGCATTGAGGTTACATCCGCCGAAGTTGGACTGTGTAGGCGGGGTGTCATCCACCTCATCGCCAGGAGCGGTACAACCGTTTTCAAAAGTGTGCTGCAGGTTGAGGAAGTGCCCCACTTCATGCGTCAGCACTCTTTTCATATTGGGCTGGTTGTTTTCTGAGCTGCCCACACCGGGAGCGCCCAGGTAACGCCAGTTGTACACAACACCATCCAGGTGATTGGAAGCGACCCAGTCGTCAGGCAGATAGGTCCATCCTGAATTGTTGTATACTCCTTTCTGTTCCACCTCGCTCACAATCCAGATGTTGAGGTATTTGTTGCCCGGCCAGTAAGAAATGCTTTTTACAGCAGAGCCGGTACCGTCGGGGGAACGGCCGTCCAGGTCATTGTAATGGTAGGTGACCCCATTGGTGGGATTTCCCTGCGGATCAATGTCAGCTAAACGGAAAGTGATATGCAGATTAGCCGCCAGTCCGATAAAACGCGGATCGATAGACGAATAGTCT
This sequence comes from Chitinophaga sp. 22308, assembly GCF_052045305.1. Taxonomy (NCBI): domain Bacteria; kingdom Pseudomonadati; phylum Bacteroidota; class Chitinophagia; order Chitinophagales; family Chitinophagaceae; genus Chitinophaga; species Chitinophaga sp. 22308. The sequence goes on along the minus strand of NZ_JBQEOP010000002.1, from coordinate 761,438 downwards.
GCATTGAGCAGGTTATAATCCTGATTGAGGATATCGATGGCGGAGCGGATTTGTTCCATCGTAACCTTATAAGGGTTCACCGGGTCATTGATGTGAAACACTACCGGAATGGTATACTGTACAGGTCCTGCCAGCGCGGCTCTCTGCTGGCGCATAACGGCAATTATCTTTTTTATCTGCGCTTCCTGGTTGATGGCGGCCTGCCGGGAAGCGGGATGTTTTTTGTACAGGTCCTGCATGGCTTTTGAGGAAGCACAGTGATCGGGAAGCGGCGGAAGTCCGGGCTGCTGGGCATTAACCCCATAGCCGGCCACCAGACATAACAAGAGCGTTATTATCTTTCGTGATAAAGGTGACATATAATTGGTTTAAAATGTGGACACAGTAATTGCTATCCGCGGCAGTACGCCGCAGCAACATGTGTAAATAGCAGTAATAGCCGCACATGGCAGCAGGAAATGGGTAGACATAGACACGTTGTGCCTTTGACAGAGGGAAAAATTCTATTTCATAATGTGGTTTTTTATGGGTTGAAAATGGCAATTCAGGATAGCGTAACCCGGCAATACCGGTGAGGGCCGGGCATCGGCAAACAAGAGCAGATTGATTCTATTTGGTTGATATCACAGGCGTCAGGTCCTCGGTTTGTGCTCTACATACAACAACGTTACGAATTTAACGGAGTATGGATAAACCGGATGCCATGAAATTGATGAGTTATAGGCGGATATTAACCGGGTTAAAAAACGGATAGTGGTAAGCGTTAGATGAATATAAAATCCCAGGGCTAAAGCCCTGGGAATGATAAATGAATTTTCTGCATTTATAAATTATTGCGCGGTCCCTGTAAACGTAATAACGCTTGCAGGCGGCACTACCACTACAAAGCTACCATCAGCCTGTGCTGCTACCGGTGCGCTTTGTTGCCAGTGAGTGGTGGTATTATCGGCAGTCAGGTAAGAAGTGATCTGATTGCTGGCGAAGCCCGACAGTTTAATACGGGTACGGGTTTCAGCGCCGCCCGGGTTCACCACTACCACGCTGAATTTGCCGGTGGCCGGATCTTTCCAGGCTGACACCTTCAGCGTGGAGTTGTTGGCCAGTGCGGAATTGAACCGATAATACCCGGCATGTACGAACCTGGAATATTGTCCCATAACGTCATAGGTTTTAGGGTAGTCCAGTGAACCGTCACTGTTGGTACAGATCAGCGATTCGTTATTCCGGATGGCCAGCATCCCTAACCAGTACACATAGGCGTTCACGTTACATTCTGCCAGGAACTTGTGCATGTTGGTGGCGAGCTTCAGGCCGCCGGTCATGGTGGCGTCATATACACCGCTGTCATCGCAGGCTTCTGTTACCCATGTAGGACGGTTGCCGGTGGCGTAGTTCCATGTTTGCGGGTTCTGATTCAGTCCGCGTTTGCCCAGGATCAGGTCTCCGATCTCCACATAACCGTGTCCGGCGAGAATATCGACTTTGCTTTTGTCCATACCGGAGAGGAAGCTGTTGGCGGTGCCCCATGCAGCATTTTCAGAAGAGATGATTTTTACGGTGCTCAGTCCTTTGGCGTTTAAAGCAGGACGGAGATTGTTGGTGATAAATTCTCCCAGATGTGAGGCGGTCCAATAGGAAGCAGGCCAGTCAGAGAATACGTTCTCCGGTTCATTGCTCGGTGATACCGCGTAGAAGTTGACGCCTTCGTTTTGATAGGCTTTGGTGAAGCCTGCCACGTAGTTGGCGAAGTCTGTGGAGCAGCAGCTGTAGTTAAGGCCGTTGAAGTTTTTGGCGCTCTCCTGGGAAGTATTGTTTTTCATGGACAATGGCGGCGTCCAGGTGCTGGCGATCATAATAGGCACCTGGTAACGCTCTTTCAGTTTCTTCAGTATCCAAAGCTGCGCCAGTTGCGCTTTCTGGTTACCATTAAGGGCCTGGTAGGCAGCGCTGGAAGCATCCATGTCGATGGTAGTACCTGCCGGCTGGATTGTCACCGTGCCGGTTGTTTTGTCGAACGGATAATGGTACATCACTTCACCACGTACGATATTCAGCTGCAAACCGTCAGCACCCCAGAGCTGTTGCATGATGGTGTCGCGCTTAGGCGACTCAAAGAAAGGCGTAGCACGGCCGGCAAACGCGCCGAAACCTTCCATGCGCTGATAGGTGGTGCCCCAGTTCAGGGTAATGTTGGCAGTGTCGGTGCTGACTGCGGCAGCTACCACCTGGTTAGAGAGTTTACCGTCGGCAGCGGTCTTCAGGTCGTCCCGCATACTTTTGGAACATGCGGAGGCCAATACCATGGCCAATAAGGACAAGGAAATTCCTGGCAGATTTTTTTTCATTGTTACGAGGGTTTGGGTTTTATGGAAATAGGGTAAAGTGAATTACGAGTTTAAAATATCTATACTTTTCCAAAAATTGTTCACTGGCGCCGACAGTCAAAACACAGGTATCTATCTACCTCTTTTTTAAAAATAGTAATTATTTAGTTAACAAAAACTATACTTTTACAAAAAGGATAGTGATAACACAAATTTAATCGTCTATTAATATGTGAACCATGAAATGCATTCTTCCATCTCTATGCCTTCTGGTGGGTTTATCAGCATGCCGGACAACTCAATTGCCAGTACCTGCGTACATTCAAAAAGATGCGCATTCCCAGCAGCAATGGCAGCTGATATGGGAAGATAACTTCAACGGCTCTACGCTGGATACTACCAAGTGGACGCGCATCCCACCCAACGGGGCCGACTGGGGCAAACACATGACCAGCGATGACCGCTGCTATGTCCTGAAAGACGGGAACCTGTACCTCCGCGGCATCAATAATCCCGACACCACGAAAGACCCGAGACCCTTCCTGACCGGCGGCATCTATAGCAAAGGGAAATTCGCTTTCCAATACGGGAAAGTGGAAATCCGCGCTAAGCTGGAATGCACCCAGGGCGCCTGGCCCGCTATCTGGATGCTGGCAGAAAACAATAAATACGGCGCCTATCCCCGCAACGGAGAGATCGACATCATGGAACATCTCAACTACGACAGCATCATCTATCAGACCACGCACTCCTATTATACACTGGACCTGAAACAAACCCAAAATCCTCCCCACGGCGGTACAGCGGCATTGCTGAACAACGAGTTCAATGTCTTTGGCATCAACTGGTCCCCGGATAAGATCGTATTTCTCATCAATGGCAGGGAAACATTCACGTATCCACGGGTGGAAGGCGTAGACCCGTCGCAATGGCCTTATGATCAGCCATTTTATTTGTTGATTGATCAACAGCTGGGCGGCACCTGGGTCGGTAAGGTAAATCCGGATGATCTGCCTGTGCAGATGATTGTGGACTGGGTGAAGGTGTATCAGTAACTTCATGAAAGCAATCATACAGAAAAGGTCAGGGTATATATCCTGGCCTTTTTTTATTTTCCAGCCTTCGGCTGATAAATACCTGGTTTTTAATTTTTTTTGGTCAATAAAAATTCCCGGTGTAAATTTGTAAGGTAAACTTATTAGTTTTACTACATAAACAATTTACAATATTAATATGGACAGTTTCGCCACCGCCTCTTCCTTACGTCTTAGCATCTCCAACCTCAACAAGCGGCTGCGCAAGCAGGTATATTCCACAGAAGGGTTCTCGCTCAGCGAGTTATCAACACTTTCCTATGTATACCAGCAGGGCGCCATGTTTCCATCAGAACTGGCAGAGCTGGTAAAGGTGAAAAACCAGTCCATGTCGCAGATACTTAACAGCCTTGAAACAGGAGGGCTCATTACCCGCACACAATCGCCGGAAGACAAGCGTAAGATGAGCGTGACCATCACCCCAAAAGGGAAAAAGGTGGTAGAAAAAACCCGGCATGAACGGGACGAATGGCTGGCCGAAGCGATTGAACAGACATTATCGAAAGAAGAGAAAAAATTGCTGACAGCGGTACTGCCGCTGCTCAACAAAATTGCAGACTATAAATAAAGGAAAAACATGATCACGCGTATCGACAAAAACACCGCCCTTGTGCTCATCGATTTACAGACAGGCATTTTCAGCCGTCAAACGGCGCATCCGGTGAAAGACGTTATTCACAAGGCTGCTCAGCTGGCAGCGGCCTTCCGCAAGGCGGGCCTGCCTGTGATAGTTGTCAATGTAAACCCCATCGGCTCGCCGGCCATGCTGGTACGTGCTGATGTCAACAACGGCCTGCCTAAAGATCCCGTGGCACAGCAGCAACAGCTGGAAGCCATGAAAGCCGGCGGCTTCTTCGACATCGCGCCGGAAATTAACGTGCAACCGGAAGACATCCGTATCACCAAAGGCACATGGAGCGCTTTTCCGAATACGCCATTGCTCGGCATCCTGCGCGAACGCAACATCACCAACATTGTGCTGGCAGGCGTTTCCACCAGTATTGGCGTGGAAGGCACCGCCAGAAGCGCCAACGAAAATGGATTTAATATCACCTTTGCCACCGACGCCATGACAGACACACAACTGGCCTGCCACGAAAACAGCCTGCATTACATCTTCCCCCGCATCGGTGAAACAGGTACCACCGCAGATATCCTGCATCATCTGAATTTACGTGAAAAGTAAAGAACGTATACCCGTCGGGTTTATCACTCCGTTGGTGCTGGGCACCATGATGAACCCTCTCAACTCCACCATGCTGGCCACCGCGCTAACGACCATCTGCCAGTCCTTTGGCCGCAATATCAGCGACGGCGCCCTGTTGATCACACCGCTATATCTCACCTCTACCATCGGGCAACCGCTCATGGGAAGACTGGCCGACCTGTACAGCCCTAAAAAAGTAAACCAGCTGGGATTCCTGCTGGTGCTGCTAGCCGGTATTACCGGCACCATAGCGCCTACTTTTGACTGGCTCATCGTGTCCCGTGTGTTATTAGGCCTTGGCACCTCTGCCGCCTACCCTTCTGCCATTGCGCTGGTCAACCGGAGATATGCAGCGGCCGGCGAAGCGGTGCCCGGTGGCGTGCTGGGCATCATTGCCGTGTCCGGCCTGGGCAGCATGGTACTGGGGCCGGCACTGGGAGGCCTGCTATCAGAGACATTCGGATGGAAAGGCATTTTCTTTATCAACATTCCCTGGGTATTGGTATCACTCTGGCTGGCAAGGGCGTTGCCCGACACGCCACCGGCAACACCGGTCAGTATCCGGGAACTGCCACAGAAACTGGATATCGTCGGCATCCTGCTGTTCAGCGGTATGTTGCTCAACCTGCTGTTGCTGTTATTGCACCGCTCCTTTTCACCCGGAGGCACGCTGCTATTAGGTGTATTGTTTACATTGCTCATCCTCTGGGAAAGAAAACAGGACAGCCCATTCATAGATGTGCATTTATTTGTGCAACAACCTTCGCTACTGCTGGTATACCTGAGTGCGATGGCCACCAGTTACGTGATGTACCTGATGTTGTTTTCCCTGCCACAATGGATGGAGCATGTAAAACAGATTTCGCCCGCACGTACCGGCCTTTTGTTATTGCCAATGTCATTAGTGTCTGCTGTCGCAGGCTTACTCATCTCCCGGCATAACAGCCTGCTGGTGAAAAACGTGGCTGGCGTTGGTTGTATGATCGCCGCATGTGCGGCCCTGTTCTTCGTTCACGCAGGCATACCGATATACCAGTTGACCGGCATCACCCTGCTGGTGGGCCTGTCTACCGGCATCAATCCAATTGCCAATCAGGCATGGCTACACGAAGAAGCGCCGGCAGGACGCACCGGGGTTTCGTTTGGGCTTTACCGTACTTTCGGTTATATCGGCGCGATAGTATCCGGGTCACAAATGAAAACATTGTACCAACAGGGAGTGACAGACAACAGTTTTCACACCGTAGTATGGTTCACCACGGCCAGCTGTGTGCTGATGGTCTTACTGCTGCTACCGTCCATCAGCCGGAAAAAAGAGCTGTCATTGCGGTAGTCATTTATTTTCGTTAGCTTGGCGGCATTCAATCATTATCCTGATAAGATGAAGCAAAACATTGCCCTGGTTGTTTGGTTACCCGCCATATGCCTGATGATAGCCACCGGCTGCCATAGCCGTCCGCAAAGTACCGGTACTAACGATACCGCACAAACGACATCACGTGAAACAGCCGATACCGTGCCGGCAGCGCCACCACCAGCTATAGCCGCCACGGACGGGCCGGTGCGTTACAACGTATTTATGTGCGCCGCCACCGGCGATCTCAACAAAGACAATGTGAGCGATTCCGTGGTAGTGATGCACGACACCACTTCCGCAGAAAAGCCCTACCGCCTCCAGGTATTATTTGGCCGGCCCGATGGCCAATACCAGCTGGCGGCGACTTCTGAAACGGCGATACTGCCGGACGGCGGCGCTGGCGCACACGACGCCATCAACCTGGATTCTGTCCTCGTCAGCAAGGGCGTGCTTACGGTGAGGATATCGCTGCTGCGCGGCATGGCGGAGTACCTTTACCGCTACCAAAACCAGCGGTTCGAATTGATCGGCTACAGCCGCAACGAATCCGATGGCCAGGGCATGCTCGTCAGCGAACAGTACAATCTCTCCACCGGCCGCTACATCCGCTCTACCGAGGCATATGACGGAGAAGACAGGCCTACGGCACATACGGACACCATCATACCTATCCGGCCGCTGCCGGTCATGGACACGCTGGTGCCGTTTGAAACCTATCACGCAAAATATATCCTGTTCTAAGGTTTGACGGATTCACACCCTGTCAAAAATATTATTAACCTGTAAGTTTGTATCAGCACCCTCAAAACCATTAGCATGAGAAAGCTGATATTGCAAATGCAGGTGAGCGTAGACGGCTTCGTGGCCGATACCGATGGAGATACCCGCTGGCTGGTCAGCGACTGGGACCAGCCCCTGAAAGACTATGTGCTTGCCCTTACCTCCCCGGTAGACCTTATCCTGATAGGCCGCAAACTGGCCCACGAATTCATTCCCGCGTGGTCTGCCCGCGCCGGCGATCCCGATGTCGCCGACGTATATACGCATCGCATGAATGACCTCGACAAAATGGTCTTCTCCCGCACACAAACGGAACATGGCTGGAAGAACACAGTGCTTGTGAACGAAGACCTGACCGAAGAAGTAGCCCGGCTAAAAAAATCCCCCGGAGGCGATATTATCACCTACGGGGGAAGCAGTTTCGCCGCCAGCCTGATACAGGCACATCTGATCGACGAGTTTCATTTGTTCGTTAATCCGGTGGCCATTGGTAAAGGCCAGTCTATTTTTCATCTGCTGGACCAGCATTTGCCCGTAAAGCTGGTCAGCGCCACATCATTTTTGTGCGGTATCGTTGTCCTTTTTTATCAGCCCCAGTACCGCAGGTAAGTCCTCTTCCCGGTTGGTGGTGACAATGTCCGGCTGTACGCCTGTCAGCTCCCAGCTGTGGTCCGTGCCCGGGAATACCGGCGCCGCTACAGACACCGACAGCAGAAAGCGGTCATTCGCCGGATAAACTTCATTCATATGCGCACCGCCGGCAGAGCGCTGTCCTACGATCACCGCCCGTTTCAGGTGTTGCAGTTCAAAAGCGATGGCCTCCGCAGCAGATGCCGTATGATCATTGACCAGGATATACAACGGCTTCTCATAAGGTTTGATACCGCTCAGCGCCTGGGCTTTCATCAACTCATTTCTTCCATCCCGGCTTTTCACTTCCAGCAACGGGGTGCCGTCTTTCACAAAATACCCTTCCAGCACCAGGCCGATAGCGCTGCCGCCTCCTCCATTGTCGCGCAGGTCCAATACCAGCGCTTTTGTATGCTGCACGAATACCATCGCGGCTTTCAGTATGTCCACGCTGTTGGGCGACAGGTTAATTTCTGACAAGCGGATATAACCGACAGCGCCAGGCAATATCTTCGTCTCCGCAAAACCGAAATTCATATTGACCGCCCTTTCGTCGTAATGAAACGGGTCTTTAGCGCTATCCCCCTTTGCGGGCGGCGCTTTCAGCTCTTTGATCATCTCTGGGTTGTAACGCAGGAATACATGGCCGTCTTTTACGGTCTTCCGCAGGAGGCCGGTGACCGCTTTAGCAAAGACATGCACGCTGTCTGTTCCCTGCACCAATTGTTTTTCCTGTTGCAGCAGCGCCGCTGCCAGTGTTTTGCCTTTATCGGGATACACATAATGTTGTTCCAGCAGTTGTGCCGCCTGCCTGATCACCGCCTGTTTTTCAGCGGGAGTTACCATTTGCCCGTAGGCTGTTGACAGGCACAGGCCAAACGCCATCAGGGCATACCATTTTTTCATGTTGACATCGATTAGTACCACAAAGCTACTGTTCGGCTGAGGGCCAAAATTGCATAGAATTAGCGTGGGCGGAAAAAATTACAACTTACGGAAAGCACCAGGCAGGTAGCCCGTGTATTGTTTGAAATTGCGGATAAAATGGCTTTGGTCGAAGAACCCGCATTGCAGGGCGATAGCGGTAAGCGATTGTTTTTTATCCCGGACCAGTGCCAGCGATTTGCCCACTTTTATTTTCCGGAGATACTCGGCCATGGTACCATGGAAATACACCGGGAAATATTTGGAGAGCGTTACTGGGTGTATACCGATTTCTTCGGCCAGGAGGTTGAGCGAGAGCGGAGCGTCCCAGCGGTCATGCAGTAGTTGTTGCAACCGGGCCACCCATGCGGGCGTTCCTTTGCCGGCCCTGACCGGCGGGCCCCAGTGTTGCAGTAAGATCGTATGTGCCAGCGTATCATGTCCCGGCAGCAGCGTACATTCTTTATACAGGTTCAGCACGGCCAGTTGCAGCGCATGTTCCGGCAGGGTGTCCCAGCTGATTTCCGGCAGCCCGTAGGTCCTCCAGAAAGCAGGTTCCACTTCGAGATTGAGATTTCGGGAAGGGTGCAGTGTTTGCAGGTTGCGGTGTTCTTCTCCGGAGGCATAGCGGACCAGTTTGCCGGGCAGCACCTCCTGCTGACTGAAGCGGCGGTGTTCAAGGTTACCGCCCTCCAGCACCAACGAACAATGAGGATTGGCATGGTGGTGCCATTCTTCCGACACGGCGGCATGGTATACCGTTTCCGACAGGATGATGCCGGAAAGATGGTAATTGACTTTGTTTTTACCCAGAAAGGTGCCGCTGCCGAGTTGTTCCATTATACTGTTACGTTACTAACGCCTGCTGACTTCCACCGCCGCTTCTTTATTGTATTTCATGCGGTAGTCTGCCGGCAGCATGCCCGTTAGTTTTTTAAAGATAGCACGAAAAGCCTTACTGTCAGAATATCCCACTTCGTACATCACCTCATTGATGTTCATGCGGCTGGATTCCAGTTTCTTTTTAGCCGCTTCCATGCGTACCCGCTGGATATATTCCAGTGGCGTATTGTCCGTCGCTTTTTTAAAGCGGCGTACAAAGTGGCGGCGGCCGATGGCGAAGCGGTCGGACAGTTCCTCTACCGAGATACGCTGGTGGATATTGGCTTCAATATATTCCTGCGCCTGTCGGATGGGGGCGTCTTCATGTTTCTTTTGTCCGCTGAACATGGTAAAGGGCGACTGGCTGGTGCGGTCTATGTCCAGGGCATATACTTTAGACGCCATGATAGCTGTTTCGCGGTCGGTGTATTTCTCCACCAGGTGCAGCAGCAGGTTCCAGTAGGAATTGGCTCCGCCGCTGGAGAAGAGGCCGTCCTGCTCCGTTACGATGCGGCCGTTGACCAGCTCCACTTCCGGGAAGAGTTGCCGGAACAGGTTGGCCGAGGCCCAGTGGCTGGAGCATTCGAGGCCGTTGAGCAGGCCTGTGGCGGCCAGCATGAAAGCACCGGAACAGAGGCTGGCCACATCTGCGCCATTTTCTTTATATTGGTGGATGATCCAGGGGATGAATTCCCTGTTTTTATATAAGGTAGCTTCAAAATCCCCGGCGATAGCCGGGATAATAACCAAGTCTGTACGTTTTACCTCTTTCAGCATTTTATCGGTGTGTACGCTGAACAGGCCATTGTACTGTTTTACCATGGGCGTAAGGCCCAGCAGCTGCAGTTTAAAGGCCGGCGGCTTGCCCGCATCTTCGAGAAAGCCATTGACGCCGTTGAGCATCATATGAGGATCTACAATACTGGCCATCACGGCGTCATTGAGCACTAGTATGGATACATGTTTCATATGACCGGGGGTTTATACTTAAAGTTAAGGATATAAAAAGTCGCAAACTACCCTACGAATGTCTCTATACCACCCCATCCTGTAGCGGGCAGCGGAGTAACTTTGGTTCAGAACATCACACAAAATGCAACAATTATGAAAAACGAGCAAAAAATTACGCCTTTTCTCTGGTTCAATGACAATGCAGAAGATGCTATCAATTTTTACAAAGGTATTTTCAAAAATGCGGAAGTGGGGGGTATCAACCGTTATCCCGCCGGTGCGCCGCTGCCTGAAGGCACCCTGATGACCGCCACTTTCCAGCTGGAGGACCTGTCGTTCGTGGCCCTGAATGGCGGACCTCATTTCACTTTTACTGAAGCGATTTCTTTCGTGATTTCCACAGAAACGCAGGAAGAGACCGATCATTACTGGAACAGCCTTATTGCTGACGGCGGTAAAGAGGGGCAGTGCGGCTGGCTGAAAGATAAGTTTGGCTTGTCCTGGCAGGTGGTCCCTACCCTGTTGGCCCGTTTACTGGGGGCGGCAGACCGTCAGAAAGCAGGCCGTGCCATGCAGGCCATGATGGGCATGAAGAAGCTTGACATGCAGGGCTTACAGGACGCTTTTGACGGAAAATAACCCTTTTTTCAAGTTAAATACAGCTTATATGATACGCCTTATTGTAGCCATTATTACCGGTATGGTGGTGATCACGTTGTTATCAGTCGGCACCGACCATATTTTCCATGTCACCCATGTATACCCTCCTTACGGCGTCCCTATGTTTGACGCCGGACTGTTATTACTCGCCACCGCGTACCGGTTTGTTTACCAGGTGCTGGGTTCCTGGCTGGCCGGCGCCATTGCACGGTCTCGGGCCTCTGCCGCCACCTGGACCATGGGCATTGTCGGCGTGGTGATGTGGATCGTTGGCATGATTGCCATGAAGGGCGCCGGTCCTGCCTGGTATCCTTTGCTGGGCGCAGCGTTGTCTATACCCAGTTCATTGCTGGGGCGGCAGATTTATTATGCCCGTCACCGCCGGCAAAGTAAACATCTCAATGTAGTATGAGGAAAGTAATTGTATCGATGAACCTTTCGCTGGACGGGTTTATGTCCGGCCGGCAGCGGGAGCTGGACTGGCATCTGGCCAGCTGGGGCGCTGACATGAGCGAGCGGCTTACGCGGGACCTTACCGGGGCAGACACGCTGTTGCTGGGCAGGAACACCTATGAAGCCATGGCAGCCTACTGGCAGCGGGTGGAGATAGATTCCTTTTTTCCGCGGGAAGATATAGCCTATGCCGTGATGCTGAACACTACACAGAAGGTGGTGTATTCGCGGACGCTGAGCGTATTGCCGTGGAGCAACAGCCGGCAGGCGAAGGGTGATCTGCGGCGGGTGGTGGCCACGTTGAAGGAGCCGAGGCCTGGTCCTGAGAAGAATATTCTCGTATATGGGAGTGGGCAGCTGGTGGGCGCATTAGGTGATCTCGGGCTGGTTGACGAATACCATCTGTGGGTACATCCGATAGTGTTAGGCCAGGGTATGCCGATGTTTTCCGGCGGGCCTGACAAGGTATCGATGACGCTGGAGCAGATGCAAACGTTCCGTTCCGGGGTGGTCTGGTTCAGGTATATTGTCAACAAAAATCCGTTTCTCCCCGTCACGCCATAACATTCATTTCAGATAAAACCAGCCGCCATGGCTGGTTTTATTTTTTGTATCCCCATTTTCGATACCCCAAACCATTCACCCATTTTTTTTGAATTAACGTTTGCTTTACAACCGCCTCATTTTCGTACACGTTCCTTGGTTATAAGTGGCACCATTTAAATTTATTCAGCCACCCCAATCAGTTAATTGCATATGAGTTACCATGAATTAAGTGACAGTGATCTGGTTGCCGGTTATAACAAGGGCATCGTTGAATGTTTCACAGAGATTTACAACCGTTATTGGGCGATTCTGTACCGTCATGCGTTGCGGATGCTTCGTGATGAGTGTTCTTCCCAGGATGTGGTACAGGAGACTTTCCATTCATTAATTCGTCATGGCAGTATCCAGGAAACGATACCATTGCGGTTGTTCCTGTATACTACGGTGCGTAACCGTATTATCAATAACTACCGCCGGGAGAAGGTGCGGGAGAAGTACCTGTCCTCGTTGAGGAACCATGTTTGCGCATCCGAGTGTACGGAGATACAGGTACGGGAGCGGGAGTTACAGCGGCAGATAGAGATGGAGATCTCGCGTTTGCCGGAGCGTATGCGGCTGACTTTTGAGCTGAGCCGCAAGCAGCATTGTGATTACAAGACCATTGCCGAGCGTACCAGTACGTCTACCGAGACGGTGCGTAAGCAGATCCACAATGCCATCAGGATCTTGCGGACGAAGCTGAGTTACTTCTAGGCGATTTCTTAACGCCGTGTAAAAACAAAATGCATTATTCACAAAAAGTTAAAGATTTCATAATCTCACTCCAACTGACTTGTTAGCTCTGCGTATTATATATATGAAAGGTTAACAGATTGTCAGTATCCCTTTCCTTTTTGAGAAGTCAATGTGAATGTATTATCTAACCAGAATTTTGTATGAGCGACCAGGAAACCAAAGATTTATTGGACCGTGTGGAACGAGGTGATTGCACGCCGGAGGAGAAGGCACTGGTAGAAGACTGGTACCTAGCACTCTGCCGACAGCAGGAACCGGTGGCGTATGATGTAGACTACGCCAGGATCAAACGGGAGATCTGGGCCAGGTTGAAGATAGGGAGGAGCGGATCACCCGGTGCATGGTACCTGATGGCCGCGGCGGTAGCTTTTATGTCTGTATTGTCTTACACCATGTATATGCAGACAAGCGACACCGGCCGGCAGCAGGACAGGATGATGGCTGCTATCCGTCCGGGCGGCAATAAAGCCATGCTCACATTATCAGACGGCACACAGGTGCCGCTGGGCAATGCGCCGGACAGTATCCTGGCAGCGCCCGGAGTGGTCGCACAACAAAACAACACAGGAATTTTGAATTATTTCAATACCACCAGGCAACCATTAAAACTATCGGGAGACCGGCCTGTGTACAATACGATCACCACCCCCCGAGGTGGTCAGTACCAGGTGGTCCTTCCTGATGGCAGCAGGGTTTTCCTGAATGCGGAAAGTAGTATTACGTACCCTGTACCTTTTACAGGCGCTACGCGCCGGGTCCAATTAATTGGCGAAGCATATTTTGAAGTAGCAAAGAATCACCAGCAACCTTTTATTGTCTCCAGCCTCCAACAAACTATCAAGGTGACCGGCACGCATTTCAATGTATGCTGTTATCTCCACCAACCCGACATTACTACACTAGCAGAGGGCAGTGTGGAAATCACGCCCCTCTCCTCATCCACGACCCACCCACTAAAGCCTGGTCAGCAAGCTACCCTGATTGGTAACGATATAGAAGTAAAGGCAGTCAAAGCCGAAGACGTCACCGCCTGGAAAGATGGATTGTTTGTATTTAACGGTACCCCTTTAAAAGAAGTTCTTCAACAAATTGGAAGATGGTACGACGTTGAGTTCACCTACAGCAACACCCTCACGAACAGCAAACGATTTGACGCTGAAATCCCGAGGAGCTTAAACCTCCTGCAAGTCATCAAAATCATTGAAACGGGCAGTAAACTACAATTTAAGATAGACGGTAGGAAAATCAACGTTCAGTAAAACATCAACCAAACGTATTAACAACAGTCAAAAACGCTTACTAAAAAAGAAACCGGAAGTGGTTGCAACACTCCCGGCAGGATTGAATTTCGTAAAACACTTGCGCTAACAATTTTTTCACAATTTTCAACCAAACAAAGATATGGAATATAAAGTACCCACCAAGGTGGGAATGGATATTTCTTTTCGAAAAATCCCCTCCCGACAGAGCCGTCACGCTCTCAAAATCATAGTGGCCATGAAACTAATCGCATTACTGTTTTTATTCAACCTGCAGGTTACCGCCAGCGTTTATTCACAACGGATATCCCTTACCGCCTCCAACACACCACTGCGGGAAGTGCTCCAGGCCGTCCGGAAACAAAGCGGCTACTCCTTCTTCGTGGAGTCCGATAACCTCCGCGACTCCAAGCCGGTCAACCTCCAGCTCATGGAGAACTCCGTCCCCGAAGCCCTGGACAAGATCTTCGAAAATCAGCCCTTCACCTATACTATAGAAAACAACGTTATTGTTGTGACGCGGAAACTGCGTACCAACCTTTCAGCTGCTGATTTTCTTACGTTCGATAACGGAGGCCCCGACTCCACCAAAGTAGTATATGTACAAGGCCGCGTACAGGATGATAAAGGCCAGCCGCTCGTAGGCGTGAGCATCCGCGTAAAAGGCGGAGGCACTGGTACAGTGACCAAACCTGACGGCACTTATACATTGAAGACAAATGCAGCGGCAACGCTGGTGTTTAGCTATATAGGGTATCTCTCCCGCGAAGTAAAAGCTTCCCAGGGATCTATTGATGTAGTGTTGAAACAGCTGAACACGGCGCTGGACCAGGTGCAGGTGATAGCGTATGGAACCACCACCAAAAGGTTTAGTACAGGGAATATTGCGACAGTGAGCGCGGAGGTGATTGAGCGGCAGCCGGTGTCGAATCCATTGTTGGCGTTGCAGGCAAGAGTGCCGGGAATATTCATTCAACAGTCTTCAGGTGTATCTGCTGCCAACGTAAATGTAAATATCCAAGGTATCAACAGCCTTAGGCAAGGCACTACTCCCTTCTTTGTTGTAGATGGAGTCCCATATACTCCACAAAACCTTCTTCCAACATTAATGGGGTCAACTATAATAGGGGGAGGAGGAAGTACATTAGGATATATTAATCCAAATGATATCGAAAGCATCTCTGTACTTAAAGATGCTGATGCAACTTCGATTTATGGATCAAGAGCCGCAAATGGAGCAATTCTTATTACTACCAAAAAAGGGAAAGCAGGAGTAACCCGAATAGAATTCGACCTACAAACCGGCTGGGGAAAAGTTCCAAAGTTTCTCAACATGCTAAATACTAAAGACTATATATCGTTACGATTAGAGGGAAAAAAGAACGATGGTGCAAATATATTTCCGACGGATTACGACATTAACGGTACATGGGACACAACGCATAGTACTAATTGGCAAAAAGAGTTGGTAGGCGGCACCGCTGCATTTAGTAATCTACAAGCCTCCATATCCGGCGGAAACACTAATACACAATTTCTAATAAGCGGTGGCTATTTAAAAGAGACTACTGTATACCCTGGCAATATGGGTGATTCGAAAGGTAATGTACACCTAAACTTAAATCACAGAACCAACAATCAAAAACTCAAATTAAATTTTATCAGCACATATCTTCAGGGAAAAAACACTCTACCAACCACCGACTTGATGAGTCCAGCAGTAACGCTTCCTCCTAATGCACCTAATCTATACACAGATGATGGAGGATTAAATTGGGGAAAAGCACAAAATGCTCCTGTATACACTTTTAGAAACCCACTTGGCTATCTATTAACTAAATACATTGGCAATACTAGTAATCTCATTTCAAAAGTAGATATCGAGTACAATGTCTTATCAGGACTGGACCTTAAAACTAATCTTGGATATAACAATTTACAAACAAACGAAACAAGTATAATCCCAAGAACCGCATTTAATCCTGGAATTACATTTAATCCCAGATCATCTACCTCGGCAAACAAATCAATAACATCATGGATAGTAGAACCTCAGTTAAAATACAAAAAAGAGATGCTTGCGGGATCGTTTGATGCACTTGTAGGTTTCACATTTCAACAAATAAAAAATTATGTACTATCTGTTAAAGGGACAGGATATTCTTCTGACGCTCAACTTGACAATTTACAGGCAGCACCAAACTTATCGATAAACTATTCGCTACAAGCATTATATAGGTATAACGCTCTGTTTGGAAGAGTTGGATATCGCTACAAAGATAAATACATGGTAACATTAGCAGGCAGACGTGATGGGAGCAGTCGATTCGGCTATGAGAACCGATTTGCAAACTTCTATTCTATTGCCGGTTCATGGATTTTTGGCGACGAACAGTTTATCCAAGAAAACATCAGACCTCTAAGCTTCGGAAAGCTCAAAGTATCATATGGCACTACTGGGAATGACCAAATTGGGGATTATCAATATCTAACTTTATATAACACAGTACCTGTCGACATACCATACCAGCAAACTACCGGCTTACAGCCAACCGGTCATTCCAATCCTTTTCTGCAATGGGAAATTACCAAAAAACTAAACTTCGGGGTAGATTTAGGCTTTTTAAACAACAGAATAATATTCAACGGTAATTACTACATCAACAACTCTTCTAATCAGCTTATAAGCTATCCGCTAGGATTAATAACAGGTTTTTCCTCAGTCAACCAAAACATCGATGCGCAAATAAGAAACACTGGATTAGAAATACAAATTGATGCTATACCACTAAAAAAGAAACTTCTTACATGGACAGCTTCATTTAATATAACAGTCCCTAAAAACAAACTACAGTCATTCAAAAATATAGATGCATCAACATTATCCGAATCGTTCGTTGTCGGCTATCCGGTGAATATAGTCAAAGCATACCCATTCTTAGGAGTAAATGCAGAAACGGGATTATACGAATACAAGACAGCTGACGGAAAAACAACAACAGCACCAGACTACACCACTGACAGAACAAAACTAATCGATATTAACCCCAAATTCTATGGAGGACTATCCAATACGATCACATACAAAAATATCAGCATTGATTTCACTATTCAATTTGTCAAAAAAACAAGTTACAGCGATAAGATAGCATTAATGGCATCGCCTGGCAGTATGATAAATATGCCCTCCATTGTCTCAGACAGATGGCGAACAGTAGGTGATCACAGTTACTACCAAAAGGCAGGTCAGTCAAACACCTCCTACAACTCCCTCTTCTTCAGCGAGGCTCAATATACTGATGGTTCATTCATAAGACTTAAAAACGCGTCACTCTCCTATTCTTTGCCACTCACTTGGATGAAAAAAATGAAAATCACATCAGCTAAGATATTTGTTCAAGGGCAAAATCTATTAACGTTATCTAACTTCTTTGGACCCGATCCTGAATCTCAATTCATGAACGTTTTACCTCCGCTACGAACTATCACATTCGGCATTCACCTCACCTTATAAAATTAATACATGAAAAACTACATAAATATCAAATTAACTTTCATATCGATAGTTATTCTTGCCACCAGCTGCAAGAAATTTCTTGACATTGGAGCTCCGTCAACAAGCATAAACGCGGAAAACGTTTATCAGCTCGACAACACGGCAGCCGCTACTCTCACGGGTATATATGCTCAAATGATGTACTCCGATTTTGCAGCGGGAGGGATAACATCAATATCTTTCCTAACAGAATTATCAGCCGATAATCTAATATTATTTGACTTAAACAAATTAGATTTTCTAGCATATTACAGGAACGATCTCAACCCAGAATATTCGAATCAGGCCAAAAATCTCTTTAGCAACTTTTATACTAGAATCTATACAATAAACGCCGCTGTGGAAGGCTTAAATAAAGCCAGTACATTAACCCCCCGGATAAAACAGCAGCTATTAGGTGAAGCATACTTTTTAAGAGCATTCTATTATTTCTACCTGGTAAACTACTTTAAGAATATACCGCTGATCACATCAACTGATTATAAGCTAAATTCAACGATATCAACCTCTCCCCCTTCAGAAATATACAACCAGATAATATCAGATCTTCAGAATGCAAAGAAATTGTTAGATGAAAAATACTACGACGGAACTATAACTAAATTAATCTCAGAAAGAATTCGTCCCAACAAATACGCTGCAACTTCTCTATTGGCTAGAGTATACTTATTCAACAAAGAATACAAATCTGCAGAACTAGCAGCAACGGAGGTTATTAATCAAAATACGCTTTATTCCATTCTTCCCTTAGACCAAGTCTTTCTAAAGAACAGCCAGGAAACTATTTGGGCATTACAACCAGTCAAAACCGGATACAACACGGATGAGGCATCAGTTTTCCTATTAACAACACCGCCTGGAAGCGTAGGTAAATCAGTCTATGCTTCCAACTCGCTAGTTTCAAGCTTTGAAAGTGGTGATGGCAGGTTATCTCATTGGATGGGGGAATATGCATCAGGAACAGCTACGTTTCCATATGCAGCAAAATACAAAATAGATGCTAACAGCAATCAGGTAAAAGAATACAATATAGTATTCAGATTAGCGGAGCAGTATCTAATCAGAGCGGAAGCAAGGGCGGAACAAAACAATCTATCAGGCGCCATAGAAGACCTAAATGTTATACGAAAGAGAGCAGAACTAAATTCATTAGGTACTTTACAACAAAACAATCTAAGAGATACTATACTTCACGAAAATAGAGTAGAATATTTTATGGAATGGGGACACAGATGGCTAGACCTTAAACGCAATGATAATATTGATAAAATCATGCAAGAAGCTGAAATATTTAAGGGGGGCATTTGGGTATCCTACAAATCCCTATTTCCAATTCCAAATAGTGAAATATTAAGAAACAAAAACTTAAAACAAAATCCAGGTTACAATTAACCATATCACACTTAACACCAAACAACATGGATTCAAAAATCATCGTTATAATATCTATTTTATTTTCGCTCAGAGCATTCGCCCAGGATAAGGTGAACTTTAGGCATAGTGGAAGTTGGAAGGAACTAATATCCGAATCAAAAAATAATCAAAAAATAATATTTATTGACGTTTACGCAACTTGGTGCGGACCCTGCAAGCAAATGGATCGAGAGGTATTTTCAGACGACTCAATAATTGGATACCTAAACAAGAAATTCATATCGATAAAAATACAGTCTGACTCAACTTTAAACGACAACACATTAGTTAAGAATCAATACTCCCTTTCTTCCAATTTGATAAAGAAATATCATATCACTGCACTTCCGACTTTTTTATTCTTTAATTCAAATGGAAACTTGGCTTATAGAAAAGAAGGTTTTTATCCTGCCAAACAATTTCTAATTATCTGCAAAGAAGCAGAACAAGCAATATATACGTTGGACTATAATACCAACAGATTACTTTCCGGAGAATTAAAAAACAAACAACTCCTGGAGTTCTCAAATTACTTGCACGATGCCCAAATCGACTCATTGTCGATCTTATCAGCTCAGAAATGTAAAGATCTATACATAAACAATAGCGAACCAGCTTACATTCTTTCTCTAGACCTCATTAGGTTCATCAATAATTTCTACTTTCTATTTGATAGTCACGACCCCATAATAAAATACATGATTGATAATCCCCGAAAATCGGATAGCATAACGACAATACCACAAATAACCGAAAAAACAACTGCGCTCCTTGTTGCAAAAAATATAATAAATCCTGTATTAAGAAAAAATGCGGTTCCAAACTGGGATAGCCTGGAATACAGAATAAAGACCGAGTGGACCTCCGAAATAGCTGGCAGATCCATTTTGTCCAGTAAAATAAAATGGTATACTGAAAAGAAAGATTGGGACAATGCTATAAAAAATCACATAAAGAAGCTCGACACATATGGCATACCAACCGACGATTGGGGAGCTGTCTATGTAAACAACATGGTATGGAATCTTATACTTAAACACAGTAATGACCCTATTGTTCTCTCAAAAGCCGAGCAATACATGAAAGAAATACTAAAAACAAGACCCACCGATTATTACAAAATTGACACTTATGCAAATGTCCTGTATAAATCAGGCCAACACAATCAAGCGATAGAAATTGAAAAAAAAGCTCTACAAATAGCTAAAAAATCAAATGACATTGAAGCTATCCATTCAATAGAAGAATCGGTAAAAAATATGGAGAATAAAATTCAAACTTGGTAAAAATATTCAAGAGTTCTCTCTTCTTTTTTTGCAGTGTGTTTACAACAAGAAGATGATATAAAAAAACACCCGATGACCATCCAGCTATGTCCACAAGTAATAAAATTTCAATAAAAGAACATCTCACTGCACTAATACAGCAGAAACCACATTTTTATCACAAAAATAAGTAAATTAAGACTCTTCTTAAGTTACTCCTAATCAACCAAACAAAGATAATCATGAAATCGCTATCTATAATACTAACCATTACTCTCTCGATTGTTTTTAATGTGACCGCTCAAAAGGCGTTAATTAGTTTTAATTCTTATAGAAACTGGCCTATCGTCGACCATGGTAATATAAGCAATGATGGAGAATATGTATATTATAATATAAAAAATGATTCCCCCACAATAAACAGCACCGTAATTGTAAAAAGTGACAGTAGCTGGAGAGAAACGATTTCAGACATTGAAGATCCATGTTTCAGCGAACAAGGACAAAGCTTTCTATACAAGAAGGGAGACTCTCTCTTTACCCTAAACCTTAAATCAAAAAAAACAACTTTCAAATCTAAAATCCAATCATATACAACAAAAAAAATAAATGGAAGGGAAATAATAGTTTATTTACGAAGGGATAGTACGCTATATATCGAATCGCTAACAGGAATCCTCCTGGCATCATTTCCAAATACCAAAACATATGAAATCAGCCCAAACTCCGAGACACTCATCATAAAACAGTCCACTTCCGAACCTGAAATAGAAACAATGTCCTGGATAAACATCAAAGATTTTTCCCATAAAGAAATTTATTCAGGCCCAATGGTCGGAGCAACAATATTTGATCAATCATCAGAACAAATTTCATTCACTACCCAAACAGGAGAAAATACCAATTTTTGGTATTATAAGAAAGGGGCTTCTAAGGCGATAGAACTCGTAAACAAAGATGTTCCAGGTCTGGACTCTGGCTTCATTACCACAAGGGACAACTGGAGATTCAGCCCCAATGGAAAACTGATAATATTCTCGCAAACAGAAACGGTAAGAGAGGCTACAAAACCAAGCAATCCGGAAATCTGGAACTATCAGGATCTATATTTAGTAAGCTTCTTTAAAAATCCTACCAGTTTTAGACCTAGATCCTTCCTCACCTCTGTCGACATAGAGAATCGCAATATAAAAAGACTAATCAACAAGGGCGAGGAAATTGATATAATGTCATTTCAAAATAAAGACAATCCATATTTTATATTTTCAACCAACTACAAGCTCAATCTAAAAGTACGTAACAAATTTACAGTTGACTATGGAATATGTAATATTTTAACAGGTGAGAGGAAAACAATAGGCAGGAGTGACGAAATGCTAAATCCTACTTTCTCTCCCGATTCCAAATTCCTCGTCTACTACAAACCACATACGCATCATTTTTACGCCTACCATATTAGTTCAGCGACAGAAAATTGCATAAGTAGCACTCTAGATCAACCACTACTCAACAATCGATTTAAAAACTACCCTCAACCTGAGTCGTATCCTGAGCAAATTGTTGGATGGATACCATCAAAATCACAGGTATTAGTAAGTGACTCGTATGATATTTGGTCTCTGGATCTAACAGGGGCGCGTAAGCCCATTAATCTAACAAATGGACAAGGAAGAAAAGAACGCATCAAATTCTATCCTATTGAGAATACGGAAACAAACCTAGTCTTTCAACCTAGAGACAACGTTATTCTAAAGGCATTCAATACGCTAACAAAGGACTTTGGATATTACTCCCTTAAACTGAATGAAAAACCAATGCTAACAAAGCTATCAATGGAAGCAAGCGCAATCGGAAAATACATGTACAAATATCACATGCTATCAAGAACACAATTTGTAGAATCTAAATTCCGCAAAGGCTATCTAATAAGAAAAGAAAAATTCAATAACAGTCCTAATTATTACTACAGCCGAGACCTCAAAAAATTCACGCAACTTTCCAATCTTCAACCGCAGCAAAAGTACAATTGGTTAATTGCAGAACTACATAACTACAAAGACTCCCTGGGAAATGACTGTCAGGGTGTCCTGTATAAACCCGAAGACTTCTCCGCTACAAAAAAATACCCAATAGTCTTTAACTATTATGAAACATATAGTAATGAACTTAATATTTTCCCTCTACCAGAAATTAACGGTGGTGATATCGATATTGCATATCTAGTAAGTAATGGATACTTGGTCTTTCGACCTGACATCATTAGCGAACCTGAGAAAGCAGGTCAGGGAGCTTTACAGTCTATTGTAGCTGCACTAGATCACTTCTCGAAGTATACTTGGGTTAATTTAAATAAAGTAGCAATGACTGGAACAAGTTTTGGCGGTTGGGAAACGAATTACATTATAACTCATATTTCCAGACCTATCGCTGCTGCCGTGCCACAAGCCGCAAACAGTGACCTAATTTCATATTCTTTTTCGATTGCCAGAAATGGCAACGATAGATTTGGATATAGCCAATACGGTCCATTCAAACTAACTCGACCATTTATCGAGGCATCAGATACCTATATTAAAAATTCGCCGCTCTTCTCTGCTAATAATGTCAATACCCCAGTGCTATTCATGCATAATCCAAATGACAAACAGGGCGAGGTCTTTCAAAGCCAAGCATTATTTATGCAACTTCGTATGTTAGGAAAGCCAGCGTGGCTCCTATCATATCCCGGTGAAGATCATGGGTTGTCAATTCCCGCCAACATCATCGATTACAAGGAAAAACTATATTCATTCCTCAATCACTACTTAAGAGATGGTGCGATACCTTCTTGGATGACAAAACACATAAATGCCTTCGACTAACGAGAGACAACAACATTAAGTTTATCGGTAAAAAATTTTGAAAGTTCCCCCTTAAAACGTAACGATATAGAAATATCGAATAATCGTTAAATTTAAGGAGTATGAAAAAAATCAAAATTTACAGAATGCCAGATTATCGGGATTCTAAATGCACAAGAATCGGGAAAATCAGTAACGGACATCTGTTGTGATCATGGAGTAAGCCAGGCGACATTTTATCAGTGGAAATCCAAGTACTCTGGGCTTGAGGTTAACCAGTTAAAGAAATTAAAGGACTTGGAATCAGAGCTGACTCAGTACAAAAAAATAGTGGCAGAACAAATCTTCCAGATCACCTTAATGAAAGATGTTACCGAAAAAAGCTTAACGCCGGCTGATAAGCATGAGCTAGTGGATTATGCCCAGGAAAGCCACAAAATGGATATCAGGCAGGCCTAAGATTATTTCAAATTCACCCTTCTGTCTACTACTACAAATCCATTCCAAATAGTGACAGGAATATCCGGGATAAATTATTTGAGTTGTCGCAATTGCATAATCGCTGGAGATTCTGAATGATGCATCATTATCTACGTAATCTGAACCAGAAGTGGAATCATAAACGGGTCTACAGGGTCTATACAGAGATGAGGCTCAACATGAGACGTAGCACAAAAAACGCTTGCCGGCGAGAATAATGGAGCTATTACTCCAACCAGTCACACCAAACATACCCTCGTCTATGGATTTCATGCATGACACCCTAAATAATGGTGTCACCTTCAGATCTTTTAATATCATAGATGACTATAACAGAGAGGCATTAAATATCACAATCGATACCAGTTTACCCAGCAAGCGCATTATCCGACCGCTTGATAAGTTGATTGCCTGACGTGGACAACCACTAAAAATCGGAGTCGATAACGGACCTGAGTTTGTGGCAGAGGCGCTGGCAGAATGCGCTGCTATCCGGTGTATTGAGCTTAGGTTTATTCAGAAGGGCAAACATTCCAGAACGGCTACATGTAGCACTTCAACCGAAGCTATAGGGAGGAAGTCCTGGATGCATTCTGCTTTACCCGTCTCAAGGAAGCTCAATTATTGTCTAATGCGTGGATGTGGCTGTACAACAATCAAAGACCACACGGGTCATCAGGATACAAATCCCCGACAGATTTTCTTCAGCAACATCAGAAAACAAATAACTTCCCGACACTTCAAAAAGATGTAGGTTATGAATGGGAAACTTTAGTTAAAAACGTTACTGTTTGAGGGTAGCTTTCAGCATCAACGCTAAAAATGGAAAGGGTAGAAGAAGCCCAAGCTCCTTCTACCCTTAAATCTTACATCTAATTCTTAGTTAGAAGAATAGATCTGTTTAACGTCTGGGCAAGGACCAGGAGTTAAAGTAACAAATGTTGACTGCAGAGGAATGTCTGTTTGATCAAGTGTTGCGAAATCCACCTTAACTTGGCAGTTATTAATAGCCGGGCTCTGACGGGTGTAAACGTGGTCAGTAGACAGTGCTTTCACAGCAGAAATACCACCAATTACTGCAACAACAGCGGAAGCAGCCAGCAAAATTCTAACTTTTTTCATGATGATAAATTTTGAAAAGGAAAATAAATATTGCCTACTTTTTTATAAGGGGGTTCGGCATTATCCCTTCAACTTTGATACCGAACATAACATCTTGGTATCACTCAGATGTCATGATCTATTTATGCGCAAAAAATTAAATATCATAGTAAAGGTAAACTCATTGAATAAAACCCTCTCCCGTATATAAAACTTTCATTTCACAAGAGACAGTATTCACTATTGAAGCATAGGTAATCATAACTGAAGTTCCATTTGGATCAAGTGTGTAGTAATTAACTTTAATAAAACATCCTTTTTCAGGATATAATGGATCCCCTATCCACACATAATTATAACTTCTCGCTTTCAGAGCGGTAACTATACCCGCTACGAGAAACAAAACTAATCCAATAATCAAAACTCTTAACTTAAGCATATCAATTGAATTAAGATGAGTGATTAAATAAGATTAAGAAATATGCCCCAACCTATTTAGTCCTTCAGCGCCGAAAGTATCTCACTTGCATCTACTTTGCTTGCAAATGCCTTCTTCACCTTTCTGCCGTTTGAATAAACACTTGTATGCGGCACTCTATTAATATTATAAAACTTTAAATAAATCAACCCAGTATCTATTCCTAGATGAATGTTGTTATATTTATTCAAATCAAACTCTCTATTAAACGATCTAACATCCTTTATCGAAGCTGCTGTTAAAAAACAGAACTCAACGTCTTTGAACTGATCCATACTACCTAAGATACTTTTCACCTCGGCTCGACAAAAATCACAGTAAGGATCAAAAAAAAGCATCACAACTGGCGCCGACATGGAAATGCTATTTGTATCAAAATAAGTACTACTGTCAATCATCATCATTTTTATCGAAGGTAGCGTCAGTCCGACAGAACGGTCAATCCGGCCAGAAGGGGCAGCACAACTAACTACCAACAAGAAGGCTAAATAAAAAATACTTTTGGGCATAAAAAACGTTTATCCAGCTATTTCGAGTGAATCTATACTTTTCATATTCAAACCTGCTTTAATAACAAAATCCAACATAACCATATTAAATAACATACAAAGCGAAAACGGGAATAACTGAAACCTAAGAGCAACCGGAGAGGCAAAAACACTAAAAAGTAGGTTGACGGTCCAAAATGAAAAATACAAACACCAAACATGAAACAGATTATTCATCGAATATCTACCTCCTAAGGCGAAAAACGAAAAACTCATCATTACAAACAAAGCATTAAGCACACCATTAAATACAGGATACCAATCTAATATCTCAACAACCCGGGTTTTAGTTCGGTATTTTAATTTATTACTCGAATATTTAAACCAATTCCGCCCAGTTGTCTGCACAGTATCTAAACCACTATTATAAATTTGCAAAAACTCAACCGGAGGAGCATAGAACTTAAGAAAATTGGGCCAAAGGTAATATCTAGCGAAAGCCGCGGGATACCTTTTTATCAACATCTTTCCGTACTCGTTATATAACCCTCCTACACTAGCCCACTTTTTAAATTCAACAGCGGAAGAATCCTTTCTATATAGCCTATTCATATACACTCGCAGTGGCGACTCCTTCCTCCACATATAAAAAGTATTAGCCAGTAACAACTCTTGAGGATATTTGAAATAGTTCTTTGTTGAATCAAAATAATTTCTAACATCCTGATCTAGTTCCTTAAACCTATCAGGCACCTCTTCTCTATGCATAGAATCAATAAACCTATATGCATACATTGCATTATTAGCCATTTGCCATCCTGTAAACGGAGAAAACTGAAACGACCCTGTAAGATTCTTATACTGACCACCCGTAAACAAAACAAAGGAGCCAATTAGTATAAAAGAAATGAGGATACCAACTATCTTTTCTTTTAAAAACGATCGATTAATTAAAAATGCCAGCCCCGAAATTATAGGATAAAACAGAGCATTATACCTGACCATAAATGCCATTACAATTACTACAGAATGCCATATCAAAAGAGGGACAGAAGGTTTCTGCAAAATCCAAATAAGAATTGTAAACCAATTTATACTCAGTGCAAAAAACAAAGCATCACTAGAAACGTAGTTTGATAAGAAAAGTGAAACAGGGCCTAACACTAAGGCGACTAAAAGTAAACCTCGTATCCATTTTCTAAGATCAAAGAAATAGAAAAAGCTATACAACATCCATATCATGCTAAATTGAATCATTAGATACTGGATAGCCACCAAGCATGTATCACTTGTAGAGAAAATACTAAAAAACCTTAAAAACTTAGCATATCCGATTGGATAAGTGTCAATACTTAGATTATTGAATGCACTTTGTATATATGAATATGAGTCCGCATTAATAAAACCGGCTTGTGGATAGAAGTACTTAAATACCCCAAACTCCACACACATTATTAAGAAGCACACCCAAATCGCATTTTTATTAAACGTATCTCCCAAAACAAACTTTTTAAATGAAACAGTTCCTTTTTCTGTGTATCTGGCTTTTTCTGCTATTTGCATAGTCGTCATTTTTATGAATCTGGGGAATTACGAAATTTAAAGCGCAAGCATTGACATAAAAGACTGAACATAAAACAAGCATAGCGCCTATCGTCACACAAATGCTTATTCAACACTTAATCAATGCGTAGCATATTTAAATAAATTGTGCACACAAACCATCTAACATATACTACCAATACGATAGTTATTGTAGTAAGAATCTTAAAGTGTAATTACAGAAGGCATTGAGGTCATTTTTAACAGGTAAAAAAGGGCTTCCTAAAACTATTCCTGGCAAATGTTTTCTACCGATAACAGCAATCGCATATCACAAATGAAAATCACTTATTCTCGACGCCACCCAATAGAAACATCATCAGTTCAATGGTTATTTTCATATGCAATTTAAACAAGTCGCTTTTCCCTTCCAACAACAACACGGAAACAAAAACCGTAACCTCTTTACCGAAACCGTGCACTTCACCGCCACTTCACCTCGCCCGGTGCCTCCTGGAACACACGATGAAACGCCCGTGCGAAGCTGCCTGAAGTACTATACCCTAAAGTGATAGCCACCTCTTTTACCTGATGATCTTCCTGCAGTAGTTTTTTGGCATAGTTCATAGCGCGTTCAAGTTGATACTGATAAATTGTTACGTGGTAGAGCATTTTAAATCCTTTAGTTAGTTTGCTTTCACTAAGACCGGAGAAGTGGACCAGGTGCTGTATATCTATTCTTTTTGGGGGCTGTTCGTCGATGAATGCTTTGGTCTTAATAATAGCTTTCTCTTGGAACTTTGTCAGTTTCATCAATTGATGGTTATGAGGGTATTGGCAATACATCATGCGATATACGTTTTACTCTAAAGTTGCAATCGCAATTAAAAGTTAGGACTTTTTTGTCGGATTTTCAATAGGAAAGTCAAGTTTTTTAAGCAACCGAAACCGGCTGCACAATAGTCGCAGCAAGGGTTACAGAAGGAAAAGCAGGGAGAGAGCTCCCCGCCTGTTGCTTGTTGAGTCGATAATAAGTTACCGGACTGTCCACGGTTTGTCGAAGCTCAGATACTGATCGTAGGAGATCAATTGCCAGTTGAGCAGTACGATGCCGCTGTCTTCGAGGAGGCGTAGCGCGCTGACGGTAGTGAGTGGATGCTGGGAGGAGACGTCTTCCACGAAACGGCCGTCGCTACGTTGGTAGGTGAACCAGTAGTAATGCGTCATGGTATGGTCCGGGCATAGCTCTGCCAAGGGCATGGGCCGGTGAATACCGTTGATGTGCAGGGGTTGGTCCAGCAGCAACGAATAATAATGTTGCAGTTCGTGCAGCTCTTCCATCACCAGGGGTTCGGATTGATCGTCATATACGTCTTCGACGTAGTAACCATTGCCCAGGCGTTGCAGCCGGAGACCGTTACCGGCCCCGTACAGTCCTTTTTTACCGGCGATAGGTTTGAAGCCGGCGAGTTGCAGTACCCTTGGTGTAAGCGGCACACCCGCTACGTCTTTGAAATGTATCCAGACGGTGCGACCACCTTCCGGTGCATCTGCCAGCAACAGTTCATTTTTTTCCGCGTTGATATCACGGACGAACATTACTCCGGCATCAACATGCAGCGGACAGTCCACTACGTCGCCGATACTAAATTGATCTTTGTTCATAAGTACGATTTATGTGTACAAGCGCAAATATAGTGGTTGCATTCATATCTCCAAACACAAGACAGAAAAGCATCATAGGAAGCGAATACCGGGAATGACACAAATAAAATCAGTATGATTTTGGGGCTATCAAATTGATTAGGAAAACTTACAAAACAACACTTTTTGAACCAAGACAATAAAGAAGATATAAGATTGATCGAAAAATTATCTTTCAACTTTTTGAAAAAAAAATTTGAGAAAGGGGTCATCAACAATAAAGGAGCGCCAAAAACTAAAACGCAATAAAAAACCCACTGGCATCTGTCGTACCAGTGGGTTTGTATCCTAAGGAAAAATTCTCAATACGCATTATTCACCGTCAGCTCATACGTCGCTTTGGCTGAGGGTATCCCTCCCAGCACTTCCAGCTTCTTGGTCAGCGTCGTTGCGGGCAGGCTGATATGAAACTTGCCGTCTTTGTCTTTGGTGACGGTGGCCGTGGCGGCAGTACCGCCATAGGAGTACATCACCGCGCCGGTGTTCACAGCAGTGCCTACGGTGCAGTTGATAACGATCGTCCTGTTGGTGGCGTTGGCTGCCAGCATTTCTTCAGTACCGAGGGTATACTGCCCTTCACCGAGGTTGCCGTGAAAAACGATGGTCAGCGAGCTGCCGGAGAAGGCGCCATAGTTGCCGCCATTGCCGGCGGTACTGACAGCGATAGACGTAATGTTGCCATCGGCGGAAGATGTCTGGGCAGAAGAAGCTTTCACATAACTATATTCCCCCAGTTTCCAGGTGGCATCGCCTTCAGGGGATACGTTGTTGTCACTTTTTTTACCGCAGGAGAACAAGACAGCTGAGAACAATACCAGCAGAAGAGGTAAGGTTTTTTTCATGATATGATTTCGGGTTAAAAAGAAAAAAGCCCCGCTGTTTTGCAACAACAGAGCTTAAAGCTTGCGGAGAGTCAGGGATTCGAACCCCGGGACCTGTTACAGTCAACAGTTTTCAAGACTGCCGCAATCGACCGCTCTGCCAACTCTCCGTGAGACCGCAAATGTATAAAAGGGAATGAAGTAAAAAAAATTTTCAGCCGTTTTTTTTGAAAAATTATATCCCGGAGCCACCGCCCCTGCTGCCGGACAGCGGCCAAAATACCGCCAGAACGGCCATGACGGACGATTTCAGCACCGGTACATTTTTATCATTATATACCACCCTGAACAACAAGTAATTAGCCCCGCTGGCAAACATATTCCTTTTCCGTAATTTTAAAGATGGACAATATATTCTTTGAAGGCCCTGTCATGTGGTCACAAATAGACGCCAATATGCACCTGCGGCACTCCGCCTATGCTGATTTTGCCGCCCAGGCCCGCCTGGCCATGTTGGAGAAAGCGGGCATGGACGCCCGGCACTTCCAGGAGCTGCACATCGGCCCCATCCTCTTCCGGGAAGAAACCATCTACCTCCGGGAGGCAGGCCCCCACGACTCCCTGCGCGTTACCTGCGAGCTGACCAAATGCCGCCCCGACGGCTCCCGCTGGTCCGTACGCCATGAGATATACCGGAAAGACGGCATCAAATCAGCCGTGGTGAATGTGGACGGCGCCTGGATAGATACGAAGCTCCGGAAGCTGACAGCCCTGTCAGGCGAACTGATGGAGAAATTCACCTCCCTTCCCCGTAGTGAGGACTTCACGGAAACCACCTCATAAATTGGCCAGGACAAAAGCCACCCTGCCGGCAATACTGGCAAAAGGCACCACCAGCGGCTCATACCCGTAAGCGGTATAAGCCGCCTGCATGGCGTCATAGGTGGCCACGGCCGTGGCATAGTCCTGCTTGCGCTCCGTATCGCCCTGATAAATCTCCTCCCAGGGCGGAAAGATAAAAACACGCGGATGGTACCGCAGGGTGGCGGCATATTCCTCCAGTACCGCTGGTACCGGCAGGTTTTCCAATACGGAATAGCCTATCAGGTCGGGAATGCCCCGGTCGAAGAATACCGGCTGCCCGTTACCTGGCTGCTGTTCAAAATCCTGCAGGGCTGCTGCCAGCATCCTGTCACGGAATAATTCCTTATCGGCCCAGGGCAATGCCGTTCCTCCGCTGGCTACCTGCTCCTGGATAATCTGCCTGCCTGATTCCGGCACGACCGGAAACCCCTTTGCTGCTAAGGCAGTAATCACCGATGTTTTGCCCGCACCGGGGCCACCGGTAAATACATACCCGTTCTGTCTGATCATAGCAATAAATAAAATGGAAAATAAAAAGATGGCTGGAAGAAGGAGGCTACAAACATACGACATTATCACAACGTGACCCAGGGCTTCAGCCCTGAGAAAGGCAACAAACAATGGACGAAAGCCAATCATCCGTCAGATGATGTCTTTGGGGTACAATAATGGGAAAGGATGGGGGGAACAAATAACGGTGAGTTAAAAACAACAGATCACAAGTCCTTCTGCACTACATTCAGCGGTAAATATCCATCTTACCAGCGTGTCACCGGCTTAGCACTGGAAAATACCTGACGGTCTGACTCCAATGCTTTGATAAAAGGCAGATCGTTTTGAAGATATGCTCTGGAAGACTGTTCCAGGTAATTGTCCATCTGGAAGAATTTGGCAGCCCTGGTAGCACCCAACAGTTTGTTCATGCGCCGGAAATAACGCATCTGCAAACGGCCAAATTCAAGATCATTGTTGATCAGCTGCTTGGTCAGGCTGTTCATTTTCTTTTCATCCAGACAGGTAAACTCTTCATTGTACATCCGCAGTAAAGCGATGCGTTCCGCCAGCCATGGGCGTTTCTCATCTTCATACTCCAGAAATGCATCTGTAAAGGCCTTCTGTTCTACAGGGGAGATCTGTAGAAACTCATCGTATAAGGCCCCTCTATCCTTGCCAAAGATTTTCGTTACCAGATCCGGCTCATTGTACAAATTGGCGTCGGCAGATATGGTCGTGGCTTGGGAGAAAACTTCCAGTCCTGCCGTCAGCAGGACCATCAACAAACAAAGTGTTTTTTTCATGTTACCTGGGTTTTTAAAGTGTTATCGGCAATCACTGCCCGCCCGCCGCGAAACTTTCATTTCTCAGGTCCCTTTGTTGTAGCAAAAATGCACATCATCTTGACAAATATCCCTGTCCTCGTCTAGAGGCGACTTACTCCTTTCGCTGCGACAGCAGTAGTAATTTTTCTTTGGTAAAGGTTTTCTTGAAGATGTTCCGACTGGCCTGTCAGTACACCTGCCCTTGAGGATGGCAATCAGTTATGAAGTAGTGAGGCTATGGTTATGAAGTAACAAATAAAATATCTCAGGGTTACGAAGGTAAGTAGAATAACAATACAAAAACAAATTTATTTTTTAGGGAAAATAAAAAGGCGATAAGCCCGGTAATGCTGGACTTATCGCCTCTCTCCTACGGAGAAATGTCTAGTTGAGTGAGTGGCCGTTGGCCTTTAAAAACGCACTATGTGCCTCCTTTGTCCAAAGTTGGTAGTCATCCAAACTAATTCCCAGTTTCTCGTCTCTTACTACCTCTTTATCATCCCGGCAATCCCAGTATCCTTTGGCCAGTTCCTGTACGCTGATCAGTGTGTCCGGCGCGGTAGACTCATACTGGTCGGAATAACTCCTGTAATTTCCAATTGCCAGTTGCTGGATTTCATTCTTTACTGCTTGTACGGTTTGCTTAGCCATGGTTAAAATTTTTAGTTCGATGGCTAAAAAACAAAAATGAAGCCTTTCCTGTCCGGTAGCAGCGCTTTTAAGATTTCATTATCATAATATTTTGTTAAGGCAACATACGCAACAGTCCGCTAAAACTGGGCTGTTTTCATGTACACTTTACCCCAGTTCCCCCAGTCACTCAAGGCTTTGGACATATTCTCCATCAGCTCTTTCCGGGTCACTTTCTTCCCTTTCGCCGGCTGCTTCAGGCTCTCCGGCTTCACGTCATCGACCAGCACTTTGGTGGCAAACCAGGTAATATGCTCGTGGGGCAAGGCCAGTCCCAGTATCATCCCCGGAAGCCCTGAAAAAGACTCCGGGCCCCCGGAAGTAACGATAGCATCGGTGTAAAATGCCACCACATACACAGAGTCCATGATAATGGCATTGGCCCTCCGGCAGTCGAAACCAGCGATCTTCCTGGTTTCATCCGTGATCTTCCAGCGTATGGCACGGGTGGAATCATCCTGTAGAAAAAGGCGGTCAAACACCTGCTTCTGGGCCACACTATGCTGCGCCGCCAAATCGGTATACACCACGTTCTTTTCCGCCGGCCACTCCCGCACCTGGTTGTTTTCCGGCAGCTGACGCCCGGGCTTATAATAGGTAATGTTACCACTGAACACCAGATCAAAATAAGAGGTCTTGAACTGAGGCTGCGACTTCTTCTCCAGTTCCTTCCAGCTTTGCCCCTCCCCGCTTCCCCACATTTCATCCAGCATGGCGTGTATGTTCTGTTTCTTCTCAAACTCAATACGCCCCTTGTCCAGGAAAACAGTATGCTGCGCCTGCGCACCATAGCAGCACAACGATAAAACGATATATAAAAAGATCTTTCTCATGGGATTATTTTTTTGCGATACTGCCACCGCCTACTTTGTTGAAATTCCATATCACACTGAGCATACCATAACGGCCGATCGTGGAATAGGTGTTCTGCGTAATGAAATTGCTGTTGACAGATCTGTTGAAACCGATGTTCTGGTTCAGGATATCCTTCACTGCTGCCCTGAGTTCCAGCGCTTCCTTCTTGCCAAACTTCTTCACAAGGGCGGCATTCCATTGTATCACGTTATTGTTATCGGTAAATACCGCTGTCTTCTGCCGGAAATTACACACCACATCTGATTCAATCGTGAACTGCCAGGGGAGGAAATATCTTTCCGCGGCGGTAACGTTATAGGTCCAGTAGTTGGTGCGTGTGGACTGCTGTATGGAAGAAAGACTGGTATTATACGTCGCTTCCAATGACAGGTAATGCTCATATTTCTTTTCCTTGGAGCTCATCAGATCAATACCGGTCGTACCGTTAAAAGTTTTTGTGGTGTTCAGCTGATCGTTGATATAGTTGGCATTACGATAATAACCACCTCTCAGCGTATACCCCAGGTTAACATTGAGCGGCTTGATTTTCCAGCCCATATTGAGGTCAAGGTTCGCATTCTCATTGCCATTGATATTGATGAACTGCGTAGTGCGCTTACCTTTATCATCAATAGTGGAAGACTCTCCGAAATCATTTTTGGTAGAGGAATAACTCGCACTAAGCCAGATAGAACGCTCCGAAAGCACCTTAAAATCAAAATAACTCACGCGGAAGTTGTTTCTGAACGAAGGCTTCAACGCGGCATTGCCGATTTTGACATCCTGGTCGTCATCGTTGGTACGAACGGGCTGTAACTGGTTTATGCTGGGCTGATTGGTATTCCCGTTATAGTTGATGCTCAGGCGTCGCTGTTGACTGAAAGTATACCGGAAAGACGCAGCCGGGAACCAGTTCACAAAACTGCGGTCATGATTGGTATTCCGGTAAACATCATCCTGCTGGAAAGTAGTAAACCCTACGTTGTTGGTAGCCTGTATCCGTACCTTTCTGCCGGTGTACACATACCCCAACCCTGCCTTGTGCGTAAGCATGTTAAATACATAACTGTTACTGTAGGTACTGTCCATCATATCATATTTACCGGCATCGCCGGCATTAAAGGAGTTGCGGTAGGATTTGCTGTTGACCATAGCCAGGCCATAGTTAGCTACCAGCGAGGACAACGTCGATATCGGTTCTGTGTAAGTGATATTGCCCGACGCATTAATGCTCTCCGTTCTGAAAACTTTACGTTGATCTGTGAGATAGGAAGAATCCACACCACCGCTCTTTTTGAAATACTCCGTGAAGGAACGCAGTACACCGTCACCATCGCTGAGGGTATAGTTCTCCGCTACATTTACCGACAACGTACGGCCTTTTTTCTTCAGCTTCTTACGCCACAACAGGTTACTGTTCAGCTGACGGGTATCGTCCGCAACTGAAAGATGGCGGTTGTTGCGGTTGACCAGCGAACTGTCGCCATCCAGGAATTCTGAGTAGAAGTTGCTGTTTGTTTTTTTATGGTCTATTCCACCATTCATGTCCAGCCGTAGGGAGGAAGAAGAATCCAGTTGTATTTCATAACGACCGTCAATGCGGTTACGCATCAAGTCGTTATTGAAGTTCTCCCGCTGGTTTCTGTAACTGACTGCATTATTAGGCAGAATGTTTTTGGTGGTGGTGGTGCTGTTACCGTCCATATAGAGTTTCATGAACTTATAATTACCACCGATATTCTGTTTGTCCTGGTTCCATTTATTATTGAAATGAAGGCCACCGGTTTGTACCAATGGATAACCTTTACCACTATACCGGCCATCCCAGCCTGAAAAGTCATCATCTCCGCCACTGAGGATAATAAAATCCGAAGAGCCATCCATACTGGCATTATCTGCCATGCTTTGCCCGTATTTGTCTGACTCCTGCCAGTTCAGGCCGGTTTTCCCGGTATTGGAAACGATCCCATAGGCGGCTACTTTCATTTTCTTTTTGAACACGTTCAGCATGACCTGGTTGTCATGAAACCCGTTGGTGCCGGCGCCCAGTTCCACCTTTCCAAAATAGCCGTTTTTCTTGTCTTCTTTTAATTTGAGGTTGAGCGTTTTGCTGGCCTGGCCATCATCCACACCGGTGAAAGCTGCCTGTTCGCTTTTTTTATCGTACAGCTGTACTTTGTCCACCATGTCCGCACGCAGGTTTTTCGTCACGAGGGTAGGGTCATCACCGAAAAACTCTTCCCCGTCCACCAGCACCTTTTTGACCTTCTCTCCCTGGGCGGTGATCTGTCCTTTATTGTCCACCTGGATACCGGGCAGTTTTTTCAGGAGATCTTCCACGCTGGCATTTGGCTGCGTCTGATAGCTGCCGGCATTAAATTCCGTCGTGTCGCCTTTCATTTTGATGGCGGCGACCTTTTGCTGTATCACGACTTCCTGCAGAAGGCGCGACCGCAGGGTCATCATAATATTATCATAACGGAGCACACTGGTATCAGATAACGTGACCGGCTCAACGTAATCCGCGAATGCCGGATAAGTGATCATCAACAGGTACTTGCCTGCCTGCAGGTTGTCGAACGCAAACCCGCCGCTTTCACCGGCACGGACATACTTGTAAAGGACGGAATCTTTGGCGTGCAGAAGCGCTACGACAGTGTTGGGAAGTTTAACATGGTTTAACGTATCAGAAACCTGACCACTGATTCTCGCATGCTGTGCGTGGCTGATACTGTAAACGGTCAAACAAAAGATGAATGACAATAGTTTTTTCATTTGTGGGCGACTACAGGGTTGTTTGGTAAGATGCTTAGGGAACCAAATTCCATAATAAATTTTGAATTAAATATCGGGGAGATGATAAACATCTGTTAAATATAAGTCTACTTATCATGTAGGAAAACGTGATTATATATTAGCTGCCGATTTAAACACAAATCGATGCTGCAGCCTCGCTGCAGCGAAAAACAAATCATCATGCTTCCCAGGGCTGAAGCCCTGGGCTACGTTTAGATCACGCCTAAAGTGCTGACAGGCGCCTTATCAGGAAACATGACTATGCAAAGCTGACAAGGCACCTTTATACAAAAAACACTACAGCACACAGCTGACAGACACCTTATACTAAGAAACATTGCTGCACATAAATGAAAACAAAACGTAGCCCAGGGCTTCAGCCCTGGGATCCCGGAAAAAAATTTGTATTTTAAGCAGCATGGAAGCATCAAAATTAAGAAGCAGCCAGTGGTTTGCCCGTGATGGCAAAGATGGCTTTATATACCGCGCCTGGCTAAAAAAACAGGGCATTCCGGCACATGAGCTGGAAGGCAAGCCGGTGATCGGCATTTGCAACACCTGGTCGGAGCTGACGCCCTGCAACTCTCATTTCCGGGAGCTGGCCGAATCTGTCAAACGGGGTGTTATTGAAGCGGGTGGTTACCCGCTGGAATTTCCGGTGATGTCATTGGGGGAAACGCTGATCAAGCCGACGGCGATGCTGTACCGCAACCTGGTCAGCATGGACGTGGAGGAATCTGTCCGTGCCAATCCGCTGGATGGCGTGGTATTGCTTTGCGGCTGCGACAAAACCACACCGGCGCTGGTCATGGGCGCCTGCAGCGTAGACCTGCCCACTATTGTGGTTTCCGGAGGGTCCATGCTCACGGGGAGGCATATGGGAAGAAGCATCGGCACCAGCGATATATGGCGGTTCAGCGAGGAGCTGCGCTCCGGTAAAATGACCAGTGAAGAGCTGGCGATGGCCGAGGCGGGCATGTGCCGCAGCGATGGCCACTGTGCTGTTATGGGCACGGCCTCTACGATGGCCTGTATGGTGGAATCGTTGGGCCTGTCGTTGCCACAGAATGCCGCCATTCCTGCCCCTGATGCGGCACGTAAGGTATTGGCCCATCTGTCGGGCATGGAGATCGTCAGGATGGTGCGGGAAGACCGCCGCCTGTCGCAGATACTTACCCGGGAGGCTTTTGAGAACGCTATTATGGTCAATGCGGCCATTGGCGGGTCTACCAATTTTGTGGTGCATCTGCTGGCCATCGCCGGACGTATAGGCGTAGACGTATCGCTGGCGGACATAGACACCTGGTCGGCTGATATACCGCTGCTGGCCAACTTACAGCCGTCAGGGATGTATTTCATGGAGGACCTGTATTACGCCGGCGGCCTGCCGGCGGTGATGAACGCGCTCCTCTCCCGTCTGCACAAAGACTGCCTCACGGCCAACGGCAGAACGGTGGGCGACAACTACCGTCATGCCGCGGCTTACAACCCGGAAGTCATCACCACGCTGGAAGCGCCGTTCAATAATATATCCGGCATCGTGGTACTGAAAGGCAATATCTGCGAAGAAGGCGCGGTGATCAAACCTTCAGCGGCCACACCGCGGCTTATGCGGCATACCGGTCCGGCCATCGTGTTTGAAGATATCGACGACTATAAACGCCGTATCGACGATCCTGCGCTCGATGTGGACGAAAACAGTGTACTGGTGCTGAAAAACGTAGGCCCCAAAGGTTATCCGGGCATGCCGGAAGTAGGCAACATGGGATTACCGGCCAAACTACTGGCCCAAGGGGTAACCGATATGGTCCGGATCTCCGACGGCCGTATGAGCGGCACCGGCTTCGGCACGGTGGTATTGCATGTGTCTCCTGAAGCTGCTGCCGGCGGCACGCTGGCCATCCTCCGCGATGGAGATATCATCACGCTGGATGTGGCCAACCGGAGCCTTCATGCAGACCTGTCGCAGGAAGAGATTGCCCGGCGCAAGGCCGCATGGCAACCGGTACATCCGGTGGCCAACAGAGGCTATGTGCAGTTATACCAGCAACATGTGGAACAGGCGCACCTGGGCGCCGACCTCGATTTCCTAAAAGGCGGTTCCGGTAGTCAGGTGACCCGGGACTCGCACTAAAAACATATTCCCGTTATGACAACAGCATCCAAAGTGGCTATCGTGACCGGCGCCGGACAGGGCATTGGCTTCGAGATCTGCCGGCAGCTGGCGGCTAATGGCGTCGCCGTTATTCTCAACGACATGGACGCCTCGCTGGCCGCAGCAGCAGCCAATACCATCACTTCAGAAAACGGCCGGTGCATTGCCTTCCCCGGCGATGCCAGTGATATCAGCTTTATTCAGAAAATGGTACATGCCGCGGTGGTACAGTATGGCGGCCTCGATATCGTCATCGCCAATGCAGGCATCACGCTGTTCGGCGACTTCTTTACCTATACGCCGGAAGCCTTCAGCCGGGTGATGCAGGTGAACCTGGCCGGTACCTTCTTCCTGGCACAGGCTGCGGCAAACCAGATGAAAAAACAACAACGTGGCGGCGCTATCCTCTTCACCTCATCGGTGACGGGCCACCAGGCACACAAAGACCTCGCCGCCTATGGTATGAGCAAGGCCGCGCTGGAAATGCTCGCCAAAAACCTGGTGATTGAATTATCTCCCTATAAAATAACAGTAAATACCATAGCGCCAGGCGCCACGCTCACCGAAAGGACAATGTCAGAACCGGGCTACGCCGACACCTGGTCAAAACTTACGCCCATGGGCCGCGCCGCCTCCACAGCAGACATTGCGCAGGCTGCACTGTTCCTGGTATCAGAACAGGCACGGCATATCACCGGACAAAGCCTGGTGATCGACGGCGGCTGGACCAGTACCAGCCCACAACCCTGATTCAATTACGAATTACGAATGACGAATTACGAATTAAGGACTCCCTTATAGAGCGGTTACTGAGTAACCTTTCCATACAAGAACCCTTAATTCGTAATTCGTCATTCGTAATTCGTAATTAACTCCATCAGTTCCTCTGCTGAGAGGCGGCCGGACTGGTCGCTGCCTTCCAGCAGGCGATCGGCGAGGTCACGTTTGCTGTTATGCAGCTCGATGATTTTTTCTTCGATAGTATGTTGCGCTACCAGCCGGTAGATAGTGACCGGCCTTGTTTGCCCGATGCGGTGTGCCCTGTCGGAAGCCTGTTCTTCGATGGCGGGGTTCCACCATGGGTCCAGGTGTACCACATAGTCTGCGGCGGTGAGGTTCAGCCCTACCCCGCCGGCTTTGAGGCTTATCAGGAACAGCTGTCCCTTGCCGGCCTGGAAATCACGCACCAGCTGCTCCCGCTGTGGTATGGGCGTAGACCCGTCGAGATACAGGCAGGTAATGCCCCGTTGAACCAGCGCGTCTTTTACCAGCTCCAGGTGACGCACAAACTGGCTGAACACCAGTGCGCGGTGATTGTTGGAAATAAGCTCCTGTGCTATCTCCAGGAAGACATTCAGTTTGGAAGAAGTGATACTGCTTTCGCCGTCCACCAGCTGCGGATGGCAGGCAGACATGCGCAGGCGGCTGATCTCCGCCAGCGCCTTCATCTGCCGGCGGCCCAGGTTTTCTTCCGGCACGGCCAGGTTCTCTACCGCCTTGCGGCGTATCGCCTCGTAAAACGACATCTCTTCATAAGACAGCTCTACCAAACGGGTGATCTCCGTTTTAGGCGGCAACTCTTCCAGTACGGCCGTTTTGGTGCGCCGCAGTAAAAAAGGCGCCAGCAACCGCTTCAGGTGCTGCTTTACCGTGCTCTCCGGATTACGCACGCTGGGGAACACAAACTGTTCATTGAAATGATCGAGCGTTCCCAGCAAACCGGGGTTCAGGAAATTAAAGAGGTTCCATATTTCGCCCATATGGTTTTGTATAGGCGTTCCTGTTAGCATCAGACGGAAATCCGCCTGCAATGCCATGGCAGCCTTAGATGTTTTGGTCTGATAGTTTTTGATGGTATGGGCTTCGTCCAGCACGGCGGTGCTCCAATGTACGCCGGCAAACAGCTGGGCTTCCTGCTGCAGGATGCCATAGGTGGCCACCACCACGTCGAGGACGCCCACGCCCTTCAGTTGCGCCGCACGCTTGCCCGGTTGCAGCTGGATGATATTCAGCGAAGGGGCGAAACGGGCCATTTCATTCACCCAGTTGGGCAATACGGAAGCGGGACAGATCACCAGCGCCGGTCCATCCTCTGCACGGTGCAGCAATAACGCTATCGCCTGTACGGTTTTGCCAAGGCCCATATCATCTGCCAGACAGGCGCCTGCTCCCCATGCGGCCAGATGGGCCATCCAGCGGAAACCCTCTTCCTGGTAGGGACGTAGGCTGGTCTGCAGGGTCACCGGCACTTCAGGGTGCAGGCCCATGGCCGTGTCACGTTTACGGATAAACGCCGCCCAGGCTTCGTCCACTTCCGCCTGACCGGCTTCCTGCAACCAGTCGTCCAACATGGAAGCAGCGTAGCGGGGAATGCCCAGCCCGTGCGGGCCGGATATGGCGACGCTCGCCAGTTCGTTGAGCCGTTTGCGTAAGTCGGCCGTCAGTGACAGGAATTCGCCGTTGTCCAACGCAAGGAAACGTTTCTTAATAATACGTTTGGTGTCCAACAGCTCCCGGAAAGTCAATACGAGGTTTTCATCCACCCGTACTTCGGCATTGCAGAGGAACCAGTGCCCTTTTTCCTTCAACGACAATGCGACGTGGGAGAAATTGACCTGGTCTTTTACCTGGTAACGTTCTCCTTCCGGCCATTCCGCACGCACCAGTTCGGGATGGGCGCGTATCAGGTCCAGCAGTTCGAGGCAGTCTGCCGGGTCTTCAAATACCAGCGTATCGGCCACCAGCTCCTGCGGCACAATCTGTTGTATCAGTTCCAGCAGCCGTGTTTCGTTGGCTTTCTCCAGCTCCAGCTGGCGGTTGGCCTGCCAGCGTTCCCCGTTGCTGATGCCGATGATATGCGCCGCACCGGCGCCGGGCTTGCAATAAGGCGGGTCCAGCGTGAATGGCTTCACAAACAGCCCCGCTTTGATACCGGCGCCGAAAGGCAACAGCTGTATCACAATCCGGGCATCCCCTTCACGCTTGCGGATATTGATGGAGCCGTCGCCCAGTTCGGAATGCACCGTGAGGTGGGCGCCAATGCTTTTCAGCACCTGCATCAGCTTCTCCCGCCCTTCTGCCGGCACTACCGGCACCTGCGACAGTGTTTGCAACACTTTACGCTGCTGCGGGGTAAGACGGATAACTTTTAACCGGACAGGCGTTTCTTTAACAAACACCAGCTCACTGGAATAATCATCGATATTGGCAGTGAACGTATAACCCTTACCGTTATAGTTCACCATTAGTTCCGGTATGCCTTTTACAATCTCTACAGGTATGGCCGGGTTTTCATCCAGGAAAAGCAGAGGGTGCCCTGCCAGTTCCTCCCATACACGGTTATCGAAAGAAAAGGCTTCTCCGTCGTGGTTATAGTAATGGTCTTTTTGAATGGTGGTGCTGATGCGCTGGTCCTGATCGGTCATGGCTTCCGCCTTGCCGTCTTTCAGTTTTTTCAGCGGCACGCTGCGGCCACTGCTCCAGGTGCCGTCGCCATTGGCTGTTTGCACCACAGGTTGCAGTTTGTAGTGATTAAAATCCACCAGG
The DNA here is from genome assembly GCF_052045305.1 of Chitinophaga sp. 22308. Lineage (NCBI taxonomy): Bacteria > Pseudomonadati > Bacteroidota > Chitinophagia > Chitinophagales > Chitinophagaceae > Chitinophaga > Chitinophaga sp. 22308. Next base: position 719,663 of record NZ_JBQEOP010000002.1, on the reverse strand, counting down.
TAAATCAACCGGTGTACCGGCGCAGGTTTGGACTTCCCGGCAGCATCTTCCGGGACGAGCAGCGTGTTGAGCAACCGCTCCCAGTCGGCGGTGATCTTCATCTGCGACAATACCGGCCCATACCGCACTACAGCGCCGGCGGCCGTAAAGGCAGGCGCATAACCCGCATAGCCGGCATCACGGAAGAGGTATAAATATTCGTAGGTGAGTAACCGGTAGTGATGCTCCATACCGCGGCGCAGCAATACGTCCGCCTGCACGCGGAAAGTGATCAGCAGCTTGCTGCGCGGATGCAGCAGCTGCAGCGCGATCACCGACAGGTAACTCAGCAGCGGCTGTTCGTTTCGCTCCAGTAACAACAACAACAGGTTCTCCGCTTTTTCTTTTCTGCCGGTATGCAGGTACAGCAGGCAGATAGCGGGCGTAACGGCCGGGAAAATTTTTCGTTCATAGGCGGCCAGTAATTTCTGGACCACGGCGTTACTTTTCTCTCCCGGTAGCAGCGTCAATGTCAGCGCATAATAAAATGCAAACAGCGGAGAAACCGGCAGCGTGTTCTTTTTGTCGTACTGCCGTTGCCGTTTGATGCCTTTATCGAAGGCCGTGAGCGCGGCGGCAGGCTGTCCCTGGTACAAGGTGACCAGGGCTTTGCCAAACAATTCATCGGCGGAGGTATCACCGAAGGCGGTATGCAGATCGCCTTGCAGTAATTGCAGCTCCGGAAACTGGCTGCCACTGCGTTGTTGCAGGGCCAACAACTCGTCCATTGCCGGCAGTTGCAACAGATGAAATTTCACCGCGAAGTCGAAGATGCTGTCGGTCGCTGTTTCGGAGAACAATTGCAGCAGCCCTTCATAAGCCGGAAAGAACAACAGGTAAGACAACCACGGCTGGTATTCGGACAGCTCCAGTTCCATTCGCCGGATAGGCGGCGACAGCAGATAGCGGTCACCCGTGAACCATGCCACCAGCAACTGCTGCAGGTCCTGCAACCGGGCGTTGACAGAATAAAACGCATGGATGGCGCGGCCGGTACGGTCCACTACCGGCTGATATTCCGGCCGTACAATATTGGCAGGCAACAGTTGAAAACTCAATGCGGGCGGCAGGTTATAATGCCCGTTCACGTTCATCTGCAACAGCTCCTGCTCCCGCAGGTCGAGCAGTATATCTTCCAGCTCCGGGCGGGAGAAAGGCATGAGCAGTTGCACCGCGTCAAACAGGGTATGTTTGTCTAACGGGTAAAGATATATGGAGAGCACGTCCATTACCAGCCTTACAGCGTCTGACTGGGATTGGTACCGTTGCAAATACCAGGCTTCATTGATCATACCGTCAAATGTAGCGCATTTCAGGAAATGACGGAGACGCCTTTGGCTTTGAGCTGTGCTGCTGTGGTGGCGGGTAGTTGCCGGTCGGTGATAAGATGATGGAAGAGGGTAAGCGGCGCGTATTTCAGATAGCTGTCCTTCCCTATTTTGCCGGAATCGCACAACAGGTACACGGTGTCTGCCTGTGCCGCCATGGCTTTGCTGACAGACGCTTCTTTTTCACTGAAGGCCGTGAGCCCGTTTTTCAGCGACAGTCCGTCAGTGCCGATGAAGGCTTTGGCGGCATGATAACTGTCGATATGCTGCAATGCCCGCTGGCCGTGCATGGCCTTCCGTTCTTTGTCTATCTCGCCGCCGATGAGGTTCACCGTTACCTGGTCACAATCCATCAAAGCCGCCACCACCGGCAGGGAATTGGTGATCACCCGCAGCGGTCCTGTTTTGCGCAGGTGCTGGCACATGGCAAATACCGTGCTGCCGCAGTCGAGGAAAATAGTATCTCCCGGTTTCACCTGCGCGGCCGCCAGCTTACCGATATGTTGTTTACGCTCCTGCCCTACGCCAGCTTTGTCTGCAAAAGCGGTAAATGAATGCAGCACCGGCGCTTTCATGGCGCCGCCGTGGGTGCGTACCAGCAGCCCTTCCTCTGACAGCTGCTGCAGGTCACGCCGGATAGTGATCGCTGAAATACCCAGTGCGTCCGCTATTTCCTGTACATCCCGGTTATCGTGCTGGTCCAGCAGTTTTAATATTTTTTGCTTTCGCTCAGGAAATCCCATTTTTTTATCTAATTTTGATCAAAACAATCAAATTCGATCAAATATAATCATTTTTATGACACCCAAAGTAAAAATCATTGACACAACAGTCCTGTCTGACAACTGGTACACGCTGAAAAAAGTCACCTATGAGTATCTGAAAAAAAACGGCGATCTGGAAATACAGTCCCGCGAAGCGTACGACCGTGGCAATGGCGCGGTGATCTTATTGTACAACAAGACACAGCAGACCGTCATCCTCACCCGCCAGTTCCGCATGCCCACTTTTATCAATGGCAACACCGACGGCATGCTGATAGAAGCCTGCGCCGGCCTGCTGGACAAAAGCAATCCGGAAGAGTGTATCCGCCGGGAAGCGGAAGAAGAAACCGGCTACCGTATTACGGATGTTAAGAAGATATTTGAAGCTTATATGTCGCCGGGGTCGGTGACGGAGATCCTGTATTTTTTTGTGGCAGCCTATGACAGCTCTATGAAGATAAACGATGGCGGTGGACTGGAACATGAACAGGAAGAAATTGAGGTATTGGAAATCCCCTTCCGTGAAGCGCTGCAAATGATGGCAGACGGCCGTATCCGCGATGGTAAAACGATCATGCTGTTGCAATATGCGCAATTACATCAGTTGCTCTGAGTTTTCTTATCTTTAGGATGCCGGCATCAAACGGCCCGTTCCATGCAATACCAGACCATCCCGCCCTCGGCCAGGTTTAGCGGCATAGTGCGATTTTATTGGGCACTGGAGAGTGATCAGCCTTACACGCATCATTCCCTGGCCGATATGTGCCCGGAACTATTGTTCCACTATCATGGGGTATTTGATGAATTGCTGTCCAATGGCAAGCGGGACGCTTCATTCTCTGCCGGCGTCCACGGGCAAAGCCAATCTACCCGTAAATTCCATATTGACAGCGGGTTTGGCATATTCGGCGTATATCTTTATCCGCAGGCTATTCCGCTGCTTTTTAACATCCCGACCAGTGAACTGACCAACCAGATGCCTGATCTCAGCACTTTGCTGGCCGGCACCGGCAGACAACTGGAAGAAAAAATCGCGCTGGCGGTTAACCATCAACAAAGGATTGATATCCTGGAAGACTTCCTGGAGCAACGGCTCACCAAACAGGACAATGTGCAGCCGCCTGTATTCCAGGCTATCCGCACCATCATCGAAACACAGGGCATGATGTCAGTCAAACAACTGGCGCAGGACCACTACCTGTCCACCCGCCAGTTCGAAAGACAGTTCCGGCAATATGCAGGCTTTACGCCGAAAATGTTTTCCCGTATCGCCCGCTTTCATGCGGCCATCCGGCTATATGGCCCCAATGCGCCGTCCCTCACGCAGATAGCGCTGGATTGCGGCTATTACGACCAGTCGCATTTCATTCATGATTTCAGGGAGTTCTCCGGAGAGCACCCGAAAGCCTTCTTTTCCGGCAGTTCCGGCGCCACCGCCTGGATGGATTAAAATGTCGCGTTTTTCCAATTTTCACAACACGGCTGAAACTAGCTTCGCAGTATTGTTTCACTGTTAATAACTACTGTTATGAAGATTCCGGCAGGGCATCAGAGCGTGATGCCATATCTTATGATCAAAGACGCCAACGGGTTCCTGGCCTTTACACAAGCGGTATTTCAGGCACAACTGAACCATCTCAGTCTGCATGACGACCAACAGGTGCGGCACGCAGAACTGGTGATCGGCGACAGCACCATCATGGTCGGTGGTTCACGGGACCAATGGAAACCGGCGCCGGGCCAGCTGTTCATCTACGTGGAAGATGCGGATGCCAGCTACCAGGCCGCACTCGACCACGGCGCCACCACCGTTATGGAGCTCAGCGACCAGTCCTATGGCAGGACCTGCGGCGTAAAAGATCCATATGACATTACCTGGTGGATCACCTCGATAAAATAACGGTCTAGGCTAAACGCTTTCCTAGGGCGGTCACTTTTTGAAGGCCTTTTTCCTTTCCACCGGGCTTCATGAATTTAATAGGGGCTATGTAAGTAGTCCCTTTTATTTTGATGCCACAGAAACGCAGCACCATGCTGCGGAAAGCGCGTACACCAGTGGACTGGTAATACAACGTATGGAACCATACGGGCGTGTCCATGGTACAGATGAGGCGGGACGTTTTACCTTTCAGTTTTTTGTTTATCAGCATACTGTTTTCACGATAGCTGAAAGCAAATCCTGGCAGGAAAAGACGGTCAAAGAACCCTTTCATCAGTGCGGGCAGAGAGCCCCACCACACCGGAAAGATCCACACAATATGCTCCGCGGCTTTAATTTTTTCCCAGGCGTCCAGCAGGTCTGGTTCCAGCTCCATCCTTTTGCGGTAGCCATAGCGCAGGTTGGGGTCAAACTGCAGCGAGCCGAGATGAATTTCCGTCACGTCTGCGCCGGATTGCAGCGCGCCGGTTTTATAGGCTTCCTGTAGTTGGGTGTTGTAGCTTTCGCGGTCAGGGTGACCGTTGACGATCAATATCTTTTTCATGCCTGCAAAACTACCCGTAGCGCAGCAGGCGGCACTGAACAAATGTTAATTTTTTCGCAGGCGGCTCAGGTGCTGTGGCGTAATGCCCAGGTAGGAAGCGAGGTATTGTAACGGCACCTGTTGTATCATGCGCGGATGCCGGCGTACCATTTCCTCATAACGTTCTTTGGCCGTGTATTGCTGAAAAGAACGGATGCGCTGTTCCATCATCACAAATTCCTGTTCCCCGAAAGTGCGGCCGGTATTGGCCCAGCGGATATTGTGTTCGTACAGGCGGTACAGGTCGTCGCGGTCCACCATCTGCAGTTCACAATCCGTGATGGCCTGTATGTTCTCAAAAGCCGGCTGGCCGGTAATGAGGCTGGAATAGGCCGTCACCAGCTGTCCTTCGAACATGATACAGTCCGTGATTTCTTCTCCGTTGTCCTTTACATAAAAAGAGCGCAGGATGCCTTTGCTGAGAAAGGCCAGCTGCCGGCATACGTTTCCTTCCCGGATAAAATAATCCTGTTTTTCGAGTTGTACGGTTTTCATGACCTGGTCAAGTTCGTCCAGGTCGGCTTCTGTTAATTGTGAATGACGGAATATATTCAGCATGCGCAAAGTTCCGTCTTTTTTGGGTGATAAAGAAGGTCACTTCTCCAGGGCTGCTTTGCGCAGCTGTTGCAGGCATTTGTATTTCTGGTTGTCGGCCGTATGTTTATTTTTCCAGCCCATCTTTTGCGCCAGCAGCGTGATAGGCTGCTGATAAAAAAAGAGCGCTTTCAAAATTCGTTTGCAGTTGTCCGTTATACTTGCCAGCCATCCCTGTACCCTTGCGGTGGCGGGCGGCTCGGGGAAGAGGTCGGGCGTGCCTGCTTCTTCCGGAAGCGCTGTTCCGGGAAGCAGCAGGCGGTCATCGCGCAGGCGTTTGCACCAGCAGTTACGGGCAATAGCGTAGAGGTACGTTTTGAGCGAGGCCGTGAGCACGAAATCAGGGGCTTGTATTTTCTGTACCAGTACCAGCATCACTTCCTGAAAAATATCTTCGGCGTCAGCAGCGTGACCGTTGTGCTGTTGCACGTAGGCCGCTACCATGGGGAAATATTGTCGGTAGATGACCGCCGTTGCATGGCGGTCGCCTGATTTCAGTTGTATAATGAGTTCCTGATCTGTAAAGGTTGTCATAAAAACGATTTAATCAACCAGTTGATACCATAAAGCGGGATTGATCACCCGATATTTTCAACTTTTTTTGATGGCGGTCCTCGTGCGCCAGCAGCCATTCTTTACGCCAGATACCACCGCCGTAGCCTGTCAGGTCGCCATTGCCGGCCACAATGCGGTGACAGGGCACGATAATGGAGATGCGGTTCATGCCGTTGGCGTGCCCTACTGCGCGCACGGCGTCGGGGCGTTGCAGCAGCATGGCCTGCTGTTTATAGCTCCGTACATCGCCGTAAGGCACCTCCAGCAGCAGCTGCCATACCGCCTGTTGAAAATCTGTTCCCGGCATGTGCAGCGGTATGGAGAAATGATGCAGCTGCCCCGCGAAGTAGGCGTCCAGTTGCTGTTGCAGCAAAACAAAATGTGGATGGGCCTCTTCCACCACCGTTGCCTTCAGCAGCCTGCGGAGGGAAGCCCATTGCGCATCCAGGATTTTGCGTTCGGTGAATTCCAGCAGACAGACGCCTTCGGCCGTAGCGCCGGCAATCATGACGCCCAACGGTGTTTGCACCTGGTTTTTGTATATGATGTTATTACTTTCCGTCATAGTTGTTATATCGGTCAATTTACCGATAATTTGAGATATTGGGCATTTAGCCGATATCTCAACGTACAAAAAGCCCTCCGCCTGTCGTGCAGCGGAGGGCGGGTCCACGGTATGGATGTGTTATTCCGCTTTTATCGCATAGGCTTTACCGTAAGTCAGTTTCCGCCATATCCATTCTACCGGGCCAAAGCGGAAATGGTCCATCCACCAGGAACTGACGGCGAGTTGGCCTCCCAGTACCAGCAGCCAGATGAGCACGTACACGGGAGGGCTGGCATATGCATACAGTCCGCCGCCAAAACTGTAATAGATCCAGACACAGGTAACAGATTGCAGGAGATAGTTAGTGGCCGCCATGCGCCCGGCGGCCTGGAAAGGCCGCAACCACCGCTGCCATTGAGCCCGTTGCAGCAGGCGGGTGAGAGTGGCGATATAAAATATACCAATAAGAGGGCCCGCGATGTAAGTGTTTATCATCATACTGTTGCCACCCAATGGCGTATTGGGACCAGCCTGTCCCAACAGCGCGAAACAAGCTACCAGGGGCCAACCAATCCATGCCGTCCAGGTCTGTACCTTCCGGATAAACACTTCATGTGCCTCCGGCTGCCGGAAGATGCCCCTCTTGCCGGCATAGGCGCCCAGCAGGAACATGGCCAGCATCATCGGCGTTTCCATCAGGTAACCCATTCGGGCCGTCAGCAGGTCGGCAGCATTCTGCTCCCATATCTGCCGAAGCGTGCCGGAACGGTATACCTCGATAGCGTGATAACCCGCATCACTATACGAAAGGCCGGCTTTGTAGAAATCCGGTCCGATAAGCGTGCCTGTCGCCACATATAATACCACCGGTACTATCAGCAGGCCCCCGGCCCATTTCAGCAAGGCAGGCGGGGACATCTTCCTGAAGAAAAGCAACAGCACGCCCAGCACGCTGTAAAAACAGAGCACATCGCCGAACCAGATCAGGTGAGCGTGTATACAGCCGATCGCCAGCAGTACCAGCAGGCGGCGCAGGAACAGCCGTACCGGCGGCAGCCCTTTCCTTTCCGCACTTTGCAGGAAAAGTATAAACCCGAGACCAAACAGGAAAGAGAACATGGACACAAACTTGCCTTCGCCGAAAAAGCTGATCAGCTGCACCACTATTTTGCCGGTGGTACCGGGCCACCAGTCAGAAGGGGCCATATAAAGGGCCGGGAAAGCGAAAAGGCCCATGTTCACCAACAGGATGCCACCCAATGCCACGCCCCTGATAGCGTCCAGCGCGTCTATACGGCGGGTGGCAGGTAGCGGAAGGGTGGATACGGACGACTGCATAAATAAGCTTGTTTTATTTGATGCAGCAAAATTGGGGTACCGGTGCCAGTCGCCGTTTGATATATGTCAAATAATTATCCCTTTGCCCGGATGCGGCTCAGGGTCTCGAGGGTAATGCCCAGATAGGACGCTATATGGCTCAGCTGCACCTTCCGCACTATTTCCGGGTAACGTTCCAATAATTGCCTGTAGCGCTCTTTGGCCGTAGCGAACTGCAAACTGGCCAGCCGTTCCTCCAGCCAGATGGCATAGGCTTCCATGCTCAGTGTCCATACTTTTTCCAGTACCGGGAACTGTGTCCGTAACAGCGTGAGCTTTTCTACAGACACCACTTCCACCAGGCTGTCTTCCAGCACTTCAAATGACTCCGGGCTGGGCGTCAGGCGGGTAGCGCTTTCCAGCGACATCACCACATCGTTGGCAAAACAAAATGAGGTGGTGACCTCCCGGCCGTCTTTGAGGTAGAAGCCTCTGACAGCGCCGGACAGCAGGGTATAACAATAACGGCAGATCTGCCCCTGTTCCAGCAGCAGGTCCCCTTTTCTGAACATTTTTTCCTGCGCCGCTTCATAGTAGGCATTGCGCAGGGCCTCGTCCTGAAAGGCGGTGGCCAACAGTTCTTCAATAACGGCTTCCTGGTATTTCATGGCAGCAAGGTACACAATGATCCAAAGATCCGTTCTGACAGGTGCATGATCAGACTGATAAAAAATTCCCAATTTTCATTTTCGCTTCATCTTGCCCTTCTACTTTTGATTCCAGACAATCATTCAAATACCTGAAAAACCGTTTATTATGAAATCAACAGTATTGTTCCTCGCAGCATTCACCTTTTCCGGAGCAGTTTTTGCGCAACAGGCCACCATTAAGACCAGTGGGAGTATGGCTACGGGGGTGCAACCCGGCAACGTACAAACGACGGCCGGCGGCAGCATGAATGCGACCGTGTCCGGACCGACAGGCAACAGCGCCGGTATGAGCAACAGCCAGGCGGCAACAGCAGAAGCGTCTGCCCGGCAGGCCATACAAGCCGGTGCCCGTGTAACTGAAGCAACAGCCGGCGTACAAACGGCTGTACAGCAAACATTAAATGCAGGCAGCATCGGTGCGCAATCAGGCATACAAGCCGCAGGGCAACAAACACTGAAAGCCGGAAGCGGTGCTGTCAACGCCCAGGCCAATATACACGCGGCGGCCCGGCAGGCGGTAAAAGTGGTTGCCCCGGTACGGATGAACACAAAAATATCCGGAGGCGCACGCCTGGGCATATTGTAATTTCAAAAGAAAAAGCAGAATTTTGCCGGCAACACATCGGCAAAATTCTGCCTTCATCCTGTTCATATGGTAAGACGGTTCATATTGGCATCCCTGCTCATGTCTGCGATGACATGGCTGCAGCCTCAAAAAGGCTATGGATATGGACATGTTAGTACCGCTGACCATATGGCCCCTTTAACAGACAGTATTCCGCCGGCCCGTACGCCGGCAGATAAACCTGTCGAAAAACCAGCTGACGCATCGGTCCTTCCGGAAGTAAAACTCCCGGAAATAAAAGAAGTGCCTAAATCCAGGCGCGGCATCAAACCGATGGCTATTCCTTCTCCATTGCCAGTCCAACCAATCAGGATCATTAAACCAAAAATCATTATCCGAAAGCTTATCTGACGGGTTAAAAATATTGATATTGTCATGAGATATGCACTAATACTGACCCTTCTGGCGGGGCTGTGCCATACGTCTGTGCAGGCGCAAACAGATACCGCACGCGTACCGGCAGATACGGCACAGACAGAAGCGCCGAAAAAAACAACGTTTACACTTGGGGCGCTCTACGCCAACAATGCCAACTACTACGGGCAAACGGCTGCCACTCCCCTGCCCTATGTGGCCGCCAGTGGCGTTTTGCAGTTTCCGTTCGGCCTCTACTTCAGCGGAACAGCCTACCGGTTGCTGCATGACTCAGCCAATACAGTATCTGCCACCAGCGCCACTGCCGGGTTCAACTTCCCGATAGGAAAGAAGTTAACCGCCACAATAGCCTACAGTCATACCTTTTACCCGGGGTCTTCCCAGTTTCTACAGGCCGCAAACCCGGACAACGCTTCGGCTGAACTGAAATACCGGTATTGGATGACGACCGGTATCCAGGCAGATTACGCATTCGGTAAACAGGAAGACCTGTTTATAACGTTTAACACCGAAAAACAAATCACACTGGGCAGCATCATAAAAAACAAAGACGTTATCACGTTGACGCCAGCATTGGACATAGTGGCCGGTACGCAACGCTTTTATCAGTCCTATGTACAGGAAAAATATCTCCAGCTCAGTAAAATGGGACTGCCACTCCCCCTGCTGCCCGGCGTACCGGTCGGCCGGCAGACAGTCACCGAAGAAGCTTCCCGGTTTGACCTGCTGTCCTACAACCTCAAAATGCCGCTGGCCTACAACCGCGCGCACTACATGGTAGAAGTGGAATACCAGCTGTCCCTCCTGAGCGATAAGGCACTCACAGGCGCCGGCGAAACCCACTCATTTGTGAATTGCAGTTTTTACTATCAGTTCTGATATGAAGGTGTTAATCATCGAAGACGAAAAATCCATCGCCACGGAAATGGAGGCCTTTCTGAAAAAGGCATACCACTGTGACCTTGTGGCATCCGCCAGCCAGGCCCTTGTCCGGCTGGAAGACAATGCCTACGATTTTGTATTGCTGGACCTCGGCCTGCCGGACATGGACGGGCTACAGCTGCTGCAACGGGCACGGAAACTTTGCCCGGAAGCAGCCTATATCATTCTCACTGCCCGCGGACAACTGGAAGACCGCATCAAAGGCCTGGACCTCGGGGCAGATGACTATCTCCCTAAACCTTTTTCCCTGCTGGAACTGCAATCCCGCATGCAGGCCATTTCCCGGAGAAAGTACGGGTTGCAGGACGTACTGGTGCCGCTCGGCGACTTTAATGTGGACCTGCAAAAAAGAAATGTGTATTTCGAACAAACGGAGATCCCCCTCTCCCGTAAAGAGTTTGACCTGCTGAGTTACATGCTGTTGCATAAAAACAGGCCATTATCACGCATGCAGCTCAGCGACCATATATGGGGCGATCTGGCAGATGATGAATATGATTCTAACTATATTGATGTCCACATCAGGAACATCCGGAAGAAATTGTCGTCCTATGCAACCGTAGAATGGCTACAGACCATCCGGCACGTAGGTTATAAAATAAAAATCTGAGCGTGAAACTCTTTACCAAACTGACACTATTTATTACACTGTCAAAAATGGCGGTAGCATTGCTGTTCGTACTGTTGCTGCCGGTGTTGGTAGAAGATATCGCACATCAGTACAATGATTATTATCTGCGCGAACAAAAGAAAAAGGTGCTGCAGGTAATACAACAAAACGGCATCGACTCCTACCTCCAGGGAGAAGATACCTACGGCAGTTATACCATGCTCAAAGAAGAGTACATCTCACTGGAACCTGCCGGCAAAACCATCCTGCCAGACACCATCGCCACCCTTCAACGGGTAGTGGAAGGGGACACCCTGAGCTATCGCGTCCTTAGCCATATTCTGCAAGCCAATCACCGGTCCTTTCTTTTGGAAGTAGGCAGAAAAACAACTACCATCAACCAGTACAACCGTCCGCTACAACGGATGGCACTCTATGTGCTAGGTGGGCTCATTATCATCACCATCCTCATCGACCTTGTATTTACACGGCTGTTACTAAAACCACTGGGAGGCATTATCCAGACACGGCTGCTTCACCGGCGCTTCCCGTTCAAGGCACAGGCGCCACCTGTAAAGACATCTACGGCAGACTTTCAGTATCTCGACAACTCTCTCGTGGAACTGATGAACAAAATCAATGAAGCCTTTGAAAAAGAACGGGAGTTTACTTCGAACGCATCTCATGAACTGATGACGCCCATCAGCATCCTGCAAAGCAAAATGGAAAACCTCCTGGTAGAAAGGGAATCAGACGAAGCACTGCTGCATACCATACAGGGCATGATGAAAACCCTGAAGCGCCTGAAAAAAATTGTTCATTCCCTGCTGCTGATTTCACGCATAGAAAACGATCAGTTTCCTAAAAACGAGGCTTTCTCTCCCCGTCTGCTGGTAACAGAGGTCATGGAGGAGCTGGTCCATCGCCTGGAAGAGAAAAACCTCCGTTTTTCCATGCACCTCTCTTCACAAACCATCCTGCACCATCTCAATCATGACCTGATCTTTCAGTTAGTGTACAACCTGTTGCAGAATGCCATCAAATACAACCGGGAAAACGGCAGCATCGCGGTAACGGAAGAAATCCACCCCGACCATTATCTGCTGATCATCAGTGATACAGGTATTGGTATTTCCTCCCCGGAAGTAGATACCATCTTCCATCGTTTCCGGAAAATACAACGGGACACGACAGAAGGCTATGGGCTCGGCCTGGCGATCGCCCATACCATTGCGCAGTACCATCATATACAGATTAGCGTGGACACCGCCGTAGGCCGGGGTAGTACCTTTACCCTGCGCTTTCCGTTGTGATGCGGACCCGCATAACAACTATCACCCGATAAGATTATTATATCCACAGCGTAAAAATCATTTTTATCTCCTGGAAAATATATTTTGGTTTGTAACACAAACTATATTTATATTTGATTTAAAGTTGATGACTAAATGGAAACGACCGACAATCACCTGGAGCCGCTGCAAGGGCTGAAAATCATCACAGAAGCCATTTCCCAAACCAGGGAAAATGCGCGGGAGCACAGTTTTTTGTTCCTGCTATGGGGCTGGCTCATAGCAGCGGGTTGTATCCTGTTTTTTATTTTGAAGACGTTCACTTCATTTAAGCTGTTTTTCCTCCCCTTTCCGGTACTGGTAGCTACAGGCATTTTTCTTTCCTTCCGGCATTATCAGTCGCGGCCGGGAGCGGTACAGACCTATCTTGGTTTTTATCTGAAGAACCTCTGGCTGGTGCTGGGCATCAGTTTTATGGTGTCTGTGCTGATCAATGTGCTGCAACATAACCAGCCTTTTACCAGTAATATGCTGATTGGTGGCGCGGGTACGCTGGTAACAGGACTGGTATTACGTTTCCGGCCACTGATCAGCGGAGGTGTATTGTTTTTTATTTTGGCAGTGACCAGTATCTTTGTGCCTGAACAGTATGCCCCTTTGCTGCTGGGCGTGGCCGTACTGACCGGCTATCTGGCACCAGGGTATCTGCTTAAAAAGTCAACAGTATAAACAAATACGGATGTTCAATGATTTAGATCCCGTTTTAAATACACCGGTACGATTGGCCATTGTGTCCGTACTGATCAAATTAAAACAGGCCGATTTTGCTTATTTGATGGAAACCACCAATACTACGCAGGGCAACCTGAGCCATCAGATCAAAAAACTGAGTGAAGCAGCATATATCGAAGTGATTAAAACCTATAAGGGCAACTATCCGCATACCATCTGTAAACTTACCGCCAAAGGCCGTAAAGCTTTTGAGCAGTATGTAGACGATATTAAAAAATACCTGCACCTGTAAGGGTGTAGTCAACCGGTACGATGACCGGCTTTTTTTAAACTATTTTAGTTTGCAATACAAACTACATTAACAATACGATCACCATGAAAGGTAAAACCATATTGATCACCGGTGGTACTTCGGGGCTGGGTGCCGCCGCCGCCCGAGCCTTCGCCGCCATGGAGGCGCGGGTAATTTTTTGTGGCCGCCGCCTTGCTGAAGGATTACAATTGGAAACCAACATCCGTGCGGACGGTGGCGAAGCCACCTTCGTACAAGCCGATGTTACGAACGAGCAGGAAGTGGAACACCTCCTCAACGAAACATGCAGGCGGTACGGTCCGCCGGATGTTGCTTTTAACAATGCCGGCGCCAACCTATATACCGGTCCGCTGGAACAGATGACCAGCCGGCAGTTCTCCGATACGCTGGCAGTGAACCTCACAGGCATCTTCCACTCCCTCAAATATGAGATACTGGCTATGAAAGCCCACGGTGGCAGCATCATCAACACCGCCAGCACAGCGGGCGTGAAAGGCGTAGGTCAGGGCATCGCGGCGTACGTGGCCGCCAAACACGGCGTCATCGGCCTTACCAAAGCGACAGCGCTGGAACAGGCACGTCACAACATCCGTGTCAACGCGCTGGTGGTGAGCGCCATCAAGACGGAACAATGGTTGCAACGCATGGCCGCCAAACCCGGCATGCAGGAAAAAATAGCCGCCGCCATGCCCACCGGCAGGATATCTACGGTGGAAGACATCATCCCCCTTATCTTGTTTCTCGCATCAGAACAGTCCACATACATCACCGGCGCTGCTATCCCTGTCGATGGCGGCATCACCGCCGGATAAACGCTTAAATCAACACTATGCATCTTCTTTCGTTATGGACGGCCACCATCGCCGCCGCTGTCGTTTTCCTGGCAGGCTCCTGGGAGCGCATTTTCCGCATGCCACGCTGGTTTGCCGATCCCCCACGCTCCTTTGCCCTGATCACACCACAAACCAAACATTCCGCACGTTTCTGGATACCCGTGCAGCTGCTGTTCCTTGTTTCATTCATCACCGCACTGGCCACCAACTGGTTGCGGCCAGCAGTAAGGCCTTACCTGCTGACGGCGCTGGTTTGTTTCCTCGCTGTGACCATTCCTACGGCCACCTATTTCGTGAAAGAAATCCTCGCTTTCTCCAAAATGAATAACGACACGCCACGCACACCGGAACTGCTGAAAAGAAGCCGGCAATGGATACAATGGACCACCTCGCGGAACATCCTGCAGCTTATTTCGTTTATCCTGCTCGTGTGGGCATTGTACAACGAATACCATTAAACAGCAGACATGAAACGACTATGCATTTTCTTACTGACGCTACTTGCCTTACCTGCCAATGCCCAAACTAACCATCGCATGGATATTCAACAAATAAGACAACAGTTCGACCAGCTGGGAGACATCTACCCTTCCGATGAAACCGTAAAAATTGAAAGCACGACCATAGCAGGTGTGCGCTGCCACTGGTTTATACCAGTCAATGCTACCGTCGGTGAGCTCATCATACTGCTGCACGGCGGCTCCTATGCACTAGGCTCGCTACATTCACACCGGGCCATGACCAGCCACTTCGCCTCCACGCTCCGCCGCAAAATACTGCTGGTGGAATATGCGCTGGCGCCTGAACATCCGTTCCCCGCAGGCCGCAACGATGCCGAGAAAGTATACCGTCATATCGCTGCCGCCTATCCAGCCACCAGCATATTCCTGTTGGGCGACAGCGCTGGCGGCGGCATACTCGTCTCCGTCATGCACCAGTTATCCGGTACACCCGTCAAACAGCCCGCCGGTGTGGTGCTCATCTCTCCCTGGCTGGACCTCCGCTGCGAGAACGAATCATATGAGACACGCCGTGCCAACGACCCTATCCTCAGCAAAGAAGAGATGAAACGGTTTGCGGATTACTACGCACAAGGCAGGATTGAAGCCGCCAGCGCAGGCTTGCGCACCTTCAGCACCTTCCCTCCGGTACTGATACTGACAGGCTCACGGGAAGTACTATACGACGACAGTAAACATTTCTATGATCGCATCCGGACTGTTGCTCCCTTCGCCGATATGATCACCTTTGAAGGGCAGACACATGTATGGCCGCTGACAGCCATACAGTCGCCCGCCGCCATCAGCACACTGGAGAAAATCAGCGCCTTCATGGATGTTCATGGATAAATATTGGTTATCTTACAAATCATCAATTTGTACCTCATGGAAAACCAGACTGCGCTTCTCTCCGCCTCTATCTTGGTAAAAGCGCCCATCGAAAAAATATGGGAATACTGGACAGGGCCGGAACACATCATGCAATGGAACAATCCATCCACGGAATGGAAAACCACCTCCGTAGAAAATGACGTCCGCTCCGGCGGCAAATTCAGCTTCGTCATGGAAACAGCCAATGGCGGTGGCTTCACCTTCGCAGGCACCTATGACGAAGTGATACTCCATGAAAAACTCAGCTACGTCCTGTCCGACGGCAGAAGGACCATCGACCTGTTCAGCATTACACCGGAAGGCGTATCCATCACCGAGCTGTTTGATCCCGAAAAAGGTACGCCCGAAACTGAGCAACAGGCTTTCTGCGCAGGCGTGCTCGAACACTTCCGCCGGTATACAGAAAATCATTGAGTTCCACCCAACAACCAATAACAAACGGGGCTGCCCTACGGCCGTCCCGTTTGTTTTATATTCCCTATCTTCGCCGCAATGATCTGAAATTGTGCGTTAACGACATGAAATACAATATCAAGGGTAGAACATATACCTATATTGCCGGCATCAAAGACAATAACCCCGTCAGACTTAGTTTTGATCAGCTTTCCGTTCAAACGTTCCGCCTCAGCTTTGAGCCGTGGCACCAAAACGGCTATTGGGACCATACCTGCGTGCCGCATGTGCTCATGGACGGCGATACCGTTATTGCCAATGCCACCGTCAACGTCCTGCAGGTACGCTGGCAGGAAAAAGAGCAGACCTGGCTGCAGCTGGGCACAGTCATGACACATCCCGGCTACCGCCACCAGGGCCTTTCCCGGTGGCTGATGGATAAAATCTTCGAAGAGTGGGAAGGACAGTACGATGTGATGTTCCTTTTCGCCAATGAAAAAGTGCTTGACTTCTACCCGAAGTTCGGATTTGTGCCAGCCGGCGAATACCAGTATCATACCCGGCAGCTGGCGCCACAACCAGGAAAAGTACGTCAGCTGGATATGGGCGACGCGGCCGACCGCGCGCTGCTGCTCCAAAAATATGCACAGTCCAACCCGTTTGCCGCGCTCACCGTCACCAGTCCCGCCGGCCTGTTGATGTTCTACTGCACACAGTCCATGCAGTCATGCATCTATCACCTGGAGGATGTAGATATGGTAGCTGTGGTGGAACACGAAGATGGTGTAATGACCTGTCATGATATTTTCGGTGAGACCCATCAATCGTTGAGTGATATTTTGCCGGTGCTGATGGAAAAAAATACCCAACAAATAACGCTGGGCTTTACACCGAAAGATAACAGCGGCTTTACCATGCTGCCGTTGAAGACAGAAGACCTCACGCTGTTGGTACTGGAGAAAAACCTGCGTCTTTTCTCCGGTAATCAGCTGATGATTCCAACATTAGCACATACATAACATAATATCATATCCCACCGTAAAGAATCTGTTTTTATGAAGAAGCTGTTATTTTTTTTATTTGTTTGTATCTCCCATCAACTGTTTGCGCAGGATTTCCGGGACATGCGCAGCTGGTCGCTGTACATGAACGGCAGCGACACCGTGGACCGGTACGTTTTTGCCGACACCGCCTATGTCCGGGCATCCCCTGATACCAAACAAACGCCTGTGGACACGCTGCTGGCAGGTGACAATATCACCCTCACCGGCGTTGCCTCCCAAAGCCTGACCATCCGCGGCATCCAGGGACCGTGGCTGAAAATCGCCTATACCAAAAATGGCGAATACCGCAAAGGTTTCATCTGGCAGGGACTTGTGAGCTGCTCACCGATGCGCCGCGGCGATCTCAAATTTGTATACGGTATCGAACGCAGGGCCGACAGCATCGCGGTATCCGGCAATAAAAGAGATACCTTCCCCAAATACCTGGTACGCCTGAAAGTAGTGCAGAATGGCGTGCTGCTGGCGAAAGCCGCTCAGGTGATCGGCGACGATGAATCCGCCAATTTCAGTTATGGCAAAGTAATGAGCGGCATGGGCCTTACCAATGTGCAGCACATCGCCGTGCTCTCCTTCTCCGGTGAAGCCTGTGGTATCCCGACAGACGACTACTATTTCGCCTGGACCAAAGACGGCCAGCTGGTACAACTGCCCTCCAAAACCAATATCGGCGATGCCGATGCCTACTATCATAGCGAAGAGTTCACCTTCCCTAATGAAAAGAACGGACAGCCCGATATGATCGTGTGGAACATGGAAGAAGCCGAAGCCACCGACAAAGTGGACAAGGATGGCGCACATGTCATGAAAGTGACCGACAAAAAAAGTAAACGTTATATCTGGGACCCGGAAAACAAAAAAGTCACCGCGATAAAATAGTATCCATGGCCGAACACAAACCCGCACCCGATTTGTATGCACCTTTTGCCGTATACGACCAAGCCGCTTACTTTGCCAATGTCCACCCCGTGGAATGGCGCGCCCAGCTTCAGTCGTCCACCGGCGGCCGGCTGTTCAACATCAAATATTATGGTGAGCTGTACCGCTGGGAAGTAAAACAAACGCCACGGCATATCGAACATCACGAAAAACACTACGGCAAAAATTTCAATGGCCTCATCACCAATACCGATGAAGCGCCGGAGCTGATCTATGCCGTAGATATTCTTACCGGCGAAGAAATCCTGTTGTTCGACGGTGCCCGCCAGGGCCATGACAATTACTTCTGTAATGAATGGACGCCGGAACAGCTGAACAACAGGACTGCGGCGCTAACATATACCGATGCCGCCGGCAACAGCGTGTTTGAGATTGTATTGCACGCTTTCTTTAACATCGATTACGAAGATGAACTGGACACCTTCCTGAATGAAGAAGGTGAGCTCCGGCTGATCACCGGAGAAAAAACCGATCTGGCCTACCTGCAACGCAACGGCTTCGATGCTTTCGCCATCGACGCCTATAGCGAACAGGGAGAATTTGTATCCATCCACAGCGCCGAACTGGCCTGACACCTTAACCTGAAAAACAAAAAATCATGTCCGACAAAAAAATTTTCTTCGCAGAAGGAGAAAGCCCCGAAATGCTCGACGCTTATGCAAAAGCCCAGGCCACTTTTAAATATTTCTGGCGGGAACTTTCCTGGGAACATCGCCGTATTGTTCCCGGCCTGAACGTAGCCTGCGTAAAAGTGGCGTTCTCCCAGCAGTTTCCGGGGACTGACAAGCCAACAGTAGAACACATGTGGATCAACGATATTAATTTTGATGGCGATACCATCTACGGTATCCTGATCAACGACCCGAACGAGCTGACCAACGTGAACAATGGCGATGAAATCAGTGTACCGGTAAACCAGATCAGCGACTGGCTGTTTGCCATCAACGACCGTACCTACGGCGGCTTCACCATGCAGGCCATGCGCGCGGGTATGACCGAAGAGGAACGGCAGGAACATGATGAAGCCTGGGGCCTCGAATTCGGCGACTACAACCATGTGCTCATCGTCAACAAGCAGGAAGAAAATCCGGAGAATCTCATCGAACATCCGATGAGCAAAAACATGAAGCCCAGCTTTGTAGACTTCCTGAAACAGAACCCCGGAGAGCTGAACGCGACAGACGACGCCGGTTTTACATTACTGCATAAAGAATCCATTGCCGGCAATCTCAGCATCGTGGAAGTGTTGCTGGAACATGGCGCCGATACCTCAAAACAATCTAACGCCGGGAAAACAGCCCTGGACTATGCCAGACAATTGAACTGGGAACACCTGATTCCTGTATTGGAAGGAAAATAAATCTACAACGGCAGCAGTGTTATTGCTGCCGTTGTTTTATATGAACATCGCTTTATAATCCTGCGCAAACTGCTCAAAGCTAATTGCCGCCTGACCTGTCACCTCCGGCACCGCCTTGCTCACAATCACTGCTTCGTTCCTTGCATAATGCGCATAGTCCTCAATTAAGCCACCTACCTGCCATTCAGGGAATCCGGCAGCCCTCACCGCGCTTTCCATCTGTTCGGGGCTTACGTCAATAAACTTCACCGGTTTCCCCAGCACTTTGGTCAGTATGTCCGCCATCTGACAATGTGTGAGCGCTTCCCCGCCAGTGATATCATAGATCTTGTTTTCGTGCCCCGCTGTAGTAAGCGCACAGGCCGCCACCGCTGCGATATCGCGTACGTCCACCGCGCTGATGGCAGCATCTCCCACGGCGGCATAAAACTGTCCGTCTTTTTTGATGTAGTCCGCAAAGGCCAGGAGTCCCTGCATATACAGGTTGGGCCGGAGGAAGGTGTAAGCCATGCCCAGTTCTTTGATTTTGTTCTCCACGCGGGCATGGTAACGCAGAAAGCGGACAGGCGACTGTTCCGCCGCTGCAAACTGCGACAACTTAACGATGTGTTGCACCCCTGCAGCCTGTGCGGCTGCCACAAAATTCAGTTGCAACGCCTCTGCCTGTTCGGATGAATTTGTGAGCAGAAAGGCTTTATCTACGCCCTGCAGGGCTTCGCTGATGGCCGCAGCATCTGCCAGGTCAGCCTGGATGATCTCTGCCAGGGGAAGGCTTTTCAGGTAAGTACTATTATCTCCGTTGCGAACTATCGCTTTAAAAGGTACCTCGGCGACAGCCAGTTTCTTTACCAGTTGTGTCCCTACATTTCCGGTCGCGCCGGTGATCAGTATGGTAGCTTGTGTCATAAACTTATTTTTTTGTTTGATGACACAAAGATGCTTCGCCGCCACGGCCTGGAATTGTAAGAAAACGAAAACGCGAAAGCCAAAATTTTCGCCTGTCAGCAAAAAATAATTTGCGAAACCAATTAGTTGCACATATATTTGCAACCAAACGGTTGCCATATTAAAATCCTGCACATGAGAAGAGATATATTTCAGGCAGTAGCAGATCCTACAAGACGGGCCATCATGGTGCTTATCGCCATGCAGGCGCTGACACCCAACGCCATAGCGGCCCATTTTGACACCACCCGGCAGGCGGTATCGAAACACCTGAAAATCCTCGCGGAATGTGAACTGGTCAGCCAGGAGCACCGGGGCCGGGAGATCTATTACCAACTGGAACTGAAGAAAATGAAAGAGATAGACATCTGGCTGGAACAATTCCGCCGTATGTGGGAAGATCGTTTCAATCAACTTGACAATCTATTATCCAATTTAAATAAGCAACCATGAGCATCCACCTGCAATTTGATTTCCTGGTAGACAAGGACAAAAACACAATGACCATCCGCCGGGAGTTCCGGGCCAAACGCCAACTGGTATGGGACGCCTATACGAAAAGTGAACTGCTGGACAAGTGGTTTGCTCCCAAACCATTCACCACAAAAACCAAACACATGGACTTCCGGGAAGGTGGTTACTGGCTGTATGCCATGGTAGACCCTGAAGGCAAAGAATACTGGGGACGTACAGACTACCAGAAAATCCATCCGATTGACTATTACACCGCGCTGGACGCTTTCTGTGATGATAACGGCGATATCAACCCTGCACTGCCGCGCGCCAAATGGGACGTGCGTTTCCAGGACAAAGGCGAAAATGCGCTCGTGGAAACGGTCGTTTCCTATGCATCGCTCAACGACCTCGAAACCGTGATTAAGATGGGTATGGAAGAGGGCATGAAATTAACGCTTGAAAAACTGGATGAACTGCTGGAGTCCCAGGGCTAAAGCCCTGGGCTACGTTTAGCTTACATTTTAATTCAAGAAGCCCGGGCTTTCTGAAACTTACATTACAAGTTAAAAGAAACCCGGGCTTTGTGAAACTCGTATTATAACTTAAAAATTGATAGTGTATGACCAAAATTAGCGTTCAAACGATTGTGGCTTCAGACGCCCGGAAAGCCTGGCAGTATTACACCCAGCCGGAACATATCACCAAATGGAATTTTGCATCGGACGACTGGCATTGCCCCAGCGCCAGCAACGACTTAAGGATTGGCGGCAAATACAACGCACGCATGGAAGCCAAAGACGGCAGCTGGGGATTTGACTTTGAAGCCATCTACAGCAACATCGACAACGGCAAAAGCTTTACCTACGTGATGGGCGACGGCCGTGCTGCGGACGTTGTGTTTGAAGGCCAGGGAAACAATACAGCCGTTACCGTTACCTTCGACGCGGAAGATGAGAACCCGGCCGAGATGCAACAAGCCGGATGGCAGGCTATCCTGGACAACTACAAAAAATATACGGAAGCCAATTAACGGTTGTCATTCTTTTACCACGGACTTTCCTCTCCATCCCTGTCATTGCTGTAATACTTACCAGTCGGGCCATCTGCATCGAGTGTAGCGAAGCGGACTATTATTGCCGCGGCATCTTCCACGGTGCCGGTGCCTCTGTGTTCATTAAAATCCGTAGCGGTATATCCGGGGTCCACCACATTCACTTTAAAAGCAGTGTCGCGCAGTTCATAAGCCAGTGCGAGCGTCCAGGCATTGAGCGCTGTTTTAGACGGGCCATAGGCAGCGCCTTTGATGGGATAGTACATCCATGACGGATCACTGTGCAATGTGAGTGAAGCAAGGCCGGAAGTAACATTCACGATCCTGGGATGGGGAGCTTTCCGCAACAGGTCCATAAAGGTTTGGGTAACCTCAATGGCGCCGAAAAAATTAGTTTCAAAAACACTTCGTATAGTCGATATCGGTGCAGATGTGGGGAGTTGGGGAAAATCGCCCCTGATGCCTGCATTATTAATCAGCACATCGAGTTTGTCTGTGGTACGTCCTATCAGCTGGCGGGCCGCATGGATGGAGCCGGCATCAGTTACGTCCAACGGCACAACAGCGGTATTTTCCGACCCCAGCTGCGCAGCAGCCTCCTCTCCCCTTGCCACATCGCGGCTGCCGATGTATACAAAATAGCCCGCGTCCAGCAGTTGCCTGGCGGTTTCAAAGCCGATGCTTTTATTTGCTCCTGTAATGAGTACTGTCTTCATGGATGACCTATTTACATGTTAGACCGCAAAATTACTGGTATGCCTGTCGCCGCAACGGTACACTTTGCGGGATCAATGGTACATTTTCCGGGCGGCTGTCCGGAAGGCCAGCGGCGTCTGCTGACAGCCGCGTTTAAAGAAACGGTTAAAATAAGAGGCGTCTTCAAATCCCAGCGCAAACGCAATCTCCTTGATAGAACTGTCAGTATGGAAAAGCATGCGCCGGGCTTCCAGCAGCAGGCGGGCATGGATGTGTTCAATAGCCGACCGGCCGCTCTGCTCACGGACAACATCGCCCAGATGGCCGGCAGTAATATTCAATAACCCGGCATAAGCCGCCACTTCGTGATGTTGTGTGTAGTTTGATTCTATCAGGCCGAGGAATTTCGTCAGCAACTGACGTCCGGGCCGTTTTTCACTGGTGGTAAACTGTTGGGTATACAAACGGCTGAGATAAATCAGCAACACGTGCAGATAAGCCTGTAACATGGTACTGTGCCAGTCAGGCCGCTGTTCATATTCCTCCGCCATACGCATCATGATATCACGGACATACGCTACATCTTCCTTCTCCAACGGCATCTCATGGCCATTGTCCGGGTTCTGGATGACAGGCAGCTGCCTGATCTGCTGGTTAGCAGCCGCGGCCAGGAAGCCTTCGGTAAAATAAAGCACCATACCTTTCATCGGTTCCTGTTCTTCTTTCACATGTACCTGGTGCGGCGCTGTGAAATAAAAAGTGTCCGCCTTCAGCGTATAAGGGCGCATATCCACCCAATGGCGGCTGCTACCCTCCTCCACCAGCACCAGCATGTAAAAATCCTTACGGTGCGGCGATAGCAAAATGGACGGCATCTCCCTGGAATCCGCGCCTATCCGGCGAATGTCAAAAAGATTGTTCCGTCCACCGGACTGCTCCAGAGAGTATTTGGGAATAGAAGAAGCTCCTGAAATCATTTCTTAAAAATAAGCGAATATTGGTTAAAAGAGATTTTCTACCGTTAACCTGATTTCTGCTCTTTTTATGTTTACTGTGGTACAACAGGAGTTATAAATTTTTATATCGCTGCAACGCTTCCAGAAAATAATAATCTGCATATACCAGCGGCACATCGATCTCATTATTATGCGGAATGCTGCCAACGCTGTGCATGAGGATAAAATGGCCATTGGCTCCTTCAGGCGCACGATAAGCCGGACTGCCCAGCACATGCAACATGTCAATGGCGGCCTGACGGTATTTTGCGCCCTTGGCAGCATCTACATAACCACTCAGCTCAAACAGCGCTGAAGCCACAATAGCGGCGGCAGACACATCACGGTATTTTGTTTTTACGTTGACGGCGTTGGACCGCACCCCTGGGGCGTATCCTTTTTCCTGTGCGTTAAAATCCCAATAGGGCACTTTGTCTTTCGGCAGGTTTTTGCTGTTGAGGAACCAGTCGGCCATACCTGTGGCAGTTTTCAGGAAGCGCGGATCTTTTGTTTCCCGGTAGATCATGGTAAAACCATAAATACCCCAGGCTTGGCCACGCGCCCAGGTGGAATTATCTGCATATCCTTGTGCCGTTTCCCGCGCCAGCACTTTGCCATTGGTGGTATCGTAACATACTACGTGATACGAACTATAGTCCGGCCGTATCTGGTTATGCATGGCCGTCTCTGCGTGACTGACAGCGATGTGCCGGAAGCTGGTATCACCGGTTACTTTGGATGCGAAGAACAGCAATTCCAGGTTCATGAGGTTATCGATGATCACCGGATAGCGGTACACCTCTTCTCCATGCCAGGATTTAAAGGCATTCCAGGATTTAATGCTTTTGGTGACGGGGTTGTAGCGGGTGCTGAGCGAACGTGCGCCCTGCACCAGGATGTCGCGGTAAGCTGGGTTGCCGGTCAACCGATAGGCGTTGCCATAGCTGCAATACATCATAAACCCCAGGTCGTGGTGCTGCGTAAAATGTTGCAGCGGCGCCAGTTTTTCTGTCCAGCGGACTGCCCGCTGCTGCAGCACCGGGTCTTTTGTCAACTCATATGCATACCAGAGCGAGCCGGGGAAAAAGCCGGGCGTCCAGTCGTACATGGAGGTAGTGGTCATCTTCCCGGCTTTATCAGTGGTCCGGGGAAAAGCCAGGCTGTCGCGGGTTTCCGTTTCATGCAACATGTGCGTCAACTGCTGCCGCGCAAAGCCGGTATTACTGTTGATAAAATCCTTTTCTGTAAAAGTGGTGTAAGCCGTCAGTCCTGCGGCTACCGCCAAACAAAGCCATGGTTTCATAATTCTTATGGTGTCACTTTAATGATAAATTCACGGATAGAGCTTTTTTCCTCGTCCACTGTATGGTTGTAGGCGATGAAAGTAGCCCGGTATACTCCCGGGGCCGGATATACGTAAACATACTCCGTTTTGTCCGGTTCGTTGATGCTTTTTACGCCGGTGCTGACATCGGGCGCTATGCGGCCCACGTATAGCGGCCTGGTGATGATCCAGCTGGTATTGGTAGCGGCGGACGCATTGCCGCCGGTGATTTTAAGATCGGTGGCGGAGGGTGTCCAGCGGCCATTGGCGGGGTCCCATACGTTACCGTAACGTGTCCAGTACGCCACATCAGCCGCCACGGTGCTGAGAGCTATGTTCCGGTCTGCCAGTACATTGTTTACGGAGAAATCAGTGATCGTCCAGCTACGTTGAGTCGTCCCCGTTACACCGCTGTATTTGAACGCGATAAACAGCGAGTCATTGGCATTGCCCACCAGGTCTGTAAGATCCGCTGTGCCAAAAGGCACCACGGTAGCGCTGGTGGCCAATTTACCGCGGGAACTGATATCTTTCCAGGCAGCATTCACCACGGAAGCGGAATCAAAACCGGGCAGGTTATTGGTGGCCAGCACCTGCAACGTGTTGGTTTGTGCGCCAAACTCCGATTTGGAAGAGAAGCTCAGCGTCACTTTGCCGAGTTGATAAGTGGTTGAACGGCTGTCGTACCGTTTGCCTGTTTCACCGGAATAAAAAGCGATGTTGCCGACGGAGCCGTTGAATTGAAACCGGGTGGAGTCACCGAGGCGGTACACAAAAGTATCGGCCACCCGGCGGGCCGGGTCCAGGGACACGCCAAAGTCCGGCCTGTCTACCTGCATTTTCTTGGAACAGGCCACGGCAGCCAATGCGAAGAGTATGATGAGTGATTTTTTCATGTGTGTTGATTTTTGAATTACCAGCCTTCGTTCTGT
Organism: Chitinophaga sp. 22308; assembly: GCF_052045305.1. Taxonomy (NCBI): domain Bacteria; kingdom Pseudomonadati; phylum Bacteroidota; class Chitinophagia; order Chitinophagales; family Chitinophagaceae; genus Chitinophaga; species Chitinophaga sp. 22308. The sequence continues at coordinate 694,022 of NZ_JBQEOP010000002.1, read as the reverse complement.
ACCAGTAAACGGTTAAGGTTAAGTTCATAGGTCGGTTTGGGCAGCAGCACATGACGCTGGCTTACGTTACGGATGCCCTGCAGCCCGTTGGGATTGCCGGTGGCCGTTACGCCGGCGCCATTGCTGGTGGCCCAGGCGGCGAACTCCTGCATGTCTGCCACAAAATGCCCCCAGCGTATCAGGTCTGCCTTGCGCAATGCTTCAAAACACAGCTCCCGCATTCTTTCATCGCGGATGGCCAGCTGGAATGCTTCTTTGCTTAGGCCGGGCGTCAGGTCGGATTCAGTACCGGTAGTAATGGTGGCAGTGGCGGTAGCCGCTGCGCCGGCATAAGTGAATACCGCTCCGGTCACCGCAGCGCTGGAAGCGCCGCTGGTATGCGTGGGCGCCGTGTTGGTAGAAGTGCCTGCTGTAGTAACGGTGTACAGATTAGCGCCATTGGTGACCTGCATACCGGTGGCATAGCTGACACCTGGCGTCCAGAAAGTGCCCACTACCACTACCGGCGCAGAAGAATAATAAGCACCAGGCGTTAATGCACCGGGACTGGTAAGATAGATGCCCGTTACTTTACCGCTGGTGAGGATGGCGGTGGCTGTAGCGCCGTTACCCCCGCCGCCGGTGATGGTGACAACCGGCGGTACGGTATACCCCGAGCCGTCATTCACAATGGAAACAGACTTCACCACGTTGCCGTTCAGCAGGCCGTAACCTCTTTTACGCACCTGGTTGATATACGTATAGGCGTTAGCGGGGCCATTCACATAGTTCTCTGCTTCGGCGCGCATCAGCAATACATCGGAGTAACGGATCATCGGCCAGTTGATATTATACGTACCTGCGACACCGTTAGTATTGCGGATAGACTGCGGCACATATTCCCTTCTGAACTTACCGGCGCACATCTGCCAGATATTAGGCCTGGCGGCTTTTACGCGGGGATTGGTGCCATTGTAAATATAATTGGCGCAGTTCCAGTCACGACGGATATCCAGCGAAGCCTTGTTAGGCGTGGCAGTACTGTTAGGATCAACTTCGTAGGCGTCAAACAGTTTTTTAGTCACCCATACCCAGGCGGCGGCATTATAGGAGGTGGAATCTGCAGCAGTAAGGGCCGACTGTATGCCTACGAAGTTGCCGATATCATTGCCGGACTTATTGACCACCCCCGCGGCAGCGCCCAGTGAGCCCAGCTCCCAGATATTCTCTTTCACATCGTACAGGTCTTTGGCCAGGTTGATAAATATCTGGCGGTAGTCAGGGTTCAATGCATGAAGGCCGGAATTGATCACTTTATCGGTATAGGTAATGACGTCCTGGTATTTGGCGGTATTGTTCTGCGGATAACCAGCCCAGTAGATATATACCCTTGCCAGCATGGCCTGTACGGCGGTCAACGTCACCACGTCATTAAATTTCGCCTGTACTACGGTATAATCTTTCAGCAGCGCCTCTGCGTCTTTCATATCTTTCTCTACCTGCGCATACACCTCCGCCTGTTTGGCCGGGGCCATGTTTACTTCGTTGATAGCGAGCGGGCGCAGTACCAGTGGCACATCACCATAATTACTGGTAAGAATAAAATAGAAGAAACCTCTGAGAAACAGCGCCTGTCCCTTGAGGATATTACGCTTGCCCTGGTCCATCGCCGGTTTGTCGATGTTCTGCAACAACACATTGATGTTGTTGATGCCCACATAGGCATACTTCCAGATATTGGCCACATGCACCAGCGACGCGTCATAGTTGTAACGCAGGCCGCGGGCATCGCCATCGGCAGTGCGGTTGGCCATCACTTCGTCGGTGGTGGACACGAAGTTGAAGCCCATCACCTGCGCATACAGCTCCGGGCGCATCAGGTCACTGTATACGCCGTTCAGCGCCTGTTGCAGCTGGACTTCATTCTGGTAATAATTGTCGGGCGTATAAAAATCCGTCGGTTTGGTATCGAGGAATTTATTGCAGGCAGTAAGTCCTGCTATGGCGATACATGCGAAAATGCAGATACGTTTCATGTTCATCGTTTTAGAAGGTTACGTTTAAGCCGGTCACATAAGACAGTGAATGCGGATAGGCGGCGTAATCAAATCCGGGTGTGAGGTTGCCGGGCCTGGCGCTTACTTCGGGGTCCATACCGGAGTATTTGGTCCAGGTGTATATGTTCTGCGCGGAACCGTAAATACGTATGCCCTTTATTTTAGCACGTTTCAGCCAGGCGCCGGGGAAATTATACCCGAGCGATACGGTCCGCAGCTTCAGATAAGATCCATCTTCCACCACACGGGACGAGTAAGCGGCATTGCCCATGCCACCGGCGCGGAACAGCGTATTACTGGGATTGGTCGGCGTCCAGCGGTCTTTGTAGGTGGCAAACTGGTTCAGGTTGGGATTGTTGACGATACCACCTTCAAACACGTAGCGGTTGGCGTTGATAATATCATTGCCGTAAGACCATTGCAGCAGGATGTTCAGATCAAAATTGCGGTAACGGAAATCGTTGCTGAAACCGCCTGTATGTTTAGGGAGACCGCTGCCAATGATCGTATAGTCCTGGTTGTTCACCTGTAAGTCGCCGTTCAGGTCTTTGTATTTGATATCACCCGGACGGATCGCGTTCCGTGCGGCGCCATTGGTGGGCACCTCCGGCTTCAGCAGATAGGTACCGTTGGGCATCACATCAAAATCAGCGTACTGATATACGCCATCGAACACCAGGCCGTACATTTCACCAAGCGGCCTTCCGATCACAGAGATATAAGGGAACAGCCCGGAGTAAGTGGTATTGAAGAAAGTACCGGAGCCGGAAAGGATAGACTGCTGCCCTTCTGCCAGTGATAATATCTTGTTTTGATTGAAGCTGATGTTAAAGTTGCTGTTCCAGGTGAAGTCTTTTTTATCGACCACGGTACCGGCCAGCGTGATTTCGAGGCCCCTGTTCTGTAATTTGCCGACGTTTTTAAAACCCTGTGCGCTCTCAATGCCATGTGCATAGGGCAATGCAGCCAACAGCAGCAGGTCTTTGGTGGTCCGCTGATAGACGTCTACCGTGAGGCTAAGCCTGTTTTTCAGGAAAGCCAGGTCCAGGCCGATATTGGTCTGTTCATTGGTTTCCCAACGCAGATTGGGATTGGCGGCAGTAGACATCACCGCGCCGATGCCCAACGGACCGTTGCCCGTGGAATACCAGTACTGCATATTGGTCAGCGACAGCTGTGACAGGTAGGCAAAATCGGTCACGCGGTTGTTACCGGAAGCGCCATATCCCAGCCTGATTTTAGCATCGGAAATAAAGCGGAGGTCTTTCATGAACGCTTCGCTGCTGAAACGCCAGGCGGCCGATACGGCGGGGAAATAGCCCCATCTGTTGCCGGGCGCAAATTTGGAGGAGCCGTCCGCGCGAACAGAAGCGGCAAAGAGGTATTTGGAGTTATAATCGTAGTTGACCCGCAGCGCTCCAGAGGCCATGGTCCACCGGGAACTCAGCGATATCAGCGAGGTGTTGGCCGGTGCGGCCAGGTCCAGCGCGTCCATGCCGAGGTCTTCGTTGGGTACCTGGTTGGCAGAGAACTTACGCCGCGACATTTTGTAGCCCTGCGCTTCAAATACACCCAACACCGTCAGGTTATGCACCTTGTTCCAGCGCTTACGATACGTGAGCGCATTCTCGGAACGCCACAATGAAGTAGGTATGTACTCTACGCTGCCGTTGACACCATTGGAATTCCACTTGCTGCCTGACTGTGTTTTGGAATTATTGAAGATATCGGTCCCGTTATTCACGGTGTTGATACCACCAGCGATACGCAGGGTAAGGTCTTTGGTAATGGCATATTCCGCATATGCGTTGGCGATAAGGTTGTTGACCCTCGTCACGGTATACTGGTTCTGTATATTCTGTAAGGGGTTCACCCGGTAGTCCTGGTTATTGGCGATCTCATTGCCAGGGTCATAAAAATCATCGATCAGGTTCGCTGCACTGTCTCTCCCCGCAATACTGTTGGTAGGCCGGAAACCCCATACGGAATAGAGCGTGGTGGCGGAAGCGTAAAAGTTGGTGGCGGAAACAGGGATACCATAACTTTCGTTATAGGCATAGTTGGCGTTGATGCCAACTTTCAGCTTGCTGCTCACGGTCTGGTCCAGCGAGAAACGGCCCTGGTAACGCTTAAACCCGCTGTTGATGATGATACCTCTCTGGTTGTTAAAATTGCCCGATATCGAATACCGGGTTTTATCGTTACCGCCGCGTACAGCGATATCATGGTTCTGGTTCTGTCCAACACGATAAATATAATCCTGCATGTCGATGGCTTCTTTGTTGCGGTAGTCTTCCAGTTTCACGCCGCCGGCGAGATAAATGGAATCATACATCGACGGATTAACATCGCCTACATACCGCACAAACTCATAAGCGTTCAGCAGCGGTATTTTCTTAGGGATCTGCTGCCAGCCATAGTAGCCGTTGTAGGTTACCTGTGGCGCGCCTGATTTGCCTTTTTTGGTGGTGATAAGAATTACGCCGTTGGAACCACGGGCGCCGTAAATGGCCGTGGCAGAGGCATCTTTTAATACATCGATGGATTCGATGTCAGCAGGACTGATGGCGTTGGCGTTGGAACTTTCCGTAGGAAAACCATCGATCACGTACAGCGGCGAGTTGTCTTGCGTGATGGAGCCGGCGCCACGGATCACAATATTGGCAATGGAGCCGGGTTGCCCGTCGTTGCTGGCTACCGCCACACCGGCCACACGGCCGGCCAGCGCCTCATCGAATGACTTCACCGGCGCTTTCTCAAACTCCTTCATGTTCACACTGCCCACAGAACCGGTCAGGTCTTTACGTTGCACAGACGCATATCCTACTACCACCACATCGTTAAGCGTACCTACACGGTCCTTTAGCTGAACCTTGTACTCGGTCCGGTTATCTACCGGTTGCTCTGTTTTTTCAAACCCGATAAAAGTAAATACCAGCGTGGCGCCCGGCGCGGCGGCAATCACAAAACGGCCCGCATCATTGGTACTGGTGCCCGTTTTGTCATTTTTCACCATTACGGTCACGCCTACCAGCGGATTACCGTCTTTGTCCTTCACTATACCGGACACGGTCTTTTTTTGTTGCGCGAAAAGGGAAAGCGGCACTATCAATACCCACATGATCCCCACTAGAAAACTAATGAAGGCGAAGCGGGATAGTCTTCCCTTACAGGATGATTGGCATCTCATATTCATAAGAGTGGAATTGAAAGGAATTCTGGTTGACGCACAAATATGTTGTAACGCGGTCAGATTGCAGGGGGACAATCCTAAATGAATGGGGTGAATTTTATAAATCCCCCTTCAACCTACTGATTATCAAAATAATAAAAACATCTTCCGGGATAAAAAAATCCCACGGGGGTGTATACAATGCTTATATTAGAGCATGATTTGGCGGTGTTTCCTGTTCTTATGCCTGTTGGTCCCGGCTGTATTTTTTCAAAGCAGCGGGCAGGACATCACATTTTCACACCTTACGGTAGAAGACGGCCTGTCACACAACGCAGGGCTGTCTATCATACAGGACCAGCAGGGATTCCTCTGGGTAGGTACCCATTATGGCCTCAACCGGTACGACGGTTTCCGTTTCAAAATATACCGCTACCATGCAGAAGACAGCACTTCCCTGCCGGACAATCAGATCATGACCATGTACCGCGACCGCCACAATACCCTGTGGATAGGCACTACCGGCGGACTGGCCAAATACGACCCGGTACATGACCGCTTTGAACGCATAACACTGGAACCCCCTCCCCGCCGTACCAATATCAACTGTATTTATGAAGACAGTAAAGGCCGTCGCTGGGTAGGCGCCAACAACGGGCTTTTCCTCCAGGATGGTAAACGATTGGTACAGTTCACACCGGGAAAAATTGCCGGCCACGTAGTGAAATGCGTGTACGAAGACCGCCACGGCAATATCTGGATAGGCACCAATAAAGGCCTTACTAAAATGACCGGCGACAAAACAGAGACCTTCCGGCATGAAGACGGGCAAACGTCAGGTCCCGCGATGAACTTCATCACCGCCATCACAGAAGATAAGTCCGGCCGCTTGTGGATTGCCACCCAAACCGGCGGTATTAATATATATGATCCGGCCACCGGTCGTTTTTCGTTACTGGCCCAGCCCGCGATCATTAATAATATAGTCAGGCGCATAGTCCCCGACAAAGCCGGTAACATGTGGATCGGCACACAGGAAGGCCTCAGCATTATAGATCCCGTCACCATGAGCGGCCGCCACTACCAGCAGGAGCCGCACAACAACAACAGCCTTAGCCAGAACTCTATCCACAGTATTTATGAAGATAACAATGGCACCATCTGGATAGGTACCTACTTCGGCGGTGTGAACATGGTGCGCCCCGATGGCGGCTCGTTTACCGCCTGGCAGCAGCATCCGCCCCTGGACGGCATCAGCAACAACGTGATCAGCAGCATACACGAAGATGCCCGCCACAATTACTGGATAGGCACAGAGGGCGGCGGCCTCAATTATTATGACCGTGCCACCGGCCGCTTCACCTATTATAAACATGAGGTCAACAATGCCGCCAGCCTCGGTTCCAACCTGGTGAAGGTGGTGTATGAAGACAAAGACCACCATATCTGGACCGGCACCCACGGCGGTGGGCTGAACCTGTTGCAGAACGGCGGTTTCAGACGTTATCTCTATAACCCTAAAGACCCCGGCACCTTTTCAGGGGAGGTGACCTCCGTGCTGGAAGACAGCCGGGACCGGTTCTGGGTAGGCACCAACGTGCAGCTGTATTTGTTCCACCGCAAAGGCATTGAACTGGAGCAGCAGGCAGACACCGTGATCATGGGCATCGCCAGGCGGCAGTCTGTCCGTTATATCCTGGAAGATACCCGTCACCGCATCCTGGTAGGCACCATCAGCGGCCTGTATGTGCTGGAAGGGGATTCCGCGCGGGTATTACAACAGGGATATATCAATTCCATCCAGGAAGATTCAAAACACAATATCTGGGTAAGCCTGTATTTCGGAGGGCTGGTCAGATACAACGCCGACCTGCAACAAACAACACATTACAGGGATAAAGACGGCCTGCCGAACGACAATGTGCTGGGGCTGTTGGAAGATGACCAGCATTATCTGTGGATCAGCACCCATAACGGGCTGGCCCGACTGGACCCCGCCCGTAACAAGTTCCAGACGTATACCGTCAGCGATGGCATTGCCGGCAACGTGTTCAACTACAACTCTTTCCTGCGCGACAGTCGGGGTGAATTCCTCTTCGGCGGGTATAACGGCATCACCAGTTTCTACCCGGAAAAAATCATCACCAACACCCATCCCTCGCCGATCCGCTTTACCGGCCTGCGTTTGTTCAACAACCCGGTGGGCATCGGTCAAAAAGATGGCCTGCTGGAAAAAGATATCAGTCATACCCGGGCGCTGCGCTTCCAATACAACCAGGATGTGTTCACCCTGGAATTTGCGTTGCTCAATTATATCAAAAGCAACAAAAACCGCTACGCCTACCGGCTGGAGGGCGGTGACGGCAACTGGATAGAGACTGCCAATCCCGCCGTCACTTACACCAATTTATCGTCCGGCCATTATACATTCTGGGTGAAAGGCGCCAACAATGATGGCATATGGAGCGAACCCGCCAAAATGGAGATCACCATCCTTCCCCCTTTCTGGCGCACCTGGTGGGCCTATGCCATTTATGCGGTTGGTGTCATTTTGCTGATATTCCTCGTTACCCGTTTCTTTTTCCTCTGGGCCCTGCTGCACAAAGAAGAAGAACTGCACCAGGTGAAACTGAATTTCTTCACCCATGTATCTCATGAAATCAGGACACACCTTACCTTATTGCTGGTGCCGGTAGAGAAAATGATAGACACCCTGAAGAAGGACGACCCGTTACAGGCCACGCTGTCGCAGCTCCGTAACAACGCCGACCGGCTGCTGAAGCTGGTGAATGAGCTGATGGATTTCCGCAAGGCGGAGACCAACCATCTGACGCTGCATGTGCAGGAACAGGACCTGATACCCTTCCTCGATCAGATCTACAGCAGTTTCCGGGAGCTGTCGCTGGACCGTAATATCAGCATCGCTTTCCGGCATGATGTGGAACATGCGCTGGTTTACTTCGACCGGGAACAGCTGGAGAAAGTGTTCTTCAACCTGCTGACCAACGCCTTTAAATTCACGCCCGACGGCGGCCGTATACAACTGCATGTGTCCCAGGTAAAACAAAACATGGTGATCACCGTCACCGATAACGGTCGCGGTATCGCTCCCGAATACCTGGACAAGCTGTTCACCAATTTCTTCCAGGTACAGGACCATGGCCTGCAAAACACCGGTTACGGTATCGGGCTGGCGTTGTCCAAAAATATTGTGGAGCAACACAAAGGCACACTGACAGTAGAAAGTGAACCCTCTGCCGCAGAGCAAGAAGGGCGTACCTGCTTTACCGTTAGTCTTCCTTTGGGCTTCCGGCATTTCGGGGGCACGCAGCACACCGTTGGCGGAGGTCCCGCGCTGCCGGCCGCGCCGCTGAAAATGCCATTGTCCGCAGAAGCAGCAGATATCGTTACTACAGATGCCCCGCAACCTTTTACCGTTCTCATTGTGGAAGATAATCCGGAGCTGCGCGCCCTTATCCGTCAAACCTTCCAGGAACAATACAAGGTACTGGAAAGTGAAAACGGGGCCGCCGGCCTGGCTGCCGCCACCACACAGATCCCCGATATTATTATCAGCGATGTGATGATGCCGGAAATGGACGGGCTGCAATTCTGCACAGCCCTTAAAACAGACGAACGCACCAGTCACATTCCGGTGGTGCTGCTCACCGCCAAAAGTTCACAGGCCGATCATGTGAGCGGCCTCGAAACCGGCGCCGATCTGTATCTCACCAAACCATTCAGTACCAGGGTGCTGGCACTGAATGTCCGTAACCTGATCGCCTCCCGTGAAAAGATGCGCGAACGTTACAGCCGGCAGCTGCAAACGGAAACAGTCGTCCCCGACCCGTTGCCCAACAGCCTGGACAATGCTTTCCTGGAAAAAGTCATAGCGCTCGTCGAAGAACATATGGACGATCCGGACTTCGGTGTGGAGATGCTGGCCCGCAAGGTGGCCATGAGCCAGCCGGTGCTGTATAAGAAACTGAAGGCCGTCACCAATATGTCGGTAAATGACTTTGTGAAATCGCTGCGCCTTAAAAAAGCCGCGGCATTAATCCGTACCCGTCAGCATACCGTCTACCAGGTTGCCTATATGGTGGGGTACAACGACCGTAAATATTTCTCCCGGGAGTTCAAAAAACAGTTCGGGAAAACACCTTCTGAGTTCGCGGAAACGCCGGAATTGTGAAAATTCCCCCTATTCTCTCTGAAAAACCACCCCGCTGCCAGCGCCGGTATCCGTAGATTTGTTACAAATCCCACTGTTATGAAGATGAAAATTCTACTCCTTGTCGGGCTGCTGTTCCATACCTTCGGCGCAATGGCCCAAACGGAATATACCACCATCATGGACCGTATCCGGGAGGAGCTGCTTGCGCAGGCCTCCAACACCACCACGCTGGACAACAACGTCACCGCCACGCTGGCCACCTTACAGGCCAACGGCTCCTGGCCCGATGTGAGTTACGCCTACAGCTCCACCACCTACACAGCAGACACACATATCAACCGGGTGAAAGCCTTCGCGCAAGCCTATACGAAACCGGCCAGCTCCTACTACCACAGCGCCACGCTGTTTACCGCGATGGTCAACGCACTGACCTACTGGAACACCACCGATCCCAAAAGCTGGAACTGGTACCATAACGATATCTCCAATCCACAACGTATCGGCGAAATACTGATTATGCTGGAGACGGCGCCTCAAAGCCTGGGCAGCCTGCGCAACGCGCTGCTTACCCAGATGAGCCGCGGCAATCCCACCAAACAGACCGGGGCCAACAAGCTGGACGAAGCCACCCACTTCATGTACCGTTCCTGCCTTACCGCCAATGATTCATTGATGCAGTATAGTGTGAACGAAGCCTTTTACCCGCTGGTGCTCACCACCGCGGAAGGCATACAGCACGATTACTCCTACCAGCAACACGGGCCGCAACTGTACATCTATGGTTATGGCTCCGTGTTCGTTGACGGCGAGATAAAAGTAGCCTACTACCTGCGAAGCACCTCCTATGCGCTCTCAGGTAGCAAACTGGACATCTTCAGCGGCTTTGTACGTAATGGTTTCCTCAAAGCCATGCGCTCCAAATACATCGACTTCGGCACCAATGGCCGCAGTATCAGCCGGGAGAACAATCTCCAGGTGGGCGTTACCAGCCTGCTGCAAAAACTTAAAGTGCTGGACACCGCCAACGTGGCCGAGTACGACGATAACATCGCACGGCTCAACGGTACCCAGCCGCCGGGGTATCAGCTGCCCGCCCTGCATACGCATTTCTGGCGCTCCGACTATACGCTGCATCATCGTACCGGCTACCTGTTCGGCCTGCACCTCACTTCTACCCGCACTGCCAAACAGGAAAACGGCAACGGCGAAAACCTGAAAGGTTACTACCTCTCTGACGGGTCCACCCATATTGCCGTCAACGGCAATGACTATTATAATATTCCGCCGGTATGGGATTGGAGCCATATCCCCGGAACAACGGTGCCATATATCACCACTTTCCCGGTACGGTCCCCGTGGGGCGTCAATTTCGGTACGACGGCCTTTGCAGGCGGCGTGTCTGACTCGCTGTACGGCGTGTCTGCCCTGCAGTTCTCCGACTACAGCACGCAAGCACGCAAAGCCTGGTTCTTCTTTGATAAAGAAGTGGTTTGCCTAGGCGCCGGCATCACCTCTACGGCAGCACAGCCCATTAACACTACGGTGAACCAATGCCTGCTCAACGGCACCGTTTCCGCGAAAATCAACGGCGCCGTCAGCACCATCAGCAACGGCACATACAGTTACAACAATACCCTCAAATGGATCACGCATAACGGTATCAGTTATTATTTCCCTGCCGGCGGACAGCTACAACTGAGCATGCAATCGCAGTCAGGCACCTGGAGAAGTATCAACAACAGCGGCAGTACTACCATACAGAACATGAACGTGTTCCAGCTATGGCTGGACCATAGCACCGCGCCGGCGAACGGCAGCTATGCTTACTACGTGCTTCCCGGGCAGGACATGAACACCTACGATACCACCGCCGTACGGATAGAACAGAACACCGCCGATATACAGGCCGTATACCACGCGGGGCTTAACATCCGGCAACTGGTGTTTTACCAGGCAGGCACCTTTCATAAAGATTCCGTGACCATTACGGTTGACCGGCCTTGTGCCCTGCTGCTGCGCGGTATCGGATCTACAGATGTGACAGTGTCTGTGGCAGATCCTGCGCAGTCTTCCGCACCGGTCAATATTCACCTGACCTTGCCAGGCATTGCGCAAACGCGCCAGCTGGCAGCCAGCCTGCCTTCCGGCCCCTATGCCGGTTCCACAGCGGTGTATCATGTCAATAATAACACACCGGTGTATTCCGCGTCCACCGTTACTGCCATAGCAGACGCTTATGTCAGAGGCGGCACCTATAACAATACCAACTACGGCACCGGCAGCCTCGTACTGAAACAGGACGCAGGCACCAGCTACAACCGGGAAATATTTCTGAAGTTCAACGTTAGCGGCCTGCCGGCAGGCACCAACCAGGTGAAGCTGCGCATGTATGTGAATTATGCCAATACCGGCATCGCCACCGTGCCCTGGATCGCCCAGTACGTGAGCAACGACAGCTGGACGGAATCCGGCATCACCGACAGCAACAAACCTGCTGTCATCAAAGCGGTAGATACCATCACCGGACGCGGTGCAGGCAATTTCGCAGAATGGGAGGTGACAGATATCGCGCTCGCAGAGAAGGCGGCAGATGGCATCCTGACACTGAAACTGGTGTCCGGGCTTGCAGGGTCCACAACAGACGCTATCTTCACCTCCCGCGAAGGCAGCGACTCCACCCAGCGGCCGGTACTGGTTTGCAGCAACAACAACACCGCCTTTCAGGCCATGATGACAGGGCATGAGGCCTCCACCAGTAACGTGACGCTTTCCCCTAACCCTGCAAACGATTACATACGGGTACAAACGGCAACGCCCTGGCAACAGGCAGAGCTGCGGGATGCAGCAGGTAAAGTGCTGCGGACAGAAAAACTGAATGGACGGCAACAGTTTGAAGTACCGCTGGCCAATGTACGGCCCGGCATGTATTGGCTGGTACTGAGCGGCCAGGGAAAACAGATCGTTAAGAAGGTAGTGAAGCTGTGATCAACTTTCTTTGGGCGGGTATTCAATGCCCGCCTCCTTAATTAAATCATAGCCATATTTCATGATCGTCTCTATGACAGGAATGGTTTTCTTTCCTTTCTCCGTCAGGCTGTACTCCACTTTTGGCGGCACTACCGGATGAACCATTCTGCTGATCAGGTCTTTGTTTTCCAGCTCTCTCAACTGGCTGGTCAGCATTTTATCTGTAATATGCGGGATGTCTTTTTTCAGTTCACTGAACCGTAGCGGCTTCTCCTGCAAACGCCATAGTATAGGCATCTTCCACGTTCCACCGATATGGCCCAACGCAAATTCGATCGGTGTGTAATACAACCTTTTATCGTGAAAAAATTCAGGCATACGGCTATTTCCCGCTAAAGTACAAAACCTCTCCTGAAAAGGGATACTTACCAAATGGAAAGTGCCTCACTAAATCGTCAGTATACAGTTTTAAGACAGTCACGCTGCAATTTTGCCGGAAAAATTTTTCTATGCGTACTGATAAAGAACTTTGGTTGCTGGCGTTGGGTGTCTTTGGTATTACGACTACGGAATTTGGAGTAATAGGTGTGCTACCGGACATTGCTATCGCCTTTCATGTCACCATCGACAAAGCCGGATGGCTGCTCAGCGCTTTCGCGCTGATCGTGGCATTCTTCGGGCCTTTTATGATGATGCTCTTTTCAAAAATCAACCGGAAGACGTTATTGCTTTTTTCACTGTTGATTTTTGCGGTGGCTAATGTGCTCTCTGCTTTTGCCACCAGTTTCTATCATCTGCTGATCATCAGGATGCTGCCCGCCTTTTTTCATCCGGTTTATTGGTCGATAGCATTGTCGGTAGCTATCAATACCAGTGATAAGCAAAACACCTCCAAAGCGGTCAGTATTATTTTCTCCGGCCTTACCATCGCCACCGTATTGGGCGTGCCTTTGGCCACGTTCATTTCCGCGATGCTCAACTGGCAGGGGGCCTTTCTGATAACGGCTTTTATTAATGTACTGGCCCTCATCGGCGTAAAGATATGGCTACCGCCGGTGACAGCAGGCAGTCCCAAGGTAACCGGGCCACAGACAAACATCTTCCGTAACAGCCTCCTGTGGACCAATTTACTGCTGGCCTTTTTTATCATCACCGCGATGTATTCCACCTACGGATACATGGCGGATTTTCTAAAGCAGGTATCCCACATGCAAGGCGGCACTATCAGTATCATGTTGTTGTTATTCGGACTGGTGGGCATTGGTGGTAATTATCTCGCAGGAAGATATATGAGCAGGCAACCTTACCTCACCACGCTGTTGTTCCTGTTGTTACTGTCAGGAGTGCATCTGCTGTTATATTGGCTGGGCGGCAGTTTCATGCCAATGGTATTGCTGGTTGTTATATGGGGGCTTGTCCATGCCGGCGGTTTTCTGATCAGCAATATACAGGTCACCTCTTCGGCGCCGCAGGCATCAGAACTCATCAACAGTGTTTTTACTTCCTGCGGAAATTTTGCCGTTACGGCCGGCGCGCTGTTAGGCGGGCATTGGATTGCAGGATATGGTATCGCCAATGTCGTCTGGTCCACCGTGGGATGTCTGACAATAGCGATACTCATACTGCTGTTTAAACGTATCAAATATCACAGCCCGGAGCTTTAGCCCCGGGAGCTGTTTATGGTTTGGCCCAGAAAACGTCCGGGTTGTTGGTGACCAAAGTTTTGAAGGAATTCCAGGTAGGACTTTCCGATTTGGTGTTTTGCTGGTTCAATCCATCCAGTGGCACCAGCTGTAGGTAGGTCAGCCATTTGCCCGCCTGCTGCGTTTCCAGGTCATATCCACTGGCAGCGGAAGATTCCAGACGGTAGAGGTTCTTGGCCATATAGTTGTCGAGATATTGTTCTTTAACGGCAGAATTTTTCCGGTTCCAGTTAGCATCGGGGTTCACGATGAGTGTCTGCCCGTTGATCAGCCGCTCGCGTACTTCCTGCGGTCCCAGTACTTCGCCTTTTTCATTCATCACATAGGCGTTGAAGGTAGGGTCCATCCACACCCATTTTTGTTTTTCGGTTGAATATACCATGTTGATCACATGACAATCGTCGAATTTCAGTTCTTTGGGCATGCAGGTCAGGAAGCGGGATTTGAAACCCATTGCGAGGTAACATTCATTCAATACGGTGGCCATCATGCGGCAGTTGACGCCCCGTTTTTCCTTGTTGCACACATCGATAATACCGATGGCGTTCCTTACAGCAGGATTATTACTACTGCCATCATGCCGGATAATATCATGTACCCAGTGCATTAGGTTGATCATTTGGGAGATTTCATTACCATTGCCCGCAATGGAATCCAGTTTAAGTTCCCGGCGAATGCGTTTCAACGCCTCATCATCGGGAGACAGGTAAGTAAATGCCGGCAGTTCCCTTTTATCAGCATAGTTGTATTTTTTAGCCTTTTTCAACATCTCCAGCCGGGAAGGCTGAAATTCCACCCTCGTCAAAGCAGAGTCTTTACCATTCAGGAGGATATAAAAATCCTGCTGCTGGCCGGGCTTTACATGAATGGAAATAGAATCCACATCTGTATAAAAAACCACTTTCTTCGCTGAAGTGCGATAAATGTCCGGTTTTGTTTCCGGCTCGATGGTCCAGGTGTTCTTCATAAAAGTAGGCCCATCTTTTATGCTGACGGTTTTAGAGGTCGCCCGGATGACAGGGACCTTCTGGGCGGATGCGGTGATGCTCCATCCTGCCAGGAGAAGGAATACAGGTAATGATTTCATGGTTTAGATAGATTTAGAACAAACATATGTTGCTCCATAAAGACGACTGGAAACAGAAAAAGTTGCAGCCGTTTACATTATTGTCAAAAAAAAAATTTGGTTTGTCAAGAGCATCCTCATAAGATATCCGGGACTATTTCAATAACGGAACAATCTCTTTTCCGATCAGCTCAATGGAGTTCATGAGCTTATCATGTGGCAGGTTGGCGTTGTCCATCTGAAAGGTGAACCGGCTGATGCCACCCAGTGCTTCGCTATGACGCCTAATTTTCTCCGCCACCTCCTGCGGGCTGCCTACCAGCAAAGCGCCTGAAGGACCGTTCTGCGCGTCAAACTGGGCGCGTGTCACAGGCCCCCAGCCTCTCTCCTTCCCGATGCGGGTAAACACTTCTGCATAGCCCGGGAAAAACTCGTCCCTGGCCTGTTGTGATGTTTGCGCAATATATCCCAGTGAATGCAATCCAACCTTCAACTGTTCTTCGGGGTGGCCCGCCTTGGCGCCGGCTTCGCGGTAGAGGTCCACCAATGGCCTGAACCGGTGCGTTTCCCCACCGATCACCGCCACCATCAAAGGCAGTCCCAGCATGCCTGCCCGTACAAATGACTGTGGCGTACCGCCTACGCCCACCCATATGGGCAACGGCTGCTGCACCGGCCGCGGATAAATAGGCGCATTTTGCAACGGCGCCCTGAATTTCCCGCTCCAGTCCACCCGCTCATGGTCTCTTATCTTTAACAGCAGGTCCAGCTTTTCAGTGAACAAGGCGTCATAATCATCCAGGTTGTACCCGAAAAGCGGGAAGGCCTCAATAAAAGACCCACGGCCTGCCACCATCTCCGCTCTTCCTTTGGAAATAATGTCCAGCGTGGCAAAACTCTGAAACACCCGCACCGGATCGGCAGCACTCAATACCGTTACCGCACTGGTGAGTTTAATGTCTTTTGTACGGGCCGCAGCAGCAGCCAGTATCAGCACTGAGGCCGAATCCAGGAACTCCCGGCGGTGATGCTCCCCCAATCCGAACACTGCCAGGCCAGCCTGGTCTGCCAGGATGATCCGCTCCAGCAGATTGTCCATTTCCTGCATATCAGCTGCCGCATTGTGGCCGCTGCTTTGTGATTTGGTGGCAGCAAAGCTGTCGATACCTATTTCCATGTGGTTTGTTTTAAAGTCAATAAATGCTGGTTGCATCTTTCGGCAGCTGCTGTACATGCTGCATATAAGCCCTTACATTCGCGTCCCAGTCCTCAGGGTAGGTGTAACCCAGCTGCGCAGCTACCAGCCGGGCCATGTCCCTGAAAAGGTCCATGGTAGTGTAAACAGACTGCCATATGCTTTGCAGGTCGCCTTCACTGTAGGTGGCCATGAACTTATCATACACTTCCGGCTCCAGGTAACGCCGGTAATATTTTCCAAACTTGCCCGGGTTTACCGCAAACCGGTAACGGCAACCAATATACCAATTCATCATCTGCATCAGCGCGCCACGTACCACCTGGTTGATCAGCTCTTTGGCCAATACCGCTTCTTCACGCCACAGTCCTTTCGCCAGACCCGCATTCGTGTACCAGAATTCATTGCAGCAGTCTGTATACGAACGTGCTGAAGGTTTTTCCACGATGTAACCGGCGTCACTGGCGGGAGGAAGCGGCTTGTCCGTGAACAGGCCGGCCTTGTCCCAGAGTACTTTACATAAGCTGTCTGCCGTAAAAGCATCGAGTTTGTCCGGTGGCACCATCACCAGGTCTATACGGTTACCATCTTTAAACTGTAACAGATAAGAAAACGCGCCTTCCAGTTCCGGCGCCGGCGGATACAGCTCCATGTCCTCCGGCATCTGCATGATCATTCTCTCCCCGAAAACATCCACCCAGCTATGGTCCTGCAGGAATGGCGTAAGATCATCCACCACATAGATAATATCGAAGTCCTGGAAAATATCCGGTGTCACATTGGGGTTGGAGCGTGATCCGTCCTGTAAGACGGCCAATATCCGCGGGTCTTTTGCGGCTACGCTAAGGATCAGGTCCATCATGGCTGTTTCGCTTCTGCTGGTCATATTATCATCTGTTTGCTCTAATTTAAGGATATCTCATTGAAAGTTGTCCAACAGGTCTCTGCGATAGGTCGTGCCGATGGGCAATATCGTTCCGTCGTCAAGTTCCACCTGTCCGCCGGTTATCTTGCTGATGCGGCTCATGGCCACGATATAGGATTTGTGAATTCTCCTGAACCGGACTTTGTCCAGCTTTTGTTCTATTTCTGTAGTGGTGATTGGGCTGAGGTAAGTAGATTGTTTCGTTACGACTTTCACATAGTTGCCCCAGCTGCGGACATAGGTGATCTGATCGTACATCACCTTCACAATTTCCCCTTCCACTTTCAACATCACAAAAGCGGAGGGCGCCGAATTGGGTTCGTTCGTGGCAGTGGTTTTTGGTCGCAGCCGCGAATATACTGTATCTATAGCCGCCATAAACCGCTGAAAATTGAATGGCTTCACCAGGTAATCCACTACCCGGTATTTATATCCTTCCAATGCATATTCCCGGTAGGCGGTCGTTAGTATTACCAACGGAGGATCAGACATTGTTTCCAACAGTTCCAGCCCGCTCAGTCCCGGCATATTGATATCCAGGAAAATCAAATCCACCCGGTTGTTGTATATATAACCCATGGCTTCCACCGCGGTAAAAAACGATTCGGCCAGTTCCAGGTTATGCAGGTTTTTGATATACTGCTTCAATACAAGGTGGGCGCCTTCTTCATCGTCTACAATAATGCATTTTAAAGTGTTATCCATGTGCTGTCGTATTTAGCCTTAAAGTCAGGGTGGTCCGGTATTCCTGCCCATCAATAGTGCTGACAAGACTATACCGGTGTTTATACAGCATCTCCAGCCGCTCTTTAATGTTGATCAAACCAATACCGGTGGAGCCGCTTTTTAAGGCTTCATCCGGCAACGAATTACGTACATCCACCACCAGGTCGTCTTCATACCGGTAAACACTGATGTTAACATACCATGGATGGCTGATAGTGACACTGTGTTTAAACGCATTTTCCACTAACGTGATCAGGATCAGCGGAGCAACCCTGTATTGGTGCAGTACGGTATCATCCGCCGGGAAATCATAACTGATAAGACATCGTTTTCCGATACGTTCCCGCTCCATGGCAATATAGTTGTCGATGAACTGCAATTCCTCACGTATGGTCACCGTCGGTTTGTTGCCGTTTTCCAGCTGGTACCGCATCAGGTCGGCCAGCTTCAGAATGAGGTCCGGCGTACGTTCCGGCTCCGTAAGGCTTACGCCGTACAGGTTATTGAACATATTAAAGAAGAAATGCGGGTTCAGTTGTGCATGGAGAAATTTGATGTTCATTTCGCTCAGCTTCAACTGCACCTCGCTCCTCTTTTGCAACTCCCTGGAATACTGGCGTACCAGAAAGAGGGAAAGGATGGTCACCGTACTGATGATACAAAGCACAAAGTTATAGGCGATGTTCATTGGAAGAGAAACATCAGGCTCCTGGTAGAACTGCGGGGATATCCAGAAATAGTCAAGGCCAAACAATAACAGGGCGCCAACCAATGTAGATAAGATAAAGGTTAAAAAGTACAAAGCATACCTTTTAGCCATCAACAACGGAAATATCAGGTAGAGGTTAAACTGCGCCTGTCCGTACAGCAGAATAAAAAACACCAGCGCCTGCAGGACCGCCTTCAGAGAGTCCAGTTTTATCCACTCATGCAATATCGTCAGGACAAACATCGCAACAAACACGACCACTTCCTGTAGAAACCTGCTCCGAAGCCAATTTGCCTTATTCTCCATTACCAGCGCTTTAAGTAAAACAAAGCTCACTCATTTTAATACAACCTGCAAAACATCATGACGAACTGCATTGGTCATTATATTCCGGGCCTTGCTCATTCATTTTTTTATGTGGAAACCAAAGTTTCTTGTTTTGCAGATGTTTCAATTATAAACCATGCATTCGGCTATCAAATTACTGTTTTTATCCATTCTATGCATGTTGGCCGCTGAGAGGTCACATGCACAACAACCCTCGTCCCAGCAACCTGACAGCAATACCGTCACCAGCACGAAAAACCTGAACGCCATTACTATCAGCAGCAAAAAGAAGCTGGTGGTAAGCAAAGGCGATAAGCTGATATACAATGCCACCGCAGATATCAGCAACAAGGCCGGCTCCGCCAGCGATGTGCTGCGGAAAGTACCGCTGCTGACCGTGGGCCCCGACGGAGAGGTGAAAATGCGGGGCGACCCGAATATAAAAGTGCTGCTGAACGGGCTGCCGTCGGGCATCTTCGCCAAAAACCTGAAAGAGGCGCTGAAGATGATCCCTGCCAGCAGCATCGCCGCTATTGAAGTGATCACGTCCCCTTCGGCCAAATACGAGGCAGAAGGAGCGGCGGGCGTTATCAATATCATTACCAAAAAGAAAATAAAAGGCACCAGCGTAGAAACCACCGTCAGCGCCGGCAACCTGGAACAGTCTGCCGGTGCGGCACTGAGCACCGTAAAAGGCAATATGGAACTAAGCCTGAGCCTCAATGCCAGCAATCAACGGGAACGAAGAACATCCACCCTTAACAGGACTTCTTTGTTCAATGGCCAACCGGCAGGAGAACTGCTGCAAGAGACGGAAATCATCCAGCATGAACGGGGCCTCTATGGCGACGCCGGCCTTACCTGGCATGCCGACTCCCTGCAAAAAATCAGCACTACCCTTACTTTCTGGAACGGTTCCTGGCCTTCCCGCAGCACGCTGTACAACCGTTACCAGGACAGCAAAAGCAATACTGAATACAATCAGAACAACCGCCAGACCAACAGTTCCGGGTATTATGAGCTCTCTGCCACCTATCAGAAGCGGTTCCGCCGAAAGGTGCAGGAGTTGCAGGTACTGGGCATGGTCAGTAACATCTGCGATCGTTCTGAATATAACACCAACCAATATACGCTGTCGGGTGTGCACTATTTTCGTGAATCCGGGCCTAACAACAGCAAATCATGGGACTTCAGCCTGCAGGCAGATTATACCCATCCGCTGAACAAATCCGGCAGAAATATCCTCGAAACAGGTGTTAAGTTCAGCAGGACCAGCGCCAATACCACTTACAGCGCCAGGAACAACGAGCACAATCCCGGCAGTACCGACCTGGTTGAAATACCTTCCCGCTCCGACCAGATGAAATATTTTCAAAATATTTACGCAGGTTACGTCAGCCTGAAGTTTGAAACTGAAAATAAATGGATGTTCCGAACAGGCCTTCGTTTTGAAGGCACCAGCCTGGGGAGTGAGTTCCGGCGGGCGCCATCATCCTTTGATGCTTCATTCAACAACCTGGTTCCCGGTTTATTGATAGCCAAAACCCTGAATGATCAGCATGATGTGAAATTCAGCTATACAGAACGCATCCGCAGGCCATGGATATGGGACCTCAATCCCTTCGTAAATGCCAGCGACCCGCGTAACCTCACTTCCGGTAACCCGCTGCTGCGGCCCGAAACAACCAGGACACTCGAAGCCGGGTACAACTACAACGCCCCTTCCGGTTTCACCTTAAACAATAGCGTGTATTTCAGCGCCAACAGCAACGCCATCGAAATGCTGACCACCGTAGACAGCCTGGGCATCTCCAGGACCAGTCCACGCAACGTGGCCGCCAACAAGCGGTTAGGCGCCAACATCAACGCCGCCATGGACCTCAGCAGCAACCTGAGTGTCAACGGTGGCGTGGAACTGTACCAGGTATGGTTCAAAAGCGACGCCCTTCAGGTGAAAAATGAAGCCGGCTTCTATTCCTTCAACCTGAATGTGTCCTGGTCCCTCCCTAAAGACTTTACCCTCCAGGCGTCCGGCGACTACAGCAACGGCTACGTGACGCTTCAGGGAAGGAATTCAGCGTCCTGGTCTTACAGTTTCTCCGCTCAAAAGGAATTCCTGGATAAAAGAGCCAGTGTGATGATAGGCATTACCAATCCTTTTCAGAACAGCATGCTGCAACGCAGTACGGCCACAGCTCCCAGCTTCCGCAGCACGGAAGTCAACAACTTCTTTAACCGTGGCTTTCATATCGCCTTCAACTGGAAATTTGGTTCGCTGAAATCCGGTAACAATAGTGAAGAGAAGAAAATGCCGCCGATGGGACGGCATTAGTTGTATTGTTGGCCCTGGCACCGTACCGCTCCTGCAGGCGTGGTACGGTTTTGTTATGAGTGGCTAATGATGCCATCTTAAGTGATATCTTTGCGATGGACATCACAGCCAAAAGGACGAACATGCACGAACAACTAATAAGCCTCATTTCCCAAAGCGCAAAGCTAAGCGAGCGCGACGAAGCCCTGTACAGACAGTACTTTGAGCCGGTGCTTCAGCCCCGGAACCGCGTTATTGAAGAAGAAGGGAAAGTCCCGAAATACCTGTATTTCATCGTTTCCGGGTTTGTCAGGCTGTTCCACTACAATGAAAAAGGCGATGAGGTGACCACGCATATCAATTGCCCTCCCGGCTTTATTACTTCTTACTTTAACTTTATCAATCAGACAGTGTCCGACGAAAACCTGGAATGTATAACTGACTGTGAATTGCTACGGATTACCAAAGACAACCTGGAAGCCCTCACCCGGGAAAGCGCAGCGTTCAAAGACTTCAGTATCCTGGTTTTTCAGCAGTCACTTGCCTATAATGAAAAGCGTTCCAAGGAACTGGCGGCGCTCAGCGCAGAGCAACGGTATAAAAACCTGATGGATGAACATCCAGAAATTCTACATAATGTCCCCTTGCAATACATTGCCTCATTCCTGGGCATGAACCCCAAAAGCCTGAGCAGAATCCGCAAACAGATCATTAGGTAACATTTGCGAAGCGGTGTTAACGGAGCAAGATTGACCTTTGTCCTGTCAATTAAAAACACAGGATATGGAGCAAAAAAAATTAGCCCTTGTTTCCGGCGCAAACGGACATTTAGGCAACAACTTAGTGAGACTTCTTCTCAGCAAAGGAATTCCGGTGAGGGCTTCCGTACGCAGCTTAAAAAACAAGGAGCCTTTTGCAGGCCTGCACTGCGAAGTAGTACAGGCTGATATTACCGACAAAGCATCATTTGTAAGAGCCTTAAAAGGTGTAGATACTTTTTACGCGGTAGGAGCTTCCTTTAAACTCTGGGCCAAAGACCCCCAAAAGGAAATTTACGATGTAAACATCGCAGGAACCCGCAATACCATAGAAGCTGCTGCGGAAGCCGGTGTAAGAAGAATTGTATATGTCAGCTCGATAGCAGCATTGGATTACACGCATCTTCCCACAAAAGAAAGCAACGGTTACAATCCGGACCGCAGAGACATGTATTATAACTCGAAGAACGATGGGGAAAAGCTGGCTTTCGAATTGGCTAAAAAGCATGGTATTGAGTTAGTGGCCGTACTTCCAGCCGCTATGATAGGTCCCGTTGCCTTTGCACCATTGAACGTATCGTACAACATTATCCGTTTGATCCTGCAAAAACAGATCCCGGTTGAAACCAATATCACCTTAAACTGGATCGATGTAAGAGACGTGGCTGAAGGCTGTTATCTTGCTGCCACCAAAGGGAAAAACGGAGAGAGATATATCCTGGCCAGTGAAAAATGTACCTCTATCAAAGAAACCACAAAAATTGCGCAGCAGTTATTCCCGGAACTGAAGTTGAAACTGCCGGTGGCTGTTCCCAGGCCGATATTATACGCCGTAGCCTGGTTAATGGAAACAGGCAGTAAAATAAGCGGCAAAGCGCCCGTGCTAACTACCAAAGACATTGCCATGTTCTCAGGGCTACAGCAGAACTTCGACATATCCAAAGCGCGTACGGAACTGGGGTTTAATCCTAAAAACAGTAGAGACGCCGTAAAGGAAGCAATGCATTACCTTCGCGAAAATGCACATCGGTTAAGCTGACTTTCAATAAAAAACGGGCTGCCTCATACGAGGGGCCCGTTCAACGATGCTGACTACGCACAAATCTGATTGCCGCATACAGTATTGCAAACTGTATAGTTGATGGTCAGGCACAATGTGTTAGGCCGTGAAATAATAGCGCCGCCAACAATTTTTTCCGGTTCATTTACCAGAGAAGCAACTACCATCTTGTCTAAAACCAGCTTCGGCTGCAGGTTAACTTGTTTCTTTTTCATATGTAGAATATTTAAGGTGAGTTACTAAGTTAAACTTTGGCCCCGCACCAAATACGCAGCCATATCGCATCATATCCGCCATGACAGAGCATTTCACAGATTATCTGATCTCTACCCGGAACCCATTAATGATAAATCATTATTAAAACAACACTGGAAAGGTGGAATATATTTTATCTTTAGCGAAAAATAAACGCATACCTATGTTCAAAAAATTATTCCTCTTTCTTTCGTTGTTTTTTGCCTGCCTGAATGCATTTTGCCAAGATCCCAGCACATTCCTCTTTCGCGGAGTCGCTGACAATGGGCTACGCGATACGTGCCTTCAAAACGGCGTATATAACATTATTTATCCCGGTCAGCATGTTTCGACACTACTACAGTACTTTGGTCCCGGTTCTTCCACGGGGAACTTTCAGCTGGAAACATCCTATTTGGGCGAGTTAAAATATCGAAACAAAATTGACGGCAGAGTATGGACCAGATGGAACCGGATATGGACTGGCACAACGGACTCCTGGAATACCGACTATGGCGGAAAAGACCGGCTCTTCCTTCAGGAAAACGGATCTACGCTGATAAAAGGATACGGCGACAAACCATTTGGCGTGTTGGACGGTGCCGGTAACCCCGTCTTTAATGTAGGAAACAATGGATTTGTAGGAATAGGTTCAGAGGCGGTACCCGGTTACAGGCTGGCAGTTGCTGGCACTATCCTGGCCGAAAGAGTTAAAGTAAAAGCCGGCAGCACCTGGCCTGACTATGTTTTCGAAGATGGCTATCAATTGCCATCCCTGCAAAGTGTGGAACAATACATAAAAGCCAACAAACATTTGCCGGACGTGCCATCAGCGGCAGACATCGCAAAAAACGACATCGATGTGGCAGAGATGAATGTCATCCTGTTGAAGAAAGTAGAGGAACTGACACGCTATCTGATTGACCAGCAAAAGAAATACGATGCAGAGATCAGTGACCTGAAAAACCAGGTCAAAACCCTGGCAGAAAAGAAATAAGCTATTTTCAGCAACTGCGTTTAACCCATAAACGCAGTTGCTTTACCGACAAAATTGTTTCATTAATTTCACCTGGTCAGGCGTTACCTTTGTTTTGTCATAGGCCAGGTACAAGGTATTTTCCATAGAAGACCGCCCCTTCCAAATCACTTTCAGGTCATCATCCAGCAGATAATCCGCTGCTATGGTCAACGCATCACAACGCTTCATCGATTTTAAAATAAGCTGCATATTCGGAATTACGCAGGCCGGTTTAATGGCCGGCCGTTTGTAAAAGTTCTTTTTCCAGAATTTACGGATGATGGCAAGGTCGGTCGTATAGGCAAACCAGGGCTGCGCCAGCAACCAGGCCTCCGCACTTTCCCAGTCTTCTTTTTTTATAGAACGATCAAATTCGGTGGTGTCTGTCGTTTTATTTCCAGCGATGACAAAATGTTCCTGCCGGACAGGTTCAAAAGCAAGCTGCTTATAGTCGGCCAGTTTAGTCGCCACCACAAAATCCAGTGCCCCTTTCTCCAACCGGCCCAACATTTCTTTGGTGCGTCCGAAAGTCAACACCAGACTGGTATCTGTAAAGGATATATTTTCTGATATTACCGCCTGGAAATACTCTTGTACTACACCGAGCCGGATAATAGGCGGCTGCTTCTTTAAACCGGCAGTACTAAAGCCTTCCTCCACCTGCTCCAACATTTCCAGTGGCGCCACCACCTGCGTATAAAACAACTTGCCATAATCGGTGGGCACAATTTTCGGCTTCCGTTCAAACAATGGCTGTCCAACATGCGCCTCCAATAACGCGAGATGCTGGCTCACATTAGGCTGTGATATAAATAAAATCTTCGACGCGGCAGTCAGCGACCCCGTCTGATAAACAGCTTTAAATGTCCGGTACCATTCCAGATTTACCATGTCCTAAAGTTATAATTGTTTTTATGACCGCCCATAAAATAAGCTATTTTACGGATAGACGGCGATGAGGGAATTTTGCCCTAAATGATCATCCAATGGAAATTTTACCACAAGTACAGGAAGTACTGACCTACATGGAGTCCGTTAAAGTTACACATATCGCGGACAAATTGACCGCCTCGAGAGAATTTTACGAAAGGCTGGTGCCCCTTGCCGGAGAAGAGGAAGCAGTGTTTGCCGTTGAGAACCAGGCCATCGAATTTACCGATCGAAAAATCAACATCCGGATTTACCGGCCGTCCGCTGAAAAAGACCTGCCTGTTGTCATGTATTTCCATGGCGGCGGCTTCTTCAAAGGCAGCCTGGACAGCCATGACCGGCCATTGCGGCAGCTGGCCAATTTATCCCGCGCAGTGATTATTTCCGTCGATTACAGGCTGGCCCCTGAACATCCCTTTCCGCATGGCCTGCACGATTGTATCGACGCTACCACCTGGGCCGTCGAGCATGCAGCGGAACTGGGCATCGACGGCCATCGTATAGCCGTGGCCGGAGACAGCGCCGGCGGAACGCTGGCCACCGCCGTAGCAGGAACTCTACCTGGCATCGCCTGCCAGGTACTGATATACCCTGCCACTGATTCCTCACTCGCCACGCCCTCCTGGTCGCTGTTTGCAGAAGGCCCTGTGGTGACCCTGAAGAGCGGCATCGAGCTGTGGAATTATTACACGAACGATAAAATCAAGGCGGCCCCTATTTACAACAATGACTTGTCCGGCATGCCGGATGCATACCTTATCATAGCAGAATATGATCCGTTAAGGGATGAAATCATGAACTACGCCCAAAAGCTCCGGCAGGCAAATGTGGAAGTAACGGAAAAGTTGTACCCGAAAATGATACATGGCTTCTTTCAGATGGGAGGCGTTATAGACCAGGGGAAAACGTCTATTGCCGCAGTGGCGCAGTATATTCAATGGAAACTGGGGAAATGAAAAAAATAAAGCCTTTGGACGCCCGTCATCCAAAGGCTTTATTTTCCGGCTATGCTCCGGGTTCATAGGTAAGCTGCACCACACCGGATTTAAAAACCAGCGTATCTGTCAGCTTTAGCCCTATCCGTTCTTTTATATCTTCAAACAATGGCTTACCAGTCCCTAACACTACCGGATGTACCGATACTTTATACACGTCGATAAGGCCGGACTGTATGAATGTTTTGATAAGGCTTGCGCCGCCATACAGCCAAATGTCTTTACCACCCTGCCGCTTTATGGCTGCCACCTGGTTAACGATATCGGTACTAATGAAAGTAGCCTTATCATCCTGTCGGCTTTGGTGCGAGAAAACATATTTCTTCTTGGAATGTATGCCTTGCCACATTTCGCTTTCTGCGGGGCTGGTAGCTTCATCCGTTTGAAAATTTCCCCAGGCGTCATAACTTACTCTGCCGTAAAATATCGTATCGATGCTTGCTATAAAGCCCCCAAAGTCCATATCATCATCCATAATACACCAATCCACTTCCCCGTTTGGTCCTTCAATAAATCCGTCTAAAGTAACAGCCAGGTTCAAAATGATTTTCTTCATACTAAAAGCTTTTCACAAAAATAAATACCAGGTGCGCTTACTTTTTTGGAAAAACACGACAAAATCAGAATCGCGCAGGAGTAAGCCCTGTATAGCGCTTCATTTCGTTCGTCAGATGCGACTGGTCATAATACCCCCCTTCAAAAGCGATATCCGACAAACTCACCTTCGGGTCATCCATCAGGGAAAGAACAGACTGGAAGCGGACAATCTTCACATATTCCTTTGGCGTTAGTCCGATATGCGTTTTAAACATCCGTTCCAATTGCCGGACAGTGGTATAATTTCGTTTAGCGATATCACAGATGCGTATATCTCCTTTAGTCACATGGATGTCCTTCAGCACAGTCTGCAGCAGCGAATTTACATTGTTTCTCCTGTCTAAAAAATACCGGTTGAAATAAGCGTAAGGGTCTTTATGGACCTTCCCGATATCAAAAGAATAGGAAGAATCAAATTCTACCGTATGATCAGTCAGTTCATGCTGGGAAACATACTTATAAAAAGAAGAGAACACGGCCGGCTTCAGACATACGCCCACCAAATGTGTGTCCATGTTCATAAAACTGTCCTTAAAAGTGGTCATGGCGCCTACCACGTACGTTTTACCGTGCTCCATGGTGGTCAGGCCACTATCCGTTTTACACGATGCTCCCAGGTTCACCACGATGCCGGCACATCCGTCAGGGAATATACGTTCCCATTGGTTGTCGTTGTCGTCACCTTTCAGTTCCCAGAAAGAATGGATATGGGAGGCTAATGCCGGGCACGGTTTAGCGTTATGATGCTTCATTTCCAGCACTGAATTGGTTAATTGTAAAGATACAAAAAGAATGGGCAACCTTAATACAGCACAAAGCTATCGTCTATGGGATCAGCCTAGCGCCATGGCTGCGCTCAACTTTTCAATAATTCTTACCTCCTCACTATGCCCACCAGTTGACAACCTAAGCAATGGAAGGCCAACTATTTTTAAAATGTTGTCTTTCTTTTTGTCTCTTTCCCGCTGCAATAGATTGTCATGAGATGATACCCCGTCTACCTCGATAGCCAGGACAGGCGTTTTGTCCATCTTGTTGTACAACAGAAAATCGATCCTCGAATTATGCCTTATAAAGCGGATTTCATCCTCCGAAAATGCTTTAAAATCCCGAATAAGATCAATCAGCTTATATTCCCGTACCATATCAATAGATGAGAATTGGGCATTGTTTAATAATATATTTTCCCTAAGCAATTTATGAATAATGATCTCCGCAGGAGATCCTTTTATGTTCCTGTTAGCCGAACGAAACGAAACAAATGCCTGGTTATACTCCTTGTACAAAAGATCAAAAACAGAACGTATACGACCCTGGATAATTGTTTCAGCCGGATCAGTGGTATAACATATGTAGCGTATCAAATCACCGATGTTTGTCCCGTGAGGAAGCTCCATAGATGTCGGTTTCACTACTATAAATTCTTTCACAGCTCTTGATACCGCCACATTTATCAGCCGGGGATCATCAATAAATTTTCCAATTTTGTTATCTACCGTATTAAATATAATCACCTCTTTCTCCCGCCCCTGAAACTTATGGATAGTGTCGGCCTCTATTCCGGGCGGCAGTTGCTGTTGTAGTCGGGTTGCATGATTTCTGTACGGTGCAACCACGCCAACATTTTTATAGTCCTCGGCATATTGTTGCCGGATACACAAGTCTGTTTCATCGATCTGCCTTTGGTTGTAATACGCTCTTCCTCCGGATATATTCGTTTCAATAATCCTAAACGGATGATTGGCCCCGGAAGTCATAACAACTAACTTGTTCTCATAGTACTTCTTGTTGCAAAACCCAATAATAACAGGGTGACATCTGTAATGTTCCTTTAGCATCACCGACTTAATATTATCTCCGTATAGACTTTTCAGGGAGTTTAGAATGTTCTTTTCAACATAATCGTAGGCAGGAGGAATATTGTACTCCACCTGCAATTTTGCTGTAGCCGCCCTGATCTCTTTGTCTACAATGTGAGAAAGTTGCATACTATCCCCCACTACAATCGCATTTCGGCAACAGGAAAAACACACGCCAGCCTTAATGATATCCACCTGCGAGGCTTCATCTATAATCAGATAATCAAAAAGGCGCCCTTTCGGAATGCTCGTATGCAACGAAAGCGTGGAACTCAGTATTACAGGATAATGTGAAGTGAATGCATCAAACTGCAGGCGATAATTTTCTTTCGTAAACGTACCTTTATCTAACCGGCTATATTTTTTAAATAACGCAGCATCGAATATTTCTTTAGACACCTTGATAAAACTATTAAGCGTAGCCTCTTCATTGTTTGATCTCAACCATTTTTCGATGTACAGAATTTCTTTTTTTGTTTTTTCGATATATAGCTCATAAAATTTGTGATTAACGTATACCGGCAGTGCTGTTCTGTACCGGCTAAGGATGCTCAGGTCAAACAAGCCGTATTGCAGTACCAATCTTAATTTATTAATGACAGACAACTTGTTTTCCACGCCGGTGACCGACAGTAAATCTTTTAACTTTAAGATTTTGTCTGAAGTCCATTTGCGGCGAAATTTCTTGTCGAGTATCGTTTTTATATGCTGGTCGAGTGGTTGTTCTGCTTTGATATGACTGAACTCTATTTCAGCTTCTGATAATACTGTTTTGAGAAAAGCTAACTGACCACGGTACTGAAAACATGTAGTAAGCACGGAATCCAGATTACACACTTCATGCTCCAGGTTTTTTAACCGCTCCTCTGAAACCTCAAAATCTTGACGGACTGTTTGCTCTTCGAGATTGTCGAAAAATGAGGTTTTGTTATCGTTATTTCCAAGCGAAGCCACCACCATTCCATAACCCAAGGCAGATAGCTTCTGCTGCACATTAGACACTGCCGAATTATTATTTGAAACAATGGCAACAGTCTTATTCTGCACAATGAGATTGGCTACAATATTCAGGATCGTTTGAGTTTTTCCTGTACCCGGAGGGCCTTCTATGATGCTTATACCATTGCCAAGCGCGGTCTCCACCGCCTGTTTTTGACTCTTATTGCAGCCAAAAGGGTAAATCAGCAGCTTACCGGGACCGCTTTGAAGGGGATGGGCTCCATCTGTGTATGTAGACAACGCAGACCTTGTTTCCAACTGATCTATACCTTCAATAGCGTTGAGTAATATTTTATTGCTTACTTGATTTAAGCTTTTGGTGTCCGTCTCTTCAGATTGAATATCCAATGAGACATTATGATTTCCTTCCAGTATTTTCTTAAAGTAGTTGATTATAGATACTGTCTGGCCAATATTCTTTTTTATATCACAGATTTCAATATCATTATTGTTTTCAACAGGATAAGAACGATTATCTCCCTTTCTAAAAATCAAATAACGTCCGTAATCATCCACTGCATTATATCGCTGATTTAATTTGCCTTTCTCATATATGCGCACCTCTGCCCGCCTCGATAAAAGGGGATGATACTGAACATTGTCAGCTCCATAATTATAGCTTCTTCCGTTGTTAAATGTAATGCGATATCCCTTGTCGGTAGTTTCCACAATGGCAACATCTTCCTTATACTCAAATTTCAGGGATGTTTTATTTTTTAGGTACACAATGAACGAATGATCCATGGAATTCATTTATTACATGTAGGATAGTCCCCGAAGTTACTAATTTACATCCAAAACCGGTCGTTATGCATACGACCACCAAAAAAGCCTCCGGAATATATCCAAAGGCTTTATCTATTTTCAGCGGAGGAAAGTTACAACTTTCGACGCTTTTTACCATGACCTGAATCAGAGAGATGCCGGAAAGCACTTTTTTATATTTCCGACGGGGGAGTTACATCGTACATCCATGCGACTTTCTGTTCCGACTGATGCTCTTGTCCAATAATCGCCCGATAAAGTTCGGGGCGACGAGCCTTAATATAACGATATCCTCCAGCCATCTGTAGTTTTTCACGAGTGAGTGTGGCTGTAACAAATTGATCGCCCAGCTCGGTACATTCTGCTAAAATATCTCCAAAAGGATCGATTATCATCGACCGGCCGTTCCTGAGTTGGTCGTCGTCTATGCCGATGGGGTTGGAAAAGATACAATAAACAGCATTATCATAGGCTCTTGCCGGCAGCCATTTCATTAACCAGTCCCGCCCCTTCATTCCTTCAAATTCCAGACGCAAGGAAGTAGGGTCATTCTCTTTGTTTTCCCACAGGCGAAGATCCACAAAACCTGCGCCTGGACGAGGTGATGGGGTACACATGGTGGCATGCGGCATAAAGATGATTTCGGCGCCCAACAACCGCGTTGCCCTTACGTGCTCAATTATATTATTATCGTAACAGATCAAAATACCGCATTTCCAGCCAAAGAGGTCGAAAACACAATACTCATTCCCAGGAGTAATATGGGGATTGATAAAGGGGTGTAGTTTTCTGAATTTGGCAATAAGCCCATTTTTATCTACGCATACGTAGGCTTTATAGATGCGCTGTTGCTCATCTTTTTCAAACAGACCGGCAAGAATTACAACGCCATAAGTTTCAGAGATGGCCGCCAGCCTCTTTATGGAAGGCCCTTCCGGGATCAGTTCCGCCAGGTCCAGCATCTGCTCTTTGGAAAGCTTGCTTGCAAATGTATATCCCGTGATGGAACATTCATGGAAGGCGATGACTTTTGCGCCTTGTGCGGCTGCATTTGCGGTCATGCGTTCAATAGTGTCAAGATTGTAGGACTTGTCCCCGCTACGATGCTCAAATTGAGCGGTCGTCATAATAAGTTTTTCCATAGCGTAAAATTGCACACAGTCATTCGGAAAAAATTGTACAAACGCGACAGCTCTCTTTTCTGGATCACAGCCGAAGGAAATTGACCGTCAATGGTTCGGAATGCTTAAAATACTGAGATGGCGTGAGTCCTGTAATCTTCCTGAATTCCCGGATAAGGTGGGCCTGATCATAGTATCCGCTATCGTAGGCGCCGTGGGTGAGGCTGGGTTTGGGCGCAGCGTTTTGTAAAGATTTGACGAAGCTGAGGGTCCGCACAATGTTACAGAAATGTTTGGGGCTTAGTCCAATGGCAGTTTTGAATTTGCGTTCAAGCTGTCGGGAGTGGCAACCGATCCCGCTGGTAAGCTGCTGAACGGTAAGTACTCCTCTATGTTTGTGGATCAAATTCAGAGCGGTATTGACTAAAGGGTCACCCATGAAACAATGGGTATTGAGTATCTTCCGAAAGTAAAACTCAATACGATCTACTGTTACACTTAGGCTATCGGCAGTAGCTACAGCGCTTTCCAAAGCCAGGCCAACGTCGGGGAAAAGATCAGAGAGAGAAATGATCTTGTCATTTAACTCGCTGGCTGGAACGTTGAGGAGACGGTTGAGGCCATGAGGATGAAAGACAATAATAATTAACCGGGCATGGCCTTGACAGCATATCTCTTTGTATTCAGTTATCTGTCCGTAACAAAAGGCCGTAGGAAGAGGTAAGGAATCAAGGAAAAGAGATGGGTAGGTGTTGAGTACGATTCCGCTGCTGCCGTCCGAAAACAAACGGAGCTTTCGGCTATAATCTTCTGCTATGTCCAGGAAAAGATAATGCCTGATAAATCCGGATAGGTCTATGGAAGGAGGTACCTGCATTTGTAAATACACAGGAAATCTTTGTCCCTGCAAGTTAAAGGTATGGTATTTTCTTAGGTTTATTAAACCATAGAAAGGAGGAGCAATTAAGACAAACTCTTTAAACTAAAAAGCCTTCAAATCCTAAGACTTGAAGGCTTCTTGCGGAGAGTCAGGGATTCGAACCCCGGGACCTGTTACAGTCAACAGTTTTCAAGACTGCCGCAATCGACCGCTCTGCCAACTCTCCAGTGGAGCGCAAAGGTATATAAGTCTTTTAAAATAACAAAAAAAATCTCTGGAAAAATACCGGCCAGCCGGAAAGGCTGCATGTGGGCCTGCTGCCGCCGGCTGGCGCTGGTATTAGTCCGAAAACTAAGCTAACCGCCGCACGGTCTCCTGCACGGCCTGTGCATGGCTGATGGGCGTATAATTAAATCGCTGGTTGAACTTGCTGCTGTCAAAAAAATAGTCCCGGTCATATTGGTACAACATCTCGAAGAGCTCGTGCATGATCTGGTTGTCTACACCCAGCTCTTTCACTAACGCTGCCGGCAGTACGTCGAAGGCGTCATTTTTGCCCAGGGCCTGCGCAAACAGTTGTATCCACTCTTTCCCCGTAATACGTTGCTGATCTACGGGCAGGTTCCATATCTGGTTGTAAGCGTCAGCGGTATTGCCCAGCATGACGGTGCCTTTGGCCAGTTCCGGCGTATAGCCGATACTGTGAACAAGGTCGGCATTACACAGCCAGACGGCCTTCTCTCCTCTCACCAGGTTGTCATATACCAGGTGCATCAATATACTGTTGACTTTAATATCTCCGAAAATATCCGGTGCCCTGGCGATGAGTGCCTGTAAGTGATGCTTCGCGATGCCCTGCAGGAGCATCTCATCGACTTCCGCTCTGACCTGCCCTTTCTGACTGGACGGCCGGAAAGGGGTATCTTCTGTGATATGGTTCACATGGTTGCCGCCAATGGCGTAGGCGTTATCGAAGAACACCAGTTTAGCCTGATGTTCGAGGCAGGCATCGATGACGTTGCGTATCAGCGCGGGCCATTGTGTTTTCCATACCCTGGTGCTGTATTCGAACCCGAGTGTGAGGTAAACAATACCGCTACCGGCTACTGCGTGGAAGACCTGGTCCCGGTTGGTGAGATCTGCTTTAAATACTTCATCGGAGGCATTGACTTTTTTGGGGTTCCTGCCAACAAGGCGGATGTCATGTGTGTAGGCCGTGAGCGCCCTGGCCACTTCTATGCCTACAGCGCCGCCGGCGCCTAAAATCGTCTGTTTCATCTTGCTGTTTTTTTACTGTAGCAAAATTGCCCTCAGTGGTAAAACCAAAAGAAAAACCCCGTCCGGAATACAACCGAACGGGGCTCCCTCTTTCTATCTTGGCTTACTTTTTTGCTGTTGAGCTTTGTTCTGCTGTTGATTCTTAAATTCTTTCTTCGCGTCTTTTATTCACTATCGCCATGCTATCTTCATTAATTTCCTTTCTGTTGATGATAGCCTGTCTGTTATTATTTTAGGTCGATGTTATTTCCATCCGCCGCCGAGTGACCGGTACAGGTCTACCATAGCGCTCAGGCGCTGACGGTCAACATCTGCCTGTCCCAGTTCTGCCTGAAGGGCGCGTGACTGGGCGGTGATCACCTCGAGATAAGTGGCCATACCGCTGCGGAACAGCATCTGTGCCTGTTGTACGGCCAGCTGGGTAGTGGCTACCTGCTCCCCTGCGATCTGCTGCTGTGTTTTCAGCTTGTCCAGCTTGATTAATGCGTCGCTTACTTCGCCCACGGCGTTGAGCGTAGCCTGGCGGAAGGAGATCACTGATTGTTCCCGCTCTATTTTGGCCACTTCCAGTTGTGTTTTCAGGGCACGGCGCTGGAAGATAGGCTGGGTAATGCTGCCCGCCACAGTACCAAACAAAGAGGCAGGAAGGGTGAACCAGTTGCTGGCTTTGAAAGCGTTCACACCACCGTTGGCGGTAATGTTCAGCGAAGGGTACATATTGCCCTGGGCGGCGCCTACGCGGGCGTTGGCGGCTACCAGTCCTAATTCGGCAGCCCTCACGTCCGGACGGCGGCTTACCATGCCGGCAGGGATACCGGTAGGCAGGGAATCCGCTACCTTGAAGTCATGCAGCTGGCTGGTCCTGCTGATGGGTGCAGGCAGTTCGCCGGTCAGGATGCGGATAGCGTTTTCCTGGATGCCAATGCCCTGCTCCAGTTGCGGCACCAGCAAGGCTGCGGTCTGCTTCTGGGAGATAGCCTGTTGCACGGCCAGTTCAGTTACTTCACCGGCTGTTTTCTGCAGGCGGATCATCTGTACAATGGTATCGCTCAGGTCTACGTTGCGTTTGGCGATGGCCAGCTGGTTGTCCAGCATCAGCAGGTTGAAATAACTGCTGGCGATAGCGGCTACCAGTCCGGTTTGCACGGCACGCTGTCCTTCGTATGACTGTAACAGGGTGGCCTGTGCGGCTTCACGCTGACGGCGGATTTTACCCCATACGTCAATCTCCCACGACATGCCTACGCCCAGGTTATAGTCCTCGATATGATCGCCGAAGTTAAAATTGCTCAGGTTCATACCGGTAAAACTGTTCTTGGACGGGAAGTTGGTATTAGCAGTGGCAGTGGCATTGAATGCCGGCAGCCACGCGGCTTTGGCTTGTTTCAAATAAGCCTGGGAAGCTTCCACCCTTTTCACGGCCAGTTGCAGATCGTAGTTGCCGGTAAGGGCTTTGTCGATCAACTGCTGCAGGGTGGCGTCGCTGAAAAATCTTTTCCATTCCATTTCAGCAATACTGCTGTCGGAAGGCGCTACGTTGCCAAATTGAGTGGGCAGCGCCACCGGGGGCCGCTCGTAATTGCGGCCTACCCGGCAAGCTGCTAACCCTACAACTAAGGACAACAACAAAATTATGAATGTGCTATATCTGGTATTCATCTGTCTTTTTTCTGTTTCTGGTAATAGATCTGTTGACTGTTAGTGTACCAGTTCGGCTATCTCTGCTTTTTTCTCTTCTTCAGTCACAATAGGCTTGCGGCTGATTTTCTCCTGCAGGAACTGGAATATCACATACAATACCGGGATGGCAAATACGCCCAACACTACACCGGTAAGCATACCGCCGGCAGCACCGGTACTGATGGAACGGTTACCCAGCGCGGAAGAGCCGGTAGCCCGCATCAGTGGCAACAAACCTGCGATAAAGGCGAACGAGGTCATTAAAATAGGGCGCAGACGCAGGCGGGCCGCACGGATACCGGATGCTACCAGTCCCATGCCACTGCGTCTTCTCTGTACCGCGTATTCCACGATCAGAATGGCGTTCTTCGCCAGCAGCCCTATCAACATGATTAAACCTACCTGTACATATATATTGTTATCGATACCAAACAGGTTGATGAACGCAAACACACCGAAGATACCCAGCGGTATGGACAGGATCACCGCCAGTGGCAGGATATAACTTTCGTATTGTGCCGCCAGCAGGAAGTACACAAAGATCAGACACAGGGTGAAGATGATGGTAGACTGGTTGCCGGCGCTGATCTCTTCTTTGGTCATGCCCACCCATTCGTAGGTGTAACCTCTCGGCAGATACTGCGCAGCCACTTCCTCTACAGCTCTGATGGCATCACCACTACCATAACCTGGTTTCGCCTGACCGTTGATGGTAACGGCGTTGAACAGGTTGTTGCGGGTAACTGTCTCCGGTCCGTATACCCGTTTCAGTGATACTACGGTGTTGATAGGCACCTGTTCACCAAACTGGTTTTTTACGTATACCCCGTCCAGTGAGGAAGGATCTTTACGCAGTTCGGCATCGGCCTGTACAATCACACGGTAATACTTGCCAAAACGGTTGAAGTCAGACGCGAACATACTACCATAATACACCTGCATGGTCTGCAGAATGTCGCTCACCGGAATACCCAGCTGTTTGGCTTTACGGTCGTCGATCTCTATTTCATATTGCGGGTGGCCGTTGTTGAAAGTGGTAAACGCAAAAGCAATCTCTTTACGTTTCATCAGCTCACCAATAAATCCATAAGCGGTACCGCCCAGTTTCTCCAGAGATCCGCTACCAGTGCGGTCCTGCAATACCATTTCGAAACCGGCCACGTTACTGAAGCCCGGTACGGTAGGCATGTTGATCGCAAAGATGTTGGCTTCGGGGATAGCGGCGAACTTACCCTGCAACATACCCATGATGGCGTTCATATCCTTGATCTTGCCACGCTCGGCATGAGGTTTCAGTTTGATAAAGCCCACGCCGGAAGTAGCACTGCTGGAGTTGCTGAGGAAGTTGAAGCCAGACACGCTCAGGTAGGCGTGTGTAGACTCCAGGTCTTTTACAACATGCTCCACCTTGTCCACTACCTGACGGGTACGCTCCAGTGATGAGCCCGGAGGCATATTCACCACAAACACGGCAAAACCCTGGTCTTCTGTAGGAATAAAGCCGGTAGGCGTTTTACGCATCATCCAGAAGGTCACTCCACCGATGATCAGCAATCCTGCAATGGTCAGCCACTTACGTTTAATCAGGAACTGAAGGCTGCGGGCATACTTTTCCGTCATGGCATTGAAGCCGGTATTGAAAGCGGCAAAGAAACGTTTGCCAAAACTCTGCTGTTGTTTTGCATGACCGTTCAGTTTACCATGTTCTTCTCCATGACCGCCGCCGTGATTGTTTTTCAGGATCAGGGCGCAGAGCGCAGGACTGAGCGTCAACGCGTTCAATGCAGAGATCAGGATGGCGATGGCCAGCGTAAAGGCAAACTGCCGGTAGAAAACGCCCGCTGGCCCTTCCATGAAACCTACCGGGATAAACACGGCAGACATCACCAGCGTAATGGAAATGATCGCACCGGATATCTCCTGCATGGACGATAGCGTGGCGATACGGGGATTAGCCCCTTTCTCCATCTTCGCATGCACCGCCTCCACCACCACAATGGCGTCATCCACCACGATACCGATCGCGAGGATCAGCGCGAACAACGTCAGCAGGTTGATAGAGAACCCGAAGAGCTTCATAAAGAAGAAGGTACCAATAATGGCCACTGGTACGGCAATCGCCGGGATCAGGGTGGAACGGAAATCCTGCAGGAAGATGAACACCACGATAAACACGAGGATAAAAGCCTCTACAAGCGTATGTTTCACCTGATCGATAGACTCGTCCAGGTACTCTTTGGTGCTGTAAATATTAAAATACTCGATACCGGTAGGAAAGGATTTCTCCGCTTTTTTCATCAGCTTGTTGATCGTTTCCTGTATCTCATTCGCATTGGAACCAGCTGTCTGGTTAATCGCGATACCGATACCGTATTTACCGTTCACCCGGGTATCACTACCATAGGTAAATGAACCAAATTCAACACGGGCCACATCTTTCAGGCGCAGCACGGAACCATCGGCATTCGCACGCAGGATGATGTCTTCATATTGCTGGTCCTTGTTGAGCTTACCTTTGTATTTGATGATATACTCAAAAGATTCCTGGCTGCCTTCACCGAAACGGCCGGGGGCTGCTTCCAGGTTCTGGTCGCGGATAGCGTCCAGTACTTCCTGTGGGGACATGTTGTAAGCGGTCAGCCTGTCAGGGCGCAACCAGATACGCATAGAGTAATCTTTCGCACCAAACACCATCGCCTGACCAACCCCTTTTACACGCTGTATTTCGGGGATGATATTGATCTTCGCATAGTTCTGCAGGAAGGTCTCATTATACTCTGGTCTGTCGCTCTGCAGGTTCACCACCATGATCATACTGTTCTGTACTTTCTGGGTGCTGATACCTGCCTGTATCACTTCCGCCGGCAGCTGGCTGGTGGCTTTGGCCACGCGGTTCTGCACGTTCACCGCAGCGAGGTCCGGATCGGTGCCCAAACGAAAGTAAACGTTGAGCGTCATAGAACCATCGTTGTTGGATTGGGAAGTCATGTAAGTCATGTTCTCCACCCCGTTCACCGCCTCTTCTATAGGCGTGGCCACGGAACGGGCCACCACTTCGGAGTTGGCTCCGGGATAGGAGGCCGTTACGGCTACGCTGGGCGGCGCAATGTCCGGGAACTGGCTCATCGGAAGGGTGAGCAGCCCCAGTATCCCCAGCAGAACCAGGAGGATGGATATAACGGTAGCCAATACTGGCCGTTCTATGAATTTTCTAAACATAATGTCAATAGTATTTAAGCATCATCCGAAAATGGACGACGGGAATGAGGGTTATCCGCAAAGCGCAACGCCATAAATGGCTGGCACTCCGCTTTGCGGATGCATCATGAAACATTAGAGCGGTCTTACTTTCAGTAAGCTGTCAAGTGACATCTGTTGTGGAGCGATCACAGTGCCGTCATGCAGACGGTCCAGGCCGGAGTAAACGATCCGTTGACCGGACTTCACACCTTTCTCCACAAAATAGTAGTTGCCGCTTTTACCGGATATAGTAATGGGAACACCTGTCACTTTGTTGCTGTCAGCGACTACAAACACCATCACTTTGTCCTGCAGCTCATAAGTAGCTTCTGTAGGAATCACCACGGCATCGGAGAATTGTTCAGGGATGCGGATCTTACCGGTGTTGCCGGTACGCAGCAGTCCTGCTCCGTTAGGAAAAGTGGCGCGGAAGCTGATAGCGCCCATGGTCTTGTCAAACTGACCTTCCATGGTTTCTATTTTTCCTTTTTCACTGTAGATGGTATTATCAGCCAGTTTCAGCTCTACCTGCGGCAGTTGTTTTACCTTGTCAGCAAGGCTGCCGCCGGCGGTTTCGTTTTTAAATTTCAGGAAGTCGCCTTCGCTCATGGAAAAGTAAGCGTACATCTGGTTTACGTCAGACAGTACTGTCAGCGGCTGCGGTTCTGCACGGCCTACCAGCGCGCCCACTTTATAGGGGATTCTGCCGATATAACCGCTAACAGGCGCTGTGATCAGCGTATAGCCTACATTGATGCCTGCACTGCCCAGCTGGGCCTGTGCCTGCGCTACCGCTGCTTTGGCCGCCTGATAGTTGGCCTGCGCAGTTTTCAGCTGCACTTCGCCTACCACATTGTTTTTTACCAGCGGCGTGAGACGGTCAACTTCCAGCTGTGCTTTTTCCAGGTTAGCTTTAGCGGCCAGCAGTGTGGCGCTCGCATTGCTTTGTACTTCCGTGTACACGCGGTCATTGATTTTAAATAACGGCTGACCGGCTTTCACGAAAGCTCCTTCGTCTACATAAATCTTATCAAGTATACCTTCCACCTGCGGACGAATGTCCACATTGGTGCGGCCTTCCAGCGTTGCGCTGTATTCGCGGTAGGTAGTGGCAGGTACTGCGTTCAGTTTTAATACCGGTAAAGCTGCCGCCTGCTGTCCTTCCATGTGCGCCTCTGAAGCGCCGCAGCCAGACAACAGGGAAAGAATTACGACACTATAGAGTAAGCCTGCCGGCAAGTTTGCAAAAACGGATCTTTTTGGTTTCATACTTGTTTTTTTAATCATACGACAATTTTTTTCCTCTCCGCTACGAAGACAATACAACTCACATTGCTTCACAGCAGCAGTTTTAGCAAACAGCATTCAAGAGGAAAGTACAGGCAGTCAACGTTGCGGCTTCGGGCCACGCATAACGTCACAGCTGGTTATACGTAAGCACGCAACAAAATGTTACTTCTGTAAATAAAAAATAAAAAGAAAGGGCATTGCAGTTGTACTGCTAATGAATATCCATGGTTTTCAAATTTTTTAAATGATGCACGGGCAACATCATTTCTTATTGACAACGATGCAAAAGTAGTATAATAATGTTAACGGACGTTTAAATTATTACGGGTTTAATTGTACTTTTCACGGGTCGTCTTCTGGAACGAGGCCGGCGTAAGTCCCGTATGTTTTTTGAAAAAGCGGTTAAAGTAAGCGTCATCCTCGAAATTCAGGCGGGCCGCAATCTGTTTTACGGAGTGTTCTCCCCAGTACAATAACCGTTTGGCCTCCATCGTCCTCTTTTCATCGATCACATATTTGGCATTTCTGCCCAGCAGGCTTTTCACTGTGTCATTTAAATGTCCGGGCGTTACAAACAACATCTCGGCATAATCAGACACCTGTGTCTTCTCATGGAAATGCTGGTCTACCAGTACTTTAAACTGGCGCGCCATGTTGTATTGGGAATTTTCCCCGTTCAGCCATGCATTGGACGGTTCGGAAATACGGCCAATGGTGATAACCATCGCATTCAACAGGTTGCGGAGCACCGCTTCCTTACGGGCCTTGTCGCTTTCATATTCCTTCTTCAGCAACCGGGCATACACCATCAGCTCCTCCAGCTGCTCCTGCGTCAGCGGCACCATACCGGAATTAAAGATACAATGCCAGCAGCTGATCACACCCTGCATTTCTGGAACAAGAAAATCCGGTGTAAAAGATATATTGATCAACTCCACATCATCCCCCATCGCATGCTGATGGACCTGGTCAGGTTCCATCAGCATGATGGCGGGTGCAGTCACTTCGTATTGTTTAAAGTCAATTGCCTGCCGGATAGTTCCTTTCAGCAGTATATCGATACTGAAACCGTTGTGACGGTGCGGCGTGCCCCAATGCTCTACCTCCTCTTCATCACAGCCATCTATCTTGCCGATAAAAAACGGCATGCCATTCACACAGTCTTCAAGACGGTACATGGGTATATCTGCTATCTTTCCTGCTTTTGTAACTTCCATTTTGATACGGTTTTTTGAAGTGATCAGTCAACGGGCTCCTTCGGCTTTTCCTGTACTACCACCAGGTCGCTCAACTTGACGTTGATCGGAATATTCCCCAGCTGTACAATACCGCGTTTGTCCCGGATTTCTATCAGGCGGCCCACCTGGCGGTTGGTCAGGATTTTCACCTGGTCACCCACCTGTACGTCGCGGCCTACCTCTTCAAATTTGTCCTGCACTTTTTTATTGTGCTTTTCATTGATCTGTTTTTCCCTGCGACGGAACAGCAGTATCTCTGCCTGTTTCATCACTTTCTCTTTATCGTTGCTGTCGCCGGCACGCTTCCATTCCACCACGATCTGCTTCAGCTTGCGTTCCATGTCTTTCAGGTAAGCCAGGTCCGTTTCCTTGATCTGGTTTTGCAGCTTCAGGAAAGTGATCTGCTGATGCTTTCGCTCTTTATCTGACAGGGCTTCGTATTCACGCTTCAGCTTTTCATTTTCTTTGACCAGTTTCTGCAACTCCTTTTCTTTGCTTTCTACTTTCTGAAGGTCCTGTTCTGCTTTGTTTAGCAGTTTATCCAACTGAAAATGACCTTCGTCCACCAGTTTTTTGGCGCGGGCAATCAGTGCCGGGTTCAGGCCAATCCTTTCAGCGATTGAGAAAGTATAAGAGCTGCCAGGCTTACCGACCATCAGTTTATACATGGGCATCAGGGTCTGTTCATTGAATCCCATCGCCCCGTTGATGATGCCTTTTACTTTGTTGGCCATCACTTTCAGGTTGAGGTAGTGGGTGGTCACCACGCCAAAAGCGTGTTTCTTGGCCAGTTCCTCCATGATCACCTCAGCAAAGGCACCGCCCAGGTTAGGG
Source organism: Chitinophaga sp. 22308 (assembly GCF_052045305.1). Lineage (NCBI taxonomy): Bacteria > Pseudomonadati > Bacteroidota > Chitinophagia > Chitinophagales > Chitinophagaceae > Chitinophaga > Chitinophaga sp. 22308. Next base: position 651,935 of record NZ_JBQEOP010000002.1, on the reverse strand, counting down.
TCAGAGCCGCTACCCAACTCGTCGATGAAGAACAGGGTCCTGCCGTTGGCAGTCTCCATAAAATACTTCATGTTCTTCAGGTGGGAGCTGTAGGTACTCAGTTCAAATTCCAGCGACTGGGTATCCCCGATATGGATCATCAACTGCTTGAAAATGCCCAGCTGGGAAGACGGATGCACCGGTACCAACAGGCCGGACTGCAGCATGAGCTGTATCAGGCCAATGGTTTTAAGCGTCACCGTTTTACCGCCGGCATTGGGACCGCTGATCACCAGTATGTGTGCGTCTTTATCCAGACTGATGCTTACCGGCACAGTAGGCTTGCTGTTTTTGCGGTTATATAACAATAACAGCGGATGGTAAGCCTGTACCAGGTGCAATTGCGCGTGCGGCACCAGTGACGGGTAATTTCCGTCCATATCCAGCGCCAGTTTCGCTTTCGCCCGGATAAAGTCGTAGGTGCCCAGTATCTGGTGATAGCCGTTCAGCAGCTCACTATAACCGCTCAGGGAGCCGGTCAGCGCCTTCAGGATGCGGTATACTTCCCTGCCTTCCTCTCTTTCGAGCGACTGGATATCGTTATTCAGTTCGATCGTTTCTTCCGGCTCGAGGAAAGCGGTTTTACGGGTATCAGATTCGCCATGGATGATACCTTTGATCATCCGTTTGTTTTCGGCGTAGATGGCCACCACCCTTCTGCCGTTGAGGAACGCCTCTTCCTGGTCGGCCAGGTAGTTCAGCTTCTGCAGCTTCTGGAGGATGCGCTCAAATACGCGGCGCAGTTCTGTTCTCTTACGGAACAGGGAGATACGGATCTTGGCCAGTTCAGGGGAAGCGTTATCGCGTACCTGCCCGGTTTCGTCCAGCACTTCATCAATGAGCGCCGTGATCTTTTTCTCATAATAAGTGTCCTTGATCACATCATACAGGCCTCCATACTGGATACGGCGGTCGTGGTCAAAAAACCGGACGATGCTGTGCATGCTTTCCGCCAGTTTACGGATGGACATGGCCTGATCACCGGTAAGTACGGCGCCCTGGATGGACAGCAACCGCAACTCGGTATGCAGGTTCAGGACGTGATCATTGGGGAAATGCTCCTGCAACAGGATCAGTTGTTTATATTCATGTGCCTGTTGCAGAGCGGCTTTTACGTAGTCTATATGCGTGTGCAAACGAAGATCAATAGCCATTTGCGTACCCAGTTCCGTTTTACAGTGGTCCTGGAGCAAAGCCTGTATTTTATCGAATTCCAACTGCACCAACGCAGACTCAGGAAAATATTTCAAGTGATAATATATTTAGTTGAACGGCATAAACTTACAACAACAGAAGTATGCTGCCGGTTAAAATGAAATGCGCTGCGGCTTTACGCCGGAGCCAGTAAATAAACATATATGCTGCTACACTAAGCGCTGTAGCTGCCTGGGAAGAAGTATGCTGGGAAAATAATTAATTCTTTCTCATCGGCTTTGTCATTGTACTATCAATAGTATCCGGTTACCCGGTGTTTCTATCTATATTGCTGCTGCTGACTACTTTTTTGAGGGCTTTCAGGCCCTTGCCGGGTTCCTTCTGGCTAAAAAAGAATGTTAAAGTTACTAACTTGTCGCCTAACCTGCATCATTTTTTACGTAAATTATTATTGACACAGGGGATGCAAAAATAATAAAACACCCTGAAATTCCGCTACAGTGCTGTATTTTACATATATTAAAAAGACAGCATTTTTAAATAAATATTTTATGCGAAAATACTCAATATTCATCTTTTTCGTAACATTGGCCTTATTCGCCTGCGCGCAGAACAAAAAAGAAAAAGTTCCCGGAGATATGGAAATACCCAATAACACACATGTAGAAAAAGCCACATTCGGAGGCGGTTGCTTTTGGTGTACAGAAGCCCAGTTTCAATACCTCGACGGGGTACTGAAAGTGGAATCCGGTTATGCCGGCGGCACAGTAGCCAATCCCACCTACGAACAGGTCTGTGAAGGCAATACCGGCCACGCTGAAGTTATCCAGGTCACCTACGACCCGGCCAAAATCAGCTACGATGAACTGCTTCAGGCCTTTTGGGAAAGCCACGATCCCACCCAGCTTAACCGCCAGGGCAACGATGTAGGCACCCAATACCGCTCCGTTATCTTCTATCATACGCCCGAACAAAAGGAAAAAGCTGAGTTCTATAAGAAAAAGCTACAGGACGCCGGCGCATATGATAAACCTATCGTGACAGAAATCGCCCCGCTGACCACTTTCTATAAAGCGGAAGATTATCACCAGGATTATTATAACCAGAACGGACGACAGCCCTACTGCACGTTCGTGATCAAACCTAAACTGGAAAAATTCAAAAAGGTGTTTAAAGACCATTTGAAAAAGCAATAGTCCGTAAAATGCCAGATGTCCCAGGGCTGAAGCCCTGGGCTACATTCTGAATCAAGTCCTTTCTCATTAACAAGCCTATTGTTTATGGGCTACCGACCCGGGGTCAGGACTTCAGGAAAATGAACTGTGGGCAGGTGAAGATTCCGGCAGCTCAGGGCCTCCCCATGCAAATGAAAATCATCCGCCAAACCAAGGCATGGAATGCTTATGGCATAACCAACAAAATACTTCATTAGGAAAATCTGCCACCCAACCAAGGCCTGGAACGCTTATGGCATAACCGGCAAAATATTTCATTAAAAGAACCTGAATCTGATCGTAGCCCAGGGCTTCAGCCCTGGGATTTCTGCGTCATATACCCTATAATTCGTATTTTTTGTTTATTTTAAGGGAATCCTAAAAACTATTAATGACAGCAATTCCACCAACTATCTGCCCCTACTGCGGCAGCAAAGAGCTGATTCGCACTGTTCCCGAAAAAGATCCATTTAACGTAATGGTCATCTGCCACAGCTGCCAGCGGGTGATTACTCCTGAACATGGCAGCACTCGCGGTAAAACCACCACCGCCGTACGCGCCATCGCCGAAAAAGCGATCCAGATAAGCCTTAACAGCGGTAAACTGCATGGTATTAAATACTATTATACCGAGGTCAACAAATTACCGGACACCAAAACCACCCTTCAACAAGCTAAAGATACCCTGGAGTCTCTCCTGCAGACCCGCGGACTAACCAGCGCCGTGAAAAAGCCCAGCCGCAACGGATGCGTTATTGCCTTGATTATCATTCTATTAATTATCGCCAGCATCATCTATTTCTATACCCATCGATAGCCTATCAGGATAAATTTTTCCTTTCCCGGCGTTTGGCGTACCTTTGTACTGTAATAAATAGAATTACAGAATGAATAATGCCCGCTTTCCGATATCGTTACATATACTGACGCTCCTGGCGAAGGAAAACGGGACGTTACTGTCGTCCGATTACATCGCCGGCAGTATCAATATCAATCCGGTGTTGGTCAGAAAGGAAATCAGCAACCTGCGTAACCATGGCATGATAGAAAGCAAGGAAGGCAAAAACGGGGGCGCCACACTCGCCAAACCGGCTACTGCCATCCTGCTCTCAGATGTGTACCATGCTGTACAGCAAACTTCCCTGCTGGGCAACAGCCGTAACCATCCTAACCCCGATTGCGCAGTGGGCAAACAGATCAATCAGCATCTGGATGATTTGTATAAAGACATAGAAGGCGCCCTGCTACGGAAACTGGAGAATATGACGTTGGCTGACTTCGCCGATAAATTTTGATATTTTTCATTTTAATATTTGATTATTTATCTGGCTTCTACAGGCAAAAACGACTAACCAAAAGCACCTACTAAATAACCCAATTATTATGGATTTACAGGGTTTTCATCATATTACCAGCGACCTGAAAACCGCTGAGAAAGCAATGCCGGTAATGTTTATCGGTCACGGTAACCCGATGAACGGCATCAGCGACAATGCTTTTACCCGCGCGCTCACACAGATGGGCCAACAAATACCGGACAAGCCCCGTGCTATCCTGGTCATCTCCGCGCACTGGCTGACCAAAGGCACACACGTGCTGGTGGCGCCGCAACCAGAAACCATCCATGATTTCGGCGGCTTCCCCGAAGCACTCTACCAGGTGCAATATCCTGCGCCCGGCGCCCCTGCCCTGGCCCGCGAAACAAAAGACCTGATCACTTCCGCCAAAGTGATGGAAGATGACCACTGGGGCCTCGATCACGGCGCATGGACAGTGCTCAGACACATGTACCCCCTGGCAGACGTTCCGGTATACCAGCTGAGCATCGACTATCACCAGCCACCGGAATATCACTTTAAGCTGGCAGCTGAACTGCAAGCGCTCCGCCATAAAGGGGTGCTCATCATGGGCAGCGGCAATATCGTCCACAACCTGCGCCAGGTGGTGTTCTCCAACAACGCCAAACCATTTGACTGGGCCATCTCCTTTGATCATCTCGTGAAAGAAAAACTGGAACAAAAGGCATTCAACGACCTGGTCAACTATCATACACTGGGAACAGCCGCACAGCTGTCTATACCCACAAATGACCACTACCTGCCGATGCTGTACACCCTCGGGCTGGTCAATAAAAACGAAGAAATTCAATTTACCTACGAAGAAATTCAGAACGGCAGCATCAGCATGCGCTGCTTCCGGACGGCGTAATCAGTCGGCCCGCAAGCTCTTCACCGGATTGGCCATCGCTGCACGCAGGGCATGATAACTGACAGTCAGCAGCGCTACTACGGTAACGCCTACACTCGTTAGCACAAACACCCATATGCTGATACCGGTACGATAGGCAAAGCTCTGCAACCACCGGTCCATGATCCACCAGGACAACGGGAACGCCAGTACGGCCGCTATCAACACCAGCCGAAGGAAATCCTGCGACAGCATCTTTACAATACTGCCGGCGGAAGCGCCCAGTGTTTTTCGCACACCAATTTCACGCGTGCGCTGCACCGCCATAAACGCGGCCAGCCCAAACAAACCAAGACAGGCAATAAACAGCGCCAGCACGGTAAACAGCAGGAATATCTGCTCCTGTTGCTGCTCTCCTGCATACTGCTTCGCAAAGTTATCATCGAGGAACTGGTAGCTGAACGGATGCGCCGCATCGAAACGCTGGTACACTTTTGCTATGTGCGCCAGGGCTGCCGGGATGTTCTGCGGACTAACGCGCACGTACATATTATCTTCCATTTCCGGAAAAGGCGCCATCTGCATCACCAGCGGCGCTATTTTATGCTGCAGCGAATAGGTATGAAAATCCCTTACCACACCGGTGATCACACGTTCCGCCCGGGTGCCCTTGTTATCTATTTTGAACTGTATCCGCTTGCCTAACGGGTCTTTCAACTGAAAATTCTTCACCAGCGTCTCATTGACCAGCACAGCATGATAACGGTCGGCATTGCCGGTATCGGAGAAATTGCGGCCCTGCTGCAAGGTGATGCCCATCGTCTTCAAAAAACCAGCGTCCACCATGAGGCCCTGCGCTAATATGGATGATTCCGAAATACTGCCATCCTGTTCTACAAAGTAGCCACTCGTGCCCAGGTCATTGCGCCCGATAGGATTGCTGACCGCCGATACTTCCCGTATCAGCGGATTACTCAGCAGCTGCTGTTTCATGGCAGGAATATTCTTCCGCGCCTGCACATCACTGATATGGAAAGAAAGCAACTGCTCCCTGTTGAAACCCAGGTTGGTGTGCATCACATATTGCAGCTGGTCATACGCTACCAGCGTGCTGGCGGTAAGCACAATGGCGATCATAAACTGAAAAGTGACCAGCCCTTTCCGGAAGCCCGCATGGCTGCTGCCGCTCAAGCGCCCTTTCAGCGCGCTGATGACCCGGAAACCAGACATAAACACCGCCGGATAAATACCGGCCATTAGTGCAGTGAAAGCCACCAGTAATAATATAGCGCCGATGGTACGCGCTACGCCAAACTGCCATAACACTAACTGGCGATGCGCAAATTCATTAAAATACGGTAACACCACTACGACCAGCCCGAAGGCCACCACGGCGGATATCAGGGTCAGCAGAAATGATTCGGCCAGGAACATGCGCGCAATTTCCTCCCTGCCAGATCCCATCGTTTTACGCACGCCTATTTCCTTCACACGGCCCGTAGCACGGGCAGTGGCGAGGTTCATATAGTTAATACAGGCAATGACCAAAATCAGCAATCCTACAAACAGGAACACATATACGTAAAGCACATTTCCATTCGACCCTATTTCATATCCCAGGTGGGAATGCAGGTGAATGGAAGCCAATGGTTGTAGTGTCATCTGATACTGCACCTCTCCCATATGAGGTTTTACATATCGGTCGCCAAACTGCGGCAGCTTGGCTTCCAGCGCTTTGGCAGCCGCACCTTTGCGCAGTAACAGGTACGTATATACGTCGAAATTCTGCCAGCCGTCCGCATTGTAATTAGCCGGCAGTACCCGTAAGGCGCTGAATGAAAAATGTGTATTGGAAGGCACATCTTCCAGGACGCCGGTCACTTGGAACACAGAGGCACTGTCTTCTGTACGCACTATTTTTCCCATAGCCGATGCCGGGTCGCCGAATATTTTCTTCGCCAGGGAGCGGGTAAGCAACAGACCATTGGGCTGAGTGAGACAGGTAGCCGCATCGCCCTCCAGTAGCGGAAAAGGCAGCACTTTCAAAAAGGTGCTGTCCACAAAATAGATGTCTTCCACCTGCATTTTCTTCCCATTATATTCCAACAGGCTGCCGCCGTCGGTCAATACCCGCGTTATCTCTTCTATTTCCGGATAGTCTCTTTTCAACAGTGGCGCAAAAGGAGCCGATGTGGTGGCAACATTGAGCCGGCCGCCGGCCCAGGAGGCATCGTTCACAGTACGATATACGCGGTCCTTATTGGGGAAAAAGTTTTCATAGCTGGTTTCTCCCAGTACATATAAGAGCAACAGCCAACAGGTAGCCATGCCAATGGCCAGCCCGGCAATATTGATCAGCGTGTAATACTTGTACCTGGACAGATTACGCCACGCTATCAGCAGATAATTCCTGAACATGTGGTTACAGTTTAGGGTGGACATCTCCCGCTACTCCGGCTTCACACGGCCAAGGCTCTCAAAAACATGCCACGCAGTCCTGCCTATAAAAAGAAAGGACATATGTATAATGGAAAATATACACATGTCCGATTCTGATACACTCGTTGTTCGTTTATGCTTTCAGCAGATCGCCTTCCAGCTGCACCACATTATTGGCGATGCCGGCATCAATCGCCTTGAGGATTTCCTCTTTCATCTCTTCTGTTACACGGCTGTAGCCAAACATTTTAGCGATAAAAGGCACTGCATCTTCCCGCTGGATGGCAATGGCGTCTTTCACCACTTTTTCCAGCGCTACGCCCATTTCTTCCACCGAAATATAGTTGATCTTACGGGCGACAGCCGGCAACAGGCTGCGGTTGCGCACTACCGGTTCGGGCAGGGCGGTATGCCACAGGAATTGCCCTTTTATCTTAATGCGTTTACTGGCGTCGGAATGTCTTACGGCATGACGGAGTATCTCCCGGATGCGCGGGCCTACCCTCGTAATACCGGCTGCCTCCACCATGCGGCGGGCCAGTTCATCGAAGTGTACAGGGCTTTCTATGTTTACCACCTGCTCTATCCAGTTACACAGGCTGCCAATAGGCGTGGCATGAAACTCCTGGTCCCGGATTTCTTCCGGCAGCGTGGCTATTTCATACATCTGCGTTTCGTCGGTATCTTCTTCCACCACTTCCCTTTTCAGTTCAGGCGCTGCTGCGGCAGGTGTTGCCTCCTGCGCGTCCTCATCGTCCATGGAGAGTGCTGTTTTAGCAGCTTCTATCGCCGCCACCAGCCTGTCCAGTTCTTTCCCCGGATTACGGAACCAGTCGGTGCTCCAGATGCGGTACATCTTCCAGCCGATGGCCTCCAGCATCTGCTGGCGCAAACGGTCGCGGTCACGGGCGGAACGGGCGGAATGATAAGCAGCACCATCACATTCAATCCCCAGGATATAACGGCCGGGGTTGTCCGGATCTACAATAGCCAGGTCGATATAGAAACCACGGGAGCCTACCTGCTTCCTGACGATATACCCTTTCTCTTCCAGCCTGGCTGCCACATTTTCCTCAAAAGGACTGTCTGCCGGCAGACCGGTTTCCACCGTCATATTGAGCCGTCCGTGCTGCGCATAGTACAGGAAGTTCTTCAACGCCGCGATACCCGCGCTTTGCGTCCGGTTGAGGTCCAAATCATCCGCGGTAAGGTTGGTAAACACCTCACAGCGTGATTTGGCACGGGTGATCAGTACGTTGAGCCTGCGTTCACCACCTTCGTTGTTGAGCGGGCCGAAGGACATGGCCACATAACCTTCCTCCGTACGGCCGTAACCGATAGAGATGAAAATCACATCTCGCTCATCGCCCTGCACATTCTCCAGGTTTTTCACAAAGAAAGGCTCGTCAGCATGTTGACGGAAAAAGGATTCCAGCTCCGGATTATTGCGGCGCCGTGTTTCCAATGCTACGGTGATTGCTTCCCGCTGGGATGTACTGAACGCTACTACGCCAAGGCTCAGTCCCGGATGACGGCGGGCATGTTCCATCACAGCGTCCGCCACGGCTTCTGCTTCCTTAGGATTGGAACGCGTTTTACCACGGTCATAAGCGGTATCAGGAAGATGATGGAACACCAGGCCACGGCTGTCTTTGGAGCCGGGGCTAGGGAATATCACCAGCTTGTTTTCATAAAATTCGTGGTTCGATAACGTGATCAGCGATTCATGACGGCTGCGGTAATGCCAGCGCAGCATGCGTTGTGGCGCGCCCTGGGCATCACACAAACCGAGAATGCTCTGCATGTCCGCCGTGATGTTCTCTTCGTCCTCCACTTCTTTGGTCAGCGTATCAAAGAAACTGGTAGGCGGCAGCTGTTTGGTATCACCTACCACGACCAGCTGTTTGCCGCGCAGAATAGCGCCCAGCGCCTCCACAGGCCTTACCTGGCTGGCTTCGTCAAATATCACCAGGTCAAATTCCAGTGTGGCCGGCGGCAGGAAGTTGGCGATGGACAAGGGGCTCATCATGAACACCGGTTTGATGGCCTGTATCGCCAGGCCGGCTTCTTTCATGAGCTTGCGCACCGGCATATGCCGGGCTTTTTTATTAAATTCTGTTCTGATGATGTTCACCTGGCCGCCCGCTTCCATGCGCGGCATCTGCTCCCAGTGACTGAGCGCGGCACGGGCACGGTTATACTGCAGGTTCATCGCGTCGAGGCGGCGGAACTGCTGTACCAGCTCTTCATGGCCCGCCCTGTCGAAGCGGCGCAACGCAGGATGTGCTTTCACAGCGGTTTCCAGCAGGTATTCGTACCATGTCTTTTGTAAGACGGTCTTCAGCAAACGGGCCGCTTCCGGCCAGTCTGTTGACGGGGTGATCAGGCAGGATAAATTTTCCTGTGTAGCCGTTTCCGTGATATTATTCCAGGCAATGGTATGGTGGATTTCCGGAAGCCTGTCTTTCCATGTGCCCAGCCGTTGCGCGGCAGCGGCGAAGGCAGCAGGCCATTGGTAGTCCCGCATTTCCAGTTGCTGTAATACGCCTGCCTGCAAACCGGCGGTTTTATCGCCTGCCAGCTGCAGGGCATCGCGGTCGGCCGCCGCTACGGCAGGGTCTATGTTTTTATGCAGACAGTCCAACACAGCCTCCGGACAGGTGCCGGCGGAGATACGTTTATGCATGTCCGTTATATACGCAGTGGCAGTGTCCAGCGCGTCCCAGTCGGTCTGGTGTTTCTGCCAGCGTGTGCCGAACAGGTCGCGTGCCAGGGCGGCATGCTCCTGTAACAGCGCATCGTGCCGCCGGTACTCCATAATGCTGTCTACATATTGCAGCTTCTCTGTATTGTCTTTGGGCAATGCGCCTTTGCACAATGCCGCCAGTTGTTTGTTGCTGCGGTTATAGGCGCCGATGAGGAACTTATACCACTTGGTGCCGTGGGCGAGCAGATTTTGTCGCACTTCCATCAGGTCCTGTGAAAATGCTTCCGGTATCAGGATGTCCTGGTATGCCTGATGGATGGCTGTGAGGCGGCGGCCCGCTTCCAGCCAGGAGATGATATCCTGCTGCTGCAGCAACCACGCCTTGCTGCCGGTGTTCAGGCCGCTGAGGTCCGGCTTGTGCGACAACAGGGCGCAGACATGTATCAGCTGTTTCATGGCCGTTACGTCTTCCGGCGTCTGCAACCCCATCTTCCCGGCTACGCCGGCGAGGGACTGTTGCAGGTCCTGTAAAGCGGTGGCAGTCTCCTGCAACTGCCGTTGCAGCGCTTCCTGCTGGTGCGGCAACAGCACGTTCAACCGGCTGCCCAGGAACAGCAGCTGCGATGGCATACCAGCTTCACTTAAACAGGCTTGTATTCGTTGAGCCATGGCCGTGGCCTTGTTCATGGCCGCGGCGTCCCAGGAGGCCATGTCCGGCGGCGTAATAACCGGCAGCTGCCTGCCGGCGACATCTTCGTTTATACGTAACAGATAGCCGGTGATCTGATGTACGGAAAGGCCGCTCTTCCCTACCGGCTCATTCACCGCCTGGCAGTATTCGTTCAGCTCCTGCCGGTGCGTGTTGAGCAACAATACCTCTTCGCGCAGCTTTTGCACGGAGGGCCGTCCCAGTTCCAGCACCCGGCGCAGCTCCTGGTGTAATTCTTTTTTATTGGCTTTATGGCTGTGCAGCTCCAGGCAGGCTTCTCCCAGCTGGATATTATCAAGACGGCGCTTCACCACTTCCAACGCGGCCATCTTTTCTGCTACAAACAGTACCTTTTTCCCTCTGCCTATGGCGTCAGCGATAATATTAGTGATGGTCTGTGATTTACCGGTGCCCGGAGGCCCCTGTATCACGAGGTGTTTGCCTTCCTGTACGGCCAGCATCGCATGAATCTGCGAACTATCGGCATCTACCACCTGGAACAGCTCATCGGCGCGTGGTTCGTTATCGATAAAGGCATCTTCCGGAATACCGGGCTGATTGTCTGAAAAACCACCGCCAAACAGGCTGTTGATCACCGGATGGGTGAGCGGGCTGCTGTCGGCCGGCCAGTTGGCGGCATCCAGGTCGTTGTAGATCATGAATTTCCCGAAAGAGAAAAAGCCCAGCTCAATGGCATCCGCTTCCACTTTCCAGCCAGGCATGCCATCTACGGCCGCGGCCACGGCATTGAAATATTCGGTGATATTAAAATCTTCCGTTTCCGGCAAGGCAGGAATGCTGATATTAAAATCCGTTTTCATCTTCGCTTCCAGCGAGATGTTACCCTCCACTTCTTCCAGCGTATATTTCAAACGGAAACGTTCACGGACGTCCGAACGGTCCAGTTGCACCGGCACCAGCACCAGTGGCGCCAGCCGCGGCTCAGTACTGCCCGCTTCACACCATTGCAGCATGCCGAGCGACAGGTACAGGATATTGAAACCCTGCTCTTCCAGGCTCATTCTGGCGGCGTAATAGGTGTTCAGCAAACGGGTATGCAGGTTTACCTGCGATTCATTGGTTTGCAGCCGGGTGTCATGCACGGTGTCTTTTCCGCCGGCAGCCGGCTGTTCCTGGTACATTACATCAGGCTGCCCGGCTTTTTTGTCCGGACGGTCGAGGAACGTCAGCGTCTTATTTTCTGCTACCAGCAACGCATAAACGGCGGCCGATGCTTCATCAACAATATGTAGCCCTTTGCTGGCAGATAACTTGTAGTTTAAAAGGGGATTCTTCAGTCCAAGGTCCAGGAGCTCTTTTCGGGACGACTCCAGCCTGGTCAATATGGATGCAATCATAATAGCCTGGCAAATAAAAACGTTGCAAATATACTCCTATTAACGGTGCGTGGCAGGAATTATTTGATTCCCGCAAAACATGGCACCGGCGCCCTTTCGAACAAAGATCCTGCCTATCTGTTCTTAAGAGAAAGCAGCAGCAGTTTTTTTACAACGATCACAAAAATATTCCATGAAAAAATCCTTGATTACCCTGCAGGTCCGCCCTGCTGCCATTATAGAATTTCCCCTCTACGATGCGCCGCCGCGGACCATCTACACTATCACCGATGGTATTCCTGACGGCGTCTGGCTGGATAAAACCAACAGGCTGTTATATTGGACCAATATGGGAAACCTGACAGACCCAAAAGAAGAATTTGCCGCGAAAGATGGCTCCATTCAATGTTGTGACCTCAACGGGGAACAACACCGGATACTGGTGGGCAACGGTGCCGTCACCACGCCGAAACAGCTGACAGGCGACCCGGAACACGGATTCCTTTACTGGTGCGATCGCGAGGGAATGGCAGTGATGCGCTGCCGGATGGACGGCACTGGTCTGGAAACACTGGTCAGACGGGGCAGGAACGAACTGGACCGGCTGGAAGCGGAAAGACATTGTGTAGGCATCGCCCTGGACACATCACGCCAACATATCTACTGGACGCAGAAAGGTCCTGCCAAAGGCGGGAAAGGACGCATATTCCGGGCTGGCATCAATATTCCTGAAGGACAGACGGCAGATAACCGGACTGATATCACGCTGCTGCTCGATCAGCTGCCGGAACCCATTGACCTGGACTTTGGAGCGGTAAGCGGCCGGTTGTACTGGACAGACCGTGGCGCGCCACCCAACGGCAACTCGCTCAACAGCGCCACCATCGCAGAAGACGGCCGGCTCATCAATCACCACGTACTGGTTACGGGCTTGCAGGAAGGCATCGGCCTGACAGCGGATGAAAAAGATAACAAAGCCTATGTGACAGACCTCGGCGGATATATCCGGGAAGTCAATCTGGCCACAGGCCGGCAGTCTGTTCTCCGCCAGCAGGGCCCTACTACGGGCATTACCCTATTGACGGACGACTAAAATCATTCGCCGCTTTTGTGCATTAACCTTTTTATTATATTTTGCTGTCCCAAAACACCCCGCCAACAATAATGGACCATAGAAGAATATTGGAAGAAGTTACCCGGACCAGCATAGAACTATTGATGCAGGAGCCTTTCTATTCCCGTTTTTTTGCTGCCATCAATAAGGAAGTCACCAGTCCCGATTCCGACATTCAGACCATGGCCGTAGGCCTGCGCGAGCGGGGCCACACCCTTTATATCAACCCGACGTTCTGGGACCACTTTTTTACGGATAAACGTCACCGTTATGGTGTGGTAAAACACGAAGTATTGCACATCGTTTTTAAGCATACACTGGTGCATGAACCAACGGCTGACCGCCTGCTGGTCAACATCGCGATGGACATTGTGGTCAACCAGTACATCGACCGTGCGCACCTGCCGGTGGAATCGGTGTTCATGGAGGGTTTTCCGGAATTACAATTTGAAAAAGACCAGACCTGGCGCTACTACTACGAGAAACTGGTACACCTGCGCGACAATATAGACACCATCTACAAAGACACCGAATGCGCGCGCATGTTGTGCGCTATCTCCGAAGCGTCGCATGGTATGGACCGGCACCGCCAGTGGAGAGAAATCTTTGAACGCAGCCAGCTTGAAAAAGAGCTGACCAGCCTGGAAATAGACAACCTGATTGGCATCGCGCGCAACAGGACCAACCAAAAAGGATATGGCAAATTACCGGCCTCACTGAGGTCTTACCTGGATACTATATTACTGAAAAGCAAACCATTAGTGGACTGGCGCCGGGTGATCAAAATCTTTTCTGAGAGCAGCAGCAAAACGAAAGTACGCAGCACGCTCAAACGCCCGTCCAAACGCTTTGGCACCAATCCCGGTATCAAAATACGGAAACAGAAAAAACTGCTGATAGCGGTAGATACTTCCGGCAGCATTGACCGCGAAGAGCTTTCCACCTTCTTTAACGAAGTGCATCATATCTGGCGGCAGGGTGCCGAAATACAGGTGCTCGAGTGCGATGCCACCGTACAGCGTGTGTATGCCTATAAGGGCGTGCCGCCGGAATTTATCATGGGCCGCGGCGGTACCGATTTTAATCCGCCGATTGAATACGGCAATGATAATTTCCGTCCCGACGGATTGATCTACTTTACCGATGGCGTTGCCCCCGCACCCACTATCACGGCCCGTTTCCCGCTGTTGTGGGTGATCAGCCACGGTGGCATTGCCGGCGATTCTGAGGAATTCCAGGCACTCCCGGGCAGAAAAGCCAAATTAATATCATCCTGAAAAAAAATATATACCGAGAACTGCGAACAAATTATGGCAACAACAAAAACACCGCAATTCAACTACATCACCTACGGAACAAAAGTCAATGCCCAACAGGTGGAGAGAATGCTCGAACATGTGACCCATCAGCATTTTGATACCCCCCAACATGCCGGTAAACGCAGGCCTACCCCCATTTGTATCTGGGGCCTGCACGGTATCGGCAAAACAGAAATGGTACGCGACTTCGCCCAGCGCAAAGGTTACCAGTTCACCTATATTGCCCCCGCACAATTTGAGGAAATGGGCGACCTGCTGGGGATGCCCAAAATATCTCACCACCTCGATAATGCCGCTACTCAGTTTGTGGCGCCCGACTGGGTTCCCAAACAAGCCGGTCCCGGCATATTCCTGATAGACGACGTAAACCGCGCCGATGACCGTATCCTGCGGGGCATCATGCAACTGCTGCAGAACTATGAGCTGGTCAGCTGGCGTTTCCCCGAAGGCTGGATCATTATACTCACCGCCAATCCTGATGGCGGCGACTATTCCGTTTCCACCATGGACGACGCCATGCTTACCCGTATGATGCACGTCACCATGGAGTTTGATGTAAAAACATGGGCACGCTGGGCAGAAAACGCCGGCATCGACCCGCGTGGTATCGACTTCATTCTCGCCTATCCGGAAGTAGTTACCGGCACCCGTACCACGCCGCGCTCACTGGTACAGTTTTTCCAGTCGCTCGAAACCATTACCGACCTGCGTGCAGACCTCGACCTGGTGAAAATGCTGGGCGACGGCTGTCTTGACGAAGCCACCACCACCGCGTTCATCACCTTCGTGAATATGGACCTCGATAAACTTATCGCGCCGGAGGATATTCTGAACGCGCCTAATTTCCAGATACTGGAAGGACAGATCAAAGCATTGGTAGACGGCCAGACCAAACGCATGGACATCCTCTCCGTAATAATGACCAGGCTGACCAACCACCTGCTCAATACCAAAGAAGAGCTCAGCGACAAAGCCTTCGCCAACCTCAAAGCCTTTATCTTACTGGGCTTTATCCCCAACGACCTGCGGCTGGCCATGGCGCAGGACCTGGTAAATGCCACCAACAAAAGCCTGAAAAAACTGTACAGTATACCTGAAGTAGCCAAATTGCTGCTCGCCAAAATGTAATGTGATGATGCAAGACCTAAGTAAGTATATCCGCTACGGAAACGATAAAAATCTGGATATATGGGATACCAACGGAGAAATAGACCAGCTCCCGGACGATATTTTCCTGGAATATCCCAAGGCAGAACATGTAGCGCTGCATGTTAAAAACATGACCACGCTGCCTGGCTCCATTTATTCCCTGAAACAACTGAAAACACTGAATATTTCAGGCACCAAAATAAAAGCGTTGCCGGAGGAATTCATTCAATTACAACAGCTGCAAAGCGTCCGTCTCAGCAACGGCAATATGGACCTCAATAAAGGACTGTCGCTGCTGGCACAGCTGCCGGACCTTCGTATCCTGGACCTGGACAACTGGCGCGGCAATGCCTTTCCGGACAACCTGTTTCAGCTAAAACAACTGACACAACTGACGCTGTCCAATGACAAAATGAAAGGAAATATTCCGGAAGTAATGGCCCTTGTAGCAGCGTTGCCCAACCTGCGCGAACTGCACATCACCGTCACCGGAGATGATTACTACCAGTTATTGTCCCCGGAAAATATGCCGCTGCTGGACAAACTGCAAAAGGTAGATATCAGCTACAATGGTCTCTGGCGCTCGGAGCCTTATAAAACACCTTTATGTGTGGCCACCACCCATAAAGTACAGATACACTACGCTTTCCGGGAGAGTTTACCTGCCTTTCGCCTGAAGGTGAAAGACAAAACCTATAATGCGCTTCAGTTACAGCTGTTATTTGGTATATACCTGAAAGTGATACCTGCCGTAAATGCACTGCTGCCCAATCAACTGGCCGATGCCATCGCCGCCCAACAGCATCCTAATCTTCATTTGCTGGCCAAGCCCAAAGGAGAAAGCCAGAAATCCATCAATGAAAAGCTGGAGCAATATGGTATTACTGTCAACAATAAACAGGCAGACAACAACACTATCGTGGTTATTGGCACAGACACCACCATGGAAGATTTGATGCCTTTGCTGGACGCCGGTTGCCACGTTATCACCACAGACCAGCTCAATGAAGTGCTGATCAGCAAAGATGACCACTGGCTGCTGCAGGACGATAATGAAGCTGCCAATACACAACTGCTGCGCCTCTTCGCCTCTAATGACCCCGACAACTACCAGCTGGCATTTGAGATCATCGAAGCAGGCGGCGCCAACAAAATCATTCAGACGTTGCTGGCCGTAGTGATGCTGGCCCATCCCGATAAAAAAATCCATAAAAAAGCAGAGAAACTGTATGACAAATACGGCTCACAGGCTTTCCGGCAACAGGTAAAAAACAATAAAATCTCTTTGCGTGTAGGCGGTAACGTGAGTTCAAAATTACAGCGGATAGTGTCCAGCCAGGATGTGGACGAAGTGATGTTTCGCCTGATGTACCAGCTGGTGGCCGGTTCCAACAACAATATCAGCAAAGTGCGTGTCAGCTCCTTCAGCATGAAAGGTATTGCCAACATTACACTGCCGCCGGAAATAGCTTTCTTTACACAGATCACCGACTGGGATTTTGAAAGCTGTGAAGGCCTTAATATCGATGCGGCCATTTCCATCTTTGCGGAGATGCCCAATGTCAAGCACCTGCGGCTCAATAGCTGCCACATCACCATCCCGGGCTCCATCGGTACGCTGACACAGCTGGAAACCCTGGAGATAGCCCACAATACGCTGGCGGTGGAAGATTCGCTGCAATCACTGGTACACCTGAAATCACTGGACGCTACCGGCGTAAAGCTGAAAAACTGGGATTGGTTAAAGTCGCTGAAAGGCCTCTTAGGGCTTAAGCTAAGCAACAATCAGCTGCCAGCCATTCCGGAAGCGGTGTTTGACATGCAGCAACTGGCCCTGCTGGAAGCCCGGAACAACAAGCTGACAGCCGTCCCCCAGGCTTTGATGCGTTTACCAAAGCTGGACCAGCTGGATTTCAGTAACAACCAGATCACTGACTTTCCTCATTTCCTCGGCAGACGCAAATTATCCTGGCTGCTGTTACGTTCCAATAAAATATCAGTGGTTGACATGACCCAGCTGTCGGTCGCAGCGAAAGGAGAACCCGTATCGTGGGGACAGCTGAACCTGTCCCGCAACCAGCTGACGTCCTTTGACATGACAGGCTGCAGGTTTGCCATGCGCTCACTTGACATCTCTCATAATAAGCTAACAGAACTACATCCGTCTATATTTGTAACGGCCCTGACCGATTTTTATGCTCATCACAACCAGATTAGCGAACTGCCGCCAATAGCCGCTAATACCCGTTTTGATGATTTCTGGGTGCAGAATAATCAGCTGACTGAACTGCCGGCACATATGGCACACATCTTCATCCATAATGCTGATTTCAGTAACAACCAGATCAGCCACATTCACCCTGACTTTAACCAACATGGCGCTGACAACTATGGCCGGTTATTCTGGAAAATAAAAAACAATCCGCTTCCTAAAGGCAAAGTGGGTGGCATGTATCTCTAAATAAAAAAGAGCGGGCAATGTGCCCGCTCTTTTCATATATGCCATACAGTTAGTACCCTATACAGGCCAGTTTCCCGTCCATGGTGCTTACCAGCACTCTCCGGTTGCCTATCGGCAATACCGCGTTTACCAGGCAGTTGGACAGCTTGTGTTTCCATAACAACGTATAGTCCTTACGGTTAACCGCGTACACCACGCCTGAATGCGTGGGCGTGAAGATGACGCCATCGCGTTCTATTGTTGCTGCAGGGTCCAGTTCATAGCCCATCTCGATCGGTGATTTCCACAGCAGTTGCATGGTATCGGCGGTGGCGGACACCCCGTAGAGGTTGCCGTCCATCGTTTTGATGAAAGTCTGGCTGCTGTCTGCCGCCAGCCCGATGGATTCACGCATTCTTACACCTGGCACTGTTTTACGCCAGATAACGCTGCCGGTCTGACTGTCAAATGCCGTCATGTAGCGGTCCGGCGCCACGATGAATACTTTGCCCTGTGCGCCCACCGGGTAGCAGGCTGCAGGGGAAAACATGCGGTTGGAGGCGCCGTTGTTCCATTTCCACTTCAATGCGCCGGTAGCAGCGTCGAGAGCATAAAAATCGTTGCCCCAGCTGCCGAAGTACACGTTGCCCTGGTATACCAATGGCTTATCTTCCACGAAGCCGTTCACGCCGGAAAATTCCCACACCAGTTTGCCCGTTGCCACATTGATGGCCCGGAAATGCCCGTCGGACGCGCCCACATAGGCGATACCGTTAGCCACCTCAGCACTGGCCACCACTGGTTTGCCGGTTTCAAAACGCCACCGTTGTTTACCGTTGGAAGCCTGGATACAATAGATATAATGGTCGGAAGAAGCCACCACGATGTTGTCTCCGGTTACTACCGGTGTGGCATATACTTTACCGCCGGTTTTGAACGTCCATTTCTTTTTTCCGTTGGCAGCCTGCAGCGCATAAACTTCGCCGGCCGTATTGGTAGAGATCACCAGGTCTTTCACCACTGCCATACCGGAGCCGATATCGCTGTTGTCCTGGAAAGTCCAGAGTGCTTTTACACCGGGGAATGAGTCGTTCATCGCGAAGGACGGGCGTTCAAACGGGGCCGTGTCGTAGCGGGCATGATGGCTTTTCAGCGGTTGGACCGTCCATTGCCGGTTTTTACCGATCAGTGGCGTTCTTTCTTCGAAAGTTGCCTGGTTGTTGGCCACGGTGATGATATTATAACCGCCGATGCTGTCTTTCGCGCGCAGGTTGGAGCGGCACATTACGCCGGGGATATTTTCGAAATCGTATGTTTTGTTGGTATGGCCGTGGCCGCAGAGGACCAGCTGAACGTTGTGTTGCTTCAGACGGTCGAGCGCTTCGTACCAGTTGTTGAGGTCAGCATTTTGCGGGTAGTGGTTGATATAAATAATGGGCGTGGTGGTATCTTTTGTTTTCAGCAAGTTATCGAGCCATACCACATTTTCGCGGGGCACCTGTCCGGGGCCCATGCGCATATTGGGACCGCAGTTGGTACCGATGAACCAGTAGCCGCCATGCTTAAACGAAAACGTTTCGTTACCGAATACGCGGCGGAAGGTATTGCCGCCGCTTTCAGACCATTTGGTATCATGGTTGCCGGGAATGATGTACCAGGGCTTGTTGAGGCTGTCCAGCAGCCGTTTGGCCAATTTCAGTTCTTCATCAGCGCCAAATTCGGTAATGTCTCCGGAGATGATCACAAAAGCGATGGAAGGGTTTTGATTGATGTCGGCCACGCTGCGCTGTACGTCTTCAGCTGCATGATCGCTGCCCACGTGGATGTCTGTCATCAGCGCAAACTTGAACGCGTTTTGGGCCATTGTCACTGTCCGGCATAGTGTCAGCACTGTCAGGGTGCTCAGCAGGAAAAATTGTTTCATTACTTATTCTTTAGGTGCATAGTATTTCGTTTTTTCCAGCCAGGAATTAAAGACAGTATAGAACACCGCCAGGATAATGGCGCCTTTGAACATGCCGGTAAATCCCCATGCGATCATACCACCGATAACTCCGAGGAAAAGCACAAGAAACGGAAGTTTTCCGCTTTTTGCAATGAGCACCGGTTTTAATACGCCGTCCAGCAGCAGTACGCCGGCGCCGTAAATCGCCAGGAAGATGGCCCATCCCGTATTTCCCTGCATGGCCATCCAGATAACAAGGGGTATCCACACCCACAACGGCCCTACCTGTATCAGCACCAGGAAATACACGATGGCCGCGAGTGCCAGGGCGAACGGGATACCTGCTATAGTGAAGCCTATCCATGATACCACGGCAGCGGCCAGCGCGGTGCCCATCACCCCGATGGAAACACCTTTCACCGCCTGTGCGGTGGCTGCCAGCAAGGCATAACCATCTTTGTCGCCAAACATATGGGTCATAGTAGCGCGTACCGGCCGCATCAGCCGGTCACCGCTGACCAGGAAAATAGCGGAGACCACAATCCCCAACACCACCTGCAAAGCCATTCCCAAGATGCCCACTCCCGTGGTCACTACATGATGAATGCTATGCATGATCTGCCGTTCGTAGATACCGGCCGTCTCCCGCGGCCGCAATTGCAATTCATGCCAGAACTGCGCCGCCTCCTTTCCTACCAGCGGCAGATTGGTGATCCACCCCGGGAGGTCCGGAATACCTTCGTCCCTGGCTGTTTCCAGCCAGTAGCCGATTTCTTTCAGATGATCATTGACCGTGGAGACCGCATAGGCGAAAGGTAACGCTACCACAGCCACCAGCAGCAGCGAATAAATAACGGCCGCCAGCTTACGCCGGCCCCCCAGCCACACAACACCTTTTTCGTAAAGACTGAACAGAGAAACCGAGAAAATAATGGCAAAGGTAAATACACCGAAAAATACTTTCAGTACATCATACAAGGCATACATGAGCCCCAGCAGTAGCAGCAACACAATGATCGTTTCTATGATCCTCCGGGAGGTGGATGGAATACGGGTGCTCATAACGGAAAGCCGGATTTATTTCGGACACAATCAATTTACTAAAAGATTAGCGAATAAGCAATGATTCCCGTTAGCGGTACCTTCGCGAATATTTATCCAATACCGGTAAATATCAATCCACCGGTCATCGGTATGCTTTTTTTTACCATATTGCTACCATCAGAAAACAAAAATGAAAAAACTCCTGAAATACGTCCTTATTCTCCTCGGCATCTTCCTGGTACTGGTACTGTTCGTGGCCGGATGCTTCTGGGTAACCTCGGAACAAAAACGCCGGCAGGCGAAAGAAGATGGTGAAAAGTACAGTAAAATATGCGATACCGTCAGTATCATTACCGAACAACCGAAAATTCAGCTTTCAGGGTTCAGGCCGAAAGAAATCCGGCAATTGCGCTTTAAAATCCTCAGAAACGGGCAATTTATCAGGGATACCCTGGTCAAAACCCAATTCTCCTATATCTCAGATGACAGTACTTATTTTTCGACCAATATTCCCTACCCCGTCTTTTTAAAAAAAGACACTATCGTGGTAAATACCGAAGGAGGCCTACACTATTATATTTCAGGCTACCATCACTATGCTTACCTGCATTATGGCATGATGGGCTATGTAGGTGGCCATGACTGCCGTTTTTCAGAAGACTGTGTAGTCAACAATGCGCCATCAGGTGGCACGCTCCTGAAAAACGACGGTTGGCTGCATCCGGAAAAAGACAGGTTTAAACAGATGATTGCTCCCCAAACACCGGCATTTGACAGTATCTCCAAAGCAGCTGCCATCTCCTACGAAAAAGCACAGGAGATATTTGATCAAAACAAAGCCAACAAACATCTCTTTTCGCGGAGCACCTACCGGATTGAAATTGGAGAAGAAGGCAGTTTCTACGTTTTTGGAGAAGAGAATGAGAACAATAGAAACCAGGTTGATCTGATTAAAATAAATACACAAACGGGGGAATATAAAAGAGAGAAACGATAAAGCCCTACAACGCTGAGTTATAAGGCTTTACCTTGGCTGTATTTACAAATGTTATTTCTTTTCGCTGATAAGCCGGAGCACATAAGCTACCTGGCTATCCTTCTGTTTCATATAATCCTCATAGTTCTGCCATACCTCGTAATCAGGCATGATCCCTCTTCCTTCCGGCTGGTTGGGTTTTACGGGCGCATCCTGCTCCACATACATGATGGAAAACTTCGTCTTGATTTTAGAGTGCGGCAGTTCATATACCAACCCTGCATGTCCGTTGTGGCAGTAGTAACCGCCAACGGTCTCCACACCTACGATGGTGGTATTCCTTGCATATGCCCTCACCAATGAAGCCAGGTGGGAGGCAGCAGAAGCGGTGTTTTCATCAATCAGCAGGTACAAATGTCCTTTGTAGGCCGGTTGTTTAGGATAATAAACCGGGTTGTGGACACTGTCCTGATAGCTTTTTCCGTCTTTGTAGGGCAGCAGATATTCTTTCAGGAACTTTCTGCCCTCTTTTATTTGTTCCGGTCCCCATTTGGTGTCAGTGCCTACACCCCAGAAATACTGCATATAGGGGATGGTGTCCCGGTCGAAGTTGGCATAGGCCGATTTGTTTTCTTTGAAGGGATGGTCTGTCAGGTACATCATGGGCTGCTCGAAGGTGGGATCACTGCCACCTGGATTACTCCGGATATCCAGGATCAGGTTCGGTACGGCGTTTTTATCCAGCGCCTGGAACACACTGTCAATAAAACGTACGTATCCCGGGAACCTGGGATCGTCTGCTCCGTCAGCCATGCTGAAAATGCGGAAGCTGAGCAGTCCGGTGCCTTGGTCTATCATCCGGAAGCTGTACTTGGGTTGTGTGTTATAGTCGATAAGGCTGTCGACACCGGCGCTGTAGCGGCTCTTCTGGTTCTCCTTCCGGGCGTCCAATGTTACTGCCGGCAGGGTGACTGTCTTCACTTCTTTGCTGTAGGGTGGATTAAACGTAACGGTGAACTTGTCCTTCACGCCATACTCGATCATATAACGGTAATTGAAAGACCGTTGCACGCTTCCGCTCCATTTCTGTGTGGTGTTAAACCCATCAGCAGAAAAATACTTGTAGAAGGACTGCATCAGGGAGGTGTCAGGCACGCCGTTAATGCTCAATACGCGCGAACCTGCCGGGATCTCTTTTGTCTGATTGTTGAAGATGATCTTCCCCTCAATATATTTCAGATCATAAGGGAAATACCCGCGTTGGCGGGCGTAAAAGTCCATCAGGTCTTTTCCCACCTCCGTGTAGTTATGGCAACTGCCCTCAAAATCGGTCAGCCGCAGTATTATCTTGAAGTATTCAGTGGTGCTCAGCGGCTTCCTGATCTCTTTGAAAGCCACGTTGTAAATACTGTCCACCTGCTTTTTGGTACGGTAGCGGTATAACCCGGAATTGGCCTTTTCGCGGATATCACGGAAAAGCAGCAAGTCCTCTTTCATCTCTTTGGTACCAAGTACTTTGTTGTAGATTTTCAGGCTGTCGCCTGTCGGTTGCGGCCCTGCGGGCATAGCCAATATAGCCGGGGACACCGATTGTGACAGCAAAAACAATAAAAACAATTTTCTCATAAGTTATTCTCCAGTGGCAATGATGGTTGATATAATCACTGCAATAATAAAACTAATTACGCTCAGTTATCCCCATGGTATTTTTTCTTGTCTTCTGCCGTGTAAAAACAATAAATCAGCCCTTCCATATTATCATCCCCGATCTCATTGCTGATCCATTCCCTTAACTCTTCCAGGTCGGATGTCTGTTTGATGTCTGCGGCGTTTAGCGGTACACGGGAAAAAAGGACCAGTATCCCGTTTTCCTGCTGAAGCAAGGATAAGGCCTGTTCATCGACCGGGCAGTGGAAATAGGTAGTATCACAGTCACATGCCGATAATACCTTTTGGCCGTCCACTTCCTGTATTTCAAACCAGGCATCGGTGCCCATAATATACCAGAAAGGGTCTCCGGCATCCATAGCGTAGTCCGATAATTCATCGAGTTCATTTCCAAATACTACCACTGCTACATTCTGGTTATCGACAACAGTGCAATAAGGCTTTTGATTAGACAGGTCAGTCATTTATGGCGAAATTAAAGTTAACCGGAGATATCATGCTACCGCATGAAGATACACCACCGCCCACACATTTGAAAATCGGCCGCCATAATTTGCCGGGAAATAGCTAAATTATTACGATAAAACCGATATCATGATACAGACTATCAAAGAAGGTTTGTGGAAACAATTTGGCGGCTGCATTGACATGGTGACCAACGCCGTTTCCGCTTATCCTGAAAGTCTTTGGAACACGGAGAAAAAGTTTTTCTACATGTCTTATCATGTAGCCATCTTCCTGGACTATTACCTGACCATTCCGGCAGGCCCACTCTCGTCCCCGCTTCCATTCACGCTCAGTGAAACCATCCCCGCCGACGGCATTGATGATATTGTGCCCGACAGGATTTACAGTCAAAAAGAAATACTGGATTATTTACAGGCAAGCAGAAAAAAATGCCATGACCTTATTTTGGACATGACAGAGGCAGATTTTGCACAACAATGGGTAGAAGTCGAAGGCAACAAAGTGATGACCGTGTTTGAACTGTTTTTGTATAACATGCGGCATGTGCAACATCATGCGGCACAGTTGAATATGATGTTAAGGAAAGATACAGGCGATGCGCCAAGATGGGTAAGGTCGGCGAGGTGATTGGCAACGCAGAAGAAAGTTAAGGCCAGAGAAAAAATGGTACCCAGCACCTCAATGTTTAACCAATTCCTCAACTGTCTCAATAAATCTATTTTCCATACCTCCTCGCCTCAAAAACTTACCATAAGCTCGCCCCCCGTCTAGGTCGAATTTGCTGACATTAGACCAAGCACAGGAATACTCTTCATTACCTAATGCTCTTTCAATCTTTCTTGCCATATTCCAGAACGGAGTAGCTCTATAGTTCTCGCCAATGTTAAATGATTCATATACCTCCATCTGTTCCGCTACATCTGCAGAATCCCCCCAACCACAAGTTTCCTGACCAACGATTAATAGACGTAATTTTTGGTTAGAATAAGCCGCGTTAGGGGACATAAGAAACGGTCCGGCTAAAGCATTATCAGGAAATTGGGACACTATATTTTAAAATTGCTCCTTTCTTCCTTGATACAGGTTAAACAGTTGCTCTTTCATGGGTATGAACGTCAAATCAAGTTTTACAAAATGGAAGGTAAACCCAAATCAGGATAATTCTATAATAGTAGTTGAAGAAGTGTCAACCAATTTCACGATGGGCAAAAAAAAGCTGCGCTTAATTGCGCAGCCCTTCTCTATTTTTGTATCCCGGATTGGATTCGAACCAATGACCTACTGCTTAGAAGGCAGTTGCTCTATCCAGCTGAGCTACCGAGACTTATATTTTGTTTTTCCTCTTAATGTGAAATAAATTCCTATATTTATCTCTCATTTTGGGAGTGCAAATTTATGGAAATATTTTCCAATAAATCAAATTTAATTTAATTTTTCTAAAATATTGATTTAAAAACTATGGACGTACAGATCGAAGACAGCTGGAAAGAAGTACTCAAAGATGAGTTCAACAAAACCTATTTCGCGGAGATTGTCATGCACCTGAAACACGAGAAAGCCCTCGGAAAAACCATCTACCCGGCAGGTAACAACATCTTCAACGCCTTCCAGCAAACGCCTTTCGACAAGGTAAAAGTAGTCATTTTAGGGCAAGATCCCTATCATGGCCCCGGACAAGCCCATGGTCTCAGTTTCTCCGTACCGGACGGCATCAAACCACCGCCGTCCCTCGGTAATATCTACAAGGAAATGCAAACCGATCTCGGCCTCGAAATACCTACCAGCGGCAACCTGACCAAATGGGCGGAACATGGCGTGCTCCTGCTCAACGCCTTCCTGACGGTAAGGGCCAGCGAACCAGCGTCCCACAGTAAAATAGGCTGGGAAAACTTCACCGACGCAGTAATCCGCAAAATATCCGACATGAAAAACAATGTGGTATTTCTGCTGTGGGGCCGCTTCGCACAGGACAAACAAATCCTCATCGACGCTACCCGCCATCATATCCTGAAAGCGGCGCATCCCTCCCCTTTCAGTGCGGCCAATGGTTTCTTCGGTTGCAAACACTTTTCCAAAACCAATGAACTTTTACTCAAAGCAGGCATTGAACCGGTGGACTGGCGCCTTTAATCATTTACATACTATCAGTACCTTTACCATAAGCTGTCAGTTATGTTAAAAAATATACTGGGAAGAATCTACGCACTGTACGCATTGTTGTTGTTCGCAACTACCATGCTGATAGTCTTCATTCCCATCTGGATCGCCTCCTTCTGGCCCGAGCCTACCCCTTCCGCTTTTTTTGTGGCCCTCGGCCGCCGGTGGATGAACATCTACCTGCCGCTGATCGGTTGCCCGGCCAGACTAAAGGGACAGGAACATTTCGCCCCCGGCCAAACCTATGTAATAGTATGCAACCACAATGCATTGATGGACATTCCCGTTACCACCGGTTATGTGCCCGGCGCCAACAAAACACTGGCAAAGGCCTCCATGGCTAAAATACCGCTGTTCAGCGTGCTGTACAAAATCGGCAGTATCCTGGTAGACCGCAGCAGTGAGGCCAGCCGCAAACAAAGCGTCGTGGACATGAAACATGCGCTCAGCCTGGGCATCCACATGCTACTGTACCCGGAAGGCACCCGCAACCGTACGCCCGAACCACTGAAAGCATTCTATGACGGCGCTTTCGCCCTCGCCATAGATACTCAGACACCGCTGATGCCATCCCTGTTGTTTAACACCAGGAAAATACAACCGCCCGGTAAAACATTCTTTGCCTGGCCACATCCTATCCATTATCACATACTTCCTCCCATCCCTACCACCGGCATGACACGCGATGACCTGCCGGCACTGAAAGAGAAGGTATTTAAAATCATGTGGGACTACTATACCACTAACCAGGATAAGCTGTAAGCAGAAAAGATAAAAACAAAGAACCCGTTTGATGATTCAAACGGGTTCTTTCATGTTGGTATAGGACAATATCAATAAAGCGGGTTCTGTGTCATCTTCGGGTTCGCTAACAATTCATTCAACGGAATAGGATAACGGAAATCACGCTGCACATTACAGGAACGTGTTTCCACCAGCACCGGCTGACCGGTGGCCGGGTCCACAGCGCCATACACCTGCCCGTTCATCACGTCCCCGAGCATGTCCCAGCGACGGATATCATAAAAGCGGGCCCCCTCGAACGCCAGCTCGGCAGTACGCTCCCGGCGTATCAGCTGACGCAGCTTTTCCTGCGTATTGTATTTGGTAACGTCTACTACGGGCATGCCTGCACGTGTACGGATATCATTCAGATGTTTGATGACATCAGCATTCTGCCAGTCACCCAGCTCCACCAGCGCTTCTACATAATTCAGCAGTACCTCTGCGTAACGGATGATCATATAATCCAGCGAAGGACTGGCGCCATTACGGTCTTTGGGATCAAGATATTTTTTTACCCAGAAACCGGTGGCCGTACTGTTGAGGATACCGATACGGTCACTGCCCTCGCTGGAAAACGGCCGGAGCGTGTCTTTCTCATATATCTGTCCCGGTACCAGCACAGACGCCACCAAACGCGGGTCGCGGTTGTTTTTATAGAAGGGGTCTTTCTGGTAGATCGCCAGCGAATCCGGCCCCAGCTCCTGCAATGTTTTACCCTGCAGCGTTTCAAAACTGTTGACTACTTTCATCGTGGGGGATACTACTGTCTGCCCGCCTACGCCGTACGGCGCGAAAGTTTTCCATGCATTGGAACAACCATTGTCACGGAAAAATACCCGCTCTTTGTTCAACTCACCTGCGTATGTAAACAACTCCGCAAAACTGTTTACTTTGGTATTGGTACTGCGGTACAACGCATACACATTCTGATCTATTACCTTTTTGGCAGCCATCTTAGCAGTCTCGTATTCCTTGTAAAACATCGCCAGCTTGGCGATCAGCGCCCAGCATACACCGGAAGAAATACGCCACGCTTCGTTGTTGTTGTACACGTCCGGCAAATGAGGCGCACATTCCGTCAGTTCATTCACTACAAAATCATACACCTCTTTTTCGGAATTACGGGTGGTGTTGCTGTTGGCCGGCTCCAGTGATTTAGTAACGATCGGGATACCACCAAAAAACAACATCATCTCCATATGATAATAGGCACGCATCGCGCGTGCTTCATACTTGTAACGGTCTTTCAGCGAAGAGTCCATGTAACAACGGTCCACATTTTCCAGGAAGCGGCAGGCACGACGTACGTCCTTGTAATCATCGCGCCACAGGTTCAGCGCCACGTCCCAGTTACTGTTCTGTAACCCTTTGGCAAACGCTTCATAGGCGCCACGGGTATCCTGACGGGCCACGGCTTCATCACTCAAAGCAGAGAGGAACATCAGCTGCCGCCCGCTGGAACCGCCCGGCAGACCGGCATATACCGATCCCAATGCACCGGTGGCATTGGCTTCTGTCTTCCACCAGTTATCATCGGTCACACTCACGGGGTCATCATGAGTAAGGAACTTTTCGCAACTGCTACATGTCAGCATTACGGCTGAAAAAATGACTGCATATATTCTTTTCATACGACCATTATTAGAGTTGAACATTAATACCGGCAATAAATGCCTTCATGATACCATAGGTCCACTGATCACCCTGGCTTTCGGGATCAGTAAGTTTCAGTTTACTGAAGGTGAGCGGGTTCTGCGCATTCATATATACCCGCAAACCACGGATGCCAACACGTTTCAGCCAGTCGGCCTGTGTATTGTATCCCAGCTGGATATACTTCACACGCAGGTAAGCGCCATTCTGGAACCAGAAATCAGAGGATAATTTATTATTGGTGGGCAACGTGTTCAACCGCGGGAACATCGCGTTGGTACGTTGAGGTGTCCAATAGTTGTCTGCATAGAAACGGGTAGGCACGCCACCGTCTTTACTATTGTCCATCGGCAATGCCAGCATGCCCGCCAGTACTACGTCTGACTTACCGGTGCCCTGCAACAGAAATTCGAGGTCGAAGTTTTTATACGCTACCCGGAAATTAGCAAAGTAGTTCAGCCTCGCGATAGGGTTGCCAATCAATGTCTGATCAGACCCGTCGATGATTTTATTGCCGCTGATGTCTAAATACTTGATATCACCGGGTTTAGCGCCTGGCAATACCGGTATCAACGGCTTACCGTCTTTGTCAAAATCACTTTCCTGCAACAGTCCGGCGGTTTTGTAACCGAAGATGCCGCCATATGGACCGCCCTCCTGCTGGATCGTTGTAGCGCTTACATAAGGCCCGCTCAACAGCGATACGATCTCATTTTTATTGTAGGTCACGCCCGGACGGAAAGACACGGAAACGTTCTTGCCGATATTGCCATTGTAATTCACCGAAGCTTCCCAGCCGGTGTTGCGCAGTTTGCCGGCATTGACAGGCACCTTGTCTTCAAAGCCACCGGTATAGGATAACGGCGGACGCAGAATAATATCCCTGGTGAGTTTGTTATAATAATCCACCACGATTTCCAGTTTGTTGTTAAACAAACCGATGTCCAATCCTACATCAGCCATGTTCACGGTTTCCCAGCTCAGGTCCGGGTTACCATAGGTCGTCTCCAGCCCTGTTCCTGAATTGATCGTGGTCTGGTACTGGTACAGGTCCACGTCCGACTCGTTGCCCAGCTGCCCGTAGGAAGCACGCAGTTTCATATTGCTGACCGCTTTCACGGACGACATGAATTTCTCTTTGCTGATATTCCAGCCCAATGCAACTGACGGGAAGAAACCATACTTATGTCCCTTCGCAAATTTGGAAGAGGCGTCCATACGGCCGGTCAGTTCCAGCAGGTAACGGTCCTGGTAAGAGTAGTTCAGTTTGGCATAGGAAGACAACAGGGAGTTGATGTACAGATAAGTACCGGCAGTGCTGGAACTTGTATTTTTTTCTTCCTGCGAATAACCCGCCATCAGGAAGAAATGATGGTCTTTCAGGTCGAGCGTGTAATCCGCATTGGCGGCGATGTAGTAATAGGTCGTCCTGGCTTGTGTATAGCTCCGCTGCTGCGTCCATGTTTGCAGCAGTTGCCCTGTATAATAGTCGAAGAAGTTATAGTTATCGCGCAGACTTCCCATCAGGTCGCTGTTGAGCCGGTAACTGAACTGCCCGCGGAGGTTCAGTCCTGGTATCACCTCCCATTTGGGCTGCAGGTTAATGCTGGACTGTCCGTATTCATTGACGAACCGGCCGCCTTTTTCTGCATAGGCCAGCGGGTTTACGATATCCACATAACGGCCATAGATATCTGTTGTACTGCCGTCTTTCCACGGATACTTAGGCAGAATGGTGGGCGGCACGCGGAAAACGTCTTCCAGCAAGCGGGTGCCGTCATGTCCCAACGTCCTGTTAGGCAGCAGGATATTGCGTTTAATGGCCAGCAGGTCCATATTGATCTGGAAATTTTTGGCCAGCGACACGGAGGTATTGGCGCGGATGTTATACTTCCTGCTGCTGGTCAGTGGCGTCATACCGTCCTGGTACTGGTAATTGGCGTTCAGCGCAAAGCGGGCAAGGCTGTTACCGCCGCTCACGCCGACAGAATGACTGGTTATAGGCGCTTGTTTGTTGACAATGACTTTCTGCCAATCGGTATTGGGATATTTCACCGGGTCAGTACCGGCAATGGTTTGTTGAATATCGTCTTCGGAATACAGGGGAGTTTTACCGGAATTGGCCAGTGCTTCATTGTACATGCGCATGTATTGGGGGGCGTCTACCAGGGATGGCATATTGGTGGGCGACTGTACGCCGTAATAACCGTCATACGTCACGGCCACGCGGCCGGGCGTACCTCTTTTGGTGGTGACAAGGATAACACCGCTGGCGGCCCTGGCGCCGTAGATGGAGGCTGCCGCCGCGTCTTTCAGCACCGTTACGCTTTCTACCGTAAGCGGGTCAATGAAGTTCATGTCCATGGGAATACCATCTACCAGCACCAGCGGATTGGAACCGTTGAGCGACGTGATGCCGCGTATCTTAATGGTAGCAGCATCCCCGCCGGGCAAACCGGAGGACTGGCTCACCTGCAGGCCGGTCACGCCGCCCTGCAGTGATTGTGAAATGGTAGTGATGGGCTTACCGCTCATAGCAGATTTTACATTGAGGGAAGCTACGGAACTGGCAATGTGTTTGCGCTGTTGCTCTGTGATCCCCACCACTACTACTTCATCAAGGGCCGACACTTTTTCGTTCAAGGCAATGGAAAGGCCGGTATTGCTGCGCAACACGTTGTATTCTGTGGCGATATATCCTACCAGGCTGAATATCAGCGTGGCATTTTTGGGCGCCTGTATGGTGAAGTAACCGTCGGCATCGCTGGTGGTGCCACGGGACGTGCCTTTCACGGCAATAGTGACGCCAGGCAGCGCTACCGGCGGTTCGTGCGTGTCGTACACACGGCCTTTGACAGTTAGCAGACTGTCTTCCCGCGCCAGTTTCAGCGAACGTACAGGTTGCTCTTCTTTTGGAACGATAGCCACCTGCGTACCTACAATCGTATAGCCGAGACTGGTACCATCGAGGGCCTTGTCCAGCACCTCTACCAGCCTTTTGCCGCGCAGGTGCAGCGTGATGTTTTTCTCACCGCGCACCAGCTCGTCCTTGTAGAAAATACGCCAGTTGCTCTGCGCCTGTATCTGGCGGAAAAGCTCCGGCAGCGGAGCATTGTTCACCCGCACGTTCAGCGGGGCATTCTGTGAGTAGGTTTTACCGTAGGCGCTGACCAGCCCTACGCATAACAGGATCATGATGAGCCGCATAACATGCCATAATTTGGCTGGCACTATGCCCACAGGCAGGTAGCGCCAACAAACGTAAAATTTTTGCATACATTTGTTTGGTTTAATTAATGAAATAGTTAGCCGGGCCGCCTGTTACCGCAGGCAGTCTTCACCGGAAGATGTTACCGCATCTTCCGGTTTTTTTTGGCTTTTCACTGATGCTTATCTGGTTTTAAAAATGATTGTGTTCCCCTGCTTTTCGTACTTCAGTGAAGTGGTAGCAGCTATTATGTCAAGTACATCGTTCAGTGTTTTCTGCAGGTCAAGGTTACCCGAAAATGTTTCATTGCCCGACCGCGTGTCTGTTGTTATTGGTTGATTGTAATACCTGGATAGTTTTTTTAGTATTTCATATAAAGAGGTATGTTCTGCGACCATCAGACCGTCTTTCCAGGAGATATACCCGGCGATGTCCACTTTGTCCACTGTCATGTTGCCGTTATGGCCTGTGTAAAACGCCCTGTTACCCGGCGACAACTGTACCGGCGCGCTTTTTTTTCCCGGCCCTCTGAAGGCTTCCAGCTGCACGCTGCCGCTGGCCAGCACTACCTGTGAGCTGGCATCTTCCCGGTAGGCGGATATATTAAATGCGGTGCCCAGCACGGCTACTTTCATATCGTTGGCGTATACACTAAAAGGACGCTGCGCGTCCGTGGCCACTTCAAAATATGCTTCCCCTTCCAGGAACACTTCCCGGCGCTGCTGCCCGAATGCGGCCGGATATACCAGGCGGGAACCGGCGTTGAGCCATACCCGGGTGCCATCTTCCAGTTGCAGGGAGGCTACGTTGCCATACGGCACCAGCAGGGTGTTAAAGACCTGTTTACCGGTGGCCAGCTCCTGCTTTATCTCCTGTGAGTCTATCCGCACCTGCGTGCCTTTGGCCTGGTAGGCGATGGCTGCGTGGTTATTGCGGATGGCCAGTTGCTGCTGGTTGCCCAGTATCATGCGGGTCACGGTGGTATCGCCGCGGGAATAGGTCTGATCGCTGGCGAAGGCCACCAGTGCGGGCAGCGGCTCCTGCGTCCGATGCCACTGCCACCACCCCAGTCCGGCAGACAACAGCAGGGTGATAACGGCGGCCACTTTCCACCCCGGCTGCCACCAGATTTTTACCGGCGGTTGTGTGATATCGGCGGCTATACGCTCCCACAACAGGGTCTTTTCTGCTACAGACAACTGCTCATTACCAGACGCACGCACCAGGGAGATCATTTTCTCTTTGTCCCCGCCAGCGTCGTCCGGTGCGTCTTCCATGCCGTATGATGGGTTGTTGATGTCCATAGCTAATATTTGCCCCTATATAACAGAGCAGCCTGTTTCACTTTTATAGACTTCTTTCAGAAAGAAATTTCAAAAATTTTTCAGACAGGTGAGTAACATCAGGCTAAAAGCCGGGATAGTGGTCACTGGCATCTCTTGTCTCAACTGGCGTATGGCCCTGTAGGCAAGGGTCCGGCAGGTAGGCACGGAAATTTGCATCAAACGGGCCACCTCTTCATAGGAAAGCTCACAATTATATTTCAGATAAAGTATCTCTTTCTGACGGGCCGGCAGTTTATTCATCTCCGTGGCCAGCCGCTGCATGGCCCTTTGTCGTTCTTCCTGTGCAATGATCAGGCTTTGCACATCATTGGCTTCAAAAGTGAGCTGGAAATAGTTGTCTGCGTTGGCCATGTCCCCGGGCAGGGAGAAGCGGGCGCTTTTTTTCAGGGAAGCGTTCAGCTTACGCCGGAACGAAACCAGCAGATAAAAACGGATGTTGACCTGCCGCGCCAGGTTCGCGCGTTGCATGTACAGGTCGGTAAACAGGTCATGTATGCAGTCCATGATCATCTCCTTATCCGGAAAATACCGCAATGCGTACGCATACAGCATATCAGCCGAGGCCTCGTACAGTACCCTGAAAGCCTGCTGATCGCCTGCTATGACGCCATTCCATAACGTTTCCTCATTGACTCCGGTTAGCTTCATCAGATCATTGGATTATTGCAGATCGATATCTGACTTTAAATTACACAACAGGATATAAAATTAAAAATACATAGACGGGTTTAATATTATGAAATCATTATCAAGCACAGAACCTCCGAAAAGAAGAGAAAATAACATTGGAATTTGGACATCTAGCCATTCTATTATTTAAACAATAAAAAAAATGCAGCGGAGGTCCGCTGCATTTCCAATATCAAAATAATAAAATGAAAAAATATCAAAATAGCTAAAAGTCGTAAAACTGTCGCGATCGGTTGATCCTCAAATCCCGCAGCAGGCTCGCTTTCGGGTTGATGGTGATGCTGAACTGCCGGAATGTGCCAAACGGTATCAGGTTGATCGACATCTGCCAACAGTGCAGGTCCCTGGATATGTACATGTTCGTATAGGCGATCTGCATATTGGTAAAATCAAAACCACTGTTCAGCCCCACTTTCCATTTTGGTGTCAGGCTGAAGTCGCCATTGAAACTAACGTACTGGGTTATACGTTTTACTACGCCGCCGGAATCAGGGATAACGGTATTCGTATAAGACAAGCTGTAAGACAGGTCCACACGCCAGGGGATGTCAAAATCCACATATTCACCGGGGTTGTTACGCATCATCTGCAACTGCCGCTGCTGGGCCGCCATGGCTGCGTCGGCATTGGTGATATTTTCCAGGGAGTCTATCTTTTTCTGTTTGTCCTGGCCCTTCTTGTCTTTCGACTGGAAAGAAGTGCTCAGCGAGATGCTGGCGTTGGTCAATCTGCCGAGGCTGATTTTCCCCGCCTGCCATACATATTTGTCCAGCCGGTGGCCGCGGGCGTCCACCTGATAGGGGTCGATGTTTCCGCTGGCAGAGATATTCACTTTATCAAACAGGTTGGTACGGGCGTAGATACTGAACGTGGAGAGCTTGAAGGAATCAGCCACCAGGTTGTAGCTGCCGTTGATACCGAAGCCGTCCAGCAGTTTCACTTTCTTCTCATGGTTGCCGGAGGTGTCTTTGCGGGAAAAGACCTTCATCTCCAGGTTGTTGTCCAGGCCGAAGTTAATACCACCGAAGGCTCCGGGCGAAGGCACGCCGATAACAGATCCGTCGAAGTAAGACACCCTTGCGGAGTCGCCGACATTGGAGTATTTGTATTTATAGTAATAGTTGCTGGACAGGTCCGGACGATAGCTGGCGCTGATGGTGGGGCGCACTACGTGACGGATGGCTTTCACCTTTGAATGTTTGCTGAAACCATACATGCCATATACGGCAGTAGAGAGCGACACACTGGCGCTGAGATCACGGGCCGCAAAGAAACCAGCCTGGTAAGAGGTGTCCACACCGCCGATCCCATTGGGATTGGTCGGACTTGGAGTCACTATCTTATTAGGGTTCCATGTCTTGGTGATCTTCTTCGTATACCAGTACTCGCTATAGTTGATACCTGGTGACAGGGTCAGCGTTTTCAGGATCGGGATAGAGAAAGACACCGGGATGGTATGCTGCATGCCGGTCTGCAGGGCGTCAAACATCGCCTGTTTACCAAAGGCGGAGTCTTTGAAGCTGGCCTGGTTACGTAATACGGCGTTATAGGAGATACCGATTTTTTCGTACCATTTGGGCGTGCCCACCATTTCTTTCGGCTGGAACGGATAGATGGTGTTCACCGTAAAAGTACCGTCCGGGAAAGAGATAGACACGTCGCGGGTGGCCAGGTTCTGAGAGTGGTTCAGGCCCAGGGTAAGGTTATAAGGCTTACCCTGCCATGTTTTGGAAAAAGTGATGGAAGACCCGATGTTGTTGTTGACACGGGTGCTATAGTCAAATACGTTGAACCTGTTATAGGAAGAGCTACCAAAGTTCACGCTGGCGCCGAAGTTCACCCCCGGACGGGCCTTGCTGTCCATACTGTGGTTCCAGGTGATACGAAAGTCGCGGGACTTTGTAAACTCGGACGGTACCGCCGGATCACCATAACGGGTGTTGGCAAAGCTCAGGTTCAGACCACCGTTGTATTTGTACCGTTTCCGGTACGTGGGGCTGGCCGTGAGGCTCCAGGAGCCATAGGAATAGACGTCGCCCCGCAGGGTAAGGTCCATATTTTCCCCCAGTCCGAAGTAGTAACCGCCGTTTTCGAGGCCCATCCCTTTCTGCTGGTTCACCACATACTGCGGTGGCAGGATACCGGACCGCTGGCCCTGGGTGATCGGGAAAATGGCGAATGGAATGTACAACGGGGTGGGTATTCCCATAATTTCCAGGTTGGCGGGCCCGGAAATTACCAGTTTGTCAGGGATAACCTTTATTTTACGGGCCCTAAAGCTAAAGTGCGGCGTATCGAGGTTACAGGTAGTGTACCCGTTTTTAAAGCCGAAAATGGTATTATCCGACTCTTTTTTGGTAAGTTCACTATGGATATAACCTTCGCCGTACTGGGAACGGGTATTGTAGATCTTTGCTTTCTGAGAGGTAAAATTATACCGGAGCGTGTCTGACTCGAAGCTCTGGCCTCCGTCGTTCATGACCGGGCGGCCGATGATCTTCCCTGCGGTATCTTTGGCATTGGTGGCCTCCAATACGCCGGTGTTCTGGTCGAAATTCATTTTTTCGGCAGAAAGATCAATCGATTTATATTTGGTGCTGGCAGTACCATACAGATAAAAGCGTTTGTCAGGCACCATCAGGATAATGGAGTCCTTTGCCTTATAGGTTACCGGCGCGTCCAGCGTATCTTTGGACACCTTGGGAACAAAAACGGTATCCACGGTCACCTCTTTGGAGGTATCCTGGTCTTTTGACACGATATTGGTGTCTGCACCGGGTTTTGCAGTCACTTTTAGCCCTTTCGGCTTTACGGTGTCTTTCCGGGCAGGAATGGTATCTGCCAAAGTTTTGTTAAAAGTCAGCGATGCGTGTGGCCTTGCGACCCCTGATGCATCTATAATAAAGGGAACGGCGATAACCATACCTGCAAAAGCCAGGTATGTCTGCCGTAAAAACTTTTTATAATTATTTTTGTAGCTAGAGCTCATGTGTTAAGGCGGGCACAAACCTACAAGAAATTATACAATTTATTACAAAAGACAGCTTGTAAAGTTTGATGCCCGGCAAGAGGAAACATACTGTAAACACGCATGGAGCAAAGGAATTACTAATTTAACAGATAAACTTATTTTTTTATTTTTTGTGATAACAGCACCCATTAAAATGAGAATCATGCGCTGGAACCGATTTTGGATTTTAGGACTGGGAACTCTTTTCACCTGTACCTTTTTTATTCAGGCAAAAAACAATCCAGTTTCAAAGAAACAGGAAAACCCTATCCGTACTATTGTAATTGATGCCGGTCACGGCGGTGAAGACCCCGGGGCCAGAGGAAGCTACTCAACAGAAAAGCAGGTGACACTGGCCGTGGCCCTGAAACTGGGCAAAATCCTCGAAGACAACCTACCGGATGTAAAGGTAGTGTATACACGAAAAACAGACCGCTTTGACGATCCCCGCAAAAAAGCACAGATCGCCAACGATGCCAAAGGTGACCTTTTCGTGTCTATCCACTGTAACTCCACCGGCAAAATCAGGAAAGTGGTGGACTATAAAACCGTCTACCGCAAAAAAGGGAAAAAAAAGATAGCCATAAAACAGCCTATCTACGCCTACTATCCCAGCAACGCGAAAGGCACGGAAACATATATATGGGCCACCAGTAAGAACAATGCCAAAATGGAGTCCCTAAAACAAAACTCCGTGATCGTACTGGACGCCGATTCTGAAGAGACCAAGCAGCTCGCAGACGAGAACCCGGAAACGTTCATCCTGCTCAATACCCTGCGTAACGCCTACTTCGACCAAAGCCTCCGGTTGTCTACCCTCATCGAGGACGAGTTCACCAAAGCCGGTCGTATCAGCAGAGGCGCCCGTCAGCGTAATGAAAAAGGCATCTGGGTGCTCTCCGCTACGGCCATGCCCAGCGTGCTCGTGGAACTGGGCTTCATCAGCAACCCGGAAGAAGAAGAATACCTCAACTCTGCCGGCGGCCAACAGGAACTGGCCATGGGCATCTTCAAAGCCATCAAAAGATACCGCGATGAGCTGGAACGCTTCACCAACCGCGGCTCTTCCAACACCGATGAATCCACTGCCAGCCGCCCGCAGGCCTTCAACCATGTCCGCAAACCGGCCGGTAAAGGCAAAAACACCGTTCCCCAACCGGACGATGCTTACTGCGTTCAACTGATGACCACTGATAAATTATATACACCGGGAGCTTCCATTTTCAGGAAGCTCCACGGTCCTATCAGTCACGAACAGATCGTCCTGAATAAAAAAAAAATGCACCGATATACCTGGGGACACTTTAAAACAGACCGCCAGGCCTCCACGGCTGTACGAAAAGCCCGCAAACTCGGATTCAGAGATGCTTTCGTAACTTCCTGCTGATCCCCCGCTTCACCCCTCCCCAATACCCCCACCGCCCCTCCCCCTTTTTTTATTGCCAACATTTTCTGCTACCTACGCCCCGTGCATGCTTTTTGATTATTTTTGCGGTGAACGTATACGAATCTCATGCTCAAATTATCTAATGAAACCAAGGTAGGCATACTTACCGTGCTGGGTATCACCTTACTCGTACTGGGCTTTAATTTATTGAAGGGAAAGAGCCTGTTTTCACACAACAAAACCATCTACGCTGTCTACAAACAGGTAAATGGACTGCAGCCGTCCAACGCCGTACAGGTGAACGGCCTGGTGGTAGGAAGCGTTTCTGAGCTGAATGTAAAAGACAACGATCCATCCAGAATACTGGTCACCCTCACCATCACCAAAAAAGTAAACATCCCGCGCAACTCAGTGGCCCGTATCAGCAGCGACCTGCTGGGCACCAAGACGGTACAGATGGACCTCGGCAACGCTACCGAATACCTGCAAAATGGCGACACCATCTACGCCTCCGTGGACGGCTCCATGACAGACGCCATCAAAGAGCAAATCACTCCGCTGGTGAAAAAACTCGAAGGCACCCTGTCTAATATAGACACCGTACTACTGGCCGTTAGCAGTATCCTCGACACCACCGCCAAAGGTAACCTGCAGGAAACCATGCGTAACCTGAACACCACCATGCGCAATTTCTCCAATACCTCCGCCTCCCTCAATAACATGATGGACCCGCAGAGAGGTAACGTACAAGCCACTATGAACAACCTGGCCTCTGTAACCGGCAACCTGAAAGCCAACAATGAAAAAATCAGCGGTATCCTCGACAACGCCAAAAAAGCCACCGACGCACTGGCTAACGGCAACATCGACAAAACACTGCAACAACTGCAGCAAACTACCGCCAGCCTGAACAGCACCATGGCCAAACTCAATACCACCGACGGTACGGCCGGCCTCCTGCTGAACGATAAAAAGGTATATAACAACCTCCAGGCATCACTGGGCAGCCTGAACAAGCTGCTGGAAGACCTCCGCGTCAACCCTAAACGTTATGTGCATTTCTCCCTGTTCGGTAAAAAAGATAAAACGAAACCACTGCCTTCTGATACCGCAGCGGTACAATAACAGACATACATGAATCATTATATCAGATCAGTCCTTTTACTGGCAGTGATGTGCCTGGCGGCTATTTTGCCCGCCCATGCCCAGATCCCGGCCCAGCCTGCGCCTAAAAAAGGGACCGTGATCGAAATCCTGGGTGCAGACACCCTACAGCTCATCGAAAAAGACACGATCAATGTCACCCGCTTTATCGGCCATGCCCGCTTCAAACAGGGATCTACCCTGTTCTTCTGCGACAGCGCCGTTAAAAACAACAAGACCAATATCGTGGACGCATACGGCAACGTACATATTAACCAGGCCGACAGCGTCCATATCTATGGCAATTACCTCAACTACGACGGTAATACCCGTATCGCCATCCTCCGGGAAAACGCCCGCCTAACAGACGGCAAAGTCACCATCACCGGACCGGAACTGCAGTACGATATGAACGCCAAAATAGGCAGCTATGTGAAAACAGGTCGCCTCGTAAACGGTAAAAGCATACTGACCAGCGATGAAGGATACTACTATACCGAAACCAAGGAAATGCACTTCCAGCGCAACGTAGTGCTGGTAGATCCTGACTATACGCTGTCCACAGACGCCCTGCTGTACAATACCGAAACAAAAATTGCCAATATCATTGCGCCTACCACCATCAACGAAGGAAAACGCATCATGTACGCCACCAGCGGTTATTATGATACCGACAAAGGCTATGGCAACTTTGGTAACCGGCCCACCATCGAAGACAGCACCGGTACCCTCACCGCAGACAACATCGAAATGGACAAACTCACCGGCATGGCCTACGCCACCGGTAACATGGTATATAAAGATACCGTCCGCAAAATGTCACTGCTGGCCAACCACGGTACGGTCAACCAGATCGCCAAAACGATCCTGGCCACTCAGAAACCGCTGCTCATCATGGAGAAAAATAAAGATACCATGTACCTCGCAGCAGATACGCTCTTCTCCGGCATCATCAGACCAGGCGACAGCCTCTCCATCCCGTCTGTGGCAGGACTGAAAAAAGAGCCGGTGAAAGAACCGCTGCGGGCCGTAAGGACCATCCGGCCGCCCAAAGAACATATCCCGGTCACCCTGATCAACCAGGGCGACTCCCTCGCCAAAAAACAACTGGACAGCGTGCCCGGCAACGTGATGATGTTTGTGGCCGACAGCGTGCTGGCCAAAACAAAAGACAAGCTGGACTCCAACCGGGTGAAAATGGTGAAAATGGCACAGCCGCCGCCAGTCGTCATGAAAGATTCTTTACCAGGCATCAAGCACCATGCAGACAGCATCGCGCTGTCTGCCCCACCGGCGAAAGACACAGCCGACCAACGGTACATCCTCGCCTATCACCATGTGCGCATGTTCTCCGATTCCCTCCAGGGCGTGGCCGACAGCGTATATTATTCTACCAAAGACTCTATCTTCCGCTTCTTCCGCGATCCGGTGCTTTGGTCCAATAACACCACCCAGCTCAGTGCAGACACCATGCTGATGTTCACCAAAAACCAGGCGGCCGATAAAGTGCTGATGATCAAAAATGCCTTTATCATCAACGATGCCGGCCCCGACATGTTCAACCAGGTGAAAGGCAATACCATCACCGGGTATGTGGCCGGTGAATCGCTCGACTGGATGCACGTGGAGGGTAATGCCGAAACAATCAACTACGTAAAAGACCAGAGTGGCGCCTATATGAGCGTCAACAAGGCACAATGCGGTATTATTAATATCTTCTTCAAAAAGGGAGACGTGGATAAAGTGGTGATGATCAAAGACCCCGAAGGCACCGTTTATCCCTTCACACAAAGGCCCAAAGAACAGCTCCAGCTGGAGAATTTCAAATGGGACATCAAGCGCAAGCCTAAGACGAAGTATGAACTTATGCAGTAATTAGCTGTTATTTTAGTTATTTTGCCATTTGGTCATTTAAAGAAAACAACACGATCTTTAAATAACCAAATGGCAAAACATTAAAATGACAACATGATCAGAAGCGCATTCAAAACCCTCCTGTCCCCGATCTACACTTTCCTAAAAGACAGTCGTGCCGTAGGCATCATCCTGATACTCTGCACCGTCGTGTCTATGGTCCTGGCCAATTCATCCTGGCAGGAAGGTTATGTGAACTTCTGGAATGCGCTCTTTGACCCCACCACCGGCCACCATTATCAATATCGTGCCCTGCATTTGCCCAACTCCTACCTGTTATGGATAAACGACGGCATGATGGTGCTCTTCTTTTTCCTGGTAGGCATGGAAATAAAAAGAGAACTGACCGTAGGCGAACTTTCTTCCCTGCGCAAGTCCATCCTGCCTGTGCTGGCCGCTGTCGGCGGCATGTTGTTTCCTGCGCTGATCTTCAGCCTGTTCAACAGCGGTACGGAATACGCCCATGGCTGGGGCATCCCCATGGCCACAGACATCGCTTTTTCGCTGGGTATCCTCTCGCTGCTGGGCAACAGGGTGCCCGTAAGCCTGAAAATTTTCCTGATGGCCCTGGCCATTATCGACGACCTTGGCGCTATTCTGACCATCGCTATATTTTATACGCCACATCTTAACCTTCAATACCTGCTCATGGCCGGTGGCGTATTGCTGATACCCATCGCGCTGAACCTGCTGAAAGTACAACGATTGATATTGTATTTCATTCCGGGCATCCTGTTGTGGTACTTTCTTTTCAATTCCGGCGTACATGCCACCATCGCAGGGGTGTTGCTCGCATTCTGTATTCCGCAGGATAAAATCGCGGACCTGGTGCATGGCCTCCATGACCCGGTCAATTTTATCATCATGCCCGTTTTCGCGTTGGCCAATACGGCGATACAACTGCCTTCAGATATATTGGGCGCACTGCACAATGATATCAGTTACGGCATCATTGCGGGGCTGGTGCTGGGCAAACCGATAGGTATCTTTGTCTTGTCCTTTGCGGCGGTGAAACTGAAACTGGCGAGCCTTCCTTCCAAATCCGGCTGGTTACAGCTGGTAGGCGTAGGACTGATTGCCGGTATTGGTTTTACGATGTCTATCTTTATCTCTTCGCTGGCTTACGCGGAAAGGGAATATCAGATCATCTCCATTATATCCGTGATAGCGGCCTCCCTGCTGGCCGGTATAGCCGGATTTATCTTCCTTCGTTTATTGAAGCCCGTTATCCCCATCAAGAAAAGCAAATGATGGATTGGCACTGTTATTGTGAGGCTATCGCGAATTTTATTCAACCAGTGCATACTTTAGAGTAAATAGCCAACGTTAATAGTCGCATACATTTTTTGTATTAATAAATAAGCAACATCTATGAAAAAAGTCGTGTTATTTTTCAGCTTGTTTGCCTTGCTGGCAGTACAGGCTAACGCGCAGAAAAAGAAAAGCTATGGTAGCAGCAGTGTTGAAAACTACAACACCGCACTGGGTATCCGCCTGAACCCCTGGGTGGTGGGCTTTACCATCAAACACTTCATCCAGGGCCCTCACGCCATTGAAGGACTGGTAACTACCAACCACGAACATAGAGCCAACGTTACATTTACCGCGCTGTATGAATACCATTGGAATATCGGCAGACCTGAACTGAATATGTATGCAGGTGGCGGTGCGCACGTAGGTTTCTATGACCGTCGTGACTATGACTGGGACCGTTATGTGGACAAAGGCAAAGGCACCTATGTATCTCCCGGTCTGGATGGCATCATCGGTGTTGAATGGACTTTCAAGAAGATACCGTTGAACCTGAGCGCCGACCTGAAACCTTACGTTCAGTTTGTTGGACCGACCAACTTCATCGGAGAAGAAATTGGCGGTGTATCTGCACGATATACCTTCTAACATAGCGGAAACGCTAATAACCCGTAAACGGATCATGAGGCAAGCATGATCCGTTTTTTTATGTTCCTTATTTTTGCGCTACATTTATTGTTCAACAGCAGGATATGAAAATCTTCACCGCTGCACAGATCCGGGAGGCGGATGCCTTCACAATCGCACATGAGCCTGTGAGCAGTACCGACCTGATGGCACGGGCTGCCGGCAAATGCGCCGACTGGCTGCTGGACCGCTTTGCCCCTGTTCATCCTTTTTTTATTTTCTGTGGTAAAGGCAATAATGGCGGCGACGGGCTGGTGATCGCCCACCGGTTGCTGGAAGAAGGCTATCAGGTGACCGCCTGCCTGCTGGAGTATGGCAATAAGGCCAGTGAAGACTATATATATTACTATCGGCGGTTGCAGCAGCAATATGCCGGCCGTATCCGCGAAATAGCCGATGTTACCGGTTTTCCTGAACTGCCCGCTTCCGCGGTAATTGTAGACGCTATCTTTGGTACCGGGCTAAACAAACCCATCGAGGGCTGGCTGGCCGGTATCATACACAAAATC
The DNA here is from genome assembly GCF_052045305.1 of Chitinophaga sp. 22308. NCBI lineage: Bacteria > Pseudomonadati > Bacteroidota > Chitinophagia > Chitinophagales > Chitinophagaceae > Chitinophaga > Chitinophaga sp. 22308. The sequence goes on along the minus strand of NZ_JBQEOP010000002.1, from coordinate 608,284 downwards.
AATGATCAGCATGGCCGTCATACCATTGTGGCCATTGATATGCCCTCCGGGCTGATGGCAGACGCCAGTTGCCGCAATACGCCCGTCATACAGGCACATTACACCCTCAGCTTTGAATTCTATAAGCTGGCCTTCCTGCTGCCCGAAAACGCCACCCTCGTGGGCGAGGTGCAGATACTGCCTATCGGGCTGTCGCTGGACTATATAACGCATACGCCTGTACGCTATCATCTGGCTGACAAAGAGATGATGCATACTATTTACACGCCACGCCCTGCCTTTGCGCATAAAGGCACCTTTGGCCATGCATTGCTGGTTGCCGGCAGCTATGGCAAGATGGGGGCCGCCGTGCTTAGCGCCAAAGCCTGTCTCCGTGCGGGCGTAGGGCTGCTGACCTGTCATATCCCCCGGTGTGGGTATGATATTATGCAGATCAGCGAGCCTGCCGCCATGAGCGTGGCCGACGAGGTACACGAGCACAGCGCGCATTTTCATGAACAGGCCGATGCCCGTTACAAAACCGTCGGCATCGGGCCGGGGCTGGGCACCGCCACCGCTACTGCCCGTTCCTTTGAAAAACTGCTCACCAGCTACAAACGCCCCATGGTGATTGACGCGGACGCGCTGAACATCCTTTCCGTATATCCGTCACTGTTATACCAGGTACCGGCAGGTTCCATTCTTACGCCGCACCCCAAAGAATTTGAGCGGCTCTTCGGCCCTTCGGCCAATGACTTCGAGCGGCTGGAACTGTTGTCCAAACAGGCGGTACGGCTGCAGCTGTATATCCTCCTGAAAGGACGTTATACCGCTATTGCCTGTCCTGACGGCGCCGTATATTTTAACGCCACCGGCAATCCCGGTATGGCCACCGGCGGTAGCGGCGACGTGCTCACCGGCATCCTTACGGGGTTGCTGGCGCAGGACTATACCCCCAAGGCCGCCGTATTGCTGGGCGCCTGGCTGCATGGTTATGCCGGCGACCTGGCCGCAGCAAAATTGTCGCAGGAAGCTATGACTGCCGGAGATATCATCTCCCATCTTGGCGCGGCTTTCCTGGAATGTTTCTATTAAAATCCTGTTCCGCTGCGCCTGTGCGTTGTGTGGCGGCCATGGCTGCCTGAGCTTCCCCTTTACGGGCTGCCCGACCCTGACATTTCCCTGAAAACCAGCTTCCATAAGGGCTTTCCTGTTAATTCTTTTCCGCCTGCGGTATTTCCTTACCTGTAATGCTTAATTCAAAATTTTATTATCTATATTTATTGGATAACATTTAGTTAATACGCTATTTTTTCAACCGAGCAATTTAAATACGCTTCTATGAGTATCGTTTTCCTCGTTCCCTGTTTTGGATTACTGGCCTTGTTATTTACTGCAGTCCGCAGCTCCTGGGTTTCCCGCCAGGACGCGGGCAATGAAAAGATGAAAGAAATAGCGCAGCATATTGCGGAAGGCGCTATGGCATTTTTAAAAGCGGAGTATAAAGTACTGATATACTTTGTTATCATAGCTGCGCTGTTATTGGGTTACATGGGCGCTTCCCATCATACCTCCCACTGGTCGATAGGCCTCGCCTTTATCATAGGCGCTGCATTCTCCGCCACAGCCGGATTTATCGGAATGAAAATAGCGACCAAAGCCAATGTCCGTACTGCACAAGCTGCCCGTACCAGTCTCGCCAAGGCGCTGAGCGTATCCTTCACCGGCGGCTCTGTAATGGGTATGGGCGTTGCCGGCCTGGCCGTACTGGGTCTCGGTTCCCTGTTCATTATCCTCAAATCCTATTTCGGCGCGGCTGCCAATACCGCCGAAATGATCAGGACCATCGAAGTACTGACAGGCTTTTCCCTGGGTGCGGAGAGCATCGCCCTCTTTGCCCGTGTAGGCGGCGGTATCTATACCAAAGCGGCCGACGTAGGTGCTGACCTGGTAGGTAAGGTAGAAGCAGGCATCCCAGAGGACGACCCGCGCAACCCCGCTACCATCGCGGACAACGTGGGTGACAATGTAGGCGACGTAGCCGGTATGGGTGCCGACCTTTTCGGTTCCTATGTGGCCACTGTACTGGCAACCATGGTACTGGGCTCTGAAACAACTTCCCAGGACATGTTCGGAGGCCTCGCTCCCATCCTGCTCCCTATGATGATTGCCGGTACCGGTATCATCTTCTCTATCATCGGAACATTCTTCGTAAGAATCAGCGATAGCGCCGGCCTCAATACCGGCGTGGTACAGAAAGCGCTCAACATGGGCAACTGGGGCTCCATCATCCTCACAGCCATCGCTTCCTGGTTCCTCGTTAACTGGATACTGCCCGACGGCCCTATGGTGCTGCGCGGCCATGAGTTCACCAAAAGCCAGGTGTTCGGCTCTATCGTGGTAGGCCTCGTGGTAGGTACCCTGATGAGCATCATCACAGAATATTATACCGCTATGGGCAAACGCCCGGTGCGTTCTATTATCCGTCAATCCGCTACCGGCGCTGCCACCAACATCATCGGCGGTTTGTCTGTAGGGATGGAATCCACCGCATTGCCTATCCTGGTACTGGCATTAGGCATCTATGGTTCCTATGCATTTGCAGGCCTCTATGGCGTGGCAATCGCCGCTGCCGGCATGATGGCCACCACCGCTATGCAGCTGGCCATCGACGCCTTTGGCCCTATTGCCGACAACGCCGGTGGTATTGCTGAAATGAGCGAACTGCCTAAAGACGTGCGTGAAAAAACAGATATCCTCGATGCGGTAGGTAACACCACCGCCGCTACCGGTAAAGGTTTTGCCATCGCCTCTGCGGCCCTGACGGCGCTGGCGCTGTTTGCCGCGTTTGTAGGCGTAGCAGGCATTAAAGGCATCGACATCTATAAAGCCGACGTGCTCGCGGGCCTCTTCGTAGGTGGCATGATCCCCTTCATCTTCTCCTCACTGGCCATTGCAGCGGTAGGACGTGCAGCCATGGCCATGGTGGAAGAAGTACGCCGCCAGTTCCGCGAAATACCCGGCATCATGGAAGGCACCGGCAAACCGGAATACGACAAATGTGTGGCCATCTCCACACAGGCCTCTATCCGCGAAATGATCCTGCCAGGCGCTATAGCCCTGATATCTCCGCTGCTGATCGGCTTTATCGCCGGTCCTGAAGTACTGGGCGGTTTCCTCGCCGGCGCTACTGTCAGCGGCGTGCTGATGGGCATCTTCCAGAACAATGCCGGCGGCGCCTGGGACAACGCAAAGAAATCATTCGAAAAAGGCGTGGAAATCAACGGCGAAACTTTCTACAAAAAATCAGAACCACATAAAGCCTCTGTTACCGGCGACACCGTTGGTGATCCGTTCAAAGACACCTCCGGCCCTTCCATGAACATCCTCATCAAACTGATGTCTATCGTGTCGCTGGTCATTGCGCCCACCCTGTCCGAAAAATTCCATACCAAGGAAGAAGTGCCGGTGACCAAGGTGAAAACCGTCACACCGCCCGCTGCCAAAACCCAACAGGTGTATGTGATGAAATAATATCATTCCAGGTAGCGGACGATTCCCCGGATAAGACCGCTATTGATCATTAACTTTATGATTAATAGCACTTTATCATCTTACCGACTGATTCGCCCGCTATTTTTTTATGATTTACTGTAATTTTTTTTGTTACAGTAAAAAACTACTGTACATTTGCTTTATGAAACTGTAATAAAAAACAAAACAGTTAAACAATCGGTCCATTGTGACTGTAATTATATCACTACAAAAACACATTAAACATGAAAGTAGCAATCATCGGTGCATCAGGATTCATTGGCAGCGCCCTTTTAAACGAGGCATTGAACAGAGGTCATGAGGTGACCGCCATTGTACGCAACCCGGAAAAAATACAGGTTAAAAACGACCACCTGACCATTAAAAAAGGCGACGTGACCAACGAAGCGGAAGTAGCTTCCCTCATAGCCGGCAACGATGCTGTCATCAGCGCCTACAGCGCCCACGATACCCCTACTTATGTGCAGGCTGTCCGGGCTATTATCGGTGGACTGAAACAAGCCGGTATCAAAAGACTGATTGCCGTAAGCGGTGCAGGCAGCCTGGAAGTGGCCCCTGGCGTACAACTGCTGGACACGCCCGAATTTCCGGCAGCATGGAAAGAAGGCGCCAGCGCTACCCGCGAAGCTTATAAAGTGATTAAACAGGATAAAGACCTGCAATGGACCGTATTAAGTCCTGCTGCCATGATCGCGCCCGGCGAACGCACCGGCAAATTCCGCCTCGGTGGCGACCAGCTTCTCACAGACGCTAACAACGAAAGCAAAATATCCACCGCCGATTATGCCGTTGCGCTCATTGATGAACTGGAAAAACCGGCACATATTCAGCAACGGTTCACAGTGGCTTACTAAACCGAACAAAACCGGCGCATTAAGTCAACTAAGTTTACATACAAAAATATAAAAGGACAGCCCACCGGATATCGGTGGGCTGTCCTTTTATATCATTTCTACCAATCTTCGCAAATCAGCCATCATCATGGCTATCACAATTCCAACTTCGACGGCGCTACGCCATACTTCTTTTTAAACGCATTGCTGAAATGCTGTGGGGAAGAATATCCTGCTTCATCGGCTATATCGGCAAGAGATGTACCGCCGGCCAGGATCATCTCCCGGGCCATCTGGAGGCGGTGATCGTTAAAATAACCAAAGACAGTATTATCAAACACGGTTTTGAAACCGGATTTAAGTTTAAACTCATTCAGGCCTGACAGGCGGGAAAGCTCTGCCAGCGAAGGCGGTTCCTGCAAATCCCGCAACAACAGGTAGCGGGCATGTTGCAGTTGCTCCAGCTCTCTTTTGCTGATATTGTGACGCTCCGTCCGTGCTCTGCCAAAGTCGTTTTCCATCTGGTCGCACTGTAGCGCTAACAGCTCCATGACCTTTGACTGAAGGAATAATTTTTTCAGTCCGCCTTTGAACTGGCACTGGCGTATTTCCCCCAGCACTGTTTTCATGCGGGGCGTAATATGCGGGTTTATCTTATCGGCCAGGATCACTCCCCTTTTTTTGGCAACGGCATTCGCCATCTTGCCCAACACCTGACCATTGCTATCGGCCAGTGCAATAAATCGTTCCGGTGAAAAATTCATTCCCAGCACTTGGATGCCCTTCTGCTTTCTCAGCTCTGCGGTCTCTTCCCGGTGGGGAGAATACATAATATTATGTTCCAGGGAAGAAAAACGGAACTTATCCGCTATCCCCTCCACAGAGGCCCTTACATCGCCCTTTTCCATAAACAGCATAGACACATGAGGCATGATATCCTCCGAAGCCACCGTCAGGTTCTCATAAATCTCCGCTGTGCAGATAATAAGGTGTATCCCGTCAAACTTGCATTCCTGTATATTATAGGCGCCAAAATCAAGCTGCTGTTCTTTGTTCTCCTCAACAATGGCCCCCGAAGGCACCAGGTCCTCCGGCGAAAAAGGAAAACCTTCCTGCAGCAATACTTCGTTCAGTTCATTTTTGATTACTACAGCCATAAAATAATCCGTTTCGTATAAGTTTTAATCCTTTTCATGTAACAGCTATACGGATAAACAGTAGCAAATTTGCACAAATATATTCCGCAAAATTCAAATCCAAACGCCATGATTGGAATATTCCGTACAAATATTAACACTGTTAAGGATAAAGACGATGTAATTGATGCCATTTCTTCCAGTTTTAGCGTAAATGCCTGTAGCGTGGACATCGAAGACTGTGATAAGGTTTTACGGGTGATCAGCCCCCAACAGCTGGCCGAAAGAACGATTATCGAGTTTGTGAACCGCCTTGGGTTCCATTGTGACATCCTTGATTAATACCCCTCAAAACCAGTCCTATGCCGAATATTGAGCTTGAAGCATAACCCCGGGCTTCAATCTCAATATTCTTTCTCATTTTTCCGCTATATCTTCGTTTTCTATTATTAACCAAAAAAATAATCTGACTACCGATAGGGGTACAGATATCCCACCACGTCTTATTAGCAACGTCACAAAACAGGAAAAGTCATTTAAAATCGAGATTTACCTATTATGAAAACTTTGGTCACCATGTTGATGGCCTTGCTGGTATTAATACTGGCAATGGGTCCAGCACGCGCACAACAGCAACGATTTACCGTTAGCGGTTATGTAAAAGACAAACAAAACGGGGAAAGCCTGGTGGGAATTTCCATCGGCAAACCTGGCACCAGCGTTGGTACTGTCACCAACCAATACGGTTTCTATTCGCTAACACTTCCCGCCGGGGAACACGAGCTTCAGTTTTCGTATATGGGATATGCCCCCGTTAAAACAACGGTTAGTTTGCATAGCAACAAAACACTCGACATCCGCCTGGAAAGCAGCAGCAGCCAATTAAGCGAAGTCACTGTCAGCGGTCAAAAGCAGGAAAAAGCGGTCAATACGCTCAATACCAGCATTAACCGCCTGGACATCGCACAGATGAAAAAGCTGCCTACCTTCATGGGTGAAGTAGATGTGATCCGTTCCATTCAGACGCTCCCGGGCGTCACCACCGTGGGAGAAGGTTCTTCCGGCTTCAACGTCCGCGGCGGCAACAGCGATGAAAATCTTATCCTGCTCGACGAAGCACCGGTATATAATTCCAGCCACATGCTCGGCTTCTTCTCCGTATTCAATCCGGACGCTGTAAAAAGCCTCAACCTGATCAAAGGCGGGTTCCCTGCTGAATATGGCGGCCGTACCTCTTCTGTGCTCGATATCCGCATGAAAGACGGTAACAACCAAAACTTCAATGTGAACGGCGGTATCGGCAATATCTTCAGCCGCCTGTCTGTGGAAGGTCCGCTGGTAAAGGATAAGTCCTCCTTCATCGTGGCTGCCAGAAGATCTTACATTGATATCCTCATGAAACCTTTTGTGAAAGGCGATATGAAGGACACCAAACTGAACTTCTACGACCTGACGGCAAAAGCCAACTACAAGTTTGATAAAAACAATACCCTCTTTATCAGCGGCTACTTCGGCCGTGATAAATTCGGGCTGGGCAAAGACGTGGACATGAACTGGGGCAATACCACCGCCACTCTCCGCTGGAACCACGTATTCACCAACCGTCTGTTCCTCAACCTGACCACCTACTACTCTAAATACGATTATAGCCTCAACTTCAGCAATGGCTCCAAAAAACAGGAGGATGAGCTGCTGCAGGGTTATAAATGGACTTCCAATATCATTAACTACGGCCTGAAACCGTCATTCACCTACTACCTGAACACCAATAACATCCTGCATTTCGGCGTACAGGGCATCTACTATACTTTCCGCCCGGGCACCGGCACCGGTACCGAAGGCGACAAAGTACGGCTGAAAGAACTGACTGACAAACATGCACTGGAATCTGCCGTATACCTGGACCATGAGTGGAAACCCACTAAAAAATTCGGTATCCAGTATGGCGGCCGCCTCTCTGCCTATCAACTGCTGGGCAAAGGAACTGCCTACTACTTCAACGATACCACACCGGGCATCCGCAAAACGCTCACCGGCAGCAAAGACTACGGCGCCAATGAACTGATCAAGGGCTATTACTACTTCGAACCCCGTATCAGCGCCCGCTATGCCATTACCGACGAGCATGCCGTGAAAGTGGCTTACAGCCGTACCACTCAGTTCATGCACCAGCTCTCCAATACAGCGTCTCCTACCCCGCTCGATATCTGGACTCCCAGTACCAACAACATCGAGCCTAGTTTATCAGACCAGTACACCGTTGGTTACTTCTACAATTCTCCCAACGACTCTTACGAGTTCTCTGCGGAGGCTTTCTATAAAACCACTGATCATCAGCTGGATTATATCGACAATGCCAACCTGCAGCTGAACCAGCTGATAGAGGCAGACCTCCTGCCTTCCCAGACCCGCGCTTATGGTCTGGAACTGTATGCTAAAAAGAATATCGGTAAAACCACCGGCTGGATCAGCTATACACTGTCCCGCTCAGAAAGAAAAACACCAGGCATCAGCCTCGATGAATGGTTCCTGAACCGCTATGACCGTACGCACAATTTCAACCTCGTGCTCACACATGAATTCACGAAGAGAACTTCCCTGTCTGCCAACTGGGTATATGCTTCCGGTACGCCAGGCACCTACGCCGACAACAGGTTACAGTTCCAGGACTGGGATATTCCATACAACAGCACCGAAAAAAGGAACAACTACCGCCTCCCGGCATTCCACCGGCTGGACCTGTCCTTTACCCTTAAAGGCAAACAGCTGAAACGCTGGAAAGGAGAATGGGTGTTCTCCCTGTATAACGTATATGCCCGCAGAAATGCCTACAGTATTTACTTCAAGCAGAATGAGGATGATCCCAACAAACGGGAAGCTGTTCGCCTGTCTATCATCGGCTCTATCATCCCGGGGATCACTTACAACTTCAAATTTTAATCTGTCTTAAAAAAGAAAGTAATGAAAAAACTGTCATTATTCATCATATCAGCGTTAGCGGCGCTCACTGCCTGCGAGGATAAAATAGATCTGGATATCGCCCCGGGCAAATCATTCCCGGTGCTTGATGCCTGGATTACCAATGAGGCCGGCCCGCAAACGATCAAATTCACCATGTCCGTACCGTTTACGGACAACAACCCGGCGCCCATTATCAACGATGCTGCTATTACACTCTTCGATCTGACCAACGGCAAGTCTTATCCGTTTGCATTTAAGGAAAATGCATACACCTATGACGCTACCGCCAACCCGATAGGCGTTGTTGGCCATGCCTACAAACTGCATGTGGAATACAAAGGAGAAATCTTTGAAGCGTATGATACCTTAAAACGGGTGCCGCCGATCGATTCCATCACCCTGAAATTCAAGAAAAAAGAAGAGGCGATGTCAGGTAAGGAAGGGTACTATGCCACCATGCACGCCAAAGACATTGAAGGCGGCGCCACCGACTACTACTGGATCCGCTCTTACCGCTCCGATACCACCCGCCGCCTGCGCGATGCCTTCTCCATTGATGGCTCCTATGACGAAGGCGTGTCTGACGGCGCTATTTTCATCCTGCCCATCGCTGAAAGCATCACGGATTTCAGCAAACCGTTCCAGCTTGATGAAAAAGTGATCGTGAAACTGAGATCAGTCACCAAGCGCAGTCACGAATTCCTGACTCAGGTAGACCAGCAGGTGAACGCCGGTGGCCTGTTTGCCAAAGTGCTGGAGAATGTAAAATCAAATGTTGACAACACAACACCTTCCGGGAAAACCAAAATCCTGGGCTGGTTTGGCACCTCTGCTGTCAGCAGGGCGGAAAAACTGGTAAAATAACAAGATAATTTTTGGCTATTCCGGTAGCTGGTGATTTACAGACGATCAAAAAATCGTAAATTAAATAACCAAATACCTGGATAGCCAAATTTCTTTTTATGCCTCCTAACCTGATTATGTATGCCATTCCCGGCTTTGTGCTGTTGATACTGCTGGAGATCACCATTACCACGATAGACCACCGGAACCTCTATGAGCCCAAAGACGCCCTCAGCAGCATTGCCATGGGGCTGGGCAATGTTTTCATCGGCCTGTTTACCAAAGGCGTTATCCTCGGCATTTATCTCTTTATTTACCAATACCGGTTCTTTACCCTGGGGTTCACCTGGTGGGCCTGGGTATTGTGTTTTTTTGCAGATGATTTCAGCTACTACTGGTTTCATCGCAGCAGTCATACCGTCCGCTTTTTCTGGGCCTCCCATGTTATTCATCACTCCTCCCAAAAATACACGCTGGCCACCGCGCTGCGCCAGAACTGGACCGGCAATCTCACCGGCACTTTCCTTTTCTGGCTATGGATGCCACTGGTGGGCTTCCATCCCATCATGGTATTAAGCATGCAGGCCATCAGTCTGATTTACCAGTTCTGGATACATACAGAGGTGATCAACAAACTGCCGCGCCCAATAGAGTTTATTTTCAATACGCCTTCCCATCACCGCGTGCATCATGGGTCGGACCTTGACTATCTGGACCGTAATCACGGCGGGATGCTCATTATCTGGGACCGTATGTTCGGCACTTTTACGCCGGAAAAGCAGCGGCCTATGTATGGCCTTACCAAAAATATCCATACCTACAATCCTTTCCGTATCGCCACCCATGAATGGATAGATATCTGGCGCGACCTGCGGCGGGCACGATCGCTCCGCGAAGCGTGGCACTACCTGCTGGACGCACCGGGCTGGAGCCCCGATGGCAGCCGGCAAACCACCAAACAGTTAAGAGGCCGATAAACTCCTGCCGGGATTCATACGGGCTGCTTTGATGCTCTGGAAACTCACCGTCAGCAAAGCAACTGTTAACGCCGTGCCGCCTGCCAGCAGGAATATCCACCAGGCGAGGCTGGTACGGTAAGCATATTGCTGCAACCAGTAGTGCATACTGTAATACCCCAATGGCACCGCTATCAGCACCGACAATACCATCAGGCGAACAAAATCCGCTGTCAGCAGCGCCCACAGGTTCAGTTCAGAAGCGCCCAATACCTTGCGGATACCAATTTCTTTGGTGCGTTGAGACACCACAAAAGCCGATAAGCCGAATAAGCCGAGACATGAAATAAATATCGCCAACACGGCAAATACCGCAGCCAGACGGCCCAGGCGCTGTTCATCAGAGAATTTGCGGGCATATACCTCATCTACAAATTTGTATTCAAAAGGCGCTGCCGGGTTGTATCGCCGAAATACTTTGCCGATCCTGTCCAGCGCAGCTACCACCGGCATTTCCGGCTTAATGCGGACAGTAATGAAGTTGTACCATTTGTAATCCAGCCGGAAAATCATCGGCGCCACTCGCTGGTATGGCGATTCCATGATCATATCAGCGGCCACGCCGATCACGCGGCAAGGCGCATCGCCATAGGTCACGATTTCTCCCACCGGATCGCGAAATCCCATCAGGCGTACAGCCGCTTCGTTGAGAATCAATGTGCCGGTATCGGCCGCATAGTCCCGTGAAAAATCACGCCCCTGCCTGATCTTCCATCCGATCGTATGTCCGTAATCGTGAGAGACGGCCACTATTTTCAATTGCAGAACAATATTGGGATCTTTTCCCTTCCAGTTGAAGCTCTTGTCACTTTCGGGCGCCTCCGTGGTGACAGCGGCGGAATAGGCCATATCAGCCACAGCGCCCGTTTCCATAAGATCGCGGCGCAGTGTGTTATAATCAGCCTGGTATAATTGCGGTGTATTGACACCAAGCGTGATAAGTCCTTCCCTGGCATAACCGGCCGGCCGGTTGCGCGCATGTTGCAGCTGACGGAAAACCACCAGCGTGCCAATGATCAATGTAACAGACACAGTGAACTGCAGCACTATCAGCGTCTGGCGTGGCAACCATGCGGCTTTGCCGGCGGCGATGGTCCCTTTCAGTACCTTTACCGGCTCAAAACGGGAAAGGTAAAACGCCGGATAACTTCCCGCCAGCAGGCCCACGAACAAGGTGAATAATACTGTCGCCAGCCAGAAAGGCATGTTGTCCCAGGGCAGCACCATCTGTTTATCAGCCAGGCTGTTAAAGAAAAACAAGGAACACTGTACCATCAGCAAACTCAATATCATGGCCATAAAGGCCACCACTATGGACTCTGTCAGGAATTGCCCTATCAGCTGGCTCCTGTAGGAACCGATTGCCTTTCGCAGCCCCACCTCTTTGGCCCGCTGTTCGCTGCGTGCTGTAGCAAGGTTCATAAAATTAATGACGGCCAGCAGTAAGACAAACAGGCCAATAGTGGCCATTAACTTCACGGTGCCGATGCGGCCGCCTGTATTGACGCCATCCCGGAATTCATTGTACAAATGCCATTGATTCATCGGTTGCAGGAAGATGTCCTCCTTTCCTGCGTTAATATGCGCTTGCACGAGGTCCTTGATTTTGCCTGATACCACAGCAGGCTTCGCATGATCGTTCAATTCCACGATCAGTTCCCAGTGATGAGTAGTCCAGTCTGTCGTGGCTTCCTGCAGCCAAACGAGCTCCCGCAGCGCTTTTCCCCACGGCAGCAGTATTTGGGTGTCATGGAAAGTAGTGTTTTCAGGAAGGTCTTCATATACGCCGGCCACTTTCAGGTCCATGCGGTTGTCCATGCGCAGCAGCTGATTTACAGGATCAGCCGGCCCGAACAATGCCCGTGCCACCGACCGGGACAGCAATACGGCCGAAGGGTCGTTCAAGGCGTCCTGCCGGCCTGCGACCATACGCAATGATAACATGGCCGGCAGATCAGGCTGCGCCCACCTTCCAACGGCAGAAACTTTCGTTTCGCCATTGGCCAGCACATGACTGTAAGTGGGGAAAACGACGGCCACCTTTTTAAAGTCCGCGCCATATTTGTTCCGCAATTCGTCCGCCAGCGGAATACACACGCCGTTGCCTGTCACCAGTGCCCCATTGTCCAATTGCGTGCTCATCACCCTGGCGAGACGGTCGTGATGGATATGGTAGTGGTCAAAAGACCATTCATCCCATACCCATAATCCAATTGTCAATGCTACGGCCATTCCGGTGGCCAGGCCAACAACATTAAGCCCGGCATACAGTTTATGCTGTGTAAAATGGCGGATAGCAATTTTCAGGTAGTTACGGATCATGCTGTGGTAATTTGCGTAGCCGCAGTGCCACGAAGAAAATGCCAATATACCTTCATTATATTTCTCAAATATTTACATATTAAAAATAATATACTTTGTCCGTTATCAGACTATTTTTTGTCCGCTTTCAATGGCAGCGCGTATCTCTGTGGTTATCCCAACATGCCGGCTGGAAGCAATCTATAGCAGCACTGACTTGATGCGACAAGGCTAAAGCCAGGAGTATGTCCTTTTTCCTGGTGCTTTCCGCTCATCCGCTTTTTATCACCCTGATCACTTTCCCGGATAAATTATTTTGCATTTACGAAAACAATCGTACATTAGCTACGAAGATATTCGTACAACAATAATCATCCTTGATAAAACATCATGACTGTGAAACAAATAAAGCCGACGGAAAGTGAACTGGAGATACTCAGCATTCTTTGGGAGAAGGGCCCCTGCACCGTACGGGAGGTGCATGACATCCTCTCTGCCACTAAAGATGCCGGCTATACCACTACGCTGAAGCTGATGCAGATCATGCATGACAAGGACCTGCTGGAACGAGATACCAGTAGTAAGACCCATGTGTATAAAGCGGCTGTTTCCCAGGAAAAAACGCGGCAACAGCTGTTGAATAAAATGATAGACACCGTCTTTGGCGGATCGGCCACCAGCCTGGTCATGCAGGCATTGGGCCAGCACCGTTCCTCTGACGCGGAACTGGAAAAAATCAGGGAATATTTAGCGGAAATAGAAAAACAACAAAAGCGATAACAGGTAAAAACGGATACTACTATGAACTTATTACCTATTACCGGCGATCTGGTGCGCGCGCTTGGCTGGAGCATACTCCATGCCCTATGGCAGTCCTTTTTCGTATATGCCTGCCTGAGGGTAGTGCTGAAACTATGGCCCATGGCCAGCGCCCGGATTAAATACAACCTGTCGTTTTTTGCGCTTTCCGGTATATTCACCTGGTTCCTCATCACTTTTTACCAGCAATGGCATACCATTTCAGCGGCACGGCAACTGCTGGTACAATACCATCCTGCCGGCGCAGCGGATATGGCCGTACCTGCGCTACAACCGGTGGCCGCTTACGCGGGCCAGCGGGAGATGGTAGCGCTGTTTCCCAGCCTGGAACTCTGTTTCCCTATACTTGTCACCTTGTACCTGGCCGGCATGCTGCTCATGACGATCAAATTCACATCCGACCTTGTACAATTGCATCACATTCGTACCACGATGGTAGAGCCCATGGGCGAAACCTGGGAAAAACACCTGCGCCGGCTGATGGGCCAACTGAAATTATCCCGCCCGGTAAAGCTGCTGGTGTCACGTTATGTGCAAGTACCAGTGATGCTGGGATTCCTGAAACCCGTGGTGCTATTGCCCATCGCGATGGTCAATAATTTATCGGAAGAGCAGCTGGAAGCCATTTTGCTGCATGAACTGGCACACGTCAAACGCAATGATTATCTGTTGAATATCTTCCAATCCATTGTAGAGACGATCCTCTTCTTCAATCCTTTCGTATGGCTGATTTCCCGTATCATCCGCCAGGAAAGGGAACACTGTTGCGACGACCTCGTGATCGCGGGTACCGTCCAACCACTGCATTATGCCAAAGCCCTGATGGCGCTGGAAACGTACCGGTTAACTTCCAACCCGATGGCCATGGCTGCTGCAGATGACAAACAACATCTGTTTCACCGCATCAAAAGAATTATGGAGATGAAAACAAAACATCTTAACTATAGTCAAAAATTATTAGCAGTCCTCATCATTGCTACCGCCTTGGTGTCTATCGCATGGCTCAACCCGGCCAAAGGAAAAGATGCCGGCAACAAAAATCCGGAAAGCACTGTCGTTGCAGATACCATTCCCGAACCGCCAATGCCACCCACTCCGCCTCCGCCACCGCCAGCGGCGCCGAAGCAGGTCTCCCCACCGGCTACACCGCCTTCTGCAGACGAAATTCCGGATGCGCCTGAGCCACCGGACGCTCCGGAGATCCCCATCCCGGTCAATGTACAGACACCACAAAATGTCATCGTGATGAACAGCAAAGGAAAAGTGCTATACTCCCCTTCAACACCGGTACCTCCATTGCCTCCGATGCCACCAATGGCCCCGATGGCCCCGATGGCCCCGATGGCTCCTATGGGCCCACTGTCCGATTCCACACCGGAACGTTATTCACGCAGAGCGGAAGCCGCCAGGAAAAAATTGGATGAAGCACAACAATCTGTCGAAAAAGCAATGCAGCGCCTGAAAGAAGTAGATATCAAAAAAATCCAGGCAGAAGCACAGGCCGCAACAGACAAAATCGACTGGAAAGCCATCGCAGAAGAATCACAGGCTGCTCAGGAAGCCGCCAGAGAAGCGCTGAAAAACATCGACTGGTCACAGATGCAGCAGGACATAAAAAACAGTATGAATTTCAAATTCGATTTTAATAACGAAGAATGGAAATCGAACAGTAAGGAATTCAGAAAACAAAGCGAAAAATTCCGCAAGGAATGGGAAAGCAACCGCAAAAAAATGGAAGCCGACAGAGCACATCAACTGAAGGAAATGCACTATACACGTGAAAAAGCGCTCGCAGCTAATAAGCAGCGAATGCAAGTAATGCGCGACTCTTCTTTAGTGTTCAAACAAATGCAGGTGATGCGCGACTCTTCTGTTTCCAGACAAATGCAGATGCGCAAACACATGGACGAACAACGGGACATGATGTTCCGTGAAGCGGACAAAGCCCGGCAGCAGGCCGACAGAGCCCGTGAAAGAGCTGACGTTGCCCGCGAAAAGGCCAATACTTCCTCTAAAAAATATCACGAACTGATCAGCAAAATGGCGGATGATAAACTGATTGACAGCCAGCATTCCTTCACCATCGAAAAAAATGGAAACGGCCTGTATATCAACGGCACCAAACAACCCGACAATGTTGCTGAAAAATATGGTCAATACCTGCAAAACAAACGGACCTATATCCGGCAGGCCGAACCCGGCAATCTTAATATCAGCGTCGAAGATTAATCGTCCCATATAAGGAAAACAATCGTTCTTCATCATCATGGAAAAAGCGCAAAGAATGATACGGCTGGAGTTGCGTCAGCGGCCCGTCGTATTCTTTGCGCTTTTCTTTATTTCAGGACTACCACCCAATAGGGGAAAGCGGTAGTCCAGGCATAGGAAAGGAACACCAGAACCTGTTATTTAACCAGGTATATATAGAAGGATAGTAACCCCAATAAGAATTACGAATTACGAATTACGAATTACGAATTGTGAATTGTGAATTGTGAATTACGAATGAGTGAAAACAACTACTACATTAGTGGAGAATAGTAAACCCGGAAACATGCTGTACAGGCCCCACACTGATCTCCATCTCTGTTACTTTAGCCATGGCCGGCCCTTTACGGCACCAGGACAGAAACTGCTCCATTACCGGTTCTTCTGCTTCTGCTAAAATCCATACGGCTTTATCGGGCATGTTTCTGATCTGCCCCTGCACTCCCAGCAAGTCCGCCATATGTTTCGCATTAGCCCGGTAACCCACGCCCTGCACCCGGCCTTTCACGATGATCTCTTTGTGTACGATTGATTTGGTTGTCATAACGTCAATGGTTATCTCAAAAATGTCTGAATCAGGATGAATACGGAACAGTATGATCCATTGGCCATATAGGTTGTATGGTCGAACGAATGTAACGATTAATCCCGGGGCGCTGAAATAGATTTGTCCGGCAGCAGGACATCCAATTCTCCAAAGCAGATTCGATGATGTTCGCCCTTCACCGGTGCCACCGGAACATGCCATGACAGCAGCCACACATTTAAGGAAAGACTGAGAATGGTTAACTTGAGGGAAACAAACTACAGATGAAAATTGAAGAAACAGGGGTCACAAAATAATAGGCTGAAAGCCTTACCGTTATGGGTATTCATGATACAGTCCGTTCAATTTTCATCCAATGCATCTCCAATCCGGCTCTTCCCGATTCAGACAATGATATATAAAAAGTCCAATCTGCTAAGCAGCATAATTGAACAATGATCCTGTCATATGCTCAATGTCTCCAAACACAATATCTCTCACACGCTGGTATTTGCCACCGGTTACCGGCCGTTTCAACAGGGTAAAACAATGGCAGTTAAAACTCCGCACAAACAACCGCTGCGTTAAAGCCGGCAGTACTTTACCAATGGCAGTTTCATCCAGCCCGCGCGCGATCGTCATGCCCGGCTTGAATGCCTGCGGCTTCAGATCAAAACACTGCATAATGCTTTTGTGCAGCTCTACCAACGGTTTGGGGTTGGCAACGTTCACACAGATACTCTGCCGCCCGTCTGCATGCCTTACCGCCTCCAGGCGCGACGTATAGATCGCAAAACCTGACTGACGCTTGGCCACCTCTTCCACCATGTCAATAAAGTCATTTTCAAAACGCGCCGGAAACTCGGACCTGAATAAAGGGATGTATACCGGAGACGTAATGCTCGCAGCATCCTCCAGAGAAGTGGCGATAAACTGCCGTATACGGTTTACATCTTTTGATACCACAACATCCGGATTCACTACCAGCAAATAATCAAATAACGCTTCCGAAGTTTCATAATTCGTATTCATAACCTGATATTTTAACACTGACTGTTAGAATGACAATACAAATATACAATCTTTTTTCTGAAATACTAATTTTTTTAGCATTTTATACTAAAAAAATACGCACCCAGCTCTTCCAATACCACCAAACAAAGCAGGGATAAGCCTCTCGGCCTATCCCTGCTCCATTTTTATTTTGCTAAAAAATACTAACCCAAGTGTTGGATGATGGCGGCGAAATCACTTGCCACCAGGGAAGCACCGCCAATCAGGCCGCCGTCCACATCAGGATTGGCAAAGAGTTCAGCTGCATTGCCAGGTTTGGCACTGCCGCCATACAGAATGGTTAAATGAAGCGCTGCTTCACGGCCAAATTTATTGGCAATCTGGGAACGGATGAAGGCATGCATATCCTGCGCCTGCGCAGCGCTGGCAGTCAGCCCCGTGCCAATGGCCCAAATCGGCTCATAGGCGATCACTACGTTTTTGAGTTGCTCTGCTGTCAGGTGGAAGAGACTTTCTTCCAGTTGTTTGGCTACAAATGCATTCTGCGTTTCAGCCTGACGGATCTGCAGCGGCTCGCCGCAGCAGAAAATCGGCTTGATGCCGGCAGCCAGCGCCTGGTCTACTTTCTTAGCCAGTATCGCATTGCTTTCCTGGAAGTATTCCCTTCTTTCGGAGTGACCGATGATCACGTAATCCACGCCCACGGACTGCAACATTTCCGCGGAGACTTCACCGGTATAAGCGCCGGATTTCTCGCTGGCGCAGTTTTGTGCCGCTACAAAAAAGCCGGGGTAGTTCTTCAACAGGGACTTGGCCTTGGTCAGGTACGGGAAAGGCGTAGCCACTACCACTTCCTGCCCTTCTGCCAGTTTCAGGCCGGTCTGCAGAATGTCATTGATCAATTGCTCACCCTGCGCCAGTGTAAGGTTCATCTTCCAGTTACCTGCAACAATTTTTTTTCTCATGTACTGTGATATTAAGTTTTATGGTCGTTGTGTGTTTGTTTCCCTGAAAACAGCCTCCAGTATCCTGCGGTCCGCCTCTTCCAGCTGCCGGCCCTTGAACCCCATCCAGGCGGCCGCGTCCCGCAAGGCTTCGGGCAAACGGTAGCCGGTCATCCCCACCTGATGCCCCCAGCTAAAGGAAGGCAGGAAGGCTGGCGGAAACCCGGCGCCGAAAATATTACAGGACACCCCTACCACGGTACCGGTGTTCAGCATGGTATTAATTCCGGTACGACTGTAGTCGCCCATCATCACGCCGCATTTCTGCCCTGCCGGCTCTGTCTCCTGCTTTGCTTCTACCCACACTTTCACTACGCCTGCATTGTTTTTGACATTGGAGCAGGTAGTATTACCGCCGAGGTTACACCACTCGCCAATCACCGCATCTCCTACGTAACCATCATGTGATTTATTGGAATAGCCGAAAAATACGCTGTTTTTAATTTCCCCGCCACCGGTACTATAAGGCCCCAGTGTGGTGGCCCCATATACTTTGGCCCCCATCTTTAAGACAGCCCCTTCTCCCATCGCCAGTGGCCCCCTGATGGCACAGCCCTCCATAATCAACGCATCCCGGCCGATATAAATGGGACCGGTAGCAGCATTAAGGATGCTGCAATACACAATGGCCCCCGGCTCCAGGAACACATTTTCAGGATGCGATATCTGGCAGCCTTCCGGTAGCGGCGCGGAAGTGCGCCCTTTGGTCAACAGCACAAAATCCTCCCGGATGGCACGGTCGTTCTGCAAAAAAATATCCCAGGGCCTGAAAATACCGGTCACCGGACCTGTATAATTTTTACGGTTGGCAGCGGGCAACAGGTGGACTTCCCTGCCCTGTATTACCTTCGCCACCAGGTGATTATCCTTGTATAACTCCTCGTCCGGCCCCAAAGCCGTTATCGCCGCTACCAGCTGCTCATCAGGCATCAGGTGCCCGTTGATCAGCACGTTCATCATGACTTCATCTCCACGACGCAGCGGAAACTTCTCCTGCAAATGAGGTACGGTAAAATGACTGACACCAGTACCCAGCCAATGCTCCCACTTCTCCTGTATGGTAAGAATTCCTACTCTGCAGGCTGCAATGGGTCTCGTATGCGTAAAGGGGTATAACAGTTCGCGTTCGGGCGTGTCGAAAAGAATGTAATGACGCTCCATAGGGGTTAAAAATAAAAAATCCCATCGATAAGCCGATGGGATTCTTTATAAAAATATTGTTGCAAACAACTATGCTTTTTTAGCGTAGCGTTTGTTGAATTTGTCGATACGTCCTGCGGTATCCACCAACACATTCTTACCAGTATAGAAAGGGTGAGAAGTATTGGAAATTTCCAACTTAATCAACGGATACTCATTGCCATCTTCCCACTTTACAGTTTCTTTGGAAGGAGCAGTGGAACGGCTTAAAAAGCTGTGTCCGTTTGACATATCTTTAAATACCACAAATCTGTAATTTTCCGGATGGATTCCCTGTTTCATATCAAATATTATTGTAAATACAGGGTGCAAAGGTAACTAAATTTCTTTAACACCCAAAGTTTATTGTAAAAAAATCAGGATTTCATATTAATATACTGCAACGGTATACCCAGATTGGCTTCCCTACATGCCTGTATAACATCCTGTAAATCATCTATTTTTTTGCCGGTTACCCGCACAATATCGTCCATAATGGCGGCCTGTACCTTTAATCCGGAATCTTTGATCATTTTCACGATCTTTTTGGCGTCTTCCTGTTTGATACCATTCCGGATGGGCACTTCTTTCTTATATACCTTTCCGCTCTGATAAGGTTCCTTGCTCTGGTCGTAAATGGTGGCTTCCAGCCCCTGACGCATGGAACGTGAAATCAGCACGTCCAGCACCTGCCCCAGCTTCATATCACTGTCTACTTCTATGTTCAGTACCAGGT
Source organism: Chitinophaga sp. 22308 (assembly GCF_052045305.1). Lineage (NCBI taxonomy): Bacteria > Pseudomonadati > Bacteroidota > Chitinophagia > Chitinophagales > Chitinophagaceae > Chitinophaga > Chitinophaga sp. 22308. Next base: position 588,114 of record NZ_JBQEOP010000002.1, on the reverse strand, counting down.
CTTTTTTGTTCAGTTCAATTACCACATGTGACCCTTTGAAATCAAACCGGTTGGTGATCTCCTTTTTCACAGTGTTAACCGCATTATCCAGTGTCTGTAAATCTACTTTGCTAACAATATCAAAGGACGGCATAATTCAATTTTTTTTATCTTGGAACGACAAATATAGAAAAGAAAAAGCAGGTAGTGAACTACCTGCCCGACATATATAAATCTAAATCTAAAAAAAATTATATTTGGCGCACGTTGCCCATACCGGAAACGGTCTGGTTAACGGTCGGATTTCCTTTATATCTTACCTTGCCCACACCGGACACACTGATGTTCAGTTTTTTCTCCACGGCTACTTTCGCTTCGCCGCTGCCAGAGATGCCTACCGCTGCTTCCTGGGTCTGAAAATCAAGCGCATCAATATTGGCTGCTCCGGAAGCTTTGTATTCCACCTTGTCGCAACTGCCTTTTAAATCAACACGGCTCGCTCCGGACATGCCCACTTCGAGGTCTTTCGCATTCAGGTTCAGGTCAGCATGGGTGGCGCCGCTGAATTCCAGCTTCAGGTTGTCTGATTTAATAACGCCTTTACCGGTATAGCTGCAGGCGCCGCTGGCGGACAGCCTTTTTACCTGCTGTATCGTTACATACACGGTAATCTTTTTGCTCGGGTCAATATTTACGCCTCTGCGGGTGGTCACTTCCAGCTCTCCGCCGGAAATGTTGGTTTCAATGTAGGGCAACAGGTTCGCTTCTGCTTCTATCTGGATGCTGTTAGTGCTGCCTTGCTGCAGTTCTATATTATAAACACCGCCAGTGGAAATTTTATCAAAATTACCGGCTGGCCGGCTTTCAGTTTTCATTTGGCCATTGCCTCTGATGCGCTCATTGCGGACATTGGTGAAAGAAGCCAGTGACACAACGAGTGCTACTAAAAAGGTGGCTGGTACTACATACTTAAAGAATGTTTTCATGTGGATTTTTTTAGAGATGATTTATAATCAGGTTTTAGAATGGGCTTTGTTGTGAATACATGTGTAAAGACGGAGATCAATAGGCGTTCAGGCTGGCGTCCGAGTTAGTGCCTTTTATCTTAATGACTGGCGATCCTTCGCTGCCACCACCTGACTGTGCTTTATAAATCAGGGTGCTGGACGTTTTATTGGAATTGACATTTTTCAGTTCCAGGCCACCGGTGCTCAGATCGCCATTTACCATCACTACATCCAGCTGCAGCGGTAATCTGCGTGGCAGGTTTAATTTCAGGTCGGAGAACGTCAGTATCAGATCGGCTCCTTTAAATCCTGGCACTATCTTCTTGATGTTCAGGTCTCCGTAGGTGACCTTCATGGAGATGTCAGTCACCAGGTCACCGATGTTGGTATCTGAAAAAGCTACATGGCCGTTGACTTTCTCCACCCGCTGAATCTTATAATCATCATAATTGGCGGCCAGCTTCAGCGTTCCCAGGTTGGTAACGGTATAGTTGCTGTAGTTGGAATTCACGTCCAACAGGTCCAGCTGCTCTGCCTTCAGGTTGGAATAATTGCCCTTCAGCACTACTTTATTGGCTTTACCGATACGGCCCCTGTCGCAGTAATTAAGTCTCAGCTGCAGGTCGGCCGCATCACGGATATCGTAGGAACAATAGTTAAGTTGCAGTTCTGCCGGGAAATTGAATTTATCGGCCACCACATCTCCGAAGCTGTTCTCTACCTTGAGCCTGGCAAGGCTTTCAGGGATAAACACATCGTAGTCTATATTGACGTAGTCTTTGGAATCTTTTTTACTGCCCCAGGAAAACCAGGACCCGCCTGATTTGGATGGGTTATAGGAAGTATTGATGGACACGTTGTTACCGTTTTGATTGGCATCAATATTTACGCTTTCGGTGATTCCCTGTGCTTCCTGGTCATTTTTACCAAAGCCGGTAATGGTAATGGCCGCTTTGATTTCATTCTTCCCCCAGATGTGGAATACCACCTTCCCATATTTGTTGCTCAGGCTGAAAGCCGTGCCGGCGCTAACGGTAAATTCTTTACGGATGGTTTTTTTATACGTTACGTCACCATTGGTGGCAAAAGTGAACAGCGGCAATACAAGGCATAACAGCAAACTAAATTTCAGCTTCATATTGTTTTTTTGTGTGAGTAGTGGGAGCTGCGTGTTTTTCATGCAACTCTTCGAGGATTTTGTCAAGCAGCTCCAGTTTGAGCTGGTAATAACGGATCATGGCGCCCCGGATTCTTTGGTTGCCCGGATTGTTTTTCAGCTCATTCTCCAGTGTTTTATAGGTATCGTTACGTAACTGCAGTTCTTGTCTGGCGGCGCTGTCCAGCCCCAGCTCACTGGCCGGATAGGCGTTGATGAGCTCCAGCTTTTCATTGATACGGTTGGAATAATACACTTTGGCATCCTGCATTTCCGGTATCACGACAGCGAGGTCCTGCTGTTGCTGTTGTTTATGCCTGGCGATATAAAACAGTACAGCGGCGTTGACCAGCAATACTGCGATAACGGCGGCTTTGAACCAGTTTTTGCCCAGCAGCGAAACTACTCTGCCTTTACGGCCTCCCTCCAACTCTCTTTCCAATGCGTCCCACACTCTGGGTGAGGGCCCGGGCTCCTCAAACGCGTCCCGGTGCTGTTGGATAAAACTTTCAAAATTTTCCGGCATTAACGAATAAGATTTTGCTGTTTTACAATTTGCCTTACTTTCTCTTTTGCCCGCATGTATTGGGTTTTCACGGTAGATTCCGTAATCCCCATCATGTCGGCGATCTCACGGTGAGAGTAGTCTTCAAACAGATACAGATTCAGTACGGTGCGATATCCCTGCGGTAACCCGTGAATGGCTGATTTGACAGCGGACACGGTCCATGTGAAGGAATCCTCGTCTATACCCACTTCTTCTGCTACTTCCACTTCTTCCACTTCTTCAAAGTACACTTTTTTCTTTCTCAGATTATTCAGGCAGTGGTTGACCACTATCCTTTTAATCCACGCTGTCACACTCGCTTCGCGCTCCAGCTTGCCGATGTTACGGTGTACCTGTATGAAGGCCTCCTGTAAGGTGTCTTCCGCATCACTGACATTACCCGTCATACGCAAACAGATGTTGTACATGGCAGCCGCATAAGCATTATACAGTTCGCGAAATGCGCGAACATCCCCTCTTTTGCAGCGGTCTATTACATTCCCGTCTATTTGCGTCTGATTCAAGTTATTGGCTGATGCTTTCATTATAAAGACAATGATTGTAAAAAAGGTTGCACGCGTTAAGGCCGTTCTTTCGAGGTTTTTTACGACTGATACTAAAGCCCTTTGGGAAAAACATATCTAAATATCTAATTATAAATATTTTATATAGATATAAACCTATAATGTCTTCTTAAAAATTTTTTATAAAATTACCGGGAAGCCGGCTTTTTCGGTTTTAAAATCCACCAAACCCTGTTTTTTTGTGACGAAACACGATTTTCAGGCAACCTGGGTAAAAAACGCAGCCCTGACGAAAAGGGCCGCGTTATCCATCCTTATATATACCTAAAAAACCATCTTTAGTTTCCTCCTTTAACACGGTTTTGTTCTGCTTCCAGGCCGGTTTGACGGTTACGGGCGGCCTTCACGTTATTATTACCGAAGCGATAGTTGAACGAAAGCCGTACCTGACGCGAATCCCATGTATTTGATACAGAAGTGGTGCGGCCCAGGTTCTCAAAATAGCCACGGAAATAACTCGTCCTGAAAACATCGGTCACGCCCAGCTTTACAGAACCTTTACCTTTCAGCACTTTCTGCTGCACACCGAGGTCCAGGCCATACATCGCTTTCATTTTGAACAGCCCTTCATCAGCTACCTGTGGAGAAACATAGAAGAAAACAGCTTCTGCGCTCAGGTCTTTTGTAAGGGTAAAAGTCTGTTGGGTGCGTCCAAAGAAACCGACTGATGACAACTTCACGTTGTTTTTATCGATCACGGTTTCGTACATATTGTAGGTAAGGGACACCGTGGTGAAAGACGTCCACCATTTGGTGACGGGCACCGGTGCAGAGATGTTCAGGTTGAAAACATCCGCCCTGGCTACGTTCTGATACCTATAACGTATAGCCGTGGTATCCCCGCTGGCCTGGTCTACCGCTGCTTCCAGGATCTTGGTCATCATGTCCTTTGTATGCGTATATGCCAATGATGTAGTCAGAAACGACTTAAATGTATGCGTAACTTCAAAAGCGTTGGAATACTGCGGCTTCAGGCCCGGGTTACCGGTTATTTTTGTATAACGGTCCAGGTAGAACTCAAACGGATTCAGCTCTTCGTAATCCGGACGCTGAATACGGCGGCTGTATGTCAGGCCCAGGGTATTGTTCTTGTTCAATTGATAACTCACAGCCGCGCTGGGAAAAAGGTTGAAGTAGCTGGAGTCGTTTTTGATCACCTGCATCTGCTGGTCTTTTGTAAATGTGGAGTTACCATTGATATGGGTTTGTTCGCCACGAAGTCCCACCTGTACATATACCTTTTTGAATTGCTTATTAAAGTTGATATAAGCGGCGTTGATGTTCTCCTTATAAATAAAGTGGTTGGAGCGGCGTTCATCTTTTATCCAGTTGCCGGTACGCAGAGAGTCGAAGCGGGCATCATTGTCAGTGGTCACGAAGCTGATTTTAGCGCCGGCTTCCAGTTTGGCCCCGCCTTTCAAAGGGTGCGCATAATCAATTTTTGCAGATTTAATATCGATGCTGGAAGGCTGGCCGTTGCGGGACGTATCGCTGTTAAGCAACGCTTTGTCAGCGCCGTCGCGGGTGAAGGCCAAAATGGAAGCGTTGACTTTCTGGGTCATCCGTGCATAGTCCAGGTCAACGTTCAACTCTTTACCGGTAGAATCAAGAATACCGCGGTAGTTCAGGTTGTAGGCACCACGGTCCCATCTTGCATTTTCTTCGGTATTGGTATGCAGCACAGAGTCAAGTCGGCTACCGTTGCCCATCCTGGTCACAGCCTCGCTGGGCATCAGCCGGTCGCGGCGGCTCAGGTCTGCCATTACACCAAGTGTATGATTTTTGGAGATGAAATAATCCACGCCCAGTTTGCCTGCCTGATAATCAGATTTCTGGTCCGTGCTGGTTTGCTGGTCAAATACCTGATAGTGGCCTTCATTGGTCATGGTACGGTATAATCCCAGCCACTGGTTCTGATCCCGGTGATTATAGTTATAGGAACCGAAGATGTTTACCTTTTCGTTGCGATGGTTCAGGTTAAGTCCGCCATTGGCGCGGCTTCTCTCCCCCTGGGATACGCCAAGGTTCAGATTGCCGTTGGTACCGTAGTTTTTATTCTTTTTCAGTTTCAGGTTGATGATCCCGGCATTACCGGCAGCATCGTATTTAGCAGAAGGATTGGCGATAAGCTCTATTTGCTCCAGGTTGGACGCGGGCATGCTTTTCAGCAGTTCTGCCACATCCTGTGAGGTCATATTAGTGGGTTTGCCATCAATCATGATCACTACGCCGCCTTTTCCTTTCATGGAAATGTTACCGTCCTTGTCTACGTTGATGGTCGGTGATTTCTCCAGTACCTCCATGGCGGTACCGCCGGCGGCAGTGATGCTGCTTTCCACGTTCACCACCATCCTATCGTTTTTCTGTTCTATAAAGGGCTTGCGGGCGGTAACGTCTACTGCTTTCAGGCTTTTGGAAGCAGCTTCCATGGAGAGCGCAGGGACCGTTACGCCGGCAGCGCCCAGCTCAAAAGGTTTGCTGTAAGCTTTGTTCATGCCTACGGCTGCTGCCGCGATGAGGTACCTGCCTTGTTTTATCTGTTCAAATTCATATTTCCCGTTGATATCTGCAATAGCACCTTTTACAAGGGAGGAGTCGCCGGCTTTTAAAAGCGTAATGGTAGCGAATTCCACAGGCTGTTCGCCGGCGCGGACAACTTTACCGGCCACTTTAGGTCCGTTTTGTGCCTGGGAAGTGAATGCGGCGCTTACCATTCCTGCTGTTAATGCAAACGCTGTCAAAATTGATTTCATACGAGGGTAGATTAGAATTTTCTGATTTTTGGTCCAAGTTATCGGGAAGGCAGCTTTTCCTGTTTTAAATTCCACCAAACTCCTCTTTTTTGTGACGAACAGCTATTCTAAGGTGGGAGAGAAACGCAGCCCCCGGCGAAAAGGGCCGCGTTTTTCCATCCTTATATATCTAAAAAACCATCTTTAGTTTCCTCCCTGTTTAACGCGGTTCTGTTCTGCTTCCAGGCCTGTCTCACGGGTACGGGCGGCTTTCACGTTGCTGTTACCGAAACGGTAGTTGAAGGAAAGGCGTACCTGGCGTACATCGTTTCTGCTGACCAGCGCGGTGGTCCTGCCGGCATTGTCAAATGAACCACGGAAGTATTGCGTATTGAAAATGTCGGCCACACTCAGTTTCAGCGTTCCTTTACCTTTCATTACTTTCTGTTGTAAGCCCAGGTCCAGGGAGTACATGGATTTCATTTTGAACAGGCCTTCTTCCAGTACCTGTGGCGCTACATAAAGGAATGTAAGTTCCGCAGTGGTGTTTTTAGCGAGGGTGAAAGTCTGTTGTGTACGGCCAAAGAAACCGAAGGAAGAGAGTTTCACGTTGTTTTTGTCTACCACTGTTTCATACATATTATATAAGAGAGATGCTGTTGTAAAGGATGTCCACCATTTGGTGATGGGAACAGGTACAGACACGTTCAGGCTGAAGTTGTCCGCCTTTGCCACGTTCTGGTAGCGGTAACGGATGGCTGAAGTATCTCCGCTGGCAGGGTCCACCGCTGCTTCCAGGATTCTTGTCATCATATCTTTGGTATGGGTATAACCCAGTGAGGTGATCAGGAACTCTTTGAAGGTGTGCGTCAGTTCAAAAGCGTTGGAATACTGTGGCCGCAGGTATGGGTTACCGGCTTGTTTCGTATAGCGGTCGAGGTAAGACTCGAACGGATTCAGCTCTTCATAATCCGGGCGCTGGATACGACGGCTGTATGTCAGTCCGAACGTGTTGTTCTTGTTGAGCTCATAAGTCAATGCAGCGCTGGGGAACAGGTTGAAATAGCTGGAATCGTTTTTCACTATTTTAAGCTGTTCTTTTTGTGTTGATTCAGAATAGCCATTGATGTGGGTTTGCTCTCCGCGCAGCCCTACCTGTACGTGTACTTTTTTGAACTGTTTGCTGAAATTCACGTAAGCGGCATTGATGTTTTCTTTATAGATAAAGTGATTGGAACGGTTTTCATCTTTTATCCAGTTGCCTGCGCGCAGGGAATCAAAGCGGGCGTCGTTGTCTGTGGTCACGAAGCTGGTTTTCAGACCGGCTTCCAGTTTGGCGCCGCCTTTCAATGGATGCACGTAATCTATTTTTGCAGTTTTGATTTCAATGCTGGAAGGCTGATTGTTGCGGGAGGTATCGCTGCCCAGTATGCCTTTGTCAGCGCCATCGCGGCTCACCGCAAAGATGGATGATGTTTGTTTGTTGGTGTTGCGGGCATAGTCCAGGTCAATGTTCAATTCTTTACCGGTAGAATCCAGGATACCGCGATAGTTCACGTTGTAAGCGCCACGCTGCCATCTGCTGTTTTCAGCGGAATTAGTACGCAGCATAGAATCGATGATGGAACCATTACCTATTTTGGTGAAGGCTTGAGTCGGATTGTTACGGTCGCGGCGTGCCAGGTCTGCCATCACGCCGATTGTATGGTTTTTGGAGATGAAATAATCCAATCCCACTTTGGCAGCATGGTAATCTGATTTATACCTGTCGCTATTATTCTGGTCAAATACCTGGTAATGGCCGTTGTTGGTCATGGTACGGTACACGTCCAGGTTTTGTTCTGATTCACGGTGGCTGTAGTTATAGGAACCGAACAGGTTCACTTTTTCGTTACGGTGGTTTAGGTTGATGCCACCGTTACCACGGGGCCTGAGACCCTGTGCCACTGCCAGGCTCACGTTACCGTTGGTGCCGTAGTTCTTGTTCTTTTTCAGTTTCAGGTTGATGATGCCCGCATTGCCGGCAGCATCGTATTTGGCGGAAGGATTGGCAATCAGTTCTATTTGTTCTACGTTGGAAGCAGGCATGCTTTTCAGCAGTTCTGTCACTTCCTGGGAAGACATATTGGTCGGTTTACCATCGATCATAATGATAACACCGCCTTTTCCCTTCATGGAGATGTTACCGTCTTTATCTACGTTGATAGTGGGTGATTTCTCCAGTACTTCCATAGCATTGCCGCCGGCCGCGGTGATGCTGCTTTCTACGTTCACCACCATTTTATCGGCTTTCTGTTCAACGAAAGGCTTGCGGGCGGTAACATCCACTGCTTTCAGGCTTTTGGAAGCGGCATCCATGGCCAGAGCGGGGACGGTCACGCCGGTGGTGCCCACTTCAAAGGGCTTGCTGTATGCTTTGTTCATCCCTACTGCTGCTGCCGCGATCAGGTATTTACCTTGCTTTATCTGTTCAAATTCATATTTGCCATTGATGTCTGCAATAGCTCCTTTTACAAGAGAGGAGTCGCCAGCCTTTAAGAGGGTTACGGTGGCAAATTCTACAGGTTGGTCGCCGGTGCGGATGACTTTACCGGCTATTTTAGGTCCGTTTTGTGCCTGGGAAGTTAACGTGGCGCTTATCATTCCTGCTGTTAATGCAAACGCTGTCAAAATTGATCTCATATAAGGGCAGATTTAGAATTTTTTTGGTTTTTTAGATTTTAGATCGTTCCTGGTTACTGTTCAGTCGGTTTTCTCATGAATTCCTTCTTAAAGAACCTTGGTTAATATACTACAGTAGTTTATCAACTACAGTAGCTCATCAACTACATTGTAAAGGTATGTACCATGCAATACATAGTACCAAATCTTTACACGAACGGTCTGTAAACAGGGACGAGCGGTAATAAGTGACAGGAACAATAAGAAGACGACCCGGAAAAGGAAATGTTTCAGCCCGGAAACCAGGGAAGTGCCGAAGGTCTATTAGGGGTACAAGCGGTTAAAAAGGCCGGAAGAACGGCGCAAATAGCAAACACAAGCATATCGGAAAGGGCAAAAGGTGCGGCAGGCATCTCCCTAAGGGAAAACAAAAAGAGAAAGCAAAAGCAGGAAATTTTCTTAAAAGGGAAGTTTATAGCAGTGGGAATTTCAATTCAATCGCTCATCCACCCGGAAAAGCTGCTTAGGCATTTCTCGGCGGCGATGGATGTATTGCATTATATATATAAACAAAACCATCAACAGGGACACCGCTACGAACAGCCACGTATTAAGCAGCCCCTGAAAGAAATGATGGGCATCAAGGATCTCTCCCATTCTGCGCATCTTTTCCGTCCACGCGGCCAGCCGGTCGGTATGGGGATTGAAATCCAGATAACGCTGCCCTACCGCCAGGTGCACCCGGGCTCCCATCGCCGGCATCAGCGCCTGCAACTGTTCCAGCTGACCGATAGGTGCCACAGCAGTCAGGCACAACGCGCCGGTGCGGGTAAGAATTCTCAGTTCATAATTAAGAACGGCGGTATTTTTGCCCAATTGCAGGATACGGGCCAGTTGCAGGGTATTATCAGATTCATGGTAAACAGGCGGTAAGGCCCAATGCATGTCCGTAACCGCATTAAGTCCCCTTCTGCTGCGCCAGTTGTTATCCTGTGCCAGGCGCTGTTGCATTTTTTGCATCAGTACATTGTAGTTAAGCTGCCGCGCTTCGGATTGACTCAGGTATCCAGATTCATCCATCGATATTTCGATACCAAAGAGATCGTTTGCTGTCCGGCTGCCGGGTTTAGGCAGCAACAGGCCCAGGAATCCCGGGTTCTGCGGGTTCCCCCAAAGGCGTTCTACCAATGTCCGGCCCTGTACCGCGTTGAGAAAACGATACCCGTCCGGCACAGACAGCACCGCACCATTGTTCAGCACCACCTTTCCTTCGAGATAAGTAAAAGATGCCGTGAGCCGGTCTTCCGGACCGAGCAGGTCATAACGGTCCAGGCCATCTTCCCCTACACCGGCAAAAGCCCTGGAGGCGACGACCAGACAAGTGATTATACAATATGCAAAAACCTTTCGCATAAAACCGATTGGATGGTTTGTCAGCTCAACAAAAAATGGATAATGCAAGGTTCTGGTACGATAGGGATAAAACTACTACAAATAACTGCTACCAAGGTGCACAGGTACAGGGTCTGTTTTCCGCGATGGCAGTGCCAGCAACGGAAACTACTCATTGTTCGTATAAGCAAGATAGAAAACTTTTAGTTATCCCACCGGATATTTTCCAGCATATGGGGCAGTACGTCCTGGACCAGTTCAAAAAACACCCTTTCCTCTTTGCGTATATGCGCTTCCAGGCTGACCGCTATTCTGTCCATGTCTTCTTCCAGGCTGGTACTTTCTGTAATAGCGCTGTACATGCCGGAGATCAGCCGGTGTTCTGCCTGCAGCTCTGCGATGAGGGCGTCCACCCGGGGATCGTGGCCGCTGCATTTCTCAAAGAGGTATTCTTCTTTCTGAATGTGCGGCACCATCAGTTCCTGGAACACCTTCACCATATATTCAAACCGGGCCTGTGTTTCCAGCGGAAAACCTTCATAGGGCGCCGCATCTCTTTTCAGATAGCGGCATACAAATAACAGCCGCTTATGCTCATGCGATAAGGGTATTAGTGCTGAATGACGTTGCATATGCTATATCAGGAAGCTGTAGCGACAGCTGCATTTTTTTTACGGCAGCACCATATCCAGATAATACCTCCGACAATCATCAGAAAAGAGATGATTTCCGCTTGTGTGGGATGAAAGCCAAAAATGTTGTACTTCGTATTGACGCGGATTTTTTCCACGAAGAAACGTTCCAGGCCATTCAGTACAAGATATATCCCGAAGATCACACCGGGTATGGTAATTTTCTTACGGATAGCCCAGAGCACGCCGGTAAGCAGCAGGCAGGCCAGTATCTCATATAACGGTGTGGGGTATACGCCAACGGGCAGTACGCGGCAGTAGGGACCGTCGCAACCTGGCATTGGCACTCCTTCATTGACCACATTATGGGCATAACCGGAGGCAAAAAACCAGTCAGGCAGGAAACTGAGCGCTGCGGGTTTGGCAAAAGCCGCGTGGGGAATATGAGCAGTATCGCTGTATTGTTGTTGGAAGAATGCAATATTCCGCTGAACAGCATTGCTGAATTCAGCAGGTTGTACCTGCACCACATGACCGGTTGTATCGGTGATATAGGCGCTGTTGTAGATGCCCCAGTCACCGTCACCGGCAAACTGGCATCCCATCCTGCCGATGGCATAAGCCAGCATAAGGGCCGGCGCTGCACTGTCTATCAGGTGTTTAATGCTGATCTGTTTTTTGCGGGCATATCGCAGAATCACGACCGTGGCCACTATCAGGCCACCATAGAAGGTAAGGCCGCTGAACGAGAGCAACGCGCCAATGGGGTCCTGAACAAAATCGTTCCAGTTCTCCAGGTTATGAAACACTTTAGCGCCCAGCAGTCCCGCGATAGCTGCCATTACGATAATGTCCGGCACACGCTGATGAGGCCATACGCTCACGGTTTCTTTTTTGGGTGCTGTTCCTTTCAGTTTTTTGGTGCTGTTGTATTTGAGGAAGACCAGTATCGCTGCCACGGCGAGGCCGCCGAGAAAGCTGCCTTCAGCAGAGAGGATAAAACCCTGAAAATTCTGGGACGCTTTATCCCAGTTGAGTATCAGTCCAAGACCTTTCCAGCCCAGCAGGAACCCGAGGATGCCATTGCTGATATATTCGCCGGTAGTGGCCGGACCGCCCGTCAGTACAGTCTGGGAAACAGGTTTCAGCCAGCCCAGCTGTTCTCGGCGCTTCAATTCTTTTGTCAGTACATAAGCCCCTGCCAGGAAAGCAACGGCCACAAAAAAACCAAATGTCTGAAGGATTTTAAAAACAGGAATCTCTATACCGAACAGGTCTCTGAAAGCGTAATATAAATTAGGATACATAGCCCAAAAAAAAATTGGTGATCTGAATTTTCCTATGAACAAAGCCGAATTAGTCAACAAGGAAAATCAAACCACCAAAGTACGATGTAATTTCGAAATTCTGAATTGGAATTCCGGAATTAAAGTATTAGCAATATTGTTCAAATGCGTCTGCGAGGTTCGCAGCAATCATCTGTGCTGAACGGCCCTCGATCATGTGGCGCTCAATGAAATGTACCAGCTGTCCGTCTTTAAACAGGGCGATAGACGGAGAAGATGGAGGATAAGGCAGCAGGTGCGTACGGATCTGCTGTACAGCTTCCAGGTCATAACCGGCAAAAGCGGTCGTCAGTCTGTCCGGTTTCTTTTCACTGTGCGCTACAGCCATCAAAACACCCGGACGGGCAGTAGCAGCAGAGCAGCCACATACAGAGTTTATTACTACCAGCGTGGTGCCTTCTTTCTTCAGCGTATCGTCTACACTGCCGGAAGTCAGCAGCTCGTCAAATCCATTATCAGTCAACTCAGCCTTTCTAGGCATAACTAGTTCCGCAGGATACATATTATTATAGTTTTTTGTGTTAAGATTTTCGACAAAGTTAAAGATATAGGAGCAAAAAGTAAAAAATCGATCTCATAAAAAGACTTTTTGACACAAACCAAACAATCAAAACGACACAATGTCAGTATCTGTAACGTTTTTACTAACAAAATAGCAGTTTTGTTGGCATGGTATCCCATTTGATCTGTAACCATCGTTGAACAACAAAATTGATTTCACACTAAAAAAATTGATAAAGACTATGACACACGTAAAATTCAACCACAGCCCTCTTCCCAGATTAGTTGAAGACATTTTTAACAATGGATGGAACAAATATGTAAAAGATGATTTCCTGACCAGCGATTTCTTCTCTACCCATCCTCCTGTGAACATCGTAGAAACCAAAGATGCGTTTCTGCTGGATGTAGTGGCGCCTGGCTTTGCGAAAGAAGACTTTAAGATCAATGCAGATGAAAAAGCCATCACCATCAGCGCAGAAAGAAAAGCCGAAACCAAAACTGAAGGCGACAAACAGGTACGCCGCGAGTTTAACTTCAAATCCTTCAAACGCTCCTTCAGCATCTCTGATGCGGTAGACGTGAACAGGATTCAGGCGAAATATGATAATGGCATCCTGAAGGTGACCCTTTCCAAAAAGGAAAACAAGCAGGACGCTCCCAAAGAAATAGTAGTGGAATAAGGGATACAGGATGGCTTCCTACCGGAAGCTGTCCAAAACATGGGGGTTAATTGAAGGAGGTACCATCTGGTGCCTCCTTTTTTATATGTGTATAATTCACACAAACGTTGAATCAACTGGTGTATATTAATACGATAATTTGCTTTCTTAAGCAAGCGCTATGGCAAAGCATTTCAGGAATGCCTGGATATTCACCAAGAGCATCTACCTCAGCTCAGAAAAAGCAGTGATCGGCAATGTATTGCAACGTACGGAAGACACCTATGAACAGGCGAAACTCCGGCTCATCTTTGACTTTCTCTTTTTTTATACGCTACTGTTGTTTCCCATCATGTTGCTGGCCATGATCAGCCAGAATGAAGTCAACATGCTGCTGATCCCCTGCCTGGTCACCGCTTTGATGACCGGCCTGTACCTGCTGAGAAAAGGTGTGGCCGCCCGTGTGGTCGGCATGGTCACTTCCTGTTGTACGCTGGTCATACCTATTATTTCTTCTTTTTTTAACAGCCAGGACCTTTCGCCCCGTTATGCCATCATATGGGCCATGAGCATACTGCTGGCCTTCATTACCGTCAACATCAGGAGCGCACTGGTATTGTGCGGTATCCTTTGCGCCTACCTCTCTGTGGTGGCCTACATTAAAATCAATGGCATCCCGGTTTATGTAAGCTCCGGCTATTCTGATAAGTTTCAGCTGATATCCAATCCGATAACAGTAATACTGTACATGCTGTTCCTGATCCGCGCACTGGGACAGTATTACCGCAACATTATTTCCATGGAACAGCAGCGTACCGCGGAAAAACAAAAGCAGCACCTGTCGCTGATCAATCAGAACCTTACCAAGCAGTTCCTGTTGGTGAAGGGCTTTTCCCGCTCGGGCAAATCTGCTTTCATGAAAGGCGAAATGGAGTTACTGGAAGCCTGTTTCACCGAAATAGAAAAACAATGTGGTGCCGCTATCGGGTATCTCAACGAAGCGCAGGAAGACTGATACTACACGTCTGTGTGAGATATAATATTTTTTTATTTCCTGTCCCCCGTCTTCTCTCCGAAAAAATGGCAACAGCCAAACTATTGAAAGCCCGCGTAAATGTTAATGATTTGTAAATGTTATAATATTATATTAACCCGAAATTGATTCAAACACCACAATAACAGATTATAAAAAATTACAACTTTTAGGTCTTATCCAGCGTTAACGACTACACTATATTTGTGCTATCAAATTATTTCCTATTGTCCTTATGCTATTGGACATCATCTAACCTATGCCATGGATGGGGCTTTCAGCAATGAAAGTCCTTTTTTTTTGCCTGTATCTTTCTGACATAAAAAAAGAAGCCCCCCGAAAAATCGGGGGGCTTTCAGTAGGATTACTAACCCATTTTTTTAATAACCCAAAATCTTTAACATGCTCTGGGAAGTCTGCTCTTTGGCATACAACCAGTCTTTCAGCTGTCCATTTTTATCATATCCCACAATCACGTGCTTGGGAGACGGGATCAGGCAGTGTTTAATACCACCGTATCCACTCAGCTGGTCCTGGTAAGCGCCTGTATGGAAGAACCCAATATACAGCGGCTCTCCGCTTGGCTGTTGTTTCGGTAAAAATACCGCGTTAATATGTTCCTCAGATGTATAAAAGTCGTATCCGTCGCAGGTAAGCCCCCCCAGGTGTACTTCCTGGTACTCCTGGTCCCACTTGTTGATAGGCAGCATCAGGAATTTCTCCCCAATACCCCAGGTATCTGGCAGGGTGGTAATGAAAGAACTGTCGATCATATACCAGGATTCCCTGTCGTTCTGCATTTTTTCGCCTACTACGCTGTAGATCACCGCACCGCTTTCACCTACAGTGAAGGAACCGAATTCTGTGTAGATGTCCGGTACCGGCACTTTGTTCTTTTTGCAGGTGCTTTTAATATTGGCTACAATTTCATTAACGATGTAATTGTAATCGTAATCAAAGCCCAGGGAATGTTTGATCGGGAAACCGCCACCGATGTTGATGCTGTCCAGTTCAGGGCAGATCTTTTTCAGCTGGCAGTACAGGTTGATCACCCTGTTGAACTGCGACCAGTAGAAGATATCATCCTTGATCCCCTTGTTCATGAAGAAGTGCAGCATTTTCAGCTCGAACTTCTCATTCCCCTTGATCTTGTCGACATAATATTCGAGGATATCACGGGGAGGCACGCCCAGGCGGGAGGTATAGAAGTCGAAGCTGGGTTCTTCTTCCGCGGCTACACGGATACCCAGTTTCACTTTATCTTTTATCCGGACATTACGTTTGTAGTCTTCCAGTTCCTCTTTATTGTCCAGTACCGGGATCACATTTTTAAAGCCGCTGTTGATCAGTCTGGCTATGGCCCTGGTATAGGCTTTTGTTTTGAAACCGTTACAGAGCACAAACGTCTCTTTGTTGATCTTCTTTTTTTCGTACAGCTTGTTTACGATATCGATATCATAAGCAAACGAAGTTTCGATGTGCACGCCATGTTTCAGGGTTTCCTCCATAATAAAGGAGAAGTGCGAGCTCTTGGTACAATAACAGTAATAATATTTACCATCGTACCTGTTCTTCTTGATGGCATCATGGAACATCTTTTTTGCCTTGTTGATCTGCATTCCGATCTTGGGAAGGTAGGTCAACTTAAAAGGCGTTCCGTACTTGTCAATCAGCGCCTTAATATCCAAACCGTTAAACTCCAGGTAGTTGTCTTTTACGTCAAAGCCCTCCTGGGGGAATTCGAAAGTCTGTTTAACGAGGTCGGTGTAGGTGTTGTTCATTTAAATCTGCAAATGAATTAGTAATAAAATAAACTACAGGATAAATGCTCCTTTTCCTCGCTGGAAACTCCTGGTTTACACACCTACGTCAGTTGAAACCCAGCAAAATTGGTTGCAAAGCTAAATATTTTGTTGATTGCTGCAGTAATTTTTTTCCGGCAGTCCTGCCGGGCAACAGGTCAGCAACCGGGCAAATATACAAACAATTACAAATCAACAAATTAAATAAAAATATTTAATATTTATTGGCCATCATTTATAACCGTCAGGGACTGCTTTCCTTCGCAAAAAAGAAGGTCCAGGATGCTCAGATCGGGCAGGAAACCGACCCGTTCCTGGAATACCTGGGTGTACTGCGGCGCATCCTCCGGCGTGGGGGCGTTCGGCAGAATGCGGTCACGTGCATCTGTTACACCAGGTACTACCTTTTGGTAACTGTCGGTGAACTGAATGACCGGGCTAAGGCCGAGCTTGTTATTCACCCATTCAAAACAGGCCATGTTCCAGTCGAGCAAAAATGAAAACTGTTTTTCAAACAGTCCCTGCATATCCTCCTCGTAATATTCAAACCAGGGAGAGCGCCTATAGGCGGACACGAGCGTTTTCCAGTGCAGAGACTGCCATCTCTCTTCATTACTGATCCGGACATCCTTCATCAGGGTCCGTTGGTTTTTACCGCGGGTGAGAGGCACGCTTAAGATCATACGGCCATTTGGCCCGGCGAGATAACAACGGTTCCTGTAACTGAGCTTTTGATAGTGTTCATATTTCTCAATCTGTAATATATCGTGGTTAATTAAAGTTTTATAGAAGCTAATTGGCGGAAAATACTGTGATTCAATTAATAACGCTCCACTTTTTGCATTCTCTGTCATAATGTCAAAATTTTAGCCCGCCAGTGCGGAAATGATTAGTTACAGCTGCTGATCTACTTACAGTTATTTACTTAATAATTAATTTCAAATAACTGAATAACAATTCATAGAATTGTTATTCATATGCTAATGAAATTAGTATTTCATTATTGGAAGTAAAGTGGCAGAAAAATGCAAAAATACTAAAGATATTAGTTGCTTGCGAGATGAATTTAAGCAAGCTCAGGAAGGTTTTGAAAGATAGGAAAGAATCATAAAGAATATATTTTTTTATATTCATTTTTTAGATTATTTAAATAGACTCTCCTACCCGGCTCCGCCATAACCTCCCGTTAAATGTTTCCCAATTCCGGACCTGATTTTTGATAAGTAAAACCTTTGCAGTAGGTTTGAAGATTAAAAGTTCACCGACAACAATGAAAACGATCCGTCTGTTTTTAATCATAATGGCCACTTGGGGACTGACAAGCTCATGCGAAAAAATGAAGGACCTCCAGTTTGTAAGAGTCGCTAATCTTCAAATGGATGAGCTGGGCATGTCCAAGAGCATTGTACGGCTCACCCTGGCATATTACAATCCGAATAATTATCAGCTGAAATTAAAAGACGCCAACTTCAACGTCTTTTTTGATGATACAGAAGTAGGACGCTCTGTTCAGGATACCATGATCAATATCCCGGCAAAAGATACTTTCTATTTTCCAGTGAAGCTGGAAGTCAATATGGCGAATGTGCTGAAAAATGCATTTACTGCTTTTTCCAGCAAGGAAGTCACCATTAAAGCCACCGGCAATTGTAAAGTCGGCAAAGGAGGCATTTATATTCCCTTCCCTATTAAATGCGAAACTAAACAGGCGCTGAATTTTTTTTAACGCAAATGTCCCAGGGCTGAAGCCCTGGGCTACGATTAGATTCTGGTCTTTTTTATTGATAATGCTTTATGGGGGGAAGACAACCATGAAGCGCTGATTGAAAAGTGATTGCCTTTCGTAATGAAAGGCTTTTTTTATTGGCAGGACTTTTATACGGGAAAGACAAACAGATTGAAAAATTTCTGTTTTTAGCGGAAAAGTGGCTTTTTCATGAAAAAGCCAGAACAATATATTCGTACATAACGGCATTTTCAATGCCCCGAGCCGCAAATATTACTCTTCATTCCTAACTGCATTTCTCCTTAAAGGGCTTCAAAATCTAATCGTAGTCCAGGGCTTCAGCCCTGGGACACAAGGGAGATGATCTTCAGCATATGTTGTGCATCTTCCAGGCTGCGTACCGGCGACAACGCTGCTATGGCCCTCACGGCGTTTATATCGGTCAATAGTTCACCCGTGAGCAGGCCGTTGCGTTCCGCCGCTTTATAGGCCATCGCCGTTTTCAGCGCGGCAGCTTTAATGCGCAGCGAATGGGGACTGTACCGTCCGGGATGCAGATGGACATAACGCTCCGGATCGTCAGACAGCCGCAATATCCAGCATGAGGTGTCTGACAGCGTCACTTCCGTGTAGCTGTGATGTGCCGCTACCCGGGCGGCAAAGGCAGCCGGCAGGAGGATGTTCTGTGCCGTTAGTTGTGTAGTGATTTCGTTGAAAATCATCTCCGGCGTCAGGGTGCCGGTATACATATCCATCTGGGAAGTGCCGATCTTTTGCAGCGCAGCGGGCAATTCAGCAGGTGATACCCTTATCAGCATCTGCTGTAACACTCCTAAATGGTGCTTGAACGGGTTAAAAAGAATGCAGGAAATAGCGGAAAAATTGAAAAATTGAGCAATTTATGGGGAAAACGGGCAATTCGGGCTTTATTAAAAAACCCGGGAAGGGCTCGGACCACTCCCCGGGGCAATTATAATGATGATGTCAAAAGCTTAGTGCTTTTTCTTTTCCATGCCGCCGCCGTCTTCCGGCTTTTTGCAGCATTTAGGCAGTTTAGCGTAGCTTTCCGGATTGGCAGTTACGTTATCTGCATCATAACCGGCATTAGCGATGCCTGTTTTGACATTTTCGATATTTGTACGGTCATCCCAATATTTTACGGTAGTCACGTGTTTTTTATAATCCACTTTTACAGACTCCACGCCTTCTTCCTGGGACATGTATCTTTCAATACGGTTTTTGCAGGATTCACACTGCACGGTTGGCGTGCTGATCTTGGCAGTCAGCAGGGCTTTTTTCTTCTGCTGCGCCATGGCCACGCTTACGCTCGCCAGCAGGAACAGCATTACTAATTTTACGATGCGCATAGTATAGATTTTGACAACCGAATATACAAAAAAAGTAATATACAGGCATTATTTACCCCACTGGTCAGGCGCTGTTCTCCAGGCCTGCAGTGTGCTGATCTCATCTGCTGAAACAATGCCTTTCTCTTCCGCCAGGGCAATCATCGCGTTGTAGTTGCTCAGCGACTTAAACGGTACGCCGGCTGCTTCAAATGCTTTTACCGCCACATCAAAGCCATAGTTGAAGATAGACACCATGCCTATCACCTCACCGCCTGCGGCACGGATGGCCTGCACCGCTTCGAGGCTGCTTTTGCCGGTAGAGATCAGGTCTTCCACCACTACCACCTGTTGACCAGGCTGCAATACGCCTTCTATCTGATTGCCCATACCATGCTCTTTCGGTTTGGAACGAACGTAGATAAATGGCAACTTCAACTGATCCGCCACCAGCGCACCGTGTGGAATACCGGCGGTGGCCACGCCCGCGATCACCGCTGCATCAGGAAAGGTCTCAAATACGGTATTGCATAACTCGGATTTGATATAGTCCCGTACATATGGATAGGATAACAGTTTCCGGTTATCACAATAAATAGGGGATTTCCATCCGGAGGCCCATGTAAAAGGTTGGGCAGGGCTCAACTTTACGGCCTGCACCTGCAGCAGTTTTTCTGCAACTTGTTTTTCGCTTACTGTACTCATACAGCGCCAAAGTTAAAACATTTGATTATTTAGACATTTAGATATTTAGACATTTACAGATTTGAGTGCTTTCATTAAATCTTCAAATAACTAAATGTCTGAATAACCAAATGTCTAAATTTGCACCATGCAAGCAAACATGACGATCTACCTGAATGAGCGCCCCCTCATTATCAGCGGAAGTGAACAGAACATACCGGCAGACATCAACGGGGCAAAGGTGTACCTCAACCCGGACACGGAGAAGATAGAGAAAGTATTGCAGAAGATGGAAGAGGGTAAAAAAGAAGCAGCGGTGTTTATCACAGAAGACGTGAAACAGCTGTTTAAGAAGGTATCACTTCATTTTACCGTGCTCGTGGCGGCCGGCGGCCTGATCACCAATCCTGATGGTGAAGTACTGATGATGTTCCGCAGAGGAAAATGGGACCTGCCCAAAGGCAAACAAGACCCAGGAGAAGACCTGGAAACCTGTGCTGTCCGCGAAGTGGCGGAAGAAACCGGTCTGCATACCATCTCCCTCACCCATAAAATCACGGAAACGTTTCACTACTACCCGATGAAAACCAAAAAGGTACTGAAACACACGCACTGGTACCGCATGCAGTTCACCGGTACTGAACTTACCGTACCGCAGATTGAAGAGGATATCCAGGATATAGAATGGGTTAAACCACAGAACCTTGATAAATTCCTTAAATATTCCTACGAAAATATCCGCGAGGTGTTCAAAGCAGAAAAAATCATATAATAATTACGAATTACGAATTACGAATTACAAATTACAAATTACGAATTGAGGGTTCCTTATCAGAGCGGCTACTAAACTAACCGTTTTATAAACGAGTCCTCAATTCGTAATTTGTAATCGTAATTGATTTTATCTTTTGGCCAGAATAGCCATGGTAAGCCGGCTCACACAGATAAGTTTATGTTGGTCGTCCGTAATCCGGATATCCCATACATGGCTGGTAGCGCCTATATGCAACGGTTTGGCACAGGCATGCACATACCCGCTTTTTACTCCTCTCAGGTGATTGGCACTGATTTCCATCCCTACACAGATTTGTTTATCGGGGTCGATGATCAACCCGGAAGCCATACTGCCTACAGTTTCGGCCAGCGCCACAGAAGCGCCGCCATGTAGGAGGCCATACGGTTGTTTGGTACGGTTGTCTACCGGCATCATCATCTTCAGATAATCCGGGCCTATTTCAGTAAACTCCATTCCCAGATGAGTTCCCATGGTATTTTCACCCAGCTCGTTGAGTGTGTCCAATGATACGTTCAGGGAATGCCAGATCGCTTTCATAGTATGCGCTTTAACAGTTATCGCTTATGTTGTTGAATACCTTCCAGTACCACCTTATGGAGGAAAGGCTGTACGTCTCCCCCATTCCGGTAAATATCCCGCACCAGCGTGGACGCCACACTGGAATACTGCGGCGTGGTGGTCAGGAAAATTGTTTCTATGTCAGGGGCAATGGTCCGGTTTACATCCGCAATGGCTTTTTCATATTCAAAATCACTCACGTAACGGATACCACGCAGGATGAAGCTGGCACCTATTTCCTTGCAGAAGTTGATGGTCAACCCCTGATAAACGGCCACTTCCACCCTCGGGTCGTTTTTATAGATCTCCCTGATCCATTCGATACGCTCTTCCAGCGAAAACATGGGCGTTTTGGCGCTGTTGGTGCCGATACCCACCACGAGGCGGTCAAACAGGCCCAGCCCCCGGTCAATGATATCGGTATGGCCCAGCGTAATGGGATCGAAAGTACCCGGAAATAAACAAGTCCTCATGGAAAGTTGATGAATTAAAATGACAGATCAGCGTTTCAGCTCTTCCCGGTTAATAAAAATCGAGAAGGTGGTCCCGCCATAACTCCTTTCGGAGCGATAATAACTATAGTCCCGGAAATCGTTCTGCCGGGTATGTTCTATGACCAGCCAGCCTTCGGGATTGAGCAGTTGTTGCTCAAAAATGATCCCGGGCAGTTTATACATGGCTTCCATGGCATAAGGCGGGTCGGCAAAAATGAAATCGAATTTTTCGTTACACTGCTGCAGGTATTTAAAAACGTCCATCCTCACTACCTTCAGGGTGGGGATGTCCAGCAGAGCGGCTGTCTTGGTGATGAATTCAGCCATTGCGTGGTCTTTCTCCACGATGGTCATGTCGGTGGCTCCCCTGGAAGCCAGCTCATAGCTGATGCTACCGGTACCGCCAAAAATGTCGAGTGTTTTTAAAGAAGGAATATCCAGGTTGTTCTCGATAATATTAAACAGTCCGCCTTTGGCAATGTCTGTAGTAGGCCTTGTATTAGGCATTTTTGCAGGCGGTTGTATTTTTCTGCCCCCACTTTCTCCTCCGATTATACGCATAATGCTAACGCATACAAGTTATGAAAATAATAGCCTGGTATTTCCTGCATGGGCGTGATATAGCTAAATCCCGGCAGTCGTTGCACCCATTCCAGTTTGGAGATGAATTTATACATCTCCTGGTAAACCACGCTGTCTGTGGCCACCACCCCTCCGAGCTTCACCTTTACCTGCTGCTCGTTGAGTCCCAGCTGGCGAAGGGTATTTACCAGTTGATATACCACATCGAGCCCGGCCTGGTACTCACCATCCTGCTGGATGATAAGTTTCCCGTTCACGTAAATAGTCAATGTAAAAGACTGTCGCTGTACATGCACAAAAGCTATTCCTTCAGGCGCCCGATAGTCCAGGTCCAGCGGATAAGCCTGCAGCAGGGCAGAGTTGGCGTGTACCACCAGGTCTGTGGAGAATTCCTTACGCAGGAACCCCAGCAGGTCTTTGTCCACGCTGAATATATTCACCATAGGCAGTCCCGGCAGCAGATCGGCCAGGATGGCTTCCTGCATTTTTTCCGGTTGTGACAGGTGGAGGTAGTCTTTTTTCAGCGAAGGCATATAATATACCTGTGGCACCAGTACGCCGCCGCCGTTGTCAAAAGCCAGCAGTACGGATTTAAAGGCGGTAAACAGCAGTTTGTCTGCGTCAAACACCTCTTCTATCATTTCCAGATCGGCCATGGCCAGTTTTTGTGGCTGGAAATGGTAGGATTTAAGCGCCAGGAATTTTTTCGCTGCGGGATCAAACACCACATAACTGAAAGTACCGCCGCCAACCAGCACCAGCAGGTGACAGGCCGTAAGATCGGTCCCCAGTAAAGTTTCATCATCTACTGTAAATGCAGGATGGATGTTGTAAGCCACGGGCATATATAACCTTTCAAATGAATTACAATAATAATCTTTTTAGTGAATTGGTGAGGCTATATCTTTGTTTTTTGATGAATATCAGAACCATTTCACGATGCAACTGGAAGTTAACAACCGGCAGATCATTAAAATCGCCGCCCCTATATGCCTGGCACTGATCATCCCTCAGTTTAACCACATGACCAACACCGCTTTCCTTGGCCGGCTGGGCGAGCTGGAGCTGGCTGCCAATGGTATCGCCGGTATTTACTACCTCGTGATGTATATGATCGCCTATGGGCTTAACAACGGTCTGCAGGTACTAATAGCCCGCCGGGCGGGTCAACAGCAATACAGCAGCATTGGCAGGCTTTTCGCCAACGGGCTGGAAGTGGGTGCCTTCTTTTCGCTATTGGCTATCCTGATCACGCTGGCGGTGGCCCCTTATTTTTTTTCGAAAACGCTTCACAACCAGGAGATCCTTGCTGCAGCGGTTTCGTTCATCCGTATCCGTATCTGGGGCCTTCCCTTCCTGATGATGCTGAGCATGGCCAACGCCTTTTACATCGGCAGCGGTAATTCCCGCGTGCTGGCTGTCACCTCGCTGTGCCAGGAAACGATCAATATCTTTTTTGACTACACGTTGATTTTCGGGAAGCTGGGCTTACCCGCCCTTGGGCTGAACGGGGCTGCGGTGGCTTCCATTATTGCGGAGATCACCGGGTGTTCGGTAGCTTTCAGTATCATCTTCCTCAAAAAACACCATATCAGGTATAGCCTGTTCACCTACATACGGCCCAACCGGGAGATTATCCGGAACATTCTCAACGTGTCTGCCCCGTTGATTGTGCAGTTCCTTTTCAGCATTGGCAGCTGGTTTGTCTTTTTCATTTTCATTGAGCATCTGGGAGAAAGGCCGCTGGCGATTTCCAATATGCTGCGCAGTATTTTCGGTTTTTTCGGCATTTTCACCTGGGCGCTGGCTGCCACCTGTAATACCATGGTAAGTAATATCATCGGGCAGGGCAAGGAACAACTGGTCTTTAAAGTCATCCGGAACATCGCCGCTATCAGTCTGGGTTGTGCCACGGTTGTTTGTATCCTGGTGAACCTCTTCCCCTATACCATCCTGCATATTTATACCAACGATGCTCCGTTGATCACTGCGGCAATCCCTTCCATCCGTGTCATTACCCTCAGCACCCTGCTGATGGCGGTAGCGGCGGTAGTGCTCAGCGGCGTTACCGGTACCGGGAATACGCGGATGAACCTTTTCACTGAATGTACTGCGGTGGTGGGTTATCTGATTTATTGTGATATCGTGATAGAGCGGATGCGCAGCCCGCTGCACCTTGCCTGGGGTGCAGATTTTATCTATTGGATATTGATATTCGGGCTCAGTGCCTGGTATCTGAAAAGTGGTAAATGGAAAGGGAAAGTGATTTAAAATAATTACTGGAGATCATCCAGCATTTTTTTGCAGTCTGCTTTGATATTGGCGTCGTCCTGGTAGATGCTGCGGAGGCTCAGGGCTTTTTTCAGCACTTCGATGGCTTTGTCCTGCTGGTCATCGGCTTTATAGGCACGGGCCAGTTCGTAATAGTTGAGGAGGAAAGCGGGGTCCAGCTGCCTGCATTTTTCATAATTGGCAATAGCATTTTTAAGGGAGCCGTCCGGCAGGCCGCCGAAGAGCATCTTAGCGGCACCTCTTTCAAATACATTGAGGTTGGCTACTTCGTAGTTCCACTTGCCAAGCACGTGATAAGCCTGTGCGAGGTTGGGGTTGAACTTAATGGCCAGTTCGGCGTACTTCTTCACATCTTTGGAGGCGGCAACTTTTTCCTTTGCGCCCGAGATGAGGGCCATGCGCCCCATGGCCACTGCCATGGCGAGGTTGGCGTCTGCGTTATTCGGGCCGACTTTCAGCGCTGACTGCGCATAACTTTTCGCCTGGTTAAAATAGTTTGTTTTAGCGCTTTTATCTTTCTGGCGGTTACCAATACGGGAGCACATCTGGCTCGCCTGGTTCAGGGCCCTTATCTCGTTGGGCTGTATTTTCAGTATTTCCTTGTCTTTGTCGAGCGCAGCCTCTTCCTTCATCTGTAATTCCAGCTGCTTGGCCTGTTCCACCATTTCGTCCACGGACTGGGCTTTTGCAAATAATACAGTGCAGAGCAGGAATGAAATTGTCAAAATCCGTTTCATCATAGGATTGGTTTTTAACAGGAATAAGAAGCTTGATTTACTTGTTGCTATAAATCTACGGAAAATTACAAATAATTAGCGCGGGCAGGCATGCATTTTAGTATTCCTTTTCCAGTGACACCAGTGAATTACGGATGCTGGCACCCATTGGCGGGTTCAGTTTCCGGAGGGTGACAGTACTGTATTGAATAGCAGGATAACGTGCCTTCAGGGTATCGGACAGGGCGTAGACCACTTCTTCCAGCAGCGGTTTCGGTTGCGCCATGATTTCTTTGGCTATTTCATAGATTCCCTGATAGTTCACAGTATCAGTAAGATCGTCGATGGTAACGGAGCCAGGTATACGAACAGAAATATCGAGGAGAAAATCATTGCCGATCACGGTTTCTTCCGGATACAGGCCATGATAGGCGCGGAAAGCAGCTTGTTCGAGCGCAATAGTAAGCATCTTTGGATAATTACGAATTACGAATTACGAATTACGAATTGAGGTGCAATTCGTAATCAGTAATTCGTAATGGTGTTATTATAATGTTTCAGTTAGGAATTATGGACCACAAATTAACTCTCAATTCGTAATTCGTAATTCGTAATTCTCAACTGGTTATTGGTGTTCTTTAGCAGACAGGTATCTTTCCGCATCGAGGGCTGCCATACAACCGCTGCCTGCAGCAGTTACAGCCTGGCGGTAGATTTTGTCCTGTACGTCGCCGCAGGCGAATACGCCTTCCACGCTGGTACGGCTGCTGCCCGGAACGGTCACGATATAATCCTGTTCGTCCAGTTGCAGATAGTCTTTAAAGATGGCGGAGTTAGGCTGGTGACCAATAGCCACGAAGAACGCGCTTACCGGAACGTCTTTTTTCTCGCCGGTTTGGTTATTACGTACTCTGACAGCTTCTACTTTGTTTTCGCCAAGTACTTCATCTGTTTCGGTGTTCCAGTATACGATGATATTGGAAGTTTTGAGGACGCGGTCCTGCATTACTTTGGAGGCGCGCATTTCGTGCTTGCGTACCAGCATGTGTACGGTGGAGCACATTTTGGAGAGGTAAAGGGCTTCTTCAGCGGCGGTATCGCCGGCGCCTACGATGGCCACCTCTTTACCACGGAAGAAGAAACCATCGCACACAGCGCAGGCGGAAACGCCGGAACCGTTGAGCCGTTGTTCGGACGGGAGTCCCAGCCATTTGGCGGAGGCGCCTGTTGCGATGATGATAGCGTCAGCAGTGATTTCTTTTTCTTCGTCGATGATTACTTTATATGGTTGTTTGCTGAAGTCCACTGATGTGGCCATACCATAGCGGATATCGGCGCCCATTCGGGTAGCTTGTTTTTCGAAGTCCACCATCATTTCCGGGCCTTGAATACCTTCAGGATATCCGGGATAATTTTCAACTTCGGTAGTGATGGTCAGCTGGCCACCGGGTTGAATACCCTGGTACAATACTGGTTTAAGGTTGGCTCTTGAGGCATATATTGCAGCGGTATAGCCGGCGGGGCCGGAACCGATGATCAACAGATGCACATGTTCTTGTTGTTTGTTTTCCATACTTTGATTGCTCTATATAATTATTTCCTGATAATAACTGTTTTATAGGTGACCGCATAACCGCCCCAGTAACCGATGGCGCCGGGCACATTTCCCATGATTTTAGTAGGAGATGCGAACGGATTGCCGTTGCTGCTGTAGGCAAAATCGAGTGCCCGCCAGAAGGTGTAGGTGGCTTTATCGATGTTACAGAATTTGAGCGTCACCGTATCTCCTCTGTTAAAAAAGCCGTTGGTCTCCGGGTCTACACGTTTGCTTTTATCCACGCCGGCGTCCACAGGAATTTCAAATGTTGTGCCGTTCACCACCTGGTCGTCCAGGGTGGAATTCAACCCGGCCAGAAAGGGCCCTTTATTGGTCCGGGTGAAGTACCGGGCATAATTACCGGGGGTGGCTGCATCCGTGATCCTGGCCCACAGGCGGGCTTTCAGCGTATCGTCGCCCTGTCTTGTGCGACGCCACCAGATGGTGTCCAGGTGAAAATTCTGCAGTGGTATAGTTGTCACCGCCTCATATGACTTATTGTCAGCAGTTATTCTTAACGTATACTGGTTGCCGGCTTTTCCTTTGAAGACGGATGGTTGGGCAGTATCCGGCGTATAGGCGAAAACGGGGCCCAGGCCTGGTATTTCCACGATTGTTTCCCGGAGTGTCATGGTGCGGACACTATCGGAGACGGTCACCACGGCTTTGTGTACAAAGGAAGCCAGTAATGCAGCGGTATCTATCTGAGAGAAGTAGCCGAGGCTGCGGGTAAGCACTACCTGCGGGTACTGGTTGGATTCAAATTTACCTTCCACCACCAGCGATTGCTCCTGTTGTTGCAGGTTGACGGTAATATCTTTCTCGCAGGCGGAGAGCAATATTACTGCAGCCACTATGATCATCAGGAGGTTGCGCATAACTGCAAAAATAAGTGGTGTTCACAATATAAAAACACCGGCCATGTATTTACAAGGCCGGTGTTTTTATAGATTAAGAGGGTTTATACAGCGGTTTCAGGAGAAACCGTAAATATTATCCCAGGTAGGATTTCAGGGCGCCGCTATAGCGTGCTTTCTGGAGCCTTTTGATAGCGCGTTCCTTGATTTGCCTGATTCTTTCTTTGGTCAGATCGTACTTCTGTCCGATTTGTTCGATTGTTGCGCCGTTTTCACCATCCAGACCGAAATAGGCATTCACAATTTCCGCTTCGCGGGGGCTCAGGGATTTTAATACCCGGCGTATTTCCTCGCGGAGGGAATCTCTCATCACGTCGTCATCGGTAATGTCACCACCTTCCAGCAGATCTCCCATAGCTACGTCTTCAGCTTCATGTACCGGAGCGTCCAGTGACATATGGCGGGTGTTGCTCTGAAAAATGTTGTTAATTTCCGATTCAGACATTTCCAGGATTTCTGCGAGTTCCTCGGTAGACGGTTCACGCTCGTTTTCCTGTTCAAATGCCATGTAAGCTTTGTTCGCTTTATTATAGGTGCCAATTTTGTTTTGTGGCAGACGAACAAGACGGCCTTGTTCAGCCAATGCCTGCAGGATGGACTGGCGAATCCACCAAACTGCATAAGAGATGAATTTGAAACCTTTTGTTTCATCGAAACGTTGCGCAGCTTTGATCAGGCCTAAATTACCTTCATTGATAAGGTCGCTGAGGCTAAGCCCCTGGTGCTGATATTGCTTGGCAACGGAAACCACGAAACGCAAGTTTCCTGTAGTCAATCTTTCAAGAGCCTTCTGATCGCCCATTTTAATGCGCTGCGCCAAAACGGTCTCCTCCTCAGGTGTTAACAAAGGGATCTTCGAGATTTCCTGCAGGTACTTTTCTACCGCCTGCGAATCACGATTGGTGATCTGGGTGGCAATTTTAAGTTGCCTCATATGAAAAATTGTATTGGTTTATAAATAAGAATAACAGCGAAAGAAATATTTTGTTTGAATTTTGAATTTAATTAACTTACAAAATTTCCCGCACCTTATTCGTTTGTTTTAATTAGCCTGCAAAGATCGTGCTAACCCACCACTCTACCAAATCCTTCTTTTTTTCGTCTTCGCTATAACAAAGTACAGTTTTATAACGATATTTTATAGTGCTTTAGTCCTTGTTGCCACACGCTTTATGCAAATTTTAACAATTGATAAATAATCATTATTAAATTAGCATCTTAACTAATTTATTGTCAAAGTCCTTGCAAATTATTCAATCATATGATAGACTTTCGCAGCGATACTTTTACACGCCCCGGTCCTGGCATGTTACAGGCCATGTTACAGGCTGAAACAGGAGACGACGTTTTCGGTGAAGATCCCAGCGTTAATAAACTGGAAGCCATGATGGCAGATTACTTTGGCAAAGAGGCAGCTATTTACTGCCCTTCCGGCACAATGAGCAATCAGATTGCCATCAAAATACATACGTTGCCAGGGGATGAAGTGGTTTGCAGCGACCTCGCCCATGTGTATATTTATGAGGGAGGCGGCATTGCGGCCACTTCCGGCGCCCAGGTACAGGCCATCACCGGCGACCGTGGCATGATCACCGCTGCCCAGGTGGAAGCTGCCATCAACAATCCCGACGATGTGCACAAAGCCCGCACCAGCCTGGTATGCCTCGAAAACACCTCCAACCGCGGCGGCGGATGTTGCTATGACTGGGAAGAGGTGCTCCGCATCCGGCAGGTATGCAACCAGCATAAACTGGCCCTTCATATCGACGGCGCCCGCCTCTTCAATGCCCTGGTAGCTACAGGACAAGATCCCAGGACTTACGGACAGACATTCGACAGCATCTCTGTATGCCTCAACAAAGGAATGGGCTGCCCCATGGGCTCCGTGCTCCTTGGCAGCAAAGCTTTCATCCGCGAAGCCCGCCGTGTACGGAAAAGACTGGGCGGCGGCCTGCGGCAGGCAGGCTTCATGGCCGCTACCGGCATCTACGCCATGGAAAACAACATCCAGCGCCTCGAAGAAGACCATCAGCATGCCAAACAAATAGCGGCTGCCCTGCTGGAGAAAACTTTCGTTGGCCATATGCTGCCCGTGGAAACCAATATTCTCATCTTTGAAGTCACCGGCGAATGGACGCCCAAAAAACTGACAGACCACTTCCACAGAGAAGGCGTACTCGTCATCCCCATCTCGCCCACACAGGTCAGAATGGTGGTCCATCTTGATATCACACCTGACATGGTGGCGAAAACCTGCCAGGTGATCTCCGAAACCATGTAACGGTACCGTCTATATATAAAGACACTTATCTGCAGCAAAAGGTGCATCTGATGATGCACTTTTTTTTTGCACCAAAACCGTCCGGTGCGGCCGGCATGCAGCCAACAGCAGCAAAACGCAGGCACACCGGCACTCCGTCCTTTCCCCTGCGGCCAACGCTCCGGGCTAATATTCTGCGTCATTATTTCCTTCTCTGGTCAATCTCCGTTATTTTTGCAGACTTATATTATGAATAGCATGGAACTTTCGAAAAATTACCTGCCTGCAACGGTTGAAGACAAATGGTACCAACACTGGATGGACAAAGGCTATTTCCACTCTACGCCGGACAGCCGCCAGCCCTTTACTGTAGTGATCCCCCCGCCTAACGTCACCGGGGTCTTGCATCTTGGCCATACCCTCAATGAAACTGTCCAGGACATACTGGTGCGCCGCGCCCGTATGAGCGGTTTCAACGCCTGCTGGGTACCCGGTTCCGACCACGCGTCCATCGCCACTGAAGCCAAAGTGGTGGACATGCTGAAACGGGAAAAAGGGATCGAAAAATCCCAGCTGTCCCGCGAGGAATTCCTCAAACACGCCTTTGAATGGAAGGACAAATACGGTGGCATCATCTACCAACAGATCAAAAAGCTCGGCTGCTCCTGCGACTGGGACAGGGTGACCTTTACCATGGACGACCACTATTATAAAGCGGTGATCAAAGTGTTCGTGGAACTGTATAATAAAGGCCTGATCTATCGCGGCGCCCGTATGATCAACTGGGACCCCAAAGCAAAAACAGCTTTGAGCGATGAGGAAGTGGAATACAAAGACATCCAGGGCTTCCTCTATCACGTGAAATATGCCATCACTGACGCGGAAGGCAAGCCTACCGGCGAATTCATTACCATCGCCACGCAGCGCCCCGAGACCATCATGGGCGACACCGCCATCTGCGTAAATCCGGAAGATGAAAGATATGCGCACCTGAAAGGCCACTTTGCCATCGTACCGCTGGTAAACCGCCCCGTGCCCATTATCTTCGATACATACGTAGACAAAGCCTTTGGTACCGGCGCCCTGAAAGTGACGCCTGCACACGATATCAACGACTACAACCTTGGTCTGAAACATAACCTCGAGATCATCGACACCCTCAACGAAGACGGCACCCTGAGCGCTGCCGCCGTCGTATTTGTGGGCGAAGACCGTTTCGTGGCCCGTAAGAAAACAGTAGCCGCCCTCGCAGAGGCCGGCCAGCTGGTGAAAGAAGAAGCCTATACTACCCGCCTGGGCTACAGTCAACGTAACCCTACCACGGTAGTGGAACCGCGCATCTCCACCCAGTGGTTCGTAAAGATGGCCGATATCGCCAAACCAGCGCTGGACGCAGTTGTGGAAGGCGACGTAAGGATACATCCCGGCGACCGCTTCCTCGCGACGTACAAATACTGGATGGAAAACGTGAAGGACTGGTGTATCTCCCGTCAGCTCTGGTGGGGACAACAGATCCCTGCCTGGTACACTGCCGACGGCACCTTCGAGGTGGCCGCCACCGCAGAAGAAGCAGTAGCGCAGTTTGCAAAAAAAGGCATCACGCTCACCGCGGCAGACCTGAAACAGGACGAAGACTGCCTGGATACCTGGTTCTCCTCCTGGCTCTGGCCCATGGAAGTGTTCAACGGTATTTCCAGCCCGGACAACGAAGATTACAAATACTACTACCCCGGTTCCGTACTGGTGACCGGTCAGGATATCATTTTCTTCTGGGTGGCCCGCATGATCATGGCCGGCCTGGAATTCAACGGGCAAAAGCCTTTCAGCGACGTGTACTTTACCGGCATGGTAAGAGACAAGGAAGGCCGCAAGATGAGTAAACAACTTGGCAACTCACCAGACCTGCTGGAACTCATTCACAGCTACGGCGCCGACGCCGTACGCTTTGGCGTAATGATCAGCTCTCCGGCCGGAAACGACCTGCTGTTCGATACTTCCAGCTGCGACCAGGGCCGTAACTTCAACAATAAAATATGGAACGCCCTGAAGCTGGTGAAAATGTGGGAATCCCGTCAGGCTACTGACGATGTGGACGCTTCCGGCCTCTTCCCGATCAGATGGTTCCAAAGCCGCCTGAACGAAGTACAGGCACAGGTAGCCACCCTGCACAACGACTTCCGTCTCAGCGAAGGCCTGAAAGCTTTGTACAGCCTCATCTGGGACGATTTCTGCGGCTGGTACCTCGAATGGGTTAAACCTGGTTTCGAACAACCCATCTCCGCTGCGGTATACGCCCAGACAGTATCTTTCTTTGAACAACTGATGCAGCTGCTGCACCCGTACATGCCGTTCATCACGGAAGAGATATACCAGTTGCTGAATGTACGCGACGAAGCTGATGTACTGATGATGAAACAATTCACCACCCCTGCCGCCCCGGTACACGCCGCCCTGCTGGAAGGCGTACTGGCACAGGAAGTGATCACCGGCATCCGCGACGCCCGTGTTAAAAACCAGATCAAACCCAAAGACCCGATTGTACTGCATATCGAAACCAAACACGAGAATGCCTTCAAACAAATTGAAGACACCATCGCCAAACAGGTCAATGCAAAAGCAGTACATTACGTACAGGAAGCGGTTCCCGGCTGTATTACGCTCGTGGTACAGAAAGATAAATTCTACCTCGGCACAGAAACAGTACTGGACACCACCGCGCAGAAAGAATCCCTGCTCAAAGATCTCGAGTATCAACAGGGCTTCCTGAAGTCGGTGGAAAACAAACTGGCCAACGAACGGTTCGTTCAAAATGCCAAACCGGAAGTTGTAGAGGCTGAAAGACGCAAGAAAGCAGACGCCGAAGCAAAAATCCTGGCGATAACGGAAAGTTTGAAATCTTTATAATTTTTGCAATCGCCCGGTCGTTAGTATACCGGGCGATTTTTTTATCCCGTCACTATCATGCTGAAACACCTGTCCGCATTCATTTTCCTGCTGTTGACGATCAACGTGAGCACTTTTGCCCAATCCGGTAAAAAGCCCGCTCCTGCTACCAAAGCCTCACCGGCGACCAACAAGCGGCCCGCGAAACTTCGCAGCAGCTGGGGGCTCTTCCTCAGCGACACGCTGCCGAAAAGCCAGGTGGTAAAGCTGCTGGACTCCGCACTGGTGGTACGTGATGAGAAGAACCACGTTTACCAGGTGATCTCTTTCGCCTTTACTTACGAACAGCATCAACCTTACCTGAACGATACTACCGGCCAGGCCGCCATTTATAAGGACTTTACCGGGGACAACTTCAAAACCTCCCGCCTTCCGGCGCTCTGGAGCACACGCCTGAAAGAGAGCCTGCAACAGGGAGACGTGTTGTACTTTGATGATATCCTGATTGAATATGCGCCTGATAAACTTTACCGGGCACCGTCCTTACGGATAGACGTGAAATAGGTTTTCAACATTATATAACAAAGGGCCCATGAATACTGGTATTCATGGGCCCTTTGTTATATAAAAACTCTTTAGTAGTTAAACAGCTGCTGCAATGGCAGGATAAAGTCCACCCTGTTCTGTGCATTGTCAACCGGGTCTTTGTCAAACAGGTGGCTGAACCGCACCCCACAGGTAAACGGCAGCGTATTGCCGATACGGGTATCCAGGAAAAGTTCTGCCCCGGCTGAAGTATAGCGGTTGTCCCGTTTGTTGATGAAATCCCGCGCCATGCTATAATCGTAAAACAGATTCCCCCTGATCCGACTGAAATAAAGGACCTGCGCAAAGCCCCAGTCAGGATATGCCAAAGGCAGGTGGTAGTTGGCTCCCAGCTTATATATCCGGTCGTAGAAAGGGGTATTATACCCTCTCGCATACACGAAATTGTCTGTAAACGTATAGTTAAAGTTCTGATCACGTTGCCGGTAGGCGGCCTGCAATACGATACTGTGGTTTTGGGAGAATCCCGGAAGATATTGATCTATGCGGCCATACAGCTGTTCCGCGAAGGGATTGCCCATTGAGTGATTGTAATACAGCGCGATATACTGGCCGAAATGGCTATAGATGTTCTGTTTGGCTTTGATCCGCATGTTACTGAATATCAGCCGGCTGCTCAGGTATTGCAGGTTGTCGTTCCTGAACTTGAAATTTCCCTGCGGATAACGATGCAGAATATTGTAATCGCCGCCAATGACAAGGCTGCGGCTATACAGTCCCGACGAAAAATTCAGCGGAAGCGACAACCCGGCGTGCCAGGTCAGCTCATTCCAGTAAATGCGCCCGATATTTGGCGCCACTGTATTGCGGTTAAATATATAGTCCACGCCGGTAT
Organism: Chitinophaga sp. 22308; assembly: GCF_052045305.1. Classification (NCBI taxonomy): domain Bacteria; kingdom Pseudomonadati; phylum Bacteroidota; class Chitinophagia; order Chitinophagales; family Chitinophagaceae; genus Chitinophaga; species Chitinophaga sp. 22308. Next base: position 553,788 of record NZ_JBQEOP010000002.1, on the reverse strand, counting down.
TGAGATAAGGGAACCATCCGCCGAAAGTGAAGCTGGCTCCCAGATCGGAGTATCCTTCATTCCGGTTGTAGGTATATCCCAAAGAGGTATTGGTGGTGTTCAGTATGTTTTCGCCCAACAGCGAGATACTGTAATCGGGCTCGTTAAAAGAAGGCACCCAGCTGTGGAAATTGAACGGACGTGTAAAGAGCGCGTATTTCTTCACCGGCAGCGAGTCATGCGGCACGATGTCCAGAATGTTGGCCCCTTCTTTATCAGACGGCTCCAGCCATTTGCTGTGCCGGGCCTGCGCCACGGCTGTTTCTTTCCAGGCCGTTTTCAGCGGCGCGCGGTACAGGCGATAGCCGGCTGTGGTGAACTCGCTGAACACCAGGCTGTCCTGCTGCGGCGAAGCGGCCATGTGCAAGGCGCTGTTCCCCCGGTCTGTGATTTCATATGTTTTCCTGTCAGATAACGTGAGCGCATATACGTTGTTCACATCACGGGTAGATGCGGTGAAATACACCGTGTCGCCCTGTACGGCAGGTATGCCCAGCACAACGAAGCTGAAAGGGGTCAGTTCCGTGACTTCGTCCGTTTGCAGCGACTGCTGCACGAGCGCCATTTCGCCCCGTTCGTTACGGACCGCGCTGATAACGGCTTTATCATCAGCCGTAAAACGGGGGAAGGTATAGTACCAGTTGTGCGGGTTGGGCAGTACTTTTTCCACCGTGCCGGTGGAAGTGTTGATCAGCCGGAGGCTGTAATGCATGTCCGGCGTGATAGACGCAGCCACCACTTTCCCGCCGTCGTTGCTGATATCCGGGGAGAAGAACTTACCGCGGGGAGACACTGTTTTCGTACTACCGCTGGCGTTGTCGTGGATACGGATAACGGAAAAGTTTTTCCATCCCCAGCGGGCATCGAAACGGGCAGCGGCCCATACGATACGTTGGTTACGATAGCTGAAGAAATCATTGTATACAATGCCGGGCCTTACCAGCAGGTGTTCTTCCCCGTTGCTGCCAAGGCGGTAGATGCCGGGCACTTTATTAAAAGCGTCTTTCAGCACGATCCACTCACCAGGACCGGCGGCATAGACATATTTATAATTGGTCACCGTACGGCCGGCGGTGGTAACCGGTATTGCCGGCGTAGTGTCCGGACGGGCCGCGTAGCTGTTCCACTGTGGCTGGTATTCCGCCAGCATGGCGTTATAGAAAGCAGTAATATTTTTGCCGGTACGTTTTTTCAGGCTTTGGGAGAAGGGATAAAAAACGCCGCGGTAACGGACCGCATCGCTGGTAACGCCCTTCCAGAAGTCGTTGCCATAGTGGTTACGGCCATAGGTGGATAAGAGGTATCCCAGCGGATAATGGTCGGGAATAAAATCGCGGTAGGAGCCGTTGCGGATTTTCATATAGCTGTAGCGCTTGTCTTCGAGCGACAGGGCGCGGAAACCGTCAAAAAAAGCGGGCAGCCGGCCTCTCCCCTGTTGACTGAAAGCCGTTTCATTGATCACCGCATCACCCTCCCAGAACCAGTTGGGCACCGCGATATTGGTGGCGGCCGCCTGTCCCAGTTGTCCGCCCAGCCAGGAAAACACTTTAGACACGCCCTGGCGGAAGTTCATGTTTTGCAGCACATGGCGGTATTCATGGAGCGCCAGTTGTTCCGTCCAGTTGAGAGAGCCAAGGTCCTGCGATGAAGGAGACGGGGCCAGGTAGAATTCAGAACGGAAGGGGCCTAGCTGCACGTATCCGTTTGACTGCATCGTTTGGTTCTGCAGCACGATATCCACCTTCCTTTCGAGCGGACCGATAGAGCTGCGGGTATTTTTATTGAGCCAGGTAACGATATTGGCTACACGTTCTCCTTGCTGGCCCATCCCCTTGGGGAAGATAACGCGGACAGTGTCGGTATTGATCTGTTGCCATTTCAGGGAAGGAGGGTTGCCCCCGAATTGTTGGGCGGCAGCGGAAGTTGACAAAAACAGGAGCCAGAAGTAGTGACGCATAAAAAAATACGGATTACGAATTGCGGTACTGAGCGCAAAACGAAAATATGTTTCTTTCTTAATATAAACATATTTAAAATCCTGAGCCCTGTACCGCTGTTTCCGTACTTTATGTTAGCATTCGCTGAGACTGATGGGGATGTTGACAGCGAGGCCGCCGTCGGACGTTTCCTTGTATTTAGAGTTCATGTCCAGGGCGGTGTCCCACATGGTTTTCACGACCGCGTCGAGGGAAACCTTGGCCAGTTCAGGGTTGCTTTGCAACGCCAGTTGAGAGGCCGTGATGGCTTTGATAGCGCCCATGGTGTTTCTTTCAATGCAGGGAATCTGAACCAGTCCGCCGATAGGGTCACAGGTCAGGCCGAGATGGTGTTCCATGGCTATTTCGGCAGCCATGAGCACCTGGCGTTGAGATCCGCCGAGGCATTCTGTCAACGCCGCAGCGGCCATGGCAGAGGAAACGCCTATTTCCGCCTGGCATCCGCCCATGGCAGCGGAGATGGTAGAGCGTTTTTTGAAGATGCTGCCTATTTCTGAGGCGGTGAGCAGGAACTGCATGATTTTATCGTCGTGCAGGCCGTCGCAGAATGCGATATAGTATTGCAGCACCGCCGGAATTACGCCTGCAGCGCCATTGGTAGGTGCAGTCACCACGCGGCCAAAGGAAGCATTTTCTTCATTGACGGCGAGGGCGAAACAGCTCACCCAGTCGAGCGTATAGGTGAAATGTGCGCCGCCGGCGCGGATAACTTCTATCCACGAATGATAATCGGTATAAGTGCGTCCTTTCAGGAGTTTTTTATTGAGCGCAGCAGCACGGCGGGCCACTTTCAGGCCTCCGGGCAGTTCTCCCGTGGTATGACAGCCGCGGTAGGTGCATTCCTGCATCACACGCCAGATATTGAGCACGCCGGCACGGGTTTCGGCTTCCGGTCTCCAGGCCAGTTCATTTTCCATGACCAGTTCAGAGATGCTGAAACCTGTTTTAATGCAGAACTGCAGCAGTTGCCGGGCCGTATCAATGGGAAAAGGCAGGTCTACCGAGGCAGCACCGCCGTTTGCTTCGCCTTCCTGCACCACAAAACCGCCACCAATAGAGTAATAGGTAGCTGCGCGTTTATCGCCATCGGCGAAGGTGACGAGGAAAACGAGTGCGTTGGGGTGGAATGGCAGGGATTCCTCGAAGAGGAATTCTATGTCTTCCACCGGATCAAAATCAATTTCATATTTGCCGGCCAGCATCATTTTACGGGTACGGCGCAGGTCATCTATTTTACTGTTGATTTTATTAACATCGAAAGTAACGGGGTCATCACCGCAGAGGCCCAGCAGAACGGCGATATCGGTGCCGTGACCATGGCCGGTTTTAGCGAGGGAACCATAGAGCAGTACCTGTAAACCGGTTACGGAAGAAAGTTTTCCGGCGGTATCCAGTTCATGCAGGAATCGCTGGGCGGCCCTCCAGGGGCCTAAAGTATGAGAGCTGGACGGACCAATGCCAATCTTAAAAATGTCAAATACGGAAATACATTCGTGTGCCACTACATTATTGATTTACCTGTAAAAATAGGCCATTTTACATATTCAGTTATTTACGGATTTTGTTATTTAACGATTTATGTTTGGAAGTGAGGAGGGAGACGACATAAAAAGGGCTGACCTGTTGGGGTCAGCCCGGGAGATTTATTTTTTAACGAGGTCTTTCAGTGTTACGTCGAACAGCAGGACAGCGTTTGGCGGAATGCTTCCTCTGCCACCGGGGCCGTATGCGTAGATGGAAGGCAGGAACAGTTTGATGCGTCCTCCTTTTCCGATTTTGGGAATACCGATGGTCCAGCCGGTAATTACGCCGTTCAGGTCAAAGCTGATGTTATCGTTGCTGTCGAACGCTTTTCCATCCACGAAAGTGCCGGCATATTTCACGGTCACGTTACTGGTGGGAGTAGGTTTGTTGGCCACATCGCCGCTGTCGATGATCTGCCAGAAGATGCTGCGCGGATCATGGGAAGCGGTGATGTTATTGGTTTTCAGGTAATTGACGATAATGGTGCTGTCAGCGTCATACTGTGCAACAGCATCATAAGTTGGTGTATCGTCTTTTTTGGAGCAGGCCGCCAGTAAAGCCAGGCCTAGCCCTCCCAGTAAAAAAACTTTCTTCATTCCGTTGATATTTGGATTTTATAGTTACACAAAAATTACCTGACGTCTACCAGTTCCACATCGGAGATGAGGATGGCGTTGGGTGGAACAATATTGGGCACGCCGGTGCTACCAAAGGCGAGGTATGGCGGGATGTACATCCGTATTCTGCCACCTTTTGAAATTTTACCCAGTCCTATCTGCCAGCCGGGAATATGATTTTTAAGTGTTCTGTTGTTGAAGTTGGTCACATCGAAAGAGGCGTCTACGACGGTACCGTCAATCAGTTGGTTGGTATAGTTGACAAAGGCGATGGATGTCGGTTTCAGGTAATGAATACTGTCACCGGGATTATAGACGCGGTAATAGAGGCCGGACGGGTCACGTACCGCAATTTCGTTATGGGCAAAGAGATATTGTTGTATACGGGTATCTGTTTCCGCCGTGGCCATGGGCATCATCTCATCTGCTTTTTTGGAGCAGGAGAGCATTGTTAGTACCGGCAGGCATGCCAGGGCTATTTTCAGCAATAACTTCATTCAGTGTTCATTAATTTAATTACCAGGGGTACCTGTGTAACGCAATACCGGCGGTAAAGTTACAAGATAAAAAAAACTCCCGCAGAAAGGCCTGCAGGAGTTTCTTTTTTATGGTAATAAGACTGATTAGTAGTCCATGCCCATACCGTGTCCACCACCTGGCATAGCAGGAGCAGCGGATTTAGGTTCAGGTTTGTCAGCGATCACGCATTCGGTGGTCAGCAGCATACCAGCGATGGAAGCGGCGTTTTCGAGTGCGATACGGCTAACTTTAGTTGGGTCGATAACACCGGCAGCCAGCATTTTTTCATATACTTCAGTGCGGGCGTTGAAACCGAAGTCACCTTTACCTTCTTTCACTTTCTGTACAACGATGGAACCTTCGATACCAGCGTTAGCAGTGATTTGGCGCAGTGGTTCTTCGATAGCGCGTTTGATGATAGCGATACCGGTTTGTTCGTCGTTGTTATCACCTTTCAGTTTATCGAGAGATTCGATAGCGCGGATGTAAGCCACACCACCGCCCGGTACGATACCTTCTTCCACAGCAGCGCGGGTAGCGTGCAGGGCGTCGTCTACGCGGTCTTTTTTCTCTTTCATTTCCACTTCGGTAGCAGCACCTACGTACAGTACAGCCACACCGCCGCTCAGTTTAGCGAGGCGTTCCTGCAGTTTTTCGCGGTCGTAGTCGGAAGTAGTTACTTCGATTTGTGCTTTGATCTGACCGATGCGGGCCTGGATGTCTTTTTTCTGGCCTTTACCACCTACAACGGTAGTATTGTCTTTATCGATAGTTACGGATTCAGCTTTACCCAGGTAAGTGAGGTCAGCGTTTTCCAGTTTGTAACCTTGTTCTTCGCTGATAACGATACCACCGGTGAGGGTAGCGATGTCCTGCAGCATGTCTTTTCTTCTGTCGCCGAAGCCAGGAGCTTTTACAGCAGCTACTTTCAGGGTACCACGCAGTTTGTTTACCACGAGGGTTGCCAGTGCTTCACCTTCCAGATCTTCAGAGATGATCACCAGCGGAGCGCCTTGCTGGGCCACTTTTTCCAGGATGTGCAGGATATCCTTCATGGTGCTGATCTTTTTGTCATAGATCAGGATGTAAGGGTTCTGCAGTTCAGCCTGCATTTTTTCGCTGTTGGTGATGAAGTAAGGAGACAGGTAACCGCGGTCGAACTGCATACCTTCTACTACTTCAACAGTAGTGTCGGTACCTTTCGCTTCTTCTACGGTGATTACGCCGTCTTTGGTTACTTTTTTCATGGCTTCCGCGATCAGTTTACCGATTTCGGAGTCATTGTTAGCGGAGATAGAAGCAACCTGTTCGATTTTTTTGTTGTCGTTACCAACTTTTTCGGACTGTTTTTTCAGGTTTTCAACGATAGCTTTCACCGCTTTGTCGATACCGCGTTTCAGGTCCATTGGGTTAGCGCCGGCAGCCACGTTTTTCAGGCCTTCGCCGATGATAGCCTGTGCCAGTACGGTAGCAGTGGTAGTACCGTCACCTGCCAGGTCAGCGGTTTTGGAAGCAACTTCCTTCACCATCTGGGCGCCCATATTTTCGATAGCGTCTTCCAGTTCGATTTCTTTCGCAACGGTAACACCATCTTTAGTTACGCCGGGAGCGCCGAATTTCTTTTCGATCACCACGTTACGGCCTTTAGGACCGAGGGTTACTTTTACTGCATCAGCCAGGGTATCAACACCCTTTTTCATTCTGTTGCGTGCCTCTATATTGAAGAATAATTGTTTTGCCATAATGCTCTAAGGATATTTAAAAGATTAGTTTTTACAATAACACAAACCGGCTGTTATTAAACGATAGCCAGGATATCGGATTCTCTCATGATCAGGTAATCTTCGCCATCGATCGGCAGTTCCTGACCGGAGTATTTGCCATACAATACAGTGTCACCTACTTTTACAGTCACCGGCTCGTCTTTTTTACCAGGACCGGCGGCTACCACGGTTCCTTTAACGGGTTTTTCCTTTGCAGTATCCGGGATGATGATACCACCTGCGGTTTTCTCTTCAGCGGCTGCAGGTTTTACGATGATCCTGTCAGCTAATGGTTTAATACTTAATTTCTTAGCCATAGTAGTTTTTATTTAAAGAAAGTAGTTTGAATTGTGAATGCACCTTGCCACGAGAATTATGCCAAGGCGTTTTTATGGTCAAAATTGCAGATTGCAAATGTAATACAGGCTTTCATTACTGACAAATCATGACAGCCCACAGGAAAAAATGACAGGAAAGTGTTTTCAGATTTAGACATTCGGATATTTTGTCATTTGTTTTCATGGCATTGTCTCCGTTGTTCCGGTTCCGGTCTGACAGAATGATCAAACGGCCAAATGATCAAATATCCAAATTTTTGTCTAGTTTTGCGCCCTTATACCAGTTCTTTTTTATACGATGATCAGTAGAAGAAATATCCGGGTTAAAGTAATGCAGACACTTTATGCCCTGGAAACGATGGAGCAAAGCAATATTAAGCCGGGCACGGCCACAAGGCTTCTGAATGAGAAGCTGGACCAGACCTGCCAGATCTTTACCTACTTACTTTATTCAGTGGTACAGGTGGCACAATACGCGGAAACTGATGCTCAGACCCGTGCTTCCAAACACTTACCCTCTGCCGAGGACCTGCAGGTGAACACCAAGATCGCAGGTAATGAATTCATTTATCAGATAACAAACGACAAAGGCTTTCAGGTAAATCTGGAACAGTGGAAAATGCGCCAGCTGACAGATACGGACCTGATCAGAAAGCTTTATAATATACTGGTAGCCACCGACACCTATAAGGCCTACATTGCGGACGAAAGCCGCACCAAAGCCGGTGAAAAGGAGATACTGGAATATATCTATAAGGAGATATTGGCCAAAAACGAACTGTTTATCCAGCATATGGAAGATACCTTCCTGCACTGGAGCGATGACGAGGAAATGATGGGCATTCTGCTGGGCAACTATTTCAACAAGCCGCACCTGTTCAACTTCCTGCAACTGATCAGCAAGGAAAAACTGGACTATGCGCGGGAACTGTTACTGACGGTGATCGACAAGAAAGAATACTGCCTGGAGCTGATCAAACCCAAGTTGCAGAACTGGGACCCGGAGCGTATCGCGGCGGTAGACATGCTGCTGATGGAAATGGGCGTTTGCGAATTCCTCTATTTCCCTACCATTCCGACGAAAGTGACCATCAATGAATACATCGATCTGGCCAAAGCGTACAGCACGCCACAAAGCGGTCAGTTCATCAATGGCATCCTGGACAACATCCTGAAAGACCTTGAAAAAGAGTCGCTCGTACAAAAACAGGACCGTCCGAAAAAGTAAGTGGAAAGCAGTATTTTTAGGCCAAAACAACACCATTATGAAAACACTGCTCTGTTTCCTTACCTGTGGCACCCTCTTAATGGCTGCCTGTAATAACCAACCGGCAAAAGATAAAACCGCTGGTCAGACCGCTGCTTCCGGCACTACTGCTGAAGCCGGTAAAGCATCAGATCTTTCTTTTGAAGAAAAGGTGCATAACTTTGGGGATATCACCCAGGGAGAAAAGGTGGAATATTCCTTTAAATTTACCAACACCGGCACCAGCCCGCTGGTAATTGAGGATGCCATCTCCAGCTGTGGCTGCACAGTGCCTGAATGGCCCAAACAGCCCATTAAACCGGGAGAAACCGGCTTTATGAAGGTTATATTCGACAGTCATGGAAAATCCGGCTATACCGAAAAAGAGATATCCATCAAAACCAACCGGGAAGGTGGTTATCAGGTAGGCCCTAAGATCCAGTGTAATATCATTACAAAATAAAGCGCTGATTAGGCAAACTATTTAAATCAATTTATCGATGAACATCATGAACATTTTACTGATGGGGCCGTCACAAGGCGGTGCGCAAGGCGGTAGCCCAATGATTTCTATCCTGTTTTTTGGCGGTATGATCCTGATCATGTGGCTTTTTATGATCCGTCCGCAGACCAAGAAAGCCAAACAACAGAAACAATTCATTGACAACCTGAGAGAAGGCGATAAAATCGTGACCATAGCCGGCATCCACGGTAAAGTGAAAAAAATAAACGACAATAACACCCTGGTAGTGGAAGTTAGTCCTGGTACCAGCTTCACCATCGAACGTTCTGCGATCAGCATGGAATACACTTCCGCTCAACAGCAGAAACCGGCCGAAACCAAATAAGCATCAAACAAATCTGTATAAAAAATCCCGGCCGTTACGTCCGGGATTTTTTTTATACTTAGCTTTCAATATTGACTCATTCATCTGGATTTTATGTTAAAGGTAGGCATCACCGGTGGTATCGGTTCCGGCAAAAGTACCGTCAGCAAGATATTTGAACTCCTGGGCGTCCCGGTGTATTACGCGGACGAACGCGCCAAGGATATCCTGGTCCGTGACCAGGAACTGGCTGCTGCCGTGCGCAGGCACTTTGGCCCTGAAACCTATGACGCCAATGGCATGCTAAACCGTAAATACCTGGGCAACATCGTGTTCAACGATAAAGATAAACTGGCATTGCTCAACTCCCTGGTACACCCTGCCACCATCCGCGATTCCAACCTCTGGGCCAGTCAACAGAAAGCGCCCTATGTGCTGAAAGAGGCCGCACTGCTGTTTGAATCCGAATCCTTCCATTACCTCGACAAAATCATTGGCGTATATGCCCCCCAGCCCCTGCGTATCCTGCGGGTCATGAAACGCGACAACGCCACCCGGGAAGAAGTGCTGGCCCGTATGCACAAACAAATCGACGAAAAGATCAAAATGCGTTTGTCCGACTACGTTATCCAGAATGATGAACAGCATATGGTCATCCCGCAGGTACTGGCGCTCCATGCACAGCTGTTACAGCTGGCCGCCGCCACCTGAGGTTACCTTACGTATACCATCGCCCCTACTCCCCTGGCTTTTTCCTACCTTTGGAAAAAAACAGAAGCCCATGGCCACCACCTTTACCGCCCCCCTGCAACTCACTGACAACGCCGCTGCTGTAGTAAAACAACTGCTGCAGGGCAACGTGGAAGCGCCTTACCTGCGCATTGGCGTAAAAGGCGGCGGATGTTCCGGCATGGCTTATATGCTGGGATTTGACGCATTGGGGGAAGATGACGACCTGTTTGACATTGCCGGCGTCCCGGTGATCATAAAAAAAGCACACGGCATGTATCTCGCAGGCCTGGAAGTGGATTACCAGGACGAAGTGGACGCCCGGGGTTTTGTATTCCGCAATCCCGGGGCTGAAGTCCTGGGCTAAGATGTTGTTCAGGCGTGTTTATACAGCATTACGCCTATAACCTTTATATCCGTTAAAATGCTTATCAATAAAAAAAGCCTGCTATGTAACATAGCAGGCTTTTTTGTCAAACATATTTTTCAGCTATCACTTACTTATTTGGTAGCAGGTGTTGCTTTCTTTTCAGCAACCGCCACTGCGTCACTTTCGTTGGACAGCTGGTTTTTCTTGTCAAAGTCAACCAGTACCGGTGCAGCCACGAAGATGGAAGAGTAAGTACCGGTGATAACGCCGATCAGCATAGCGAAGGCGAAACCGCGGGTTACTTCACCACCGAAGATGAACAGTACCAGGATGGTCAGGAATACCGTGAGGGATGTCATAATGGTACGGCTCAGGGTATCGTTGATCGCTTTGTTGATCACGGTGTCTCTGTCTCTGCCGTGTACGCCGGTTTTGAAGTATTCACGGATACGGTCGAACACGATCACGGTATCGTTCATAGAGAAGCCGATCACGGTGAGGATCGCAGCGATGAAGTGCTGGTCAATTTCCAGGGTGAAAGGAACGATGTCCTTAAACCAGGAGAATACGGCCAGTGTCAGCAATACGTCGTGCAGCAGGGAGAAGATAGTACCGATAGAGTACTGCCATTTGCTGAAACGGATCAGGATGTACACGAAGATCACGAGGATGGACAGTATTGTGGCTTTTACCGCACCAGCGCGCAAGTCGTCGGAGATGGTAGGCGATACTGTCTGAGAGCCAACTACATAACGGGTGTTGAACACGTCCTGCGTAACGCTCGCTTCATAGTATGGTTTCAGGCCATGATACAGTTTGGTGATCACTTCCTGATCAACCGCCAGGCTCTGCTGCTCAATTTTATAGGCAGTAGTGATGCTCAGCTGGTTGGTGTTACCGATGGTTTTTACGAATACTTCACCATCAAATTCTTTCTTCAGCACATTAGCCACTTCCTGTCTGTTCATTGGCTTTTCAAAGCGGACAGTGAAGCTACGGCCACCGGAGAAATCGATACCGTGGTCGAAGCCATGGAAGAAGGAGGTGATACCACCTATCGCCACGATAGCGGAGATGATGTAAGCGTATTTACGTTTGCCTACGAAGTCGAAGGCAGCGTGTTTGAAGATTTTCTTAGAGATCGGTGTAAAGTACTCAAAGTGTCTTTTCTTGTTGGTCCACCAGTCAGTGATCATGCGGGATACGAGGATACCGCAGAACAGGGACAGGAGCAGACCTATGATCTGGGTGGTGGCAAACCCGAGGACCGGGCCCAGACCGAAGTAGAACAGGATGAACGCGGTGAGCAGGGAGGTAACGTGACCGTCGAGTACAGGCGCATAGGAGCGTTTGTAACCGAGAGAGATCGCGTCCGGATAGCTCTTGCCATGCGTCAGCTCGTCCTTGATTCTTTCAAAGATGATTACGTTGGTGTCCACGGCCATACCGATGGTCAGTACCAGACCGGCGATACCGGCCATGGTGAGGGTAGCACCGAGGGATGCCAGGATACCGAAGGTAAACAGCAGGTTGAGCACCAGTGCAATATTGGCCACCCAGCCGGCGCTGTTATAATATACCAGCATCAGCACGAAGATGATCACGAAGGAGATCATGAAGGATTTGGCACCGGCGGCGATGGATTCAGCGCCGAGGGTAGGTCCTACGATCTGTTCCTGTACGATGCGTGCAGGTGCAGGCATTTTACCGGACTTCAGGATATTGGCCAGGTCATTGGCTTCTTCCATGGTAAAGCTACCGCTGATGGAAGAACGGCCACCGGCGATTTCGCCCTGGATAGAAGGTGCAGAGTAAACGATATTATCGAGGACGATCGCAACGAAGTTCAGGGTGGAAGGATCTTTCGGGTTGGCAGGAGCCAGTTCGCCGGTCAGTTTTTTCCACTCGTGCGCGCCTACGTTGTCCATCGTCATGCTGATTTCCGGCTGGTTGTCCGGGCCAACGTCCTGACGGGCGTCAACGATCCTTTCGCCGCCTACACGGGGTGCAGGGTTAGCTGGATTTACTTTCAGCGCGTAGATGGCCAGCGGGCCATGTTTGTCTTCCTTATTTTCCGGACCGAAGGCAAATACCGCGTCTTTAGGCAGGATAGCCTGAACAGCCGGCATCTGCAGGTATTGGCGGAAAGCGGCAGTGTCTTTAGGCAGGATACGGCCGATGGAAGGGCTTGGAATCAGGGTGCCGGACTGCGGGTCGAGCATGGGGATCATGATCGCGAACAGCGGGTTTTGTTTGCGTTGTTCGGCGAAGAGTTGTTCCTGGGATGCTTTAGCGGAGTCTTTTACGCTTTTTCCGGTATCTTTTTTAGCCAGGTAGTCGCTCAGTTTACCTTCCTTGCCGGTATCAGCAGGATTAGCTTTGGTATCAGCAGCGGCGGTGGCTTTAGATGAATCGGTAGTGGCAGGGGTAGCTGCTTTAGCGCCACCTTGTGCGTTCCTGATGGCTTCGTTCATCGGGTTCAGCACGTTCTGGAAAAATTCGGGGCTGTTTTTGTACACCTCACGGAATTCCAGGTTGGCGGTAGCCTGCAGGTATTTGCGTACACGTTCTGCGTTGTCCACACCGGCCAGTTCCACGGAGATCAGGCCTTTATTTTCATCGAGGCTGATGTTGGGCTGGGCCACACCGAATTTATCGATACGTTTTTGCAGTACGATATAGGTGTTTTTGATGGCGGCATGGGATTCTTTGCGGATCATGTCCAGCACCTGCTGGTTAGAGGAGTTGAAGTTGATGTCTTTCTGGTACGCGTTGGCGAAGATGGTAGCCAGGCGGCCCTGCGGAGCAACTTCAGCGTATGTTTGCCCGAACAAAGTAACAAAATCAGCCTGGTTGGTATTTTTGCGTTGTTCAGCCAGTTCCAGCGCTTTGTTGAACGCGGGGTCCTTGGATTGACCGGCGAGGGCGCGGATCACATCTTCCACGCTTACTTCCAGCACTACGTTCATACCACCTACCAGGTCGAGGCCCAGATTCAGTTCTTTCTCTTTAGCCTTGGTGTAGGTGACATACCATGGAAACCCTGCAATCTGTTTATTGCTGGTGCTGTCCACGATCTCTTGTCTTCTTTGTTTGGTGAATCCTTTCAGCGTGTCAGAATAGAAGGCCTGCAGTTCTTTGCTGCCAGGGTATTTCTGGTCAGGTGTAGGGAATTGTTTGGCTACATCGGTCTCGGCCTGCCGCTCTATCTTCTTCTCATAGTTCCGCACCAAAAACGTGAAGGACAGTTGATACAAAGAGATAAGGATCAGTGCGATGGCAAAAAATCTTACCAGTCCTTTTAGTTGCATGTTGTTTGTTTCGGGTTTATAATAAAAAAATTTTAAGAGTTGCAAAGATAGAATTTAAATTGATATATTAAAGCCCTTGTTAAAAGAGGCGCAAAATCAATATGTGATTGACTTTACGGACTTTGTGACACTCAACTTTCTAAATCCGCGATTCTGGTTTTTCCCTTTTTTTAGGTATATTTCTTTGCTTTACAGTCATGTAATACCGACAAATATATGCAAACCCACCATTATCCGGCAACAGATAATTTCCCTGAGGCGTTGCTAAAAAGTCGAAAAACCGCTGTGGCCAAGGTATTCAGGGATGCCGCCGCTCATCGGCTGCAGCTTGTTTACACCCGGATAGACCGGGACGCGCAGCAAAGGCCGCAATTTACTGATTTTCGCTTTGGCATAGGGCGGGGCTGGTACTGTTATCCGGCGTCCACCGTAAAACTCCCCACTGCCATCCTGGCGCTGGAGAAGCTGAACGACCTGCAGATTCCGGGGCTGGACCGGCAAACGGCCATGTTCACCCGGCCGTTGCCTGGTATCAATCCGGGCGTCCTGCACGACTATTCAGCGGCCGGCAAGCTACCATCCATCTCGCATTATATCAAAAAAATTTTTCTGGTCAGCGATAACGACGCCTATAACCGCCTGTATGAGTTCCTTGGACAGGAGCCGCTCAACCGGCGTTTGTGGGAGCTGGGGTATACCGGCACCGAAATCCGGCACCGGGTGGGGCTGCCGTTGCACATGGCCGCCAATATGCATACCAACGGGGTGTATTTCCGTGCCGGCAGGCAGCTGCTGTACGAGCAGCCAGAACGGCGCAGCAACCTCGTTTTCGCCCCGCGGCAGGACTTCGCCGGCCGGCAGCATATAGACCACAGGGGCCGTTTTCAGGATGGCCCGATGAACTTCTCGCACCGGAACCGGTTGCCACTGAACGAACTCCACCAGATGATGCGGCAGGTATTTTTTCCGAAAGCTGTAACAAATCCATTCCGCTTCCGTTTAACGGAAAATGACTACAATTTTTTGTATCGTTGCATGTCTCAATACCCGGAGGAATCAACAGATCCGGTATATGATACAGGACAATACCATCCGGCATATGTGAAGTTCCTGCTTTTTGGCGGCCAGAAAGCAACCCACATACCAGACCATATCAGGATTTTCAACAAACCGGGATGGGCTTATGGATTTTTGACGGATACGGCTTATATCGTGGACTATGCCAATCATGTAGAGTTTCTGCTCTCTGCCAGCCTGCTGGTAAATACACATGGTCCGCTGGGGGAAGACCAGGAATCTTTTGAAACGATCGGGAAACCATTTCTCAAGGCACTGGGTGAACTGATATATGAGGAGGAATTACAACGAAAAAAAATGTATCAACCAAACCTGGACCGTTTCAGGGTACATCAGGGAACACAAATTTTATAAACACCATACTAAAAAACTGTGAGCTAATGCTGATCAAAAAAAATCGTGTTTGGGCGATAGCCGCCCTGCTGGGAGGAGTAATCGGATTTTCATCCTGTCTGAAACAAAGCGACCCTACGCCGCAACGGATGAACTATACCGGGGCGATCATCAACGGCGCCTGGCTTCCGTCCAGCCTGGACATCTTTAACAATGGCACAAAAATGAACACCAGTGCCGCCTACAAAACTGCTGCCTCTGCCCCTTTCCTGGACCTGCCGGGGGTACATACGTTCTCCTTCCGGAACCTGAACGGCACCGGCCTCGATTCTGTTACACAACAGTTTGATTCCCTGCGGTACTATACTATCATCACCTACAATGATGGCAGCCAAAAATTCGTTGCCCAGCGCCTTACGGAAGATTTCTCCTTACTGTCCAATGCGAAAGTGAATTTCCGCTTCCTGAACCTGAGCCCCAACGCCGGTCCGGTAGACCTGTACATCAACGCCAAGAAAGTCCTGGAGAACCAGCCTTTCCAGATAAACGCCGCATGGAACTCCGCTGATCCGTTTAACAACAGCGTGGAATATTATGTAACGCTGCCTGGTTCCACCACACCGCTGGTGAAAGGCACTTCCCGCGTAACTGCCGGTTCCACACAGGTACAGTTCCAGCCCGGATATGCTTATACCATTTACCTGGCAGGCGCCAAAGACAGCACCGGTGACAACAAACTGCAGTTGTACTATCTGTCACATACTTCCAACTATTAGGATCTTGGAATTTTTTGATTTACGGATTTTTTGATGTCGTAGATCTATAAATAGGAAGGCCGAAGCGAATTGTCATCGCTTCGGCCTTTTTTTGTAGCATCAAAAAATGCGTAAATCGCGAAATCCCTGAATTTTTATGTAGGTTTGTTCCGGTCAATCCAATGTTTAGATATGAATCAACTAGCAGAAAGGCTGTCACGGATTTCCGAGCCGCAAACCATTAAAATGGCCAAACTTGGCCGAGAGCTGAGAGCACAGGGAATAGACATCGTAGACCTGAGTATTGGAGAACCTGATTTTGATACGCCGGAACATATCCGGGAAGCTGCCAAAAAGGCGATAGATGACGGTTTTACCCACTACACACCGGTAGCCGGTTATGCAGAAGTGAGACAGGCGGTCGTGCACAAACTGAAACGTGATAACGGTCTTGACTATACGCCGGAACAAATCGTAGTGACTACCGGCGCCAAACAAAGCCTTGCCAACGTAGTACTGAGCATTGTCAATCCAGGTGACGAAGTGATCATCCCTACTCCCTACTGGGTTACCTATTCCGAACAGGTAGCGCTGTGCCAGGGCACGGTGGTATTTGTTCCCAGCACCATTGAGAACAACTACAAGATCACGCCCGAACAGCTGGAAGCGGCCATTACGCCTAAGACCAGGCTGTTTATGTTCTCCTCTCCCTGCAATCCTACAGGTTCCGTGTATTCGAAAGAAGAACTGGAAGGACTTGCTGCGGTATTTGCCAAACATCCGCAGATCTTTATCATTTCCGATGAGATCTATGAATATATCAACTATGTAGGGAAACATGAGAGCATTGCGCAGTTTCCCGGCATGAAAGAACGCACCATCATCATCAACGGCCTTAGTAAAGGTTTTGCGATGACCGGCTGGCGCCTGGGCTATCTGGCTGCCCCCCTTGATATTGCCAAAGCCTGTGATAAGATCCAGAGCCAGTTCACTTCCGCCACCTGCTCTATTACACAACGGGCAGCTATTACAGCCCTCACCGGCGAGTTGACCACGGCGGAAGCCATGGTGGCAGAGTTCAAAAAACGCCGTGCCTATATACACGAAGCGCTGCAAACTATTCCCGGACTGAAAGTGAACGATCCGGAAGGCGCCTTCTATATGTTCCCGGACATCAGTGCGTTTTTCAATAAGTCATTTGAAGATTCCCATATTAAGAATGCGGACGACCTGTGCATGTACCTGCTGCATAAAGCACATGTATCAGTTGTTACCGGTGTGGCTTTCCAGCAGCCTAACTGCATCCGCCTGTCTTATGCTACCAGCATGGCCAACCTGGAGAAAGGCGTGGCGAGGCTGAAAGAATGGCTGGGCAAACTGAAATAGGAATTACGAATTACGAATTACAAATTACGAATGGAGGGCTTTTATATAGTACGGCTGCTTAGTGACCGTTTGGACAGGGAACCCTGAATTCGTAATTCGTAATTTACAATTCGTAATTATTTTATATATATTTGCGGTTCAAAACGTTCCGATAAGATGAATTCCCAACAGCTCTTGTATGTGGCGCTGGCGATTGGCGTAATTGCCATTCTGTATATGACCGTCCGTGATATGTTTAAAAAGAAAACCGGGGCGCCTGCACCGGAAGCCCAGCCGCAGACGGTAAATCCCGCTGTGCTGCCTTTACAGCTGCAAGCCTATGAAAGACTGGCGTTGTATGTGGACCGCATCACTCCCCAGAGCCTGATAGGCCGCATTTATCAGCCCGGCCTCACCGCGGTAGACATGCAGATTTCCATGGTACAGAGCATTAAAGCCGAGTACGAGCACAATATCACCCAACAGATCTATGTCTCAGCCATGACCTGGGAGGCAGTGAAAACACTGAAAGAACAGACTATTTCCGTTATTAACCAGATAGCGATGCAACTGCCACAGGACGCGCCGGCACTGGAGCTTAACCGTCAACTGCTGGAAGTGTTCCTGCAGGCAGGCGAATCTCCTGCCGAGCTGACGGCGCAGATCATCAATGCAGAGGCCAAAAGGCTGATGCGCTAATTATTTTGAGCTGATCACTTCATTCAGCAGGTATCCTTTTCCATCAAACAACATGTAAAGCGGCGGCGCCTTGTACCAGGGAACGCCAGCCTGACGGGCATGTGCCTGGATATGCAGGTGTGGCTCCGTGCTAAAGCCGGAGTTGCCCACACATCCCAGCGCCTGCCCTTGTTTTACGTATTGCCCTTCTTGTACCACCACACTGTTCATTTTCAGATGACCGGCAAAGAAATAGCAGTCGGCCCCTTCCAGCAGCACCTGGTTGGTGTTCTTCGGGCCTCTGTCCATATTGGGCGGGATATTGTCGGGGTTATCGCCATAGGCCCTGCGTACTGTGCCATCACAGGGAGCATATACCGTATCATTAAAAATCCAGTAGTCGTCCAGCTTACGGGAGAAGACGCTGGCCGCACGGCAGCCGCGGCTGTCCAGCTTCACAATGTCCATCGCATAGATGGCCCCGCGGAGGCTGAAATGAAACACATTGGTCGGCAGTCCTTTGCCTCCTTGCAGCACAAAGTAACGGCCTGATTTCAGGGGGAATGCCAGCTTCACAGTGCGCGGCGTGCCGGTCGTTCCGGTAAAATATAACAGTGTTGCCAGCAGGAGCACTCCTGTCAGCGCCAGGTTAGCATTTCTTTTCCAGGCGGGCAGTACTGCGGTATTGCGTTTGCGCCCAAAGGGCAGCAACATGACGAACAGTGCCAGCAGTGCGCCAAAAACATACTTACTGTAAATTGACAGGTATACCCAGGTGCCATAGAGGTAGAGGAACACTCCCAGCGACAGCCCCAGCAGCAACGTCGCATAAGAACGTGACAGCGGCCGGTGGCCGGCCCGGTACAACAACCAGAGGCTGTAAAGCGCCAACGCGAGGGTAATACATAGTAGCAACCAGATGATCATAACAAAGCCTGACTTTCCTGCAAATATCAATATTTTTCCCGGCGGCGAAGTACCATAATAATTATGTAACATTGCAACGCTAGTTACAACTATCATGGAAAAGATCATTCAAACCGACTCCGGTATTACCATTGACCCGCTGTACACCCAGCCGGTACCGATGAACGAACAGCCTGGCGTTTTCCCGTTCACACGTGGCATCCATGCCACTATGTACCGCGATAAACTGTGGACCATGCGGCAGTATGCCGGTTTCAGCACCGCGGAAGAATCCAACAAAAGATACCACTACCTGCTGGGCCAGGGTGTGATGGGCCTCAGTGTGGCATTTGACCTTCCCACCCAGATCGGGTACGACTCAGACCACGCCATGTCTGAGGGCGAAGTCGGTAAAGTAGGCGTGGCCATTGATTCCCTCGATGACATGGAGATCCTTTTCAAAGGCATTTCACTGGAACAGATCTCCACCTCCATGACCATCAATGCCACCGGGTTTATCCTGCTGGCGCTGTACATCGCCCTTGCCAAAAAACAGGGTGCCGACCTGAAAAAGATTTCCGGCACCATCCAGAATGATATCCTGAAAGAATATGCCGCACGCGGCACTTTCATTTACCCGCCCAAACCTTCCATGCGCCTCATTACCGATATATTCGACTATTGCAGCCGCGAAGTGCCCAAGTGGAACACCATCTCCATTTCCGGTTATCATATCCGGGAGGCCGGTGCCAACGCCGTACAGGAGCTGGCCTTTACCCTTTCTAACGGTAAGGCCTATCTGAAAGCCGCGTTGGAGAAAGGGCTCGACATCAACGTATTTGCCAAAAGGCTTTCCTTCTTTTTTAATGCGCACAACCACCTCTTCGAAGAAGTGGCCAAATTCCGCGCTGCGCGCCGGATGTGGGCCAACATCACCAAAGAGCTGGGCGCCACCGACCCCAAGGCACAGATGCTGCGTTTCCATACGCAGACAGGCGGCAGCACCCTCACCGCACAACAACCGCACAACAACATTGTGCGCGTAGCTGTGCAAACACTGGCCGCCACCATGGGAGGCACACAGTCACTGCATACCAACGGATACGATGAAGCCCTCTCCCTTCCTACGGAAGAAGCTGCCCGCATCGCGCTGCGCACCCAACAGATCATCGGTTACGAAAGCGGCGTGGCGGACACGGTAGATCCCCTGGCAGGCTCCTATTATGTGGAAGCGCTGACCAACGAAGTGGAAAGCAAAGCCTGGGACCTTATCCATAAAATAGACGCCATGGGCGGCGCTGTCAGCGCCATTGAACAAGGTTTCGTGCAGGATGAGATCGCGCGAAGCGCCTATCAATATCAACAACAGGTAGAAAACAACGAGAAAGTAATTGTGGGTGTCAACAAATTTGTGGCAGCTGATAATCAACCGCCGGAAGTATTCCGTATTGACGACAGTATCCGCCAGATGCAGTCGGACCGCCTGCAGGCACTGCGTGCCCGCCGCGATAATGAAGCCGCCGCCCAATGCCTTCAACGTATCCGTGAAGCCGCACAAACCACCGAGAACCTGATGCCACTGGTAGTAACCGCAGTAGAGCACTACTGCACCCTCGGAGAAATTGCGGACGCGCTCCGCCAGGTATGGGGAGAATATAAAGCGTAATCAATTACGAATTAAGAATTACGAATTAAGAATTACGAATTAAGAATTAAGGGTCTGCTCATGAAAAGGTTACTAAGTAATTGCTCCATTAGAAAGCCCTCAATTCGTAATTCCTAATTCGTAATTTGTAATTGATTTAAGATATTTATTTTTGGGGCCTAAAAAACTAGAACTTGATTTATTACCATAGCTGTCCGCTTTGTGGCTCTTCGCAAGTCCATGAAGCACTTACCGCTAAAGATTATACTGTATCCAAAGAAACATTTCCCATATTCCATTGCGGAGGTTGTGGCGGCCGTTTTACCCAAAACGTGCCTGACAGCCAGCATATAGGCCGGTATTACCAGTCGCAGGAATATATTTCGCATTCAGAAACCAAACAGGGGCTGATCAATCGTTTATACCACAGCGTGCGTAAAATCACGTTGCGCTCCAAACAGAACTGGGTACGCAACGCCGCAGGCATGAAGCAGGGCAACCTGCTGGACATTGGTTGTGGTACCGGCGCATTCCTGCACTATATGCAGGTTGGCGGATGGACAGTTACCGGCCTGGAGCCGGATGAAAACGCCCGTCACAATGCCAAAACGCTTTACAACATAGATCCGCTTCCGATAGACGAGCTTTTTAAATTGCCCGCGCAACAATATGACGCCATCACCATGTGGCATGTGCTGGAACATGTGCACGAGCTGCATGCCTACCTGGACCGTATCCGTGAGCTGTTAAAGCCGGGAGGCGCCCTGCTGATAGCGGTGCCTAACTACACCTCTTCCGATGCAGACCACTACGGGGAATACTGGGCCGCCTACGATGTGCCCCGTCACCTCTACCACTTCTCCCCTGCTTCCATGGAACGGCTGTTGCAACAGCATCAGATCAAACTGATCAAAAAACACCCGATGGTATTTGATGGCTTTTATGTGAGCCTGTTGAGCGAGAAATACAAAACCGGTAAAAGCCGCCTGTTCGCAGGTTTCTTCCATGGTTTCCGCTCCTACCGCAAGGGCCTGAAAACGGTGGACCAATGCAGTTCCATCGTATATGAGTGTAAGTTATAGACAATTACGAATTACAAATTACGAATTACGAATTGAGGGCCTTCTTATGGGAAGTTTAGTTATTAACCTCTCCATAAGAAGGCCCTCAATTCGTAATTCGTAATTTGTAATTCGTAATTTACTTCACCAGTTTCATTTCATCCACCAGGCGGGTGCAACCAGCAAATTTATCAACGATAAACAGCACGTACCGGATATCCACCATGATATTACGGCAGATAGACGGGTCATAGTTGATATCGCTCATGGTGCCTTCCCAGGTACGGTCAAAGTTGAGCCCGATCAGGTGGCCATTGGCATCCAGCGCAGGGCTTCCGGAATTACCGCCGGTAGTATGGTTGCTGGCAATAAAACATACCGGCATTTTGCCATTCACGCCATAACGGCCATAGTCCTTGTTTTTATACAGCTCAATCAGTTTAGCCGGCACGTCAAATTCATAATCGCCCGGCACGTACTTTTCCATTACCCCGTCGAGGTAGGTGTAGAAGTCGTAGTGGATGGCATCGCGGGGATTGTACCCGTCCACTTTGCCGTAGGTAACGCGCAGCGTGCTGTTGGCATCAGGATAAAAGCGTTTTTTTCCTGCCATTACATCCATCTGTGCCTGCATATAGGTACGCTGGAGGTTGTTGATGCTGTTTTGCAGATCGTTGACCGGTTTGCTGACATTGTCCACAAAGCCTTTGCGCATGGCCATGATGAGGCGGGTGCCCGGGTCTTTCCACATCTGGGCTACTACAGCGTTATAGGGCTGTTGCACAAACGCTTTGAGTTTCTCCGGTGAAGTGAGCGCTGATCCCGCATAGATTTTGTCAGCCAGCGTACGGCTGTCGTTGTTGCTCTCTGCGCATATCTGCGCGTATTCTGTTCCGGCATATTGCTTGGGCACCCCTTTCGCGTATATCTCCAGCAGTCTCACGCTTACATCGTGGTCTACCTGTGCATTATAGTTTTTATAGAACGGCTGCATGGACTCCAGGAATTGCTGGCGCAGTGTTTCATACTGGCCCTCCCCTTTGTCGCGTACTTCCCCGAGGAAACTGATGAGGCGGTCGCCTGCGGTGAACAGCTCCACGTTTCTTACCAGTTCGCTGTAGTAGTCGCGGGTTTGGGCGTAAGGACGTATGCGGCGGTACATTTCATTCAGTGAGTCCAATACGCCGCTGTACTGCACTTTCAGCTCAGGGCCAGCCGTGTTCAGCAGTTCGTTGTAGGTGATCTCGTATTGTTCTTTTTTCTGGATGCCATGTGTTTGTTTAACACCCAGCATCTCGCCCTTCCATTTTTTCCAGGCGTTGGCGGTATTGGCGTATTTGGCAGCGTACTGGATTTTGATCTGTTCATCCTTGCGCATGTAGCCGTCGATCACTTCCAGGGCAGCGTCGCGCATACCTACTTTAGCAGGGTCGAGCGCTTCCACGGTCAGTTTTACCGCTTCGGAGGGCAGGTATTCGTTGGTGCGGCCGGGAAAACCGAGCACCATGGTAAAGTCGTTTTGTTTTACGCCTTTCAGGGACACGGGCAGGAAGTATTTGGGTGACAGCGGCACGTTGTCCAGGGAATAAGGTGCAGGGCGGCCGTCTTTGCCGGCATAAATGCGGAACATGGAGAAGTCGCCGGTATGACGGGGCCATACCCAGTTGTCGGTATCGGAGCCGAATTTGCCGATAGCAGAAGGCGGCGCGCCTACCAGACGTACGTCGTTGAACGTTTCCGTTACAAACAGGAAGTACTGGTTGCCTTCATAAAAAGGTTTGATCATGGTTTCCTGCCAGGATTCCTTACGGGTGTTCTGGCGGATTTCGTGCAGGCGCTTGTCGATGGCCGACTGGCGCTCGCGTTCGCTCATGCCTGGTTTAACGTCCTGCAGGGCGGCTTTGGTCACGTCATCGATACGAACGATGAAAGTAACGAAGAGGCCCGGGTTAGGCAGTTCTTCCGTGGCTGTTTTAGCCCAGAAACCTTTTTCCAGAAAGTTGTTTTGCAGAGAAGAGTGTTTTTGGATGGATTCATAACCACAGTGGTGGTTAGTCAGGATCAGTCCCTGAGAAGAGATCACCTCTGCCGTGCAGAAGCCGCCGAAGCTAACGATAGCATCTTTCAGGCTTCCCTTGTTGATATTATAAATATCGGACGCAGTGATTTTCATACCCATCCCTTTCATCTCTTTCTCATTGAGGCCGGACAGCAGTTGAGGTAACCACATCCCCTCCGTGGCATAAGTCAGCTGAGCGAACAGCAGGAGTACTGCCATCATCAGCGGCTTCACGATTCGTTGCAACATATCTGATATTCTTTTTATAGAACCGGCAATTTACTACAATTCGGGCAGGCGGGAAAGGATAAACCTGCGTTTCTGCGGATTCATCGACGTAAAGGCGGTATTGACAGAGATGTCGCGCGTCAAGCAGCGGAATTGGCGCATATTGGGGCCAATTCCGAATATCTGTTGAGCATGTTCCGGTCAAAATTGATGGTCATAATGCTGCATATCACCGGTTGGGTGATATGCATGAGCCTTCCGTTGCTTTTTGTTCGGGGGCAATACTGGTACAATCATGTGCTGGCCGTGGTACTGTCATTGGTATTGAGCCTGGCCATTGAAGTCACCTGCCACCGCTGGCGGTTATCAGAGCAGGCGCTGCATAGCAAGGCGCTCAAAGCAGCTGCGGAATTGTCTTTCCTGAAGTCGCAGTTACAGCCGCACTTTCTTTTTAATACGCTCAACAATATCTATTCGCTGGCGATGTCCCAACATGAGTATACCGCCGCCAGCATACTGAAGTTATCCAACATGATGCGGTACGTTACTACCGATACCGGCCATGATTATGTCCTGTTGCAGCGGGAAATAGAATGTATACACGATTATATTGACCTGCAACAACTGCGGCTTACCTCCCGAACGAAGGTAAAGTTTTCGGTGTCCGGCAACCCGGGCATTAAATGTATAGCGCCCATGCTGTTATTGCCGTTCCTTGAAAATGCTTTCCAGCGCGGCGTCAGCACGCAGGAGGCTTCCGATATTGTCGTGCATTTGCAGGCTACCGATAAATGTATCCGCTTCTATTGCAGCAACCGGCATTTTCCGGTAACGATGGATGACGGCCCGGCAGCGGCGGACATACGCCACGCGCGGGAGCGGCTGCAACAGTTGTACCCGCACCGGCATCAGCTGCAGATACGGGAAGACAACGGTGTGCAGGTGGTGAAGCTCTCGCTGGATATTTAGTGATAGAGGTAATTCAGGGCAATGATATCATTGGCATTAAAGTTACGGGCGATGCCATTGGAGCAGGCCAGCATCCAGGAGTTGGGATCAGGGCCCATTGGCGTGCCGGGAATCCATATAGCGTTAACATCTTCACGGACGGGGGTGCCTCCGCAGCTAAAGGAACGGTCCATGAAATCGGTGTGGTGCATGCCTATGCTGTGGCCAATGTAATGCTGGATCTCAGAGGCTATATACAGCACATTGGGAGTAAGTCCGTAGGCAGCAGCATTGTAGTTCAACTGCACAGTAGGAAAAGGATTGCCTCCTGTAGGGAGACCGGAAGAACCGTAACTAACGTAACCATTGACAGGCGGCTGGTTATAACCCTGAATAGTAAGCGTGGGCGTACCGCTAACAATATGCTGGAAGTGGAGGCGCATATTCAGCCTGTTATAACGAAAAAGGGCCGTATCAACACCTGCTATGTATGCAGCCGGAAGGCCGACCACCTTTACGGTAATAACCCGGGGCAGGCCTGTCACCAGCGAACTGGAACGGTATTGTTCCACCTGGCCGACACGTAAGGTAATACCGCTGGCCTTTTCTTTCAGGTCATCAGCTGTCAGCAGGATATCACCTTCCACCAGATAACCGTCTTTTGTTTTCCGGACATTATTTGTACTGAAGCCATGGGCTTTTATTTGCGCCAGCACTTCATCAGAAACAGGATTAGGTTGTGGCTCCTGCTGTTTATCATTTTTACTACAGGAAGAAATCATGATACCTGCGGCCAGACAGGTTATTACGGCAAGCATTTGTTTTTTCATCACTTCAGATTTTGGTTATTAAAAGAAAAATATTTCTATCTGAATAACTGATCATCAGAACAACAATGCTTATCTGCCGGGGTAACGCTACAGGGGGGACGGGCTATGCTACCAACAAACAACAGATGGCATGGTGCTACATACAAAAATAGGGTCTTTCAGTGCTCTTTCTTAGCAGACATATGAGAGCGCAGATGCCTTATTCAGACATCTACGCTGTGTTCTCAACAATTGGCTCACGCCAAAGTATTTACCCGATTAGTGGTAGAGGTAATTTAATGCGATGATGTCATTGGCATTAAAGGTACGGTTGCCACCATTGGAGCAGGCTAGCATCCAGGAGTTGGCATCCGGGCCGGAAGGCGTACCTGGGATCAGGACAGCGCCAACGCCGCCATCGCCTTCATTTACAGCAGAGCCGCCACAGCTGTATGCACGGTTCATATAGTCTGTATGGCGCATACCGATGCAATGGCCGATTTCATGCTGGATCACAGATCCTACGTACAACACATTAGGGTTGGAGCCATAGGCATACTGGTTGGTGTTCATTTTAACAGTAGGGTAAGGGTTACCGCCGCTCGGGAAACCGGAAGAACCGAGGGTGATGTAACCACCGCTGGGGCCCTGGTTGAAGCCCTGGAGAGTGATATCGGGCGTGCCGCTGGTAATACGCTGGAAAGTAATACGCAGGCCCAGTCTATTATAACGGGCAATAGCCGTATCAGTACCCGCGATGAATGCGGTACCCAGACCGGTTACTTTTACCGTGATCACACGCGGCAATGCAGACACCAGGTTGTTGGTCCGGTACTGTTCATCATTGGCAATGCGCAATGTAGGAGTACCGACTTTCTCCCGCAGTTGCTGTTCAGTCAACAGGATATCTCCTTCCACGAGATAACCGTCTTCTGTTTTTTGTACGTTGTCAGTGCTGAAGCCACTGGCCTTTATCTGCGCCAGCACATCATTGGAAACAGGGTTGGGTTGTGACGCCTGTTGCTTGTCATTTTTGTTACAGGAAGAAATCATTACACCTGCGGCCAGACAGGCAATTACGGCGAACATTTGTTTTTTCATCAGTTCGGATTTTGGTTTAGAAAAGAAAAAATATTTCCCTGCCGGCTGATTTGGATACAGCCGGTATATAAATGGTCACACCACAAAATCAATCGTATTGATGTGCAAAAGCAGTGCTACCGTCGGAAGCAGGCAATGCTACTGACAAACAACCAACTTCGTGGTGTTACGCATCCGGAAAAAAAACGGGTCTTTTAGTGCTCTTCTTTTAGCTGGCATATACCATGCAGATATCTCTGTCATGTATTGTTAATGCCTGGCAGTTATTAGTGGTAGAGGTAATTTAAAGCGATGATATCATTAGCGTTGAAGGTACGGTTGCCACCATTGGAGCAGGCCAGCATCCAGGAGTTGGCATCCGGACCGGAAGGCGTACCAGGAATCAGGACAGCGCCAACGCCGCCATCACCTTCATTTACAGCAGAGCCGCCGCAGCTGTATGCACGGTTCATATAGTCAGTATGGCGCATACCAATACAGTGGCCAATTTCATGTTGGATCACAGATCCTACATAAAGAACGTTGGGGTTAGAACCATAAGCAGCAGCGTTGGTGTTCATTTTGATAGTACCATAAGGGTTACCGCCGCTGGTAGGGAAACCGGAAGAACCGAGGGTGATGTAACCACCGCTGGGCCCCTGGTTGAAACCTTTGATGGTAATAGTGGCCGTACCGCTGGTAATGCGGCGGAAGCTGATACGCAATCCCAGTCTGTTGTAACGGGCAATAGCCGTATCAGTACCGGCAATAAAAGCTGTACCCAGATTACTTACTTTCACGGTAATAACGCGGGGCAGCGCAGTAACGAGGTTATTGGTACGATACTGTTCATCATTGGCGATACGTAAAGTAGGAGTGCCAACTTTTTCTTTCAGCTGATCGGCGGTCAACAGGATATCGCCTTCCACAAGGTAGCCCTCATCTGTTTTCTGAACATTATCAGTACTGAAGCCATTGGCTTTGATTTGCGCCAGCACTTCATCAGAAACAGGATTGGGCTGGGACTCCTGTTGTTTATCATTTTTGTTACACGAAGAAATCACCATACCTGCGGCCAGACAGGCAATTACGGCGAGCATTTGTTTTTTCATCTGTTCGGATTTTGGTTTTTAAAAGGAAAAATATTTCTCTTCCGGCTGATTTGAATACAGCCGGTATACAAATAATTTCAATACAAAAAATACAGCGCTTATCTGCAGGGGCAATGCTACTGGCGGAAGTGGGCAATGCTACCAACAAACAACAAACTGCATGGTGTTACACATCCGAAAAAAAGCGGGCTTTCAGTGCTCTTCTTTAGCAGACATATTACAGCAGTGACATCTTTCATCAGACATCTGCATGCATTTTCAATGATTGGCTATGACTTAATAATACCGGTGTTTTCCGGGGACTCAGACTTGCTCTTCAGTTAACCTTTGGTTATCGGTTCTCTCGTATGGTTTAATTAGATTTCGTTGCTCGTTTTCAATACAAATTATCGTGTTCTCAATATTACAACTTTCGTTTAACTTAAAAAAAATATTTTACGTGTAGGCATAAAAAATTGCGTTGAACGATTTATTGCAGTAGTTTTAAGTAACATCGTCCAACACCAGGATCTATCGCCCGTTAGCATGAAAAAGAAAACCGTCAACGTATTATCAGCGCTCATTTTGCTGTTATCCCTTCACCCTTCCGCCATGGCGCAGCAGCGTACGCGGGAAGTTGTGATGATCAAAAGATATGCTGCCGATACATTGACAGCATCCCCAACGAAAGCACCGTTGTTTGTTAAATTCATCACCATTCCGGATGACAGAACACTGGGCAGGTGCGGCGTTATCAGGGCACTGACCAGCCGCCATTACATCCTGCAGCAGCTGCCGGCAGACAGCACACTGCGAAAAAAAGTACAGTACAGTTATATCGCCAGCCCCAATTATAAAGCCACTGATGCTTTGCTGGCGCAGCTGGAATCATTGCAACCGATTGACAGCATTGAGGTGCAGGTATCTTACAGTGGAGAACATTTCAGCGCGGCACGCACACAAACCCTCTATATGATTGACCGCTACCATGCGGCGGTGGTAAAGCTGCAGCAGCGTGACTGGCCGTCGTTGATAGCCCTGTCTGACGTGACGGGTGCCAACCAGGTGAGGCATGCATCACCGGAGGTGATCATTAATACCATCAATCCATATGTGAACCGTATCAACGTTGCCCAGCAACAGTTTCCAATGATACGCGGAAAAAGTATAACCGTTTCCGTTAAAGAAGATTTATTTGACACTACCGATATTGATCTTTCAGGGAGATACCTGCGTTCTGCCCTACAGTCGAACGTTAACAGCGCGCATGCCACCATTATGGCCACGCTGCTGGCCGGCGCGGGCAACAGTGGCGCCAACGGCCTGGGAGTAGCGCCGGAGGCCAGACTGACATCCAGCAGCGCCAGCGAGCTTTTCCCCGATGCAGACACCTATTACCGGAGTTTTGGCATCACCGTACAAAACCACTCCTACGGCATCCCTATTGAATATGATTATGACGCCGAAGCCGTAGCCTACGATCAGCAGATCAGGGCGGCGGACACCTTACTGCATGTTTTTTCTGCCGGCAACAGCGGCACCACCATTCCGTCCGGTGGCCGTTACCAGGGCGTTGGCGCCTTCTCCAACCTTACCGGCAATTTTAAACAGGCCAAAAACGTGATCGTAGTAGGTGGCACGGAAGCCAACTTTGATGTAGCTACGCTGGCATCCAGGGGACCGGCCTATGACGGGCGCATTAAGCCGGAGATAGTGGCCTACGGGCAGGATGGCACTTCAGGTGCTGCCGCCCTCACCAGCGGCGTGGTAGCGCTGTTACAGGACGCCTACCGCCAGTTGCACAGTATGGCTCCTTCTTCCGCGCTCGTTCGCGCATTGCTGATCAACAGCGCCGCTTTGCCGGCAGGTGGCCGGCCAGCTTACACTTACGGATTTGGCAGCCTGCATGCTGCCGGCGCACTGACCACCCTCAGCGCCGGCCGTTACCGCCAGGGCACCCTTCTCCCCAACAGTACCGCAGCTTTTGATATTCCCGTACCGGCAGGCGTCCGGCAGGTGAAAGTGACCCTTTGCTGGAACGACCCCGCTGCGGCCCTCAAAGCGCCCAAAGCGCTGGTCAACGACCTGGACATGCAGGCCGTCACCCCTGACGGGACAACATGGCTCCCCTGGGTACTCAATCCCTATCCGGCCGCCGATTCCCTGAAGCAGCCCGCCCATCGCGGCATTGACAGTCTCAACAACACGGAACAGATCAGCATAGACCAGCCCGCGGCAGGCAACCTGCACATCACGATAAAAAGCAAAAACCTGGCAACTGCCGATCAGCCGTTTTATATCGTGTATGATTTCATCCGGGAACCGTCCTTTGCATGGCAGAACCCTGTGAACGGCGCCATTCTGCCGGCTTCCCAGGCCATCCCCCTGCAATGGGAAACTACGTATAGCGGTAACAGTGATATTTCCTACAGTATCGACAGCGGCGCCACCTGGATACCCATCGTAAGCCAGGTACCGGCACAACAGCAGATGGCCTACTGGAATGTCCCTGCCCTCTTCAATAAGGTACTGTTAAAACTAACGTTAACGGATACCTCGTTTATTAGTCCGCCCTGCTATGTCACGCCACAGCTCACGTTGTTCACCGGTTTCAACTGTTCAGACACTGCCATGATCTACTGGGACCGGCTGGCGGGGGCCGGCGGCTATCAGGCATATACGCTGTCGCAGGGTGTTATGACACCTTATAAACAGCTGACCGATACCTTCCTCTTCATTCCCAAACAAGGTAATACCTCCGTGTATTATGCCGTCAGCCCCATCGCACCGGCAGGCTGGGAAGGCCTCCGCAGCTACGCCAGCAACTATGCGCTGCAGGGCGTAGGCTGTTATATCAAAGCTCTACTGGCCGACAAAACAACAGACAACCAGGTGGTGTTATCACTCTCACTGGGATCTACCTGGCTGCTGAAAAATATATACTGGGAAAGACGTTCACCGACAGGCTGGACAAGGCTCAGCACCAGCGCGGTAAACAGCGGTTTTACAAACTATGGCTATACGGACAGCAGTCCCTACGAGGGAGTCGTGCAATACCGTGTAGCGCTGGAAAGGCAGGACGGGCAGATCATTTACTCCGACATCTCCTCAGTGAGCATACTGCTGCAACATGATGTATTGATATTCCCCAATCCCGTACTGAGCCAGTTGATCATCCTTGATAAAAACTACCGGGAAAGACAGGTGGTGTTGACAGATATGGGCGGCAGGATTGTCTTACAACGGACTATTACCGACATACAGGAATACCTTCCTGTGGACCGGCTGGCGCCAGGGGTTTACAACTGTAGCATTTTTGTGGGCAGCCAGCGTATCTACTCGAAGCAGATCGTGAAGCAGTAAGGACCGGAAAGGCATAAAAAATGGCCTGCCGTAGCGGCAGGCCATTTTTTTATAATGGAGTAAGTTGATTACAGGTGAATTGCTTCGCCGTAAGCTACTTCGATCGCGTCTTTTACAGACTCGCTCATAGTTGGGTGTGGGTGGATAGAATCCAGCACTTCCTGGTAAGTAGTTTCCAGTTTGCGGGCAACTACAGTCTCAGCGATGATTTCGGTCACGTTAGCACCGATCATGTGAGTACCCAGCCATTCGCCGTATTTAGCGTCGAAGATTACTTTTACGAAACCTTCAGTAGCACCGGCAGCGGAAGCTTTACCGGAAGCAGAGAATGGGAATTTACCCACTTTCACTTCGTAGCCTGCTTCTTTCGCAGCTTTTTCGGTGTAGCCTACAGAAGCGATTTCCGGTGCGCAGTAAGTACATCCCGGAATGTTCATGTAGTCGATGGTTTCAGGTTTGTGTGCGTATTTTTTCTCGTTGTAAGCGATAGCTTCCACGCAAACGATACCTTCTTTAGAGGCAACGTGAGCCAGCGCCTGGCCAGGCACCATGTCACCGATAGCGTACACACCAGGAACGTTGGTCTGGTAGTATTTGTCTACCGTTACGCGGCCTTTATCGGTTTTAATGCCCAGCGCTTCGAGGCCCAGGTTTTCGATATTGGCAGCGATACCTACAGCGCTCAGTACCACGTCTGCTTCGAGGGTGATTTCGCCGGTTTGTGTTTTCACTTTCGCCTTCACACCGTTACCAGCTGCTTCCACCGCTTCCACAGAGGCGTTGGTCATAATTTCGATACCTTTCTTTTTGTATATTTTTTCCAGTTCTTTGGAGATGTCTTCATCTTCTACCGGTACGATACGCGGCATGAACTCAACGATGGTCACTTTAGTGCCCAAGGTGGCATAGAAGTAAGCGAACTCCACGCCGATAGCGCCGGAACCAACCACGATCATGGATTTAGGCTGTTGCGGCAGCACCATTGCCTGGCGGTAACCGATCACGTTTTTACCATCGATCTGCAGGTTCGGCAGTTCGCGGGCGCGGGCGCCGGTCGCCAGAATGATGTGTTTGGCGTCGTATACGGTCGCTTTACCATCTTTATCAGTCACTTCCACCTGGCCTTTGCCTTTCAGCTTGCCGGTACCCATGATCACGTCGATCTTATTTTTCTTCATCAGGAACTGTACGCCCCTGCTCATTTTATCAGCAACGCCACGACTGCGCTTGATAACAGCATCAAAATCTACCTTCGCATCTCCGATAGTGATACCGTAGTCTTTGGAATGCTGTGTATATTCATATACCTGTGCCGTTTTTAATAACGCTTTGGTTGGAATACAGCCCCAGTTTAAACAGATACCACCCAGGCTCTCCCTTTCCACTACCGCGGTTTTAAATCCCAGCTGCGAAGCACGGATAGCAGCCACATATCCACCAGGGCCGCTACCAATTACGATTACGTCGTATGCCATATTGTTTAATTTTAATTGAAACTTGCCAAAGGTATAACAATAATTACGAATTAGGAATTACGAATTACGAATTGAGGGTCCGCTTATGGGAAGGTTACTTAGTACACCTCCTGATAAGGGACCCTCAATTCGTAATTCGTAATTCCTAATTCGTAATTCCTATCGGAGGTCCACTACTTCTACGCCAGGATATTTTTTCGCGTCAAATGTAAAGATAGCATCTGCTACATTGGCGTTAGGCGTAAAGCTGGTGATTTCGTATGTGTAGTGGTTGCCGTTTTTCTCGAACACTTTCATTTTGGCAATGCTCTGGTTCTTTTTATCAACGGAAACAATCACTTTGAAGATGTTTTTAGACTTGTCTGTCGGCGTCATTTCGATGTTTTGCAGCACCTTGCCTTTTTCGTTGGTTTCGCCGTCCAGACGGTACAGATAGTCCTTGTCGTAGAAGTTGGTGAACAGCTTGGCTGGCGTCATGGCGCCGCTGCTCTGGTCCACATTATTGATGGTAACCTCATTCACATCTTTAGCGTATGTCCAGGAAGTTTTGTTATCGCTGATGATTTCCTGTCCGGGCAGGGTTACTTTATATTTAGCCCCTTTCAGGTATACGGTCCCTTTTTTGGAGTCGTTTACGCTGTTGTTGGCGCCTTCCACTTTTAATATGAAGTTGGCCATCACGGTTTTGAGGGATTTAAATTTGCTGCTGACACCGTCCAGGACCGTTTTCGCCTTAGGATCGCTGACACCCTTGGACTGGGCCATACCACTGAAAACGATACCACCTAATAACAATCCTGTCAATACAAATTTCTTCATTGTAGATTTTTTTTGTTTTCTAACCCAGCCATGTCAAATGCCATGCCGGTATGAAAGTTTGGTCATTTAGTCGAAGGGCAAAATTCGGTTTATTTTGTTAAAATGTGCAACATATGCCCTGTCTTCTTAATATATTATAACAAATCATTAAGAATTTCCTGTAATTCCGAATCTGTTTTCACCAGCACATCGCGGGCTTTGGAGCCCATATTGGGGCCCACAATACCAGCAGACTCTAGCTGGTCCATCAGGCGGCCTGCGCGGTTGTAACCCAGTTTCATCCGTCGTTGCAGCAAGGAAGTAGATCCCTGCTGGGTCTGTACGATCACCTGGGCAGCTTCTTCAAACAGCGGGTCCCTGTCGGCAAGGCTCAGCTCTTTGCCGTCGGTGTCTTTATCATCCACATATTCAGGCAGCAGGAAGGCATCAGGGTAACCTTTCTGGTTGCCGATGAATTCCGCCACGCTCTCCACTTCCGGTGTGTCCACAAAGGCACACTGCAAACGTACCAGTTCCCCGTTGAACGATACCAGCATGTCCCCCTGTCCGATCAGCTGTTCAGCGCCACCGATATCCAGGATGGTGCGGGAGTCTATCTTGGAAGACACCTTAAAGGCCACACGGGCCGGGAAATTGGCCTTAATGGTACCAGTGATAATGTTTACAGACGGGCGTTGCGTGGCAATGATCAGGTGAATGCCCACCGCACGGGCCAGCTGGGCCAGGCGGGCAATCGGCATTTCCACTTCCTTGCCTGCTGTCATGATCAGATCGGCGAACTCATCCACCACCAGCACGATAAACGGCAGGTAACGATGTCCTTTCTGCGGATTGAGGCGCCGTTGGGTGAACTTGGCGTTATATTCCCGGATATTGCGGGTACCTGCTTCCTTCAGCAGGTCATACCGCAGGTCCATCTCTATACAGAGCGCGTTGAGCGTGTGGATCACCTTTTTGGTATCGGTGATGATAGCATCTTCTTCACCCGGCAGTTTGGCCAGGAAGTGCTTTTCAATCAGCTTATAGAGCGACAGCTCTACCTTCTTGGGGTCTACCAGCACAAACTTCAGTTGGGAAGGATGTTTTTTGTACAGCAGTGACACCAGCAGGGTGTTGATGCCCACGGACTTACCCTGGCCGGTGGCACCCGCCATCAGCAGGTGAGGCATTTTAGCCAGGTCGGCGATGAAGTTTTCGTTGTCGATCTTCTTACCGATAGCGATGGGCAGGTCCATGGTGCTGTTCTGGAATTTCTCCGACGCCAGCAGCGCTTTAAGCGATACAATGCTCTTTTTGACATTGGGCACCTCGATACCGATGGTGCCTTTGCCCGGGATAGGTGCAATAATACGGATACCCAGGGCCGACAGGCTCAGGGCGATATCATCTTCCAGGTTTTTGATACGGGAGATACGTACGCCGGCGGCGGGCACTATTTCATAGAGCGTCACCGTAGGTCCTACCGTAGCGCTGATTTTCTGGATGGAGATATCGTAGTTTTTGAGCGTATCGATGATCTGGTTTTTATTTTTCTCCAGCTCACCTGTATCCTGCACCACTACTTTATCAGCGTTGTGGTTTTCCAGCAGGTCGAGGCCCGGGTAGCGGTAATCGCGCAGGTCCAGTGACGGATCATAGGGATCTACAGGCACTACAGGACGTACGGTCGCCAGTTCTTCCACCTCATCTTCTTCATCCTTGAAAGTCTCCTTGATTTCAAAGGCCACTTCCTCCGGCTGATTTTTCTTCTTAGGTGGTGGCGGTGGTGCCGGCAGCTCTTCTTCCACGTCTTCCACATACAGGAGCGGACCGGGATCTTCTTCCTCTTCCTCAGGCAGCTCCTCTTCTTCCTCTTCCGGTGCGGGTGCAGCTACGGGAGGTGGCGCCGGTGAGGCTACCGGCGGCACGTAAGCCGCGTGAGCAGCGGGGATAACGGTCACTTCGTCATCTTTTTCGATCAGGGTCATAGGAATTTCTTCCTCCGGACCTTCCTCATGCGGCGGGATGACCACCACTCCGCCGTCGCCCTTGAGGGCGTTGCCTTTGGCCGCTTCCGGCGCAGGCGTAGCTGCCACTGGTGTGGGAACGGCCGTGGAGGCCACTGCAGGAGAGACTGGCACCACCGGTGCTGCCGGTGCAGGTTTGGGCGGTTTTACTTTTTTCTCCGGCCATTTAAAATCGAAATTGAATTTCCAGATCAGCCAGGAGAAGCCTGCCACGAGGAGCAGCAGCGCGGTGCCGGTTTTACCGATGAACCCGGAAGTCCATTTGTCGAGGGCATTGCCCAGTGCGCCGCCCCACGGGAAATCAGCCCCATTGGTGACAAAAGCCATGGCCATACTGATAAACAGCAGGCCGAAGATCATATACTTCACATTGCGCCAAACGCGGAATACACGCCTGCCTACAATGAAATTGACGCCGATGATAAAAAAGAAATAGCAGAACAGGTATGCCGCGATGCCCACTCCGTTATAGAAAAAATTGTGTGACACGTAGGCGCCGAGGCGGCCGAGCAGGTTGTCCACTTTTACATCGCCGATGAGCAGTTCACGGGTAGTGTAACGGAATACTTTGTCCTGGTCATCTTCCCAGGTAAACAGGTAGGAGGTGAAAGCAATAAAGCAATAGACAGACAGCAGCAGGAAGAACACACCCATTACTTTGTGGGTACGTTCATCCTTTACCAGTTCCTTTACTTTTACCTCGGCCTCCTTGTCTTTCTTCAGCACTTCAGGGTTGGGTGCGGGGGCTTTCGGTTTTTTGCTCTCCGGTTTTTCGTTTTTCAGTTTATTCTTGGACATAATTTAACTTCAAGTTGGGATTACCTGGGCCTTGGCGGCAACTGGAGTATCCAGTGTGCGATGAATTCCGGCACCAGTGGATCAATGGTCTGCTCCAGATCGCCGTATTCCGCTACAGTGCAGGTTTTACAACGTTGGAACAGGTGGTTTAATCCGTCGAACTTCCGTATGGTGACAAGCATATTCCCATTCTCGCGCAGGGCGCGTTCTATGGCGTTCAGGTTCGTGGTCGCCTCTACCTGCAGGTCGCGGGTGCCGTTGACAGCCATGAACGGGCACTTGATCTGTTTCAGGTAATCGAGCGGTTTATATAACAAAATTGATGACAGTTCCCGGTCGAAGTGCATATCGCTGGTAAACTCTTCTTCGGACATTTGTTTTTTGATTTCGTCCGGTGAGTTACGGTAGATATCGTGCAGCACGGTTTTAGCCCTGGTGGCGGCCACAGTATAATTGGTATCGCTGGCCAGCGCGTCCCAG
Organism: Chitinophaga sp. 22308; assembly: GCF_052045305.1. Taxonomy (NCBI): domain Bacteria; kingdom Pseudomonadati; phylum Bacteroidota; class Chitinophagia; order Chitinophagales; family Chitinophagaceae; genus Chitinophaga; species Chitinophaga sp. 22308. Next base: position 517,532 of record NZ_JBQEOP010000002.1, on the reverse strand, counting down.
TAGGGTTTGAGCCGTTGCAGGCGGTCTTTTATTTCCTCGTCTGAAGCGCCGGACATCCGTCCGTCGAGGACCACTTTCTGGTCCACCATTTCGCGGCCGGTAACGCCCAGCCCTGCCAAAGAAACTACAAAAGCCACCGACTTATTGTTTGCCGCAGCGATTTGTGCAACAATCGCGCCTTCGCTGTGGCCGAGCAGGCCTATCGTGTACGGATCTACGTCTTTTCTTGTTTTCAGGTATTCGAGCGCTGCTTTGGCATCGTTGGCGAAGTCGTATATATTGGCGTTGGCATATACGCCGCCGGACCCGCCTACGCCGCGGTCATCAAAGCGGAGGCTGGCAATACCGTTGCGGGCGAGGAAGTCGGCCAGCACCAGGAAGGTTTTGTGGCCGGCGTTTTCATCGTTGCGGTCCTGCGGGCCGGAGCCGTTCAGCAGGACTACCACCGGATAACGTCCCCATGCTGCCGGCCGGGTGAATGTGCCCGCCAGAGACACGTGGTCGTGGGTATTGTCGAACTTCACCTCGTCCGTAAAATACGGATACGGCTTTTGAGGCTCCTGTGGCCGTTTGTAGACATCGCTTCTTTTGATCTCTTTCCGGGAGATATTAAAGGTGCCTTTGATGCTGCCCCAGGAGAAGATGCCTTCAAACTGTTTCTCCGCAGCGTTCCATACGCCTGTATAGGCGAACTGGATAGTATCTATGCGGAGCAGCAGCGTGTCTCCGCGGTAGATAATATGATCGAGGGTGATGGCTTCATCGTCATGATCGGGATTTTGCAGTTCCCCGTTGTAGCCTTCCCCCTCTTTTTCGAGCACCACGGTGAGGCGTTGTTTATCGCCGTAGTAGGATTTGGTTATACCGTACCATTTACCACTGATATCTTTTGTTTGTTGCGCCGTGGCAACAACGCACCATGCCATACACATCCACAGCAACCAATATCCTTTATGCATATACGTTTTGCTTTTTACGCTTTAATTTTCAGTAGTCCCAGCAGCAGTGATATCCATCCAGCGATGAACACCAGGCCTCCGATGGGGGTGATAATGCCGATTCCTCTCAGGCCTACGTTGCCGGTGGCTTTGAGCATGGTCAACGCATAGAGGGAGCCGGAGAACAGGAAGATGCCGATGATGAAACATCTGCCGGCCCATTCCAGCTGGCTGCCCGGAGCATGAGCAAAGAGGATGCCGGTTGCCAGCAGTGCAAACACATGATAGAACTGGTAAGTAACGCCTGTCTGAAATGTAGATACTGTTTCCGGGGGCACCAGTTCTTTCAGTTTATGTGCGCCGAAAGCGCCTAAAATCACTGCAAGCGCGCCGAAAGCAGCTGCCCAAACTAAAAAGCCTTTATGCATGTTCGATATTTTTCGTAAAGGTATCCAATGTAATGTTATCGGATGAAATGATGTGCCTGGATTGTTCGTAGAAAGGTCTGCGTTCGGCCAGTTTTTTCTCCACGAAGTCGGCCAGGTCCTGATCATCGAGGTCCTGTATCAGGGGCCGTTTATGTTTTTTGCGGGTCAGCCTTTCCACCATGGTCTCCAGTGGAGGGTTGATCCAGACGGTGGTACCCTTTTCGTTCATGAAATCCATATTATCCTGGAAGCAGGGCGTGCCGCCGCCGCAGGAGATCAGGAAATTTTCCTGGCGTGAGAGCTCCCGGAGCAGCATACTTTCCCTTTCCCGGAAATAATCCTCTCCTTTCGTTGCGAAGATGTCGCTGATGGCCATTTCTTCCGCTTCCACAATCACCTCGTCCAGATCGTAGTAAGGCACTGCCCAATGATCTGCGAGCTGCTTTCCCCAATAGGATTTTCCGGCTCCCATGAAGCCGAGCAAGAATATTTTCATAAGTCAAAATAACGCAACAGTTAGTAAAATGCCTTTCCTCACACCGGATGGGTCCATGCCAGGCACAAACCGTTTTCCATTATATATTGCAAATATAACCGGGTATTTGAATCCGGCTTCACAAAATTAGCGGTGATAAAACCCGTTGACTGATATACAAAGGGTTGTAACACGAGATTTTCCTTAAAATCAACGCTGCCCAGTCCATACCATTTAAACATGGCCTCTTTGGCGCTCCAGCAGATTGTTTTATGCGGCAGGGAGTGCCGGGGATCGATAAAGTCCCGCTCACCGGGTGAGAGGAATTTATGGGACACCCTTTCTATTTTGTCTTTTACCTCTTCGATATCTATTCCTACGGCGCCTTTGGCGCTCACGATGGCGGCCACATGGTCACCACAGTGGGAAATGGAAAAATGGAAGCTGTCGCACAGTAACAGGGGTTTACGGGAATCGCTGACGGTTATCTTCTCCAGCGGAAATTCCGGGAAGAGGGTCACCAGCAGGTATCTCCCGGCCAAATGCTGCAACCGCTTGTGTGGATGATGGATGCCGGGACTGATATTTACCCGTTCCCGGAAGAAATTTTCCGGCTCTTCTATGCTCCACACGCCCAACCTGGTTTCCGGATCAATTTGTATGGTACGTATTAATGGCATATCTTGCCAAATTAAAGCAAAAAAGCAGAAATAACAGCAAAGGTTAAAGCTTTTTAACGCTTCCCTTAAAATGCCGTAACCTTTCTTGCTACTACTAAAACACCTAACATGATCCTGTCAGACAAACGGATATTGGAAGAAATTGAAAAAGGCACCATCGTTATTTCGCCTTATGACCGGAAATATCTGGGTACCAATTCCTATGATGTACATTTGGGCAAATACCTGGCTACGTACAAAGACCGTATCCTCGATGCCCGCAAACACAATGAAATAGAACATTTCGAAATTCCTGAGGAAGGCTATGTGCTGCAGCCCGGCACCCTCTACCTCGGCGTAACACTGGAGTACACCGAAACCCACGCCCATGTGCCTTTCCTGGAGGGGAAATCCAGCACCGGCCGCCTGGGTATCGATATCCATGCTACCGCCGGCAAAGGCGACGTAGGCTTCTGCAATACCTGGACACTGGAAATATCCTGCGCGCAGCCGGTAAGGGTTTATGCCGGTATGCCGATCGGCCAGCTGATCTACTTTGTGGTGGAAGGAGAAGTGGAAACCATGTACAACAAAAAAGGTAACGCCAAATACAACGGCCGCACCATCAGGCCGGTGGAAAGCATGATGTGGCGGAATGACTTCTAGTCGACCGCGTATTCATCAAGCTACATAAAAAACAAAGGAGCGAAGACCGTATGGTCTTCGCTCCTTTGTTTTCTGCATTACCGTCGTCAGTTGGGTTGTTTTTCAGCAACACATCCTGCTACAACGTGTTCGTCTTTTATTTGTGCTGTTTTACGGTGATGGTACGTTTGGGTTGATCTATCATAAAATGAACGTTCGCCCTTTGTTCCAGCAAAATCAGCACTTCCATCACGGAGGGCGATTTTTCCAGGTTGGCGCCAAGCCGTTGTTGTTGCATCGCTGCATTGTCGAAGCGGATGGTATAGTCATATTCGCGGCCCAGTCTTGTCATGATATTTCCCAGGCTTTCGTTGTCAAATACGAGGAGGCCTTCTTTCCAGGCGGTGAACTGCTCTGCGTTCACATGGGCGACGGTCATGTTTCCCTGTCTATAAACCGCCTGCCGGCCGGGAGACAGCTCTTTAGCGAGTGCGCCTGCGTCTACCTTTACCTTACCGGACACCAGGGTGATAAAAGTATTATTCGTATAGGCGTTAATGTTAAATTCAGTGCCCAGTACTGTCACCTTCACATCGCCGACTTTTACGAGGAAAGGTTTCGAGGCCTGGGGCGTTGTTTCAAAGCAGGCTTCTCCCTGCAGTTCCACTTCGCGGGCATTGCCGGAGAAAGCCACCGGAAAGCGCAGCCGTGAACCGGCGTTGAGCCATACCCGTGTGCCGTCGGCAAGCACCGCTTTATAGGTATGCCCCCGGGGCACCACCAGCGTGTTAAACACAGGCGCGGCAATAGTTTGGGCGGCCTGATAGGATACGCTGTTTTTACCGGCGGCAACGCTGGTGCCGTCAGCTTCCCTGAATTGTGTGGCTGTGTCCAGCACAACAGTAGCGCCGCTGCCGGTGATCAGTTGCACCTGATGATTCCCCGCAGCCTGGGCCACCGTGCGGGTGGAGGGTTGGTGATGCGGTGGTTTCAACAGGAATACCGCACCTCCTGCAATCAGGCCGGTGACTACCGCGGCGGCGGCCACCCGGAACCAATTAACGGCATATCTTTTTCTGTGTGTATGTTCTATCTTCACAGCCACTTCCTGCCATGCTGCAGCGGTGTCCAGCAAGGCTATTTCCTGCCAGCCTTCTGCCGCATCCCTGATATCGAAATACGCTTCTTCATCCGGCGAAAGCGGCCCTTCCTGCCGGGATGCTTCCAGTTTGGCTGCAAGCTTTTCCCACTCGGGGGATGGTTGATTTTCTGTCATAAGCAGGTACTACAGGAAGATTTTTTTCAAAAAAATGAAAACACTGATCCATAACGGAGAGAAAGCTTCATTCCGCAAAAAAACATAAGCTGCCTTAATATGAAATTTGACCGTGTTAATGGAGATATTCAGTTCGCGGGCTATCTCCGCATATTTTTTATTGTCTGCGGCGCTCATGAGGAAAACACGGCGGCGCTGCTCCGGCATACAGTCGATCGCCTGCGATAGCCGCTGGAAAAACTGCTCCCTGTCCCCATCGCCGGCATCCGGAGCTTCCGGCGGCATGGCGGCAAAAAGCTGCCGGTGTTTGTCCTGTACTTCCTGCCGGGCAATATGATTAAGGCTTCTGTTCTTCACCGTGCGGGCGGCATAGATTTCAAAAGGTCCCCTTAACAGTATGGTATGTTGCGTTTCCCAAAACTGCACAAAGAATTCCTGCACTATGTCCCTGGCAACATCTTTATCTTTTACCACACTATATGCCAGCAGGGCTAATGGTTTGAAATGTTCCTTAAACAACAATTCAAATTGCTCCAACGAAAAAGGAGTCTCCTGCATACGTTGTTAAATGGTTGGCCCAACAATTCTTATTAAACAATATGGGTAAAAAACATGGATATATCTCACAAGCGCGGGCCAAGATAATCATTCCATAATTTTTTACCCATACTATTTTTAGCGGACCTCCCAGATCACTTCATGCGCTTCTGTGAGCGAGGGAACTTCCAGTTTGCTGATCAGCCGCTCCATCGCGGCTGCCGGCACCACATGTTCGCGCCTGCTGTTTTGTTGCAGCAGCCGGGATGCCGGCACCTCCACATATACAATGGTAACAGCCGCATGATAAGTAAAGAACAGACCAGTGAGCTGTTCCCGCATCTGGCGGGTGATGTTGGTAGCATTCCAAACAAAGGAACGTCCTTTACGCAGGTATTCCCGCGCCTGTTCCTTGGCGGCCTGTATCACGGTGCCATTGCCGTTTTTATCGGTGGGCGCTATTTTCAGGGCCCTTCTGATATCATCCAGGGAGATGACCGGCCAGTCTTTATAATGCTGTTGCACATAAGTGTCTTTACCTGCGCCGGGCAGTCCGCTCATCATGACAACCTGAGTTAGCGGCTGTTCGTAAGGCACATAGTCCGGAGACACGCCTTCTTTCAACAGGTAGTTCATCTTCGCCGCTGCATTGGCAAAAGCCCGGGGCACGCCCCAGCATTGATTGTCACGACATAATTCCTCGAAGCAGTCCAGCCGGTACAGCAGGTCAGCCTGGTCGTCACAAATGCGGCCCAGCGCATCGGCGCGGGCCAGCATGGCCAGCAGGCGGGTATTCACCTCCAGGCTCGCCATGATCACCGCTTTCTGCGGATCTTTTTTATCAAATGCCCATAGCGGCAGGCCATGATACCGTACCAGTTTGGCTATCTCCTCCCGGATGTGGAAGGGCGCAGGTATGTCACGGTACAATATCTGCCGGGCACGCATCTCCCCTTTGCGGGCATGACCGGCGGAAGTGATCCGTCCGTCCGGCTCATGCACGGTGGTGGAATACTTCTCCACGTCATGCAACAGTGCCGCAGTCCATATGATCTCCTGTTCCTGGGGCGATAGTTCCCGGTAAGCAGGCAGCTGCTGTAATTGTTCCAGTACCATTTGCGTATGTACGGCCACGTTACCTTCCGCATGGTGACGGGCATCCTGCGGTACGGAAGCCATCACCCGCACCCATTCAAACTGCTGTTCCAGTGCGGACCATTCTTTATTATCTGTAATCTGCCACATGGTTACCTCCTTCATAGTTAAGCCTGGCCCGGCGCCAATGGCGGGTCCAGTGCTGATCGGTTTTCACATGCCCTTTACGGACATACTTAAACACGTTATGTGAAAATTCGCTGACCGGATAACCGGCAGCATTACGGGACACGATACCTTCCATCACGGTAGGTTCTCCGGTAAAGGCATCATGCGGGTCAAAGGCGCCACGGCCGCCAGTCAGTGCCAGCGTGTCGCGCTCGAAATCCTGCCGTACAGCCGGCGGCGTTATAACGCCTGCTACCGGCACCACCGGCAAATCCAGCATGGAGGCATAAAAACAGGTCTCCTCCCAGCTCAGCCAGCGGTCATGTTCCCGGACGCCAAACACATAGAAGTGATGGTCGAGGTTTTTATATTCAATAGAATGTACAGCGTACAGGTTCTCCAGAAAAATTTCCAGGTCGCCCAGGTCATTTTTAATGCTTTGCCAGTAGCGGCGGATGCTTTCGGTCCACGGTGACGTAGTAGGCGCCACATGTGAGCGCGCAAACACGCCGTGACGGGAAAGGCAGTTGTTCTCCCCGTCCAGTTTCTCCGTGTGTATCAGCTGCGGTATGTTTACCAGCCAGTCCCAGTAGTCATGCTGGATACGGTCATCGCTGGTAGTTCCCGGTGAGAACGGATAATGATAAGTACGGCCATATTTTTGGGAAATCGCCATATAAATGAAATTACGAATTACGAATTACGAATTACAAATGGGGGCTGTTTAGCAGCGGGTGCATACAGGCGGGCCATTGTAACCGGGCAACGTAATCGGGTTAGACAAAAAAATTCACAGGCCGGTCCCGGAGCGGGACGGCGAAGACAGAAGGTTTAATATGCCTGTGAAATTACATGGCGCAAGGTTTAAGCTGTTTTTACAAATGAGCCGCAAAGATAGCGAACTTTTTTATTTCTGTTTCCGTCCATCCTCATAATCCTGCTGTATATGTCATAATTCTTTATATTAGGTGCCGACAATCAACAAAATCTTCACCATCATGAGAAAGATACTCCTTTGCGCCTCGGCGGCTGCGGCCATGATTGCCTGTAACAATGGCAACAGCACCCAGGGCGGTGGTCAGGCTGACAGTGTGCTCAACAAAGCATTTCAGGCCTACCAGGAACGTTTTATCGGCCAACTTTGGAAAGAAAACCCTGATTGGGCCACCAGCGTAGGCTATCATCAATATGACTCCGTACTGATCGTACCCGACAGCGCTGCCGCGCAAGCCGCGCTTGCATTTGCCCAACAGCAACTGGATTCCCTCAAAACGTATGACTTAAGTAAGCTCTCCGATGCCAACCAGACAGATTATCACCTGATAGAAAACTATCTGAAGTCATCCCAGTGGGGCATTAAAGAACTGAAAAACAACGAATGGGACCCATCTTCCTTTAATGTCAGCAATACATTTGCATTCATTCTTAACGAAAACTACGCACCGCTGGAATCCAGGCTGCGCAGCTTCTCCGCCAGACTGGGCAATGTGCCGGCCTATTACGAAGCAGCCAAAAAACAAATCAAAAACCCGGTACCGGAACTCACTGAACTGGGAGCAGACCAGAACAATGGCGGCGTGTCCATTTTCGAAAAGGACTTCGCAGACTCGCTGCAAAAGACCAGCATCAGCCCTGAGGAAAAGAAAACAATGATTGCCCGCGCGCAGACAGCCGTGAAAGCCATCAAAGATTACGCAGCATGGCTGAAAGCACTGAAGCCTGAGCATCCGCGCAGCTTCCGCCTGGGCGAACCTTTATACGATCAGAAATTCAACTACAATATCCAGTCGTCTTTCACCGCCTCGCAGATCTACGATTCTGCCGTAGCGCGCAAGACATATGTGCATGGAGAAATGGCTAAAATCAGCCGTGAGCTGTGGCCTAAATACTTCGGCAGCCAGCCTGTACCAACTGATCCGCTGGAGCTGATCCGCCGCGTGATCGACACCCTGTCTGTGAAACATGCGAAACCGGAAGAATTCCAGGCCACCATCGAAAAACAACTGCCGGAGCTGATTGCTTTCATCAAAGAAAAAGACCTGCTGTACATCGATCCTTCCAAACCGCTGGTAGTACGTAAAGAGCCTGCCTATATGGCCGGCGTGGCCGGCGCTTCCATCAGCGCTCCCGGCCCGTACGACAAAGGCGGCAACACCTACTACAACGTAGGCAGCCTTGAAGGATGGCCTAAAGAAAAAGCAGAAAGCTACCTGCGCGAATACAATCATTATATCCTGCAAATACTGGATATCCATGAAGCTATTCCCGGCCACTATACCCAGCTGGTATATGCCAACCAGTCACCCAGCCTGATCAAATCCCTGATGGGCAACGGCGCCATGATAGAAGGATGGGCCGTGTACACCGAGCAGATGATGCTGGAAAACGGCTATGGCAACAATGAGCCTGAAATGTGGCTGATGTGGTACAAATGGAACCTGCGTGCCGTATGCAATACCATCCTCGATTACAGCGTACATGTAAAAAACATGAGCCGCGAAGATGCGATCCGCCTGCTCACAAAAGAAGCCTTCCAGCAACAGGCTGAAGCAGAAGGAAAATGGAGAAGGGTCAGCGTAACCAGCGTGCAGCTCACCAGCTATTACACCGGCTACAAGGAAATCATTGACCTGCGGGAAGCTTATAAAAAGAAGATGGGCAAAGACTACAGCCTGAAAGCTTTCAATGAGAAGTTCCTGAGCTATGGCAGCGCACCGGTGAAATATATCCGGCAGCTGATGCTGAAATAGATTTAGGGATTTTTTGATTTACGATTTTTGATTCATGAATCAATAGCGCGAATAAAACAAGAAGACCGAAGCTGCTCGCTTCGGTCTTCTTGTTTTATGTCCACGAAATCAAAAAATCCCTAATTATCTCAGGTGTCACATGTAACCTCGTCCCATGGCTGATTGCGGTAGTTGATCAACCAATTGAGCGCATAGTGCCTTTCATACACCACGCCCGGATGTACCGGTGCTTCTTCGCTTTTCAGGCGGGCATCCACGCAGGACCAGTGTGCGCGGTAATAGAGATCGTTGGCATCCAGGATGGCCGTTGCCGAGCGTAATTTTGTTGCTTTTTCAAAGAAGAAAGCCACGTCGCCGGAGAGCCCGCGGAAGGGGAATACTTCTTCCGGCACCATGTCCAGGTTACAGAGGTCTGTCATATATCCCAGTTCCGGCACCAGTTCGAGCGCCCACAGGAGCACCCAGATGCTTTCGCATTTCCAGGTAGCCTTTGTTTTTTCTTCTTCCGTAGGATTTTCCAGGAATTTTCTTTCTGCCGGTGAAGTATGTTCCCACAGCTGGTTTCTTTGCAGGTAGCTGATCACGTCTTTTCCGGCAAGATGCCCGAAGGCTACGCCGTTGATAGCAGTAAGGACGGCTACCCTTCCGGCTATTTCCTGGCGGGAGCGCAGCGTGACAGCACTTTCATCGACGATGGCCGGCAGCATGGCGCTGGAGCGGACACCCATGGCTTGCAGCTGTTGCAGGCTACGGGCTTTTCTTTCCAGTGCTTCCGCGGAGGGAGGCGTTTGGCTGTCGAAATATTTTGCTTCGATATTGACGTTGAGATTGGTAGCGGTGGAATGACCGTTCACGTCCAGCAGCAAGGCGCCTGTTTTATCCCAGAAGCCCTGTACATCGGTATTGAAGATCACATTGCCTTCGGAGAAAAAGAAAGCATCCAGCTCATAGGCCAGGTCCATCACGGCGGAGCGGAGATCTCCGTTGAACGAAGGTTCAGCCTTGATGGCTACTTCTGTATTGATGGTAGGGATTTTTGCCAGCAGCCGTTGTTTCAGCTCCTGATTATCAGCATCAATTTGTTGCACAAATGCGTGCATGCCGTGCAAATTAACGATGATGGGCTCATCACTGTGCTCCAGGGTGTAGCCCGGCACTGACCGTTGCCGGTAAGTGATTGTAATGGTATTGCCTTTTCTTAAACGTCTCTTTTTTGAAACTACGGTAATACTCTCCCAGTTGTCTTCCTGTCCGTTTACTTTCAGGGCCGATGCATCGAAATGCGCACGCATGCGCGTCAACACCTTTCCCATATCTACCTCATGCGTGTAGAGGGTACAATTTTCCATGCTAATTTTTTCGAGGGGCCAAAGGTAGCCCAAACCTGTAAAAAATCAACCTTTGGAGTTTTCAATTTTTTCCGTAGTCAGGAATAATTATTGCCTTCGTATAATAAAAAAGGAGCATAACTATGATCACCAGACGTGTTAATTACCGGTGTGCTGTATGGTTGACAGCTGCGGCCCTGATGGCCGCCAGCTGTGTTCCCCCGAGGAGGCCGAACCCGCCGCATCCGCCACGGCCACGGACATCATTGGCTTTATTTGCCGCTTTTGTTCCGTTGTTGCAACAGGTGGATAATTTTATTGAGTTTCACCGGATCATTGATGTAAGGAGATAAATCAAAGAGTTCAACTTTACGGAACTGTACCGGGTGACTTTCACTTTGAAGGGAAATAGATCCTTCTGTGAGCAGTTTACCGTCCTGTTTCACAGCGGGATCGGCGTGCGATACGTTGCCACCGCCGATTTGCGGTTTATTATAGACGATCACGGTATCGCCTTCCACAATATGTTTGATCACGGAATCACGCAGTACCAGTGCTTCCACATGCACCCACCGGTCGCCATGATAGGTTTTGGATGTTGAACTGATGCAGTGGTCTGTGATCAGTTTACCGTTCATGACCACATTGGTGCCGGGCGTACAGAGGTTGGCCGTGCTTCTGGGGTCTTTGCCATTACCGCCCAGCAGCTGGTTTTCCAGGGAGATGGGGAAGTCCTGGTCTTTTGTCATGGTAGCTGCCGGTTGCCCGTGCAGCATGATACCGCTGTTACGAAAAGCCCATCCGGGACCGCCTTTCACCTGATCGCCGGTGAAACGGTATTCTACCACCACCAGGTAGGCAGAGAAATTCTTTTTATAGAAGATATGCCCGTACCTTTCTTTAAATTCATCGTATTTATCATAGCTGACAGTGAGATAGCCATCTTTCACCCGGAAGGTATTGCCAAAGTTATCATTAAGATCATAACCGGTTATTTTAAGGTCCCAGTCTTTCAAATCCTTGCCGTTAAAGAGTTTCAGCCATTTATTGGGGGCTATTTCCTTCTGGGCATAACTGTGGAGGCCGGAGAGCAGCAATAACGTGGTCAGTAGCTTTTTCATATGTTCTGTAGTTTGGCCGGTTAAGATAATCCATCAGGCACAGAAATACAAACATGGCATATAATTGGCGTCGGCACTCCTATCTCAAATACTTTTATATGAAGCGATTGCTTTTACTTTTTTGGGTGATGACCGCCGGGTGGTCTTCCGTCCTTTTTGCGCAAGACAGCACGCGTAGCTGGCAAACGGTGTTACAGGCACAGTTGCAGGCGCTGGAGAAAGTGCCGCCACTCCAATGGCCTGCTTATACCGATACGCTGGCGGAACTGGCCCGTGCGCACCCCCAGGAGTGGCTGTTGCAATATTATGCCGGATGGGCGTACACGCAACTGTCTTTTAAAGCAGAGAAGAAAAAAGCAGAGCAATACAGCGAACAGGCGGCGCCTTTTGTAAAAAAAGCGCTGGAGCTGCAACCCCATCATACAGAAACACTGACACTGATGGGTTATTGGTTGTCGGCGCGCATTAATGCGGTGCCTTCCCGTGGCGCATCACTGGGCACTGAGAGCCGGCAGTATGCGGAAAAGGCCATCGATGCAGATCCTTCCAATCCCCGGGCTTCGCTGGTAAAAGCGTTGAATATCTATTATACGCCGGCTATTTTTGGCGGTGGTAAAAAAAGAGCGCGGCCGACCGTGGTGGAAACAGGAGAAAAATTTGCGCGCTTCACTCCTGCCGATGCGCTGGCGCCTAACTGGGGCAGGAATATTTATGACGTGTTGAATGCGTCTTATCAATAAGCTGCTATTCCATCGCATGGAAGTGTGTAATTATTTACGCACCGTACCCATCGCTCCACAGGTATTTATCAGAAATTTTAATGTTTATTTATTTAGATATTAACTTCTTAAGTTCTTTTAGCAAAACTTGCAGGGTTTTAGCTGCATGACCCCAAACTGTATCTAATGAGAAATCCATCAAATGGTCATGTACCACCTAAGGCGGGACCGCTCTACGAAAGTTCAAATATCATCAATGTAACTCCGGAAGGCAGGATTGTATCCATTTTCACAGGTGCGTGGCTGTTGGGCAGTGCTATCAGCAAGGTCGACAAAAAGCCGGGAGGCAGCCTACTGAAGCTGTTGGCCGCCGGCTACCTATTGTACCGTGGCATTTCCGGCAATGATCTGGTCAACGGATTGCTGGGCAGAAGAAAGCCCGACAAACACACCGCCTCCATTAATATCCGCACTTCCCTGAAGATAGACAACCCGAAAGAGGAGGTCTATTATTTCTGGCGGCAACTGAGCAATCTGCCAGTATTTATGAAACATCTGAAATCTGTTGAAGAAATAGATCCGCTGCATTCGCACTGGGTAGTGAAAGGACCGGGAGGCATCGGCACACTGGAATGGGACGCTGAAATTGTAAAAGAGATACCCGGTGAAATGCTGGGTTGGCGGTCTTTGCCCGGATCGTCTATTGCCACTGCGGGCCGTATTACATTCCAGGAAACAATCAATGGCGGGACTGAAGTGGATGTGATGATCTCCTATCGGCCGCCGGCCGGCTATATGGGCAGTGGCCTTGCCTGGCTGCTAAATCCCGCGTTTGAAAATATGATCGACCGGGATATCAAACGTTTTAAGAATTATATGGAAACCGGGGAAATCCTTTCATAAATTACGAATTACGAATTACGAATTACGAATTACGAATTACGAATTACGAATTAGGAATGAAGGACTCACGAATGGAGAGGTCTCTAATAACTAGCCGCTCCGAAAGCGAATTTTCAATTCGTAATTCGTAATTCGTAATTTGTAATTTATGAAAGGGCTTCTCTTTTAAAGCGGTTGTATTTTCCCTGTGCTTTGTTGATCAGCCGTAAGACGCGTTCACGTGTATCATCCTGCAGGCCATCAATTTCTTTTTCGAATACTTCTTTCAGGTCAGACAGATCTTCACCTCCACGATTTACCATACCATTTATTTTGTTACGCCAGTCATCCGCAGTATGCCTGATTTTTCTACGGGTATTATCGCCACTTTCCGGGGCTGTTAACATACCAATAACGATCCCGGTGGTTAACCCTGCAATTGCTCCTGCTAAAAATTTGGTAGTAGACATAATGTGTAGATTTTATGTGGTTTAACAAAAAAAGCGCGTGCGTGGTTTAAACCTGCACAGTGAAGCAAGATTTTCAAATATCAGGCCATAACGGCCGACGCAAATGTTAAGATAGCGTGAAAGAAATAAACGTGGAATTTACAAGGCTAAACGTGGAGGCTTCGATACCTGCCGGAACAACACCAGTATTGACATTGTTCCGGAGGTGGATTGACAAGCGTGTTAGATAATGGTGGAATTCATAAAGTCAAACGGAGCAGTAAAATAGGTAAGTTTTTTAATTTTTCAATACTTTTTGAAAGAGATGAAAAAATAAATTTTCTTAAAAAGTCAAATCCTTCCCGGCAACTGTGTACCAGGAAGGATTTGCACTATTTTATCGGTTAAAATTACGATTCCAGCAATTGGCTGATCAACCTTTCAAAGTCGGCTTTGAACTGTTCATAATGTTCTCCTGTGCCTGGTCCGGAGAAGCCGGTATGCACTTCTTTCACATTTCCTTTTTTATCGATGAAAATGGTGGTCGGAAAACCTTTGATACCTGTCAGCTGCGGGAGGGTCTTCTCTCCTTTTTCCGGGTCTGCCGGCGTAACACCGGTGATCAGTACAGGATACTGCACATCGAAACGGGTCAGGAAACCGGCGAGTGCTTTTTTGGATTTTTCGAAGTCAGGAGTGCGTTCGTAGGATAATCCGATCACTTCCACGCCGCGGTCTTTATTTTTCTTGTACCATTCGCTGAGGAAACCGGTTTCGTCCATGCAGTTCGGGCACCAGGAACCCATCAGGGTGATCACGACTACCTTGTTTTTGAAGCGGTCGTCATTAATGCTGACTTTGTTACCGTTCATATCAGGGAAAGTAAAATCGAGTTTTGACTGTCCTGGTTTCATGGTAGCGATGGTACGTTCATCGGGCAGTTTGGCGGTATCATTTTTTACAGCAGACCAGTCTTCCACATGATCGCCGATACCGGCAAAGAAGCGGCCGTTCACGATGCTGTCTTTTTTCACCACGGCTTTGAAGAAATAAGCGTGGGAGCCGTCGAACGTAGACAGGCGGAGAGTATCGCCGTCCATGTTGCCCTCGAGGAAGCGGTAGTCGCCTGTGGTGGTGAGGAAAGTGCCGTGTACCAGGTCGCCCATCTGTTTAAATTCACCGATAGCGTTGCTGGTTTTATTGTCTTTATCCACGAAGGTGGTCACCCAGCGGCCGGTCACCTGTTGCGAAGGAGCGGCGCCTTTAGGGAAACGTTCCGCGGTATTGGGTTTAGCGGTAAAAGACACAGACACGTCTTTGTCTGCCAGGTGGCGGGTCCATTGTCCTTCGAGGCTACCGCCGTCAGCGAAACGGGCTTTAAAATCAGAATCGAAGAAAGGCATTTTAATGAAGACAGAGTCACTGGAGACTTTCACATCATCTACCAGCAGTTTGTCTGTAGCGTTGAGGACATAGAGTACTTTTTTGCCGGCGGTATCTTTCACCAGGAAGTTAAAGACGATGTCAGCGCCATCGGGGCGGTGCAGGCTGGCCTGCCAGGTGCCCGGCGTGAGTTCTTTTTTTGTGTTGCCGGTATTGCAGGCGGTCATGCCGATACCTGCGAGGCAGTAGATCCAAAGTCGTTTCATAAGTTACTTGTTGTAGTTCCTTTCTCCAAACAGCAGGCTGCCGATGCGTACCATGGTGCTGCCCTCCTCCAGTGCGATGGTATAATCAGCGCTCATGCCGATGGATAGTTCCCTGAAATAATCCTGTGTGTTAAAAAAAGTGGTTTTAACAGAGCCGAATAACTGGTGGAGCTGGTGGAACTCTTGGCGGACCTGTGTTTCATTTTCGGTATTGGTGGCCATTCCCATCATACCGGCGATACGGACGTGTGCAAAATCCTGCTGGTGGCTGTTCCACGAGGTAAGCAGTTGCTGTAACTCCTGCTCGTCCATGCCGAATTTTGTTTCTTCTGCTGCAATGTGGACCTGTAAGAGGCAGTTGATCACCCGTTGGTTTTTAGCCGCCTGTTTATTGATTTCCTGCAACAGTTTGAGACTGTCTACCGCATGGATGGTGTGCACAAAAGGAGCCAGGTATTTGACTTTATTGGACTGGAGGTGCCCGATAAAATGCCATTCGATGTCGGCCGGCAGTGCGGCCTGTTTTTCCACGAGCTCCTGTACGTAGTTTTCGCCGAAGATGCGCTGCCCTGTTGCATAGTATGCCTCGATGTCTTCCACCGGCTTGGTTTTGGAAACCGCTACCAGTTTGGCATGATAAGGCTTTAGTTGGGACAGCACTTCATTATAAGCATTGATGTTGATAGCCATCCGGCAAAAATAAACAATGCTGGTGTAAAATAAAGCGCCCCGGGTTGGGGTCCCGGGGCGGCTGTGAATATTTGGTGATGATTACGCCAGTATAGAGCGGCTGATCACGATACGCTGCACTTCTGAGGTGCCTTCGTATATCTGGGTGATCTTTGCGTCGCGCATGAGGCGTTCAACGTGGTACTCTTTCACGTAGCCATAACCGCCGTGTACCTGTACTGCTTCTGTAGTGACCCACATGGCAGTTTCAGAAGAGAACACTTTGGCCATAGACCCGCTGAGGGTATAGTCGAGCTGATGGTCTTTTTCCCATGCCGCTTTCAGGCATAGCAGCCGTGACGCCTCGATTTTGGTGGCCATGTCCGCCAGTTTGAACTGGATGGCCTGGTGCTGGGATATTTCTTTTCCGAATGCTTTTCTTTCTTTGGAGTATTTCACGGCCAGTTCGTATGCGCCGCTGGCGATGCCCAGTGCCTGGGAAGCGATGCCGATACGGCCGCCGCCGAGTGTTTTCATGGCAAATTTGAAGCCGAAGCCGTCTTCCCCTATCCTGTTTTCCTTAGGCACTACCACGTCCTGGAACATAATGCTGTGGGTGTCGGAGCCGCGGATGCCCAGTTTGTTTTCTTTGGCGCCTACGGTCACGCCCGGGCTGTTTTTCTCCACGATCAGGGCGTTGATGCCTTTGCTGCCTTTTTCCGGATGGGTTTGGGCCATCACCAGGTATACGCTGGCGGAGTTACCGTTGGTGATCCAGTTTTTGGTACCGTTGAGCAGATAATGGTCGCCTTTATCTTCTGCGGTAGTACGCTGGGAGGTGGCGTCAGAACCGGCTTCCGGCTCGCTGAGCAGGAAAGCGCCGATGATTTCGCCTTTGGCCAGCGGTACCAGGTATTTCTGTTTCTGTTCTTCCGTGCCGTAGGTTTCCAGTCCCCAGCAAACCAATGAATTATTTACGCTCATCACCACGGAGGCGGAGGCATCTACCTTCGATATTTCTTCCATCGCCAGCACATAGGAGATGGTATCCAGGCCTGCGCCGCCGTATTTAGGGCTTACCATCATGCCCAGAAATCCCAGTTCGCCGAGTTTTTTGATCTGTTCTGCCGGAAATTTCTGATGCTCATCACGCTCTATCACCCCCGGCAAAAGTTCCGTTTGGGCGAAATCACGCGCAGCCTTTTGAATCATAAGATGCTCTTCCGTAAGTTGAAAGTCCATGGTTATTGTTGTGTTTTTAAAAGAATAGTTGATAAAATCCAAATTATTTATAAATCAGCACCTAAAAAAATGCCTCCCGGAAAATTCAACGTTGTCAACCATATTGCGGCAATTATTGAATAAAATGCGAGGATATCACTACTGTATTGGATTTGGTTTATACAATATATACCCTTTTTTTACCATTGCCCGATGCGCTGCTTTGGGTGTTCTCCCAAAATCCTGTAGCTTGCCGGTAATGAAAACTTTATGAAGAACATTAAAATAATAGAAGTCAAGTCGGAAATTGGGGCTGGTACCCGGGGCGCAAGCCTGGGGGTGGACGCGATCAAGATAGCTGCGCTGGACTTCATGAGCAACTTTTTTGTACACTTTCCCACCGAAGCCATTGAAACGGAAAACAAACTGCTGTTTGAGCCCATTGAATCCCCCTATGCCAAAAGGATCAAGGGTACTGTGAATATGTACGAACGTATCAGCAAAAGCGTCTGTGAAACGGTAAAAGCCAACTGGTTCCCGGTATTGCTTTCCGGTGATCACAGCACCGCCGGCGCCACTATCGCAGGACTGAAAATGGCCCATCCCAAATCCAAGCTGGGCGTGATCTGGATAGACGCCCATGCCGACCTGCACACGCCTTACACCACCCCTTCCGGCAATATGCACGGCATGCCGCTGGCCACGGCTATAGCGGAGGACAACCTGGACTGTAAAGTGCATGACCTGGACGAACCTACCACTGGTATGTGGAACGCGCTGAAAAACATCGGTAAGATCGCCCCCAAGGTATTACCGGAAGATATTGTGTTCATCTCCCTGAGAGATTATGAGAAGGAAGAGGACTACCTGATCAAACAGTATGGCATGAAGGTGATCACCACCAACGAAGTACGCCGCAAGGGCCCGGAGAACATCTCCCGTTCCGTGTTCCGTTACCTGAGCGACTGTGACTATATCTACGTGTCTTTTGACGTTGACAGCCTGGACGCCTCCATTTCAAAAGGTACCGGCACCCCGGTGAGCAATGGTTTAAGGGAACGTGAGGCGGAAGACCTGATTGCCAAGTTCATGCAACACCGTAAGATCTGCTGTTTTGAGATCACGGAGGTAAACCCTACCCTGGACCGGGAAAACCTGATGGCCGAGATAGCGTTCAATATCCTGCAGCGCAGCGTGAACGTGCTGATGATGAACTAATCAGCGTATTTTAAACCAGGCGATGAGCCATCCGGTCACTTCACTGTAGCTGCGGATACCTTTCGTTTGTTTATTGGCTTTCAGGTATTGGTCATATAAGACCGTGGAGTAGTCGTCCACTTTGCCTGTATACTTTTCATAGAAAGTAATAATGCTTTTATAGTCCGCTTTTACGCCGGGCAGCGCCCGGTGCCAGATGTCCTTTGCCAGCGTGGTGTCCCTGACGGCCAGCTGGCGCACGCTATAGAGCAGCATATCAAAATTGGCCGCATAACGGAAATGGCTATCCTGAATACTGGTGGCGGCGAGGTATCCCACAAAATTGGCTTCTTCTTCCGGCGCATATCCCAGCTGATGGGCAATTTCATGGCAGGTAATAATGGGTTGTATCACCGGTGGCACGGTGGTGTTGACCTGTGCCTCCAGTGTAAAGGGATTCAGATAACCGGTCACCCCGGGATAGTTGAGCCATTCCCCGAACAGGGCTTTTTTAACGCTCGGCGCCTTATAGCGGAAAGCGGGCCAGCGTTCGGCGGCGGCCTGATAGGCTGTAGCAGCCTTATCGAACAGCGGTGAGTTTTTGTCCGGCACGGTTACGCCCACGGTATCGCCCAGGCGTTGTTTTTCGGCGTTGGTGAGCCGCAGCAGGGTATCTGACAGCTGGTAGAGTTGTTGCGTGTTATAATCGCCGGTGATAATACCGGTATCGCGCAGCAGGGTATTCCGTTCGTAATTGAACCCCCAGAGAATGAGGAAAGCGAGGTACAGTTTCAGGATAAAATGGATGCCGCGCAGGGTGATCCAGCCTGCTTCCGCCCATTGCAGCCGGATGAGTTTATAACATAGTTTTAACAAATAAAACAGGGCACTTACAATCCAGGCTGTATATATTACGTCCCCAACACTGAATGGTACTATACCTGTTACTTGTCGAAATACCGTACTGACACTGCTGTACCACCTATGGAAGTAGACATCGCTGAAGCGGTTACTCCAGGCAAAGCATCCCTTTAACAACAGTATACCCGCAAGTGTTAATACAATACGGACGATCTTCTTTTTAATTTTGGCTTTTGTTTCCATATAAGTGGCGAAACATGATCGATGAAATTCTACAAAAACAACTGAGCGCGGCATTATCCGAACAGCTGAAAGTGAAAATACATATTAATGACGCAAAAAGCGTACATGGTGGCGATATTAACCAAACATTTCGTATAGGCACCAACGAGGGATATTTTTTTCTGAAGCTGAATGATGCCCGTCGTTATCCGGATATGTTTGCCGCCGAATATGCGGGGCTGGAGGCGTTGCATCATGCGCAGGCGCTGACGGTGCCGCAGCCGCTGGCTTATGGCCAGAGTAACGGGCAGGCCTATCTGTTGATGGAGCTGTTGCTGAAAGGCAACGCTGTGCAGGATTTCTGGGAACATTTTGCGCAGTCGCTGGCGCAACAGCATAAAAAAACGCAGCCGCATTTCGGGTACCCTGCGCCGAATTATATCGGCACGCTGCGACAATACAACACGCCTTACAGCAGCTGGCCGGTATTTTACGCTTTCAACCGGCTGATGCCGCTGATCAGAATGGCTTACGACCGGCAGCTGATAGACCAGGGCATGGTACAGCAGGCGGAGCGGCTTTGCCGCCAGTTGCCGCAGTTGTTTCCTGCCGAGGCGCCGGCCTTGTTGCATGGCGACTTATGGTCGGGGAATTTTATGGTCGGTCCGGATGGCAGGGCTTGTGTATTTGATCCGGCGGTGTATTACGGTCACCGGGAGATGGATTTGGCGATGGCGCGGTTATTTGGCGGTTTCGACACCCGTTTTTATTACGCTTACCAGGCAGCGTGGCCGCTGTCGCCTGGGTGGCAACAGCGGATTGGCGTTTGTCAGTTATATCCTTTACTGGTACATCTGTTATTATTTGGCGGCAGTTACCACGGCAGCATACGGGAAATATTGCAGGCCTATTGATGCGGATGGGAGGCCGTGTCCACGAATTCCCGCATGCGGGCATATTCCTCATCCACGACCGGGTAGTATTTATCCACGTCTGCCACGATTTCATCGAATAGGCGGGTGGTGCCTTCCGGCTGTTGCGGTTCTCCGGTGCGGAGGTTGTTTTCCAGTTCCTGCATTTTGGCACTGATCCAGGTGAGGCCTACCATGGCGAAATTGGGTTTCAGTTTGTGTACCTGGAACTTCACCCGCTCCCAGTCGCCCGTATCTACGATAGCCTGTAATTTTTTGATTTCGTCCCGGATGGTCCGGATAAATATTTCAAATAAGTCGGCGGCATAGGAAATATTGTTCTCATAGAGCGCTGTGAGATACTTGACGTCCAATTCGGGGTGGAACTCAAATCCGCTGATATTCTGCACTTCTTCTTCCATTATTAGTTCTGTTTCGTCTTCGTTGAGATATTTGTTAAAGATCTGTAGTAGCTGGTCCGGCGTATACGGTTTAATAAGGATATCGGTGATGCCTGCGGCCCTGACGGTGGCGGCGGTGTTTTCCATGGCCACCGCCGTAGTGGCGATAATAGGTGTGGCCACGTTGAATTGGTTTTCATCTGTCCTGATTTTTTGGGCCAGTTCCAGTCCATTCATGCCGGGGATACGGATATCCATGAGGATAAGATCATATTGCCGGGCGTTGAGGAACCAGGTGGCATCGGGTCCATTGGTGGCCAGCTGGTAATTGATTTTATATTTTTCCAGGAGGCTCATCATGTAGCGCAGGTTCATCTGATTGTCTTCCACTACCAGTACACGGGCTTCCTCAAAGGTACGTTGTTTCAGCTTTTTACGTGGTTTGTTGCCCGATGCGGAGATAGGTTTTCTGCTGTCCATGAATGGAAGGTCAAAGACGAAGCAGGTATTATAACCCGGGTAATCTTCCACGCCGATGGTACCGCCGAGCAGTTCCACGAGTTGTTTGACGATAGCGAGGCCGAGGCCGGTGCCGCCATATTTTTCCCGGATATCCCCTTCTGCCTGTTTATAGTTGTGAAAAATCAGCTCCAGTTTGTCTTTTCGGATGCCTATGCCGGTGTCACATACGCGGAAGCGGACCCAGAGGGTATTATCGAGCCAGCTTTCCTGAGTGGCTTTAATGGCTATTTCTCCTTCGCTGGTAAACTTCTCTGCATTACCTAACAAATTGAGTAATATTTGGTTCAACAGCACATCGTCGCCTATCAGCCAGGTGTTAAGGTTGGCGTCCAGTTCGGCGGTGATGGAGACCGGCCGGCGGCCCAGTTTCAGTTCAAAGGTCTGTCGCAGGGACTGTATCAGTTCGCGGGGGTTGAATTCCCGTTGGTTGACCTGCAGTTCCCCTGCTTCTATACGGGAAATATCGAGTATATCACTGACGATGCCCAGCAGTATGCCGGAAGAGTGTTTGAGGATGTTGACGTATTCCTTTTGTTGCGCGTCGAGGCTGGTTTCCTCGAGGAGGTGGGCCATGCCGATGATAGCGTTGAGGGGGGTACGTATTTCGTGGCTCATGCTGGCCAGGAAGTCTTTTTGAGCGAGGCGGGCTTCATCAGCCAGGCGGCGGGCGTTTTCGAGGTCGCGCTGGAGGCGTTTTTGCCCGGTAATGTCCATATGGATGCCGGCGCCGCCGGTGATGTTGCCGTTGCGGTCGTACACATTGGCCGAGCTGGCGAGCACCCATCTGCGGGAGCCGTCTTTCAGGACAATTTCCATATCATAGAGCAGCGGCACGTTTTCCGAGAGGCGTTTACGGCGGAGGGCGCGGGCGAAGGCACGGTTTTCTTCCGGCACGAACACGTCGGTGATGTTTCTGCCCAGCAGTTCAGCTTCCGTGTACCCGGAGAGGCGGCAGAAGCTTTCATATACGCGGGTGATATTGCCGTCCAGGTCTGTTTCGCACATGGCCGCGTTGAGGTTGTTGAGCATCACGCGGAATTTGTGCTCGTTATGTTTTATTTCTTCCTGGAACTGGTATTTACGGGTGATATTGATGACCTGCCATACGCTGCCCTGGAAGGCGGGGCCGTTGAAAAGTGGTGTATAGGCCACTTCTACGGTTGTTCCGTTTCCGAGCACCAGTTCCCAGCCGAAAAGTGGCTTTTTTTCATTCCGGAGGGCGTTCATTTTGGCGGCGAAGGCTTCCTGATTGGCGACGAACGGTTTCAGCAGCAGGATGAGGTCGTCAAAAGGCAGATTTTCCGGGATGGGATGTGGCAGGCGCTGCAACAAAACGTCGTTTGTCCAGCGGCAACGGAAATTTTCATCTGTCACGAGAATACCGGCGCTGGTGTGGCTGAGCCAAGCGTGGATAGGCAGCGAGCAGATGTCCGGGGTGTCACGGGGCTGTGTTGGAGCCGTGTCAGGGGCCGGGATTTTCCTTGCATTCTTTCCTTTGGATGTCATTGGTTATGATGGCCAGGGGACTTCAGGTTTTCAATTTCACGGTTGTATTGCAAAAAACAGGTATGAGATGAAGGCAGAAATCCTTACCTTTGCGGCTCACTCCCGCTGTTAAGCAACAGCAATATGGATGATATTCTGATATATAAATATATATAATCTGGATATCGATAGTGAACAAATTTAGGAAATTTTTGCAATTGCAAATATTTAATTACCTTTGCATCCCTCTAAAAGTGAGGACATTGATATGAAACCACTCCGCGAATTTGATATAGCCTTTGTTGGATTAAAACCAGGGGTGCATTCATTTCAATATGAGATCGGAGAGGATTTCTTTGAGCATTTTGAAGGAGAAAGGGACTTCAGTGATTGTAAGGCGACAGTGAACCTGACGCTGGACAAGAAGATGAATTTCTTTTTGCTGAAGTTTGAGATCGGCGGCACAGTAACTGTTACCTGCGACCGTTGCGGACAGCCTTACGAGCTACAGCTCTGGGACGAGTTTAACCAGATTGTGAAAATGGTGGACAATCCCGAAGAAATGGCCAACGAGGACGCCGATCCGGATGTAGCGTATATTTCCAAGACCGAAAGCCATCTGAACGTGGCGGAATGGATATACGAGTTTATCCTCCTGAGCATTCCGATGCAACGTATCCATCCTGATACTGCCGACGGCAAAAGCGGATGTGATCCCAAGGTAATAGAAATGCTGGAACGTATGAACCAGCAGGCTAAAGAGAACGATAACCCAATCTGGAAAGGGTTGGATAAATTTAAGGACAATTAAAAATTAAATAAAATGCCAAATCCTAAACGCAGACATTCTCAGCAGAGATCAGCAAAGAGAAGAACGCATTATAAGGCGGTAGCGGATACATTAAGCACAGACAGCGCAACCGGTGAAGTGCACCTGAGACATCGTGCTCATTGGGTAGAAAACAAACTGTACTACAAAGGAAAAGTAGTGTTGGAAAAACAGAGCGCCGCTAAATAATTTATTTTACTATTTTTACCCGAGCTAACAAGACAAACTTGAGTTACATGAGAATCGGGCTTGATATGATGGGAGGCGATTTTGCCCCCGCAGCAGCAGTAAAAGGAGTAAAATTATTTTTAGACACCGTTGCATCTGATGCGCATCTGGTGCTGATAGGGGACGAATCACAACTGCTCCCTTTATTAGCGGAAGCGCAGGTGGACCAATCAAAATATTCAGTTGTTCATTCATCCCAGGTAATCGGGATGAATGAACACCCTACCAAGGCACTGAAAGAGAAGCCACAATCCTCCATCTCTATTGGTTTTCATTTACTGAAAAATGAGAAGATAGATGCTTTCATCAGCGCTGGCAACACCGGCGCCATGATGGTAGGCACCTTTTATTCCATTAAAGCCATTGATGGTGTGCAACGCCCAACTATTTCTACCCTGGTCCCCCGTGAAAACGGTACACAAGGACTTATGCTGGATGTAGGTATCAACGCTGACTGTAAACCTGAAAACCTGGTACAATTTGCCGTCCTCGGCTCCCTGTATTCCAAACACATTCTGAAGGTCGACAATCCAAAGGTGGGTCTGCTGAATATCGGAGAAGAAGAAGGTAAAGGCAACTTACTGGCCCAGGCCACCTACCCTCTGTTAAAAGAAAACAAACAAATCAATTTCATCGGAAATATCGAAGGCAGAGATGTTTTAACCGAAAAAGCCGATGTCATTGTATGTGAAGGTTTTACCGGCAACATTATCTTAAAAATGGCCGAATCCATCTACGATATCGCGTCCAGACGCAATATCAACGATGAATACCTGAACAAACTGGACTCAGAATCTTATGGCGGCACTCCCGTGCTGGGCGTTTCAAAACCGGTCATCATCGGTCATGGTATCTCCCAGAACGTTGCCTTCAAAAATATGATCCTGCTGGCACAACAAATGATTGAAAGTAAATTGCTGGAAAAGATCCAGGAGAGCTTCCACAGCAATAACTAAGAGAAAAAGATATTGAAAAAGGGCTGGTCCGATGCGGACCAGCCCTTTTTTTGTCCCAGGGCTGAAGCCCTGGGCTACATTTAGATTCAGGTTCTTTTATCAGAGGAATTATTAGTAATGATTAGCGCCAATGAATTGCCACTGCCCTTGCATATTCTTAGTACTGAAGCCCCAAGATTTGGAAACCCAGTTATTCTTAAGGACCTGAATCAGAGCGCATCCCAGGGCTTCAGCCCTGGGATTGAAATGCGTCGTACAGGGGAAGTTTTACATAGAAGGTAGTTCCTTCATTGAGCTTGGTTTCAAACCAGATCTCTCCTCTTGTTTGTTCGGCAATATTTTTACACATGGCAAGACCTAAGCCCGTGCCGGATGATTTGGTGGTGAAATTGGGCACAAAGATTTTGGACTGTACCTCCGGTGAAATACCCCCCCCATTGTCGGCCACGCTTACAATCACATAGTGGTCGACTGTTTCCTGCAGCCGCACACGGATACGGCCCTGGGTATCTTCCGGAATAGCCTGGATAGCATTGAGCAACAGGTTGGTGAACAACCGGTTCATCTGGGTTTTATCGGCAAATACATACAGCGCCCTGCCTGGTTCCACATATTCGATATTACAGTCTTCCTGCGTCTGATACAGGCCCGTTAAAGAAGACAATACTTCATTCAACAGTACGACCTCATTATTCGGTTCACCGATACGCGCAAAAGCCGAGAAGTCGGATGCGATATTGGACAGGTGTTCTATCTGTTCCACCAGCGTACGGGCCACATTGGTAGACAATTCCTTCACATTGGGCGAATCGCCGGCGATGGCCCTTTGCAGGTACTGTATGCTCAGTTTCATCGGTGTAAGCGGGTTCTTGATCTCATGGGCCACCTGTCGCGCCATTTCCCGCCAGGCCCCTTCCCTTTCGCTTTTGGCCAACCGGGCGGCACTCACTTCCAGCTTACGCACCATCTTATTATATTCCTTCACCAACGCGCCGATTTCATCATCTTTCTCCCATTCAATTTCATCATTGCGCTGCCCCAGGTTCACATGCCGCAGCTTCTCCGTTACCAGGGAGAATGACCTTGTGATGGAGTTGGTGATCAACAACGCCACCATGCCCGCAATGAGGAAAATGAACGCGTTGAAATTGATCAGGGCCACGAGGAAGTTGGAGATCTGCTGGTTACGCTCTGTCTGTGTAGCGAAATAAGGCACATTGAGATAAGCCATCACATCGCCGCTGCGGTTACGTAATGGCATATAGCCTGACAGGAACGGCATAGTGCCGATCTTTTCCGTCTGGATAAACTGAATATGTTGCAGCCGGGATATCTCGTAATAGGCCATAGGCTCCATTTTACCGGATATGAGGCCTTTTTCCGTCATCAGTGGTTGTGTGGTGAGGCGCAGGTTACCGTCCGCATCATATACGTTGATATCGAGCGCCCTTTCATTGGCGATATTGCCCAAAGCGGCGGTCAGCTTCTCCTTAAATACGGGATCGTACATATTGTCGATCTCGT
Organism: Chitinophaga sp. 22308; assembly: GCF_052045305.1. Lineage (NCBI taxonomy): Bacteria > Pseudomonadati > Bacteroidota > Chitinophagia > Chitinophagales > Chitinophagaceae > Chitinophaga > Chitinophaga sp. 22308. The sequence continues at coordinate 491,387 of NZ_JBQEOP010000002.1, read as the reverse complement.
CCATGTCACGCTGGTTGAGGAATACCGTTTCCACATCGGTGGCCACCTCCCCCATCGTTTTACTGAGCTTCTCGCGGTTCTGTACTTCCGATCGCCAGATAAAGAACATGGTGGTGGTGATACCCAGTATCACAAAAGAGAATACCACTACAAAAATGATGGTGCCATGCACTTTTTTACGGATACTGATATTGATCAATGCCCGGATGTTACTCAGTCGCATCCGTGCCTTTATCAGCAGATCGAACACCTTGTACATCACGATAATCAACAGGAACAGGCAGAACATGTAAGCAAAGAGCGTAATAAACTCAACGAACGTACGACTTTGTTTGACCACAAACACCACCTTCTCCGGTGAAGCACGATAGATCATTTCAGAGTGTCTGTCCACATCTTTTACGGTAAGCTCGCCAGGCGGCACATCGCCGGGATACAGCCGGATGGGGAACGGATAATCGCTATAATGACTGACCAGCACTCCTTTATCATAGATCGCGTATGAGTAATTGGATTGTGATTCCCGGCTACGGTCATAGAGGTCGCCCTCCACCAGCAACTCAGGATACAGCCGCTCCTGGCTGAATATCTTGGGTTTGAGCACATATACCAGCCATCCCGTTCCCGTATTGTCTACCGGATTATGGAATTCCTTTTTACCGATATAGTTATAGTCGTTGAAACTGGGCTCGTAGTAATAGAGGTCATTGCCACTGACATCTGAAGGAGAAACTTCCGATTCAAAGAACATGCGGCGGTTGAACGAGATGAGGCTGGTCGTGTCGCCGGGATAGATCGGCTGACCGTTTTCATCGTATGGATAAAACGTTACGTCAAAGCGGCTCAGGTAGCCCTGGAAATAGTTTTGCTGCAATACTTCCTCCATACGGGCTTTGGACTGTTTAGCCCCTTTGTCCATAAAGAAGTACTGCATGTATTCATCGTGTTCAATTTTTTTGCCCAGATCGTTGAGCAGCATTTCCAGGTAGGGGTCTTTCTGTTTGGATAGATCGGCGGCCAGTTTTTCGCGGGCCGACAGTTCTTTCTGATCGTTGTAGTACACCAATGCGCCGGAGGTGGTAACGGTGAGCAGGAAAAGCCAGAAGAGGAAAGGCACTGTGGCCACGCTGCTTTCAAAGCGGTCTGCCAGGAAGTCGAGCAGCACTATATACAACAGCAGCCAGATGACCATGGCCACCGAGAAAGGCAGTTCGGGGTTGTGGATACGGAACAGCAGCCAGATGATGCCTACGGCAGCCAGCCACACGTATTTAGCGCGGTACTGGAAATTGGTGAGCTCATTGAGCAGGTAGTTGATGATCTGGGAGAAAAACAGGAAGCTGAAGGAGATAAACCCGAGCACCACAAATCCGATCAGGCTGTATTCGGTGAGACTGAAAGGATTGGTCACATCAAACGATATATGGGAGTCTATCACAAGGCTCTGGATCAGGTCTGCGAGGAACTGTTCCACCATGTACAGCAGGAGGCTGGCCACGATGATGACGATGCTTTGCAGCCAGCGTTTGCGGATCACCGGCAGGTTAATGGTTTTAACGTGTTCGCGGAAAAACAGGATCATCCAAAAGGCCAGCAGCACATTGAGCAGCAGGTCACCGAGTGAATAGAATATTTCGTCTTTTGCGTAGATGACCGGATTAAATACGTTCAGCGCGCGGAAATTGAACGGGAACGCGTAGGTGTAGCTGAGTACGCGGAGGCTGAAGACCACGAGGAAAAGGAACAGGAACCCGTAGAGTGGATTGGTGTTTTTGGCCAGCAGCGTAGCGAACAGGTTAAGGAAAATGAGCACGCAGATACAACCCAGTACGCGCAGTATCACGCTGAGCGTATTGGGAGGCTGGGCGCGGATGCTTTTATTGTAGTCGAGGAAAAAGAGGGTTTGATCGTTCCCGTTTTTCACCGGCAGGATGGTATGGTCTGGCAGGATGAGGCTGGGGAGGTCCATGTGGACAGTGTATTCCGGCCCCAGTTCTGATTTGTTATAAAAGTGGCTGATGAGAAAGCTGTTTCTGATCGCATATTCCATGCGTACCGGGATAGCTGCCACCACGAAATGCTGATGATTGCCCGATGTTTTCATTTGCCGGGTAATAAGCTCGTAGTAGCCGTTTTTCAGTTTCGCGAACTGGGCGCCGGGCTGGAGCACGTCCGGCATATCTTCCGGCTGTACCTGGCTGGTGCTCCAGAAGGTAAGCCAGGTGCCTTGTGCGCTGGAGTCGTAGGCAAATACGAAGTAGTCGCGTTTACCGATCCGTTCCAGTGTTTTATCATCATAGGAGCGCTGAAAGAGGCTGTTGACCACAGCGGTGTCTTTCAGCAGTTTATCGAATGACTGCTCCCGTTGATGCAGGCTTTTCTCGAGACTTCTTTTCACGCCCTGCGGGGAAGAATAATACGCCCAATAGTTGCTGAACAGGAAGGCGAAGGTGAACAGCCATGCTGCAACGATCAGAAGATATCCGTGCCGGAGGAAAAAAAGACGTATTTCTTTTATATCAATCAAAAGAATCTGAGTATTTGGATATTCTGTTATCTAATTATTGGATTTAAAAATTTAGAGATTTTGATATTTTGATATTTATGGGTCCCTTAAAACGGAAGTTCATCAATAACTAAATATTAAAATAACCAAATAACTAAATTCCTGCTTCTTTCGCTTTATTCCAGAGTGTGTCCATCTCCGTTAGGTCCATATCGTTGAGGCGGCGGCCCTGTTCGAGCGCGAGGGCTTCCATGTGCTGAAAGCGGCGCTGGAATTTTTTGTTGGTGCGTTCCAGGGCGTTCTCCGCGTCGATATTGAGGAAACGGGAGTAGTTGACCAGCGAGAACATGACATCGCCGAATTCCGCTTCTATGGCGTCCTGGTCGCCGGTATTGGCCACTTCTTCCAGTTCATTCACTTCTTCCTTTACTTTATCCCACACCTGGCTGGTGTTGTCCCATTCGAAGCCGGTCTGTTTCGCTTTTTCCTGCAGGCGCATGGCTTTTACGAGAGCAGGTAGGGAAACGGGCACGCCGCTGAGGACAGATTTTTTACCTTCTTTCAGTTTGATTTTTTCCCAGTTCAGCTTCACTTCCTCTTCATCCTGCACCTTTACATCGCCGTAGATATGGGGATGCCTGGTGATGAGTTTATCGCATACGCCGTTGATAACATCGTTGATATCGAATTGTTGTTTTTCGGAGCCGATTTTTGCGTAGAAGACGATGTGGAGCAGGATATCTCCCAGTTCTTCCTTGATGGACTTCCAGTCTTCCTCCGTGATGGCATCCGCCAGTTCGTAGGTTTCCTCAATGGTCAGTTGCCGCAGTGTCTGGATAGTCTGTTTGCGGTCCCAGGGACATTTTTCCCTTAAATCGTCCATTATCTGTAACAATCTGTCGAATGTAGCTGTCTTTTCCATAGCCGTAAAAATACAGAGAGATTTTGTCATTTTGGCATTTTGCCCGTGGCTGGTAATGGGGGTAAAATTGCTTTCTGATTAAAAGGCTTTTTAATTACATTTGCGAGCTGTAAAAAATTCAGCGATTTTAGTATTTGGCGGCGGGGCAGATACCTGTTTAAACAGAGGTGTCAGGGTCTGTTGCCAACATAAAAAAATCCCAAAAAGTATTGATATGAATGCGAAACACATTACGCTTATTTCATCCGAACTGGGCATCTCCGCCAAACAGGCAGAGAACACCATGGTGTTATTGTCCGAAGGGTCTACTGTGCCCTTTATCAGCCGTTACCGCAAGGAGATGACGGGCAGTCTGGATGAGGTGCAGATAGGCAAGATTGAAGACCTGCAAAAGCGTTACAAAGAAGTGGACGACCGTCGTGAGTTTATTATCAAAACCATTACGGAGCAGGAGAAAATGACCCCTGAGCTGCTGGAGAAACTGGAGAATACCTGGGTGCTGGCAGAGCTGGAGGACATCTATCTTCCCTACAAGCCCAAACGCAAGACGCGCGCCACCGTGGCCATCGAGAAAGGGCTGCAACCGTTGGCCGAGCTGTTGTTTGCCCAGCAGGACGGAGACACCAGCGCTGCAGAGACATTCATCAACGAGCAGGTAGCCTCTTCAGAAGAAGCCCTGAAAGGCGCCCGCGACATTATCGCTGAATGGATCAATGAGAACGCCGAATGCCGTGACAAACTGCGTAAACTCTTTACCCATACCGGCAAAATGACTTCCAAAGTAGCCGAAGGCAAAGAAGAGGAAGGCAACAAATACAAAGATTATTTCGACTTTTCGGAAGACCTGCGCGAAGTACCGTCCCACCGGGTACTGGCTATTCTGCGTGCCGAGTCTGAAGGCATACTGTTCAGCACCATTGCGCCACAGGAAGAAGAGGCCATGGAGCTGATAAACAAACAATTTGTGACTGGCAAGGGCGCTGCCGCCGAGCAGGTGGCCAAAGCCGGCGCCGATGCTTACAAACGCCTGCTGCGCCCTTCCCTGGAGAATGAATTCAGGGCAGTGGCCAAAGAGAAGGCAGATACCGAAGCGATCGACGTATTTGCAGAGAACCTGCGTCAGCTGCTGCTGGCAGCGCCACTCGGCCCCAAAGCCGTGATCGCCATCGATCCGGGTTACCGTACGGGTTGTAAGACCGTGGCACTGGACAACCAGGGCAATATGCTGGACCATGACGTGATTTTCCCGCTCGAGAAAAATTATAAAAGAGATGACGCCGAAGCCCTGCTGAAAAAATGGGTTAACCGTTACGATACCGCGGCCATTGCCGTAGGTAACGGTACCGCCGGCCGTGAAACAGAAGAGTTTGTTAAAAAGATAGACTTCGGCAAAAAGATCAACGTGTTTATGGTCAACGAAAGCGGTGCCTCCGTGTATTCCGCTTCTGAAGTGGCCCGTGAAGAATTCCCCGACCAGGACGTGACCGTACGCGGCGCCGTGTCCATCGGCCGCAGGCTGATCGATCCGCTGGCGGAACTGGTAAAGATCGACCCCAAATCCATTGGTGTAGGTCAATATCAACACGACGTGAACCAGTCTTCCCTTAAACAGAGCCTTGACCGTGTGGTAGTAAGCTGCGTGAACAATGTGGGCGTAAACCTCAATACCGCCTCCAAGCACCTGCTGGCCTATGTTTCCGGCCTTGGCCCTTCCCTCGCGGAAAACATCGTGAAATACCGCAAGGAAAACGGCGCCTTCAGCAACCGTACACAGCTGAAGAAAGTACACCGGCTGGGCGACAAAGCCTTTGAACAGTGTGCCGGCTTCCTCCGCATTGAAAACGGAGACAACCCGCTGGACAACTCCGCCGTACACCCTGAACGCTACGCCCTCGTGAAAGAGATTGCCGAGAAGCAACACTGCAGCATTGAGGAACTGATAGGCCAGGAAGACCTGCGCAAAAAAGTCAACCCGAAAGACTTCGTGCGCGAAGACGCCGGTATGCTCACCATTGAGGATATCCTGAAAGAGCTGGCCAAACCCAGCCGCGACCCGCGTGATGAAATAGCTATCTTTGAATACGCAGAAGGCATCCACAAAATCGAAGACCTGAAAGTGGGCATGGTCCTGCCCGGCGTTGTGACCAACATCACCGCATTCGGCGCCTTCGTGGACATCGGGGTAAAACAGGATGGCCTGGTGCATATCTCCCATATGTCCAACAAATTCATCAGCAACCCGAATGAAGCCGTGAAGCTGAACCAGAAGGTACAGGTGACCGTTCTTGAAGTGGATATCGCCCGTAAACGCATCTCCCTGTCTATGAAAGACCAGGAGAAAGCCCAGGGCGGCGGTGGCGGACCGCGCAGAGAGCGTCGTGAAGACCGTCGTGACGATCACCGCGACGACCGCAAGGGAAAACCAGCCAAGGAAGCGCCTATGAACGATTTCCAGGCGAAGCTGGCAGCGTTGAAAAATAAGTTTGATAAATAAACTTACCAGATAAAGAGATCGCCCCTTGCTGATATGATTCAGCAAGGGGCGATCTCTTTTATATCATCAGCGGTGAAGCCACTGCCTGAATTTCGCCGGGTAAAGCGTATCATTTTTCTCTGAGAAGATCATAACGTTTTTATGGAAGGAATAGGCCGCGTAAACGATATCGCGGTCCATATCGACGGCGATGGCCGCTTCATACGGACCGGTTTCATCGGGCATACGGCCCTGATTGAAAAGGGTTTTGTCATCCACTTCGATGGGCGGGCACACTTTGAAGCGTTCCATGAAGACTTTACGGTTTTTGCCCAATAGCCGGTCAAGGCGGGATTTTAACGGTTCTTGTTCCAGCAGCGCCACTTCCTCCGCGAATTGTCCGTTATACTGTTCAAATTTTTTCCAGGAAGCGATCCTGTCTGTCTGAATGGTATCGCCATTGGCGATCATGGTGTCTGTGGGGGGCGCTGTGGTGTCATCTGCCAGCATGACGGCCCTGATTTCCTGGGCAGGGCCATTACAGGCCGTTGAACAGAAGTTGATCAGAAGCACTGCTACAGGTAACAACTTAAGGGTCATGGTTAAATTTTTAGTCATCAATACAAACGGGTTGCCAAAAGCCTGCAGGTACCACTAGCCTGCGATGCGGCTGCTAATTACGGGTTTCTTCGATATCAGGTTAACAAATCAAATAACAAAAAAGTTTAATGGTTTTTCAATCTTTTATATTGTTTGTTGATTATTGACCTTTAAAATCGGGGGTTCTTTTCTCCATGAACGCCTGCATACCTTCCTTCTGATCAGAGGAAGCGAAGAGCAGGTAGAAATTTTTCCTTTCGAAGTGGAGGCCTTCATCGAGGGTGGTGTCAAAAGCTTTGAGGACGGCCTCTTTCGCCATTTTCACCGCCAACGGGGCCATAGCAGCCACTTCACCTGCCAATTTGATCGCCTCCTGCAGGAACAGTTCCACCGGCACTACGCGGTTGATCAGGCCGGCCTGTTGTGCTTCCTGGGCCGTAATAAAGCGGCCGGTGAGCACCATTTCCATGGCAAGGGCTTTACCTACCGCGCGGGTCAGTCGCTGTGTACCACCGGCGCCAGGCATTACGCCCAGTTTTATTTCCGGCTGGCCGAAGCGGGCTGTCTCGCTGGCCACGATCATATCACAGAGCATCATCAGTTCGCAGCCGCCGCCCAGGGCGAAGCCGCTCACTGCTGCGATGATAGGTTTTTTTGTTCTTTTGATGGTATCCCAGGTGCTGAACTGGTCTGTATTAAACATGTCGATAGCAGACTTTTCCGCCATCTGTTTGATATCTGCGCCTGCGGCGAAAGCTTTTTCATTGCCGCTGAGGACGATCGCACGTACCTGTTCATCCGCATCGAGGAGTTTCAGGGCATCGCGTAATTCGCCCATCAGCTGGAGGTTCAGGGCATTCAGTTCTTTGGGCCTGTTTAACTGGATGTGGGCCACATAGGGCGCCACTTGCTGGTGTATGATAATAAATTCCGGTTGCATCACTCAATTTAAAGAAAAAAGATAATATTTTATCTTCCTGTCGTTATCAAAAGCTGGCAAGCACGCCAAACAGGAAGACCACAAATAATACTACAGCCACCGTGAAATATCCACAGTACAGCAACAACGCTTTCAGCAATGATTTCCAGAATGACTGCTGATAAGCGTTTTTCAGTGCGAACACCAGATAAAAAAATACGCCCCAGTAGGCCAGGTCCAGCGGTAAATCATCGTGAACAAAATAGCGTATCACCAGTCCCACAAAGAGAATGATAAACAGGAAAGAATGGACATGCACCGTAAAGATGGCGTGATCAACGTATACAAGGTGACGCTTGCGATGCGTCCATTTTACCAGCAGCGCAAAGAGCGGCATAAGGATGAACATGATCTTTGGCAGGTTATGCGTAAACATTTCCCGGATCACCTCTTTAGCGCTTTGTTTGTTTTCCCGCATTCTTGCAAGGCGGCGTTGTATCCGGTCTTCCAGCCCTGTATACCGTTTATTGGCCGGTTTGGCAGCCTGCGCGGAATCATATTCCGCCACACTTTTATAATCGGAGCCTATGTCCCCTACCTCCATATCTACCAGGTCTGTCTGAATGCCCGGCCTGGCATTATGGTCTTTGGGGCTGCCGGCCAGCGTCAGAAAGAAGAAGAAAAAGACGGCCGATATGAATATGTACAGTTTAATCGGGTTCACATAACGCACCCTTCTGCCGGCCCAGTATTCTGTTGTCAGAAAGCCCGGACGTATGGTCAGGTATTTCAATGTTGCCAGCAATTGGGAGTCGTAATGAACGATGTCCGCCACCACGTGGCCCACCAGGTGGCCGAAGCTTTCGTGCTGCACGGTATTTTCCTGTCCACATAGCGGACAATAACGTTCCGGCACTTCCGTACCGCAGTTGAGACAGTTTTTCTCAGAGCGTAAGTGTTGTGATTTCACGGGACGTACATGGTTATAAAATAAAGACTAAAGGTCAGGCCAGCAGCATCACGAAGAAAAAAAGCACGAATACCGTAAGCGCCACGATAAAATATCCCAGGTAAAGCAGCAGCGCTTTTATCAGCGCCTTCCAGAATGATTGCTGGTAGGCATTTCTCAGCGCCAGCAACAGATAGAGGAATATGCCCCAGTAGGCCAGGTTCAGCGGCGTTTCCCTGTGGATGAAGAACCGTATCACCAGCGCCACCAAAAGAATGATAAACAGAAAAGCGTGAAAATGAATGGTAAAAATGGCGTGATCAGTGTATACCAGTCCACGTTTGCGATGCGTCCATTTCACCATTAGGGCGAACAATGGCATGAGGATGAACATGATCTTGGGCAGGTTATGGATAAACATCTCCACAAACGCCGCCTTGCTGCCTTGCTTGTGTTCCCGCATCCTGGCGAGGTTGCGCTCCATGCGGTCTTCCAGTCCGTGGTTACGTTTATCCGCGGGCAGCGACGCCTGTACTGAATCATATTCCGCTACGCTGCGAGAATCACTTCCGTCGTACACATGCTCTTCTGCTGTTCGCGTTGTTGCCGTGCTTGCATGCACTACCGGTTTCTTTCCATGGTCTTTTGAGTTATTGATCAGTGCCATGGCGAAGAAGAACACGAATGATGCGAATACGTATAGTTTGATGGGATTGACGTACCGGACCCTTCTTCCGGCCCAGTATTCCTTTGTCAGGAAGCCGGGGCGTATGGTCAGGTATTTGAGTGTTTTCAGGAACTGGGAATCGTAGTGGACGATATCCGCCACCACATGCCCGACCAGGTGGCCAAAGGTTTCGTGCTGCACGGTATTTTCCTGTCCACAGAGCGGACAATAGCGTTCCGGCACTTCCGTACCACAGTTGAGACAGTTTTTTTCAGAGCGTAAGTGTTGTGATTTCACGCGATATAGACAGTTGTAATATGAATTTCTAATCAGATAAGGGCATTATACGGACAACACTGCGAATATAAACGCCATGAATACTATCGCCGCGATGAACACGTAGCCGGTAAAAAGCAATGTTCCTTTGAAAAACGATTTCCAGAAAGACTGCTGATAGGCATTTTTCAATGCCAATACCAGATAGAAGAATCCGCCCCAGTAGGCCAGGTCCAGCGGCATATCGTCATGAACAAAATAACGGACCACCAGTCCTACAAAAAGGATGATAAACAGGAACGAGTGGATATGAATAGTGAAAATGGCATGATCTGTATATACCAGTTTACGTTTGCGGTGGCTCCACTTCACCATTAGTGCAAACAGTGGCATCAGGAGGAACATGATTTTAGGCAGACTATGGGAGAACATTTCCATTATCACCTGATCAGCGGTCTGGCCGCCCTCCTTTAACCCCGCGATGCGGCGCTGCCAGCGGTACTCAACCCCTGTGAGCCTTTTATCCGGAGGAAGAGCCGCCTGTAACGAGTCGAATTCCGCTTCACTGCTGTAATGGGTGTCCATGGCGCTGAGGTCTACCTCTTCATCGTCTTTGGGGTGGGCAGGTGCTGTCTTGTGTGCCGTTTTTTTCCTGTTCACATGATCTTCCGGTGAATGAGTAAGGATAGCAAAGAACAGGAAAAACACAAAGGAGATGAAAATATACAGTTGAATGGGATTGACGTAACGTTTTCTTCTGCCGGCCCAGTATTCTTTCGTCAGGAAACCCGGGCGGACAACCAGGTATTTGAGGGTTGTCAGGAATTTGGAGTCGTAGTGGACGATATCAGCCACGACATGCCCTGCCAGATGGCCAAAACTTTCATGTTGTACTGTATTTTCCTGTCCACAGTGAGTGCAAAAACGCAGGGGCACCTCCGTACCGCAGTTGAGACAGTTTTTCTCAGACCGTAAAGGTTGTATTTTCACGCGATTTAGATGGTTGTAATATGAAATCGGCCACCAAGATAAATAATAATCGGCAGCTAGTTTATGCGGTTAAAAAATTTTAATATGAAAATTGCGTTTTACATTTGTCGTAATTGTCACCATCAAAAAATCTGCGATCATACCTACATGAAGAAGACGATCCTATTGGTATTGGGAATGCTGGCCGTGGGCAGCAAAGCATATGCACAGTTTTATTTCCAGGACATCTATAATACGCAGCAGACCATGGCCACCATGGCCTTGTTGAAGGAGAACAAGGTGCAGCTGCAGCGGGTAATGACGCTGGACGCCAATATGGAGATTGACCGGGATTTCCGCTGCGAGCGCAGCCTGAGCCCTACCTATCACCAGATGAAATCGCAGACGCAGTCCACCGCCACCGGCTATTCCGCCCTTACCTCCTCCTTTTCCGCCAAGGGTCAGCTGACCAGGACAGTGGACAGTTCCGCCGCCAGTATCACCACCACGTTATACCGTTATGACGCCCAGGGCAGACTGCAGTCCGTCAGCAGCAGCTCCGTTGCCCGGGAGAGCAAAATCCGTTTTGACGAGACCCGTAACTACACCTACGACAGCGCCGGGCACCTACAGCAGATGGTACAGAAAAAGAGCAACAGCACCGACTCTGCGGTGGTGGCTTTTAAGACAGACAGTGCCGGTCATGTTACCGAAGAGCTGGAGCAGCGCAAAGGCGTGCCTGCCAAACGTACCTATTACAACTATGACAAAAACGGCCAGTTGACCGATGTATACCGCTATCAGCCTGCGAAGAAACGCATGTTGCCTGACTATATCTTTGAATACAATGCCCAGGGACAGGTGACGAAGATGACTACCGTCAATGCACAAACGTCGTCTTACACTATCTGGGAATATGAGTACCAGGGCAACGGGCTTCCATCCAAAGAAACCTGTTATGGTAAAGGGAAAGAGCTGCTGGGTATGGTAAAATACAGCTATGAGCTGAAGCCTTAATTACAGTTAAATTTTCTGGAATGCATAAATTCTTTTAGCTCAACGCCAAAAAAATTTTGCAGCTTCAAAAAGATTACTATCTTTGCAGTCCCAACGAAAAAAGCCATGGCTAAAACGTTGAAAAAGTTCTTATATTAGACAACCTGCGGAAGTAGCTCATTTGGTAGAGCACGACCTTGCCAAGGTCGGGGTGGCCGGTTCGAGCCCGGTCTTCCGCTCCAGGTTTTACACCTTGATACCCTGGTGGTGGAATTGGTAGACACGCGGGACTTAAAATCCCGTTCGCAGCAATGCGAGTGTGGGTTCAACTCCCATCTGGGGTACATAATCAGAACTGGCGTTCTGAAGATTTTAAAAGGCATCGCGGAAGCGGTGCCTTTTTTGTTTGTGTTCTATAAGAACATCTTTACATGTTCCTTGCAGTTAGTCACTCCAATTAGCCCCGATTTATATAAAATACTATATAAAAACCACACATCATTCCCGGAAATTACATAACTTTAGCTACGATCTATTCCCTGCAGGACTCAAAATTTGACCATATTACCAGTAACAACCTATTGTACCCTTTCTGTTACTCCTCAAATGTTATCCAATGGATAAAGACAAATTTGGTTTCCAAAATCTAGCCAAGAAAGGCCTTGCTGTAATAGCGGCAGCGCTCAGCGCATTTTCGCAGACTAAAGGGGAATCCCTTCTTAATGACTATAAACCAGATGAAAATAAAAACATCAATTATGAAAACGTTCATAAAAATATTCTTAAACCCAAACTAATTCTTAAGTTGAACGTAATGAACCCTGAGAACAGTTTTGTGCTAATGCATAGTTCGCACAGTTCACACCGGTCTCATTCCTCTCATAGCTCACATAGTTCCCATAGTTCTCACTATTCCTCGTCGTATAGTTCCGGTAGTAGTTATACCCCCGCTACAACGCCTGTCTATACTCCATCATCTCCGGTTGAAAATATCACATCTTCAGGCAATTCAACAAGGATATCTTCTGGTCAGGGTGCCACAAATAAAAACGCTGTTACCAATACCAATTCATTTTATAGCCGAAATGCGGCATCACCTTCGATTCAAACATCCTCTAAAACCGGAAATACAGCCACTATCACCGATTCTCAGCATCTAAAGTTAGGTGACCGCCCTCTTTCCAAAGGTTGCGAAGGGACAGATGTCGAAATGCTGCAGCGGATATTACTGGTATTTAAAAAAGATTTGTACGTAACTGGCTACTTCGGACTTCAAACCGAAATCGCTGTTATTAAGTTTCAACAGGACAATGAGCTCAGGCCTAATGGTGTTGTTGATCACAAAACACTTAACTCTTTAATAAATAAAGTAAATGGAAGCGCTGCAAAGTGATAATGTATTAAAGGTGACTGTTGATGCAGATATGTATCCCGAGGTCGTATTATTAAAATGCCTTTATTGGTATAGTAATACTTTTGAAGTAGACGTTAGAAAATCATCCGCATTGCAGTATGAAATAACCTTAAAACCCCTTCGTCATTCAGATACAATGAACTGGGATGCTGTTGTGCTCAAACTCAAACAAGATCTCATAGATTTTAAGCTAAGGCAATATGTAACTGATGAAACTAAAGTTATCAGAGAACTTATCATAGCTAAGGCATTCGTTTATTATGATCAACAGGAAGATCCAGCATCAGAAATAAGTGATCCTGTGGGATTCGCTCCTCAATCAGTAAAAGCATGATACCTGCAAGCAGCAGTGCGTATAGTCAATCAAGAAAATTTAAAGAGATTTCCTACTATACCGCATCTTCCCAACGCTATTATCTACTACCATTCAAATTTCATCGCCTTTCTTTGGAAAAAGAAGTGATCGTAAATGAAATTGGAGATTTTCTTGTTATTCCAACGGGTACTACCAGCAGGATTGTTGCAGGAGAAATTAATCCGGATAACATCGCGGATCAGGAGTTGTTCGCTGATTTAATTGCCAACTTTTTCATATCATCCACCCCGCTTCCAGAGCTAATTGAAGTGCTGGCTACTCGTTATCGCACAAAAAAATCATTTCTCGACTATTTTACATCATTGCACATTTTTGTTATAAGTCTGCGATGTGAGCACACCTGTCATTACTGTCAGGTTTCAAGAGTGACTTCTGATAAAAACAAATATGATATGAAAAGAGTCCATATCGATGCAGGAATAGACATTATGATGAAATCTCCCAATCCCCATGTAACTATGGAATTTCAGGGAGGGGAAGCCTTATTGGCATTTGAAAATATCGTCTATGCGATTGAAAGAACAAAAGTTGAAGCAGAAAAACACAATAAGAAAGTTACTTATGTAATATGTACCAATCTTGCATTGCTTACGGATGAAATGATCCATTTCTTTTCCGAGAATAGTGTTTTGATCTCTACATCCCTAGATGGTCCAGCATTTATTCATAATAAAAATCGGCATAAACCACATGCAAGCAGCCATCAACTTGTAATTGAGGGCATCAGGAAATGTCGCGCGGCCTTGGGGGAAGAACGCGTTTCTGCATTAGTTACAACAACGGCACTTTCATTGGAACATCCTGAAGAAATTGTTGATGAATACGTTCGGCAAGGGTTTCGTAATATATTTCTCAGACCAATTAGTCCATATGGCTTTGCAACCAAAAGTACAGACAAAAATAAATATGAAACCGGAAGGTTTCTGGAGTTTTATAAAAAAGCGCTCACCAGAATCATTCAGTACAATCTAGACGGCTATTTTATCCGCGAAGATTATGCTGGCATTATTCTCAAAAAAATGCTTACCCCCTTTCCTGTTGGGTATGTCGATCTTCAATCGCCGGCCGGCCTTGTAAACAATGTAATAGTATTTAATTATGACGGCGACATCTATGCTTCTGACGAAGCCAGAATGCTTGCTGAGATGAATGATCAGACATTCAAGCTGGGTACACTTGGAGAAAGTACCTATGAGGAGGTATTTTATGGCAATAAAGTGTCAGCGCTAAGTGAAGTGATGATTAACGAATCTCTTCCCGGATGCTCTGAATGTGCCTTCCAGTCGTACTGTGGAGCCGATCCTATATTTAATCATGCAACCCAGGGTGATTTAGCAGGTCATAGGCCCACAAGTGCCTTCTGCCAAAGGAATATGGAGATAATCAGATATCTTATCTCTATTATGGATGAAGACAAAAAAACAGAAAAAATATTCAGAAGCTGGATAACAGGTAAAAGCTAATGTTACTAAAAACAAAAGGCATTCCGTCAGGGGTAAATATACCCATAGTAGGCAGGGTTACATTTAACCCGGAGAATAATGCTGAAATTTTAATTGTAGCTAATGCTATCCCAAAATATCTTGAGCGTTTCAGAGCAATTCTCTCGACCAGCGTTCAGTCTTATCCATTTGATAAACCTTACGTGCATTCGATTCCGGAAATTGGGCATTTATCAGAAGGGGATATCGTTGTTGTGAACACAGACGGAGTAATTAATACATTATACAGAATAAACTCCAATCATAATTTCCTATTATTTACAGAACGGTGCAACAGCAACTGCCTGATGTGCTCCCAACCACCCAAAAATAAAGATGATACAGATTATTTATTCGATGTCCATTCCCAAAGCATACCACTAATACCTAAAGACTGTTTCGAACTCGGAATTACCGGCGGCGAGCCGACACTTCTGGGGGAACGTTTTTTTAAACTATTGGAGCAAATTCAAATAGAACTACCAAACACAGAAATACATTGTCTAACGAATGGCCGCTCATTCGCCTGGCCTGCGCTTTCCGAGAAATTAGGAGCAATGTCATTTTCGCGACTCATGTTGGGCATTCCTTTATATTCAGATTTCTATGTACAACATGATTATATTGTTCAAGCTAAAGGGGCTTTTAATCAAACTGTGCAAGGTTTATATAATCTCGCTAAACACAATATCCGACTTGAAATAAGAATAGTACTACATAAGCAAACGATTCCACGCCTCCTGAAACTCGCCAAGTTTATCTATAAAAATTTGCCTTTTGTGGAACATGTAGCATTTATGGGGCTAGAGCACCAGGGCTATACGCCTCATAACATAGAAAAACTTTGGATAGATCCAAATGACTATGGAAACGAACTTGCAGAGGCTATAACCTACTTATCAGACTTCGGTATAAATACATCTCTTTATAACGCCCAACTTTGCACAACCCCCCAAAGAATATGGCAATTCACCAGAAAATCAATTTCTGACTGGAAGAATATATTTCATGCTGAATGTGATAAATGTCTAATGAAACAAGAGTGTGGCGGATTCTTTGCTTCAAGTATGGCCAAACGCAGCACTGCAATTAAACCCTTTACTGCCAACTCTCTACAATAGAGATTATTTAAAGATAATTATCGGCAGGGTCAACGAAATAATTGTTTTAATAGGACGAATCAATAATAGTCAATCTATTTTATCACGCAAGCGTCATTAGAGAACTTTCCCACCGGTACACCGGAGAAATCTTAAAGGCGCCGCTTCCATGGCGCCTTTAACAACTGCCCTATACCATTTACCCTCCAACCTCAATACTCCCCACTCCGTTTTCAAGCGCCGCCTCTGGCCCTATAACCGCCTGCCCTTCGGCCCTGAAAACGCCTGCTACCTCGATTCCTATGACCGATAGAAAAGAACGTACATATGGTTCCGTGAAATCGTAGGCTTTCAGGTCACCTTCCGAATAAACTCCGCCGGAGGAAGTCACTATATATCCCTGTTTACCTTTTAACAACCCTTCCGGCAGCAAGCCATTTCCGGTATACTTAAATGTTATTCCGGCCCTTGTAATATGGTCGAAATAGGCTTTCAGCGTGGAAGTAATAGTGAAGTTGTACATCGGGGTTTCTACCACAAGGATATCAGCGTCCATTAGTTCCTGAATGGCATCCTCTGAATACCTGATGTCATAAAGCTGTTCGGCGGTGCGGTTTTCCGCCGGGGTAAAAAACGAATTGATATGAGATTCATTGAGGTGGGGAGGCGGATTTTTAGCCAGGTCCCGCACTGTCACGCTGCTGCCTGTATATTTTTCTTTTATCTTTTCCACCACAGCATTCCCTAATTTCCTGCTGACAGAAGCATCTGTTCTCGGGCTTGTAATAATGTGCAATATTTTTTTCATTTCTCTTACTGTTTGATGCATCAAAACTACCTACATTCGCTAAGGAAAGGTCCGTAGTAAACAAAAGGTTAGTAGTAACCTGTATGTTATTTAATCCTATAAGCACATGAAAAAAACAGACTTCAAACAAACTGAATGTGCCGCCCGGCTGGCTTCGGTGGAAGATGCCATGTATGTACTGGGAGGCAAATGGAAGCTCCGTATCATTACGGCCCTGGTGACCGGCCACTACCGCTTCAACGAGTTGCAGCGGGTCATCACAGGAATTTCAGCCAGGGTATTGTCAGCAGAACTGAAATCACTGGAGTTGAACGGGTTGGTGAAAAGAGAAGTAAAAGCCGACCGGACACCAGCGGTAGTGGAATACCTGCCGACCGAATATGGCATGACTGTAAAAGAAGTGGTTTCCGTGTTGGGAAACTGGGGATTAACACATAAACAAAGGATTACCGGAAAATATGCAACACCTGTCATTAAAAAGGTTTCATAAAAGACTTCTTACATCAATCCCAGTTTCTTCATCGCCTTTATTCCATCTTTGCTGTTGGGATTAAGTTCCAGCGACTTTCTGTACATCCTTATGGCATCTTCCCGGTGCCCGGCTTCCAACAATGCTTCGCCATAACTGTCATAGGTGTTGAAATCAGCCGGTTGCAGGAAGGTATTCAGTTTAAATGTTTCCAACGACCACTGCAAATGCTCCCCGGCTTTGGACCCGTAAAGGAAATCATATCCCAGGAAGTTCATTTCCCTTGGATCAAAATAATAGTTGACACTATCTGCCTTGCAAAGATGCAACATGCAGGCAGCATGGTCAGCTCCGCTTGTCATCAATGCTCTCGCATATTCGCGGACAGCGGACTTCTTCAACGATAAGGGAATGCCCGGTTTGCCGTTCAGCAGGTAAAAACAGGAGGTTACGTTGGCGCCGAAAGAGCTGTTGCCATTCATGTAGGCCACGATCACCTGTCTGGTGCTGAGGTTATGATAGTAGAAAGTGGCCAGGCCAAATTTAAACCCTCCATGCCCTACTCCCTTTCCGTATCCCGGCATGCTAAATATCTCCCAGCCCAGGCCGTATTGTCCTGTGCCATCACCCAGCATAGTGTCCATGTGTTCTTCATACGTTTTTCCATTGTTTAGCCTAACCGGGGTGATTGCTTCTTCAACGGTAGTACGTAACAACAGCTTCCCACTAAAAAAAGCATTATCGAATTTCAGCATATCGTCTGTTGTCGTGATGATATTGGAAGACCCGATACTGCCGCTATTGTTATATTCAGTGTACCGGTAACGCGCCACTTTATCTGCCTGCGACCAGGCTGTATCATAATAGGTTGGCTTCACCTGTTGTTTTACGGCTAAAGGGTCGTCCATACTGTTTACGCTGCGTACATAAGTATTTTTCATCCCTGCCGGTCTGAAAACATATTTTTCCAGGTACACCGGATAATCAAGTCCCGAGACCTTTTCGATGATCAAAGCCAGCAGATTGAAGTTGGTGTTGCAATACCTGAACTCATCGCCCGGTTTGAAATACAACCCTTTTTGCCATTGTTTTAACAAAGGCAATACAGCAATGTTAGTGATGATTGTATCAGGGTGCTGTTTCACGACTTCTTCAAACAGTTCCAGGTTAGGTAACCCTGAAGTATGTGTCAATAGATGACGCAGGGTAATACCAGGGAAAGGAAAATCAGGAAGATACCGGCGCACTTCGTCATCCAGCTTTAGTTTGCCTTTATCTTTCAACTGGAGAATGGCAGTGGAAGTAAACACTTTAGAAACAGAGGCCAGGTTAAAACGCGATTGCTCCGTATTCTGCCGTTGTTGGGCGTAATCCGCATATCCCCCGGAAAAGGCATACACCTTATGACCATTTTCCGCCAGGGTGATATTGCCGTCGTACAGCTCATGAGCAGCAAGGGTATCAAAGTAGTTTTTAAACGTGACATCCCGGTTCTGAGCCATAGCACCGAAAGATATAAGGCAAATTGTGCCGATAATGATTGATCGCATAATGTATGTGTTAGAAGACAGCACAATAGTATAATTTCCTGTTAGCTCATCTTCTGCGATGGGATGAACAGGGCAAATCTGTGACGAAATGCATGTTTTGAGGTTTCGTTATATTATCAAGCTGTAACTTTCAGCAGGTCCCTTACAGGGCACATTTTAAAAACTGGCGTCTGGGGAAAATAACAATGGCATCGCTTTCACGATGCCATTATTATTTATTCATTTCTGGCGATGAAGCTTTAATTTTAATAGAGAACGTCTCTTAGATAGCCACCTTAACTTTGGGTTTAACAATTGTCTCTTCATGCTTACGAAGGGACCTGTCATTTTTTAACTCTATTGCTTTTTGTTGGGCTAAGACGCCATACCAAAGATCTGCAGGGAAATTATAATTAGAATGAATCTCCAGACGCATCAGAATTGTATCATTAGGTTCTCTTTGATTATGTATAAATTGGCTAAGCAGCGATGGCTTAATATTTATTTCCTGCGCAAAAGTTTTTCCATTTAACTCCAAACTTTTCATATAGAGCGCGAGAAAGAAACCGAATCTATACTCGGAATGCTCTCCCTTTAAAAATTCATTAATTTGAAACTTCAGTTGTAAAAATCGCAACTTTAATTTCTCTTCGTTTGATACTTTCCCCTTAGTATTCTGACGAAACTTACCAAATGCAGCTAAAGTCTCATTTCTTTGTTCACCAGTCACAGACGGGGATTCAAAGGAAATGTCCTCATCCGTCCACATTTTTTTTCTCCTGGAATTTTTTGGTTCCATATTATCTCTATTTATCCGCATATTCTTTAACTAGTTCGATTGAATTGGCTGTATCAGACACCATTCTTTCACCCATAACTCCTCCTATCTTTCCAATATACTGAAACCCGTACTTGCTATGGAAAAGCGAAGCTTTCTTACTTTTTGCAGTTAAAACCAGATAACCATCGTGATGGTACTCCTGGGACAATAACACAGCATATGCAAGCAAACACCCTCCAATTCTCCCAAATCCATTTTCACCACGATTATCCTTGCTGATTTCAATTACATTGATCTCTAAAACATCGTAACGGGGATCAGGATGATCAATTACATGCATTAAACCTAAAATTTCACCCGTCTCATCTAGACACAGCTTGTATATATCTTCTCCTTTATATTTATTCCAATCAAAATCAAACTTCTTGCCTCTTTTGATCATGGAAAAATCTTTGCTACCAATCTTCTCAACCCTAACATTACATTTCTTTCCGGTTTGCTTATTTTCTACATACATTCACCAATTGGTTTATTTAAATAGCTTTCCAAATTTACAGATTTTGTTAATATTTACAAAATCTGTAAATAATCATTACCGTTTCAACCTCTCCTAAATCTCGCGTAAAGACCGCCATTAACAAAAACCGGCTAATTTTCCAGGTGCGCTGGCCATGCAATGAGACTTTCGTATTTTTATCGGCATGAAACACCCCTTTCAATGCATCGACTGGAGCACCATCGCTCCTACCACACACCCCGGCACTACCGGCGAAGCCTTATGGCAAACCCTGCAACTGCCTGGCTTACGTATACGCATCGTGACCTACTCACCCGGCTACCTGGCTGATCATTGGTGCAAAAAAGGACATATCGTTCATTGCCTGGAAGGCAGTTTTGTCAGCGAAATGGACAGTGGGGAAGAATTTGTACTGCAACAGGGTATGACTTACGTCGTTTCCGATGAACTGAGCAATCATCGGTCCAAAACAGCATCAGGGGTTAAACTGTTGATTGTGGACGGGAATTTTCTGCAATAATCTGCGGCAGCCGGTATTGGCATAACCTGCTGCCACAAAACACAAAAGGACATCTCGTTTTTATTTCTTCAACACCTCTTCCAATTCCACTACCTTGTAATTTGCATCCAGATCGATAAAATGCTTGAACACGGCCGCATGTCCTGCGCCAACAATCACCATCACCCGTTCGTCATTGGCTTCCGTCAGTTTCTGCACCAGGGAATACATGTGCAGGTTTCTTCTATACCAGGCATTCACCACGTCCGCTCCTGTAAAGTCGTCCAAAGCACCGCCTTTGTTTAACAGGGTGATGTAAAATCCGAGATTGATATTGCGCATGCTTGCCTTATTCTCTTCCAGCAACATTTGTGTCAGGGTCAGTTTCTTCATGAGCCCGTTGGTCAACTCACCGAATTCTTTTATCTGTTTATCAATGGTAGCCTGGAGATCGGTTTGTCCCGCTTTTTTGATGGCCATCTGCAAACTATCGTAACGCCAGTCCATCGGGCAATCTATGGCATGTATCTTTGGCAGTCCGGCCTTTTTACCTGCTCTGAAACCCAGCTGAAATATCTCATTTTGTGCATAAAAAGCATTCTTGGGAAATTTCTGACGGACGTAATCAAAATAGGAATCCTTCAGATAGAGGTTGTACAAGGTATCCAGCCCCAGCTGATCATTGTATTCCCACTCTACAAATATTTTCGTGGGCTTAAATTTTTTGATGTGGTCAGTGATAAGCTCCAGCTCCTGCTGGGACTTTTTACTCATGACGTCAAACGTCTCTAATTTCGTCAGATCGGCACCGGGATTGTTAAAATGGAATACCCCTACTAAAAGTACCTCCTTTTGATGCTGGGCCTGGACACTGTTGGTGAGAGCAAGCACTGCTGCGACAAGGGCTATGTACAACTTCTTCATAATCCTGTTTTTTAGAACAAAGAAATGGAAATGATAGTCATTAAAATTGTACAAATGTAAACTACCTAAAAAACGAACCACACGTTCTCTTTCCCTGTATCTACTTTGCCGAAAAAGTCGGAAGGTGTGAAATGGGTGAAGCCCCGGAAATCACGAATAAAATGAGACTGGTCGTAGAACTGCGCGAGATACGACAACTGTGTGAGGTTACCGGATTTCTGTTTTTCCGAGATAGCATTTCTGAAACGGTGTATTTTCCTGAACTCAGAGGGAGATTTCCCTATGTGTTGGATAAAAATCCTGTTGAGGTATTGCCTCGATATCTTATGCTTTGCTGCAATGTCATTAATTTTCAGATCCGACTGAACATCGGCGATGAGTTGTTCCGCCAGGGAAAAATCGTGGTATTTCAGTTTTGACAGCCAATAGTCTTCCAGTTTTCTGATTTGGGCATCTCTGCCCGGGGTATTAAATATCTCAGCCATTTTTTCCTGGTAATCAGCAAAAGGATTGAAGCTGACAATATCTGCTCTGAACATCTCCTGTAAGTCGTCCACAAATTGATTTAATCCCAGTGGCTTGAAATAAATCGTTATTTCATCTGTAACGGCATGCTGGATTATCTCAATAGGACGCACATACCGGCTTACCAGACTGGATGCGATGTTATTTTGCCGGGAAGCAGCAACAACAATTTTATTTTCTTCCAACATCAGATCAGTATGCTGATACACGGCAGCAATACAGTAGTTATTGGGGAAAGTCCAGTATTTTATCACTTCTGAGATAGCTTTTTTATCAATAAAATAAAAGCCTTCCATGTATTGCTTTAATATCTCACTGGACGGTTTGTAAAACTGAACTTCCATTTATTGTATATTTTTCAATGAATGCCGAAGCTCCAGGAATTTCTCTTTTGGCATCATACCGTTGATGGCGATAGTGCCATCTTCCCCGATACGCACCTCGACTTTATTTTTGATGGTATGCAGGTTGTTTTCCAAATGCTGATACCGTGCTGTCTGAAAAAAGATACGCTGATTGGAAGAACCCACCCATGGCCGCTCGAAGCTGGTCAGGGCCTTTACGTAAGGCCCATCCACAAAAATATCACAAAGCGCGATGATAGCGGCTTTATGCGGGCAACCGCTTTCCAGGATGGTTTCTTTCGTATAGCCGCTGAAAAGCATCAGCGATAGTCCGGATGCTTTTACCGCCTGTAAAAAAGGCAATAGCGCCGCTGCCTGGTCCATGGGCTCGCCGCCTAATACAGTGAGGCCTTCAATATCCGGTGTTTCGGCGAGTATTTGCAGTAAGGTTGATGGATCTGTCGCCTTCCCCTTGTTTTTGTCCCAGGTATGCGGCACCATACAGTCCTCACACCTGACAGAACAACCCTGTACCCAAAGGCAGGCCCGGAGCCCTGGCCCTTCCGCGGCTGTTACCGGTATGAACGCATTGATATATAGCTGTTCCATTAACTTAAAATTCAATCACCCTTCCGCCTCCTCTTTTCGGCGCATCGAAATTTACGTTGCTCCTGATCCTGTCTACCTGTTCGGAAGAAAGCTCCATCCGTTTTTTCAGGTCATTTATGTCTGTGAAGTTGCCGCCGGTCTTTCTCTCTGAAATAATCGTTTTTGCCAGTATCCGGTTGATGCCGCGCAGCTGCATCAGCTCCTCTTCCCCGGAGGTGTTTACATTTACTATAAATGTCGCGGTGGATTCCTGTGGCAACGGTGGCGGCTGAAATGAAGCAGGAGATACAACCGGTTCCCCTGACGACTGCCGGTTGAATGACTGGCCCATCGTGTCTTTAGCAACGCCGGCGTTATTACCGTTTGACACCCGGGCAGGACCGGCAAATAAATTAGCACCATTGCTGATACATCCGACGGCGGCGATGACATAGCCAATCAATGCCAGCCCGCTCGCGATATCATCTGTAAGTCCATGCGGCGCGGTCAGGTACTCACCGATGAAATTCCGGATATAATCTTCCACCTGGTGGTCCGTTGCCAGCACCTCCATATCGAAAGTCAGGTCATATTTGTCTTTTCCTGTGGTGACTTTCACTTTATTAAGGTAATGCCCATAGAGGCACTGGCTCAACTGATGAAAAGCCGCCCCGGCTTTTCCGGTTAACTTGCTCTGTTGTGCAGCTGCCAGCAGGGGTTTGTTTTCGGGGTCCTGCTGTATCAACTCATCGGCCGTATTTTTTAAGACCTGTTGCAGGTTGGATTCCATTTCAACGGAATCCATCATTATATCCTGTTTCACGGCCACTGTCTGCAGGTTCTTTTCGAAAGCCGCCGGGAAGGCGGTCCTGACGGGCTTCTCCCTGTGGGCGGAAACGTTCAGCAGCACAATTATCCCCAATGTTACACCGGAGATAATACTATAGATGGCCACCCAGCGCTTCTTTTTCAGTTTATACGCCATGATGATAGCAGCCACAGTGTTTATAAACGGGACAATACCGGTAATGACGCCCAGCAACACGCCCCATAGTCGTTTTAAAGACATACTAGAGATTATTTGAAAGATGTGACCGGTCGTCTGTTTTAACCTCTTGCTCGTAATACCCGGCCGTCAGGGTCTCATTTATGATTTTCCCTTCGATGAGTTGTTCGATCAATTTTTCGTAATCCTTACAGGACGGACCTTTCACACCGTTTATTTCAGCGGTTACATTTCCGTCTTTATCTATTGAGATGATCAGTTTGCCTTCAGTAGACATCAGCCATTCAAATTAAATGTTAATACGATAGACTGGTTCTTCTGAACAGTTTCTTGTTCCAACACCAGTCCTTTTTCTTCCGCTTTTGTTTTTATGGTATTGTAGACGTAGTCCTGCACCATGCCCCTGTATTCAGCCTCCATATCTCTCACCAGTGTTCTTACTGCGTCTCCTTCCATGGACTTAAAATACTGTATTTCGTAAAAACCGGTACTGCTCATCCGGAATACAAGTTGATGGCCGGATATCTCGGTTTCAAGAGCATTGTCCCTATCATTGATGGTGGCGTTATATAACTTCGCCAGGGTATTCCTGAGCAGCGCTTCACTCTTCATTTTTGTCTGAACAGAGAAGGTTGATTTTCTATGGGCTGCCAGGCTCTGCATGACTTCCTCCAATGTGATCCGGGGTCTTATATCATATCTTACGCTCATGGTTGTAAATTTTAGAATTCTATGCTGCGGCCGCCTCGCGAAGCCTCTTCATCCGGCTTTTCAGGATCATTGTTCACCGCCGGGGCATTAGGTATTTTATGGCTGACAGAAGTAGCGGATACCGCCCGGACATTCGCCCATTCCCTGATGGCGCGGATCTTCTCCGATTGGGTGACCACCAGCGGAACAGTATTTTCGATGGCGGTAATAAAATCGTCCATGGTGATGGCCCTGTTTTCAGAGAATGCTTCAAACAGGCCACTGATCACCACCTGTTCAATTTCCGCTCCCGTAAAACCTTCTGTTCTTTCTACCAATGGATCGATGAAACTGTCATCCAGTTTCAGGTTGCCCAGTACTTCAGGATGTGTCAGCCGTTTCTTTAAGTGAATATCTATAATGATTTTTCTTTCTGCCCTGGTGGGAAGATCAACAAAAAATATCTCATCAAAACGGCCTTTACGCATCAGCTCCGGTGGCAGGAAATCGATATTATTGGCGGTAGCCACCACAAACACAAACTTCTCTTTCTCCTGCATCCAGGTGAGGAACGTTCCGAACAGGCGGGTAGCCGTACCACTGTCACCGGAGGAGCCTACGCCTGAAAACGCTTTTTCTATCTCATCGATCCACAGCACACAGGGCGCCATCGATTCTGCCGTTTGAATGACCGTACGCATGTTACGCTCACTGCTGCCGACAAGGCCGCTGAATACTGCGCCCATGTCCAGTCTCAGCAGGGGCACGTTCCAGGAGGTGCTGACGGTTTTTGCCGTCAAACTTTTACCACAGCCAGGCAAACCGGTGATCAGGACACCGCGGGGCGCCGGGATATTATATTTCCGGGCTTGCTCAGACCAGCTGTCAGCGCGTTTTTCCAGCCACTTCTTCAGGTTCTCCAATCCGCCGATGTCTTCCATCTTCAGTTTGGGCATGCTAAATTCCAGCAGGCCGTTGCGGTGAATGATCTGCTTCTTTTCTTCCGCGATGGTGCTGATATCATGCACGTCCAATATTCCGTCATTCACCATGGACAAGGCAAAGGCATTTTCCGCTTCATTGAGGGTAAGTCCGCAGGCCGCCTCACATAAGCGGGCCACTGCATTGTTGGCATTCAGGTCGAAACGCAGGCGTTGGTTCTGTCTGTTCTGCTCCACCAGGTTGAGCAATACCTGCTGGATCTCGTCTGCCGTCGGGAGCGCGAACTCTTTGATCAGTATCTCTTTCTGCAGCGCATCGGGAATAAATTTATCATGACCAGTGATGATGACCGTCTTCAGCCAGTCGCCTTCTTTAATGCGCCAAACCAGGTCTTTTAACTTACGGATAATATTCTGCTCACAGTTGGGACTGGCCAGTTGTGCGTACATGTCTTTCAGAATGAGCACGCCGTCTTCCTCCAGTTCATCTGCAAACTCCAACGCACGCATAGGTGTTTTCACATCCCCTTTCTCAGGCCTGTTGTTTTTGACATAACCATCCACAACGGTCCATTCCCATACCGGTCTCGGTTTACTAAACAGGGCAGTATCCTGTAACATTGTTTTTACGGTGTCAACAAATCGCTTCTCTTCCCAGGTAACAACATAGATGATAGGAAAGCGCGCTTTAATCAGGGCCGCAAGTTCTTTCGTAAAATCAGTAGCAGGCATATCGGTTTAATTAGTTACTACAAACAATCCACAGGCAAGGATATTTTGTTATCACCCTTATAGCGTCGAAAATATCCGGGTAAATATATATCATTTTCGCCCAATTCCTATACCAGGGGGATTTCCAGCCGTCCTATGGCTGGTTTTGGCCGTATATTCATACAGGTGGTAACGGCGCCGGATATATGTCAGTTAAAAATTATTTTACCGAACGTTGCGCCAGACCATCCCGGCTCTGAAAGGCGTGACAAATGCTGCATGTACCTGTTCATAAAAAAACGGGTTACAGCAACTGTAACCCGTTTTCCTGTTATGGTAAAATATATTATTACATCTGCTTGCCCCACGCATCGAATTTTTTTCCTTGCATGGTGTATATCCTCGATGCGCCTTCTCCGTCGGTATCATTATCAGAGGAAGGTGCGAACGGCACTACCACAGCACCGGAAGTATTGATCAGCGCCACTTCTTCCGCATCATTGTTCGTACGGATGACCTGCGAAAGGCCCAGGTTGAAGTCTGTGGCCATTTTGTATTCAAACGGAATGGCCACCTTGCCCTGTGGGTCCAGGAAGCCGTATTTACCATCCGCATTGGTCACCATAGCGAGGCCCTCACTAAATGGCCGCATGTTGTAATAACCTTTCAGATTAATCACTTTAACGCCCTGTGGATTGATAAAGTAGCTGTTGCCCCCTTTGTCAGTTACCAGCAACAACCCGTTGGTGAACACACCGGAGGTCACATACGGGCCGGCCACAGCTTTGCCGGTTTGATCGTAGATAGTGGTAACGCCAGCCAGCGGGCCGTCTTCTTCTGATTTATTGGCGAATATCAGCTTAGTGGCAGGATCGATGGTGATGTCCACAAACTCCATCGGCAGTACCATTTGCCCGGCGGCGTTCATCACACCAAATATTCTGTCGTTGATCCTGTTGGGAGAAGCTTTCACGAGGTCAGCCGACAGGGTTTCCACATGTTCTTTAATGGGCACCAGCTGTTTGGCGGCTGTGTCCAGCCGGTAATACTGATACGCGGGCGCTTTGCCGTTGGCAAAGAACCAGGGCGTGATCTGGCGCAGCTCTTCATAGTTGTACGGAATAGCTATTTTGCCTGTGACGGCGGATATAAATCCAAATTTATCGCTGCCGGTCTCTGCTACCATCATCAAGCCGGTATGGTTAGGCTCCAGGTTGCGCAAGACCAGGGTTTTCTTTCCTTCTTTGGTGCCGTCCTGGATATGCACTTTGATCCTGGCAACGTTCCCTTTGAAGTAGGCGTCCACGTAGCCTTTGTCTACATCGTCAAAAGGTGTTTCAGACGGCATCTTGTCCAGGATATCTTTCTGCAGGGCGGCTATGTCTTTATAGGCGCCCTTTTCCAGGTTCTTCAACAGCCCTTCCACGACCTTCCTGTAGTCTTTCAGCATGCCTGCGATGTTCTCACCGCCTTCCGGCGCTCTGAGATAACTGGTGCGGTCCAGCTGTTTACCATCTTTATTAAATGCTTCTACTTCGAGGTAACCTTTATAGGCTTCCTTTTCCAGAGAAACACGGACGAAGTTGTCCTGAATGCGCTCCAGTTTCACGGGCGTACCTTTAAAGTCGCCCCTGTCATGTTTATCATCCAGCTGAATAACAGCGGTTTTCACCGGATAGCTGTAGGTGGCCTCTGCCAGAACGCTATCGATCGTTTTCAGGGAATTTACCCGGTGAGACTCACTCAGGTCGAGCTTCTCAGATTGTTTGCTTCCGTCGTGGAAGTATATTTCCTTCGTAATAAAAACAGGTGTTTCAGTTGCGCTTCTCCTCATAGAAGGACCGTCCGGTTCCAGCTGGCTGTAGCCGTTGCCATACTTCTGGTTGAAGCCTGCATCGCTGAGGGCGAGCTGATAGGCCGCTTCCATCCGGGCCGGGTCCGTGATAGAAAAAGGCGAGCCTTCCTTTTCGTCTTCCGGTTTAAAGTGCTGCGGTTTATCTTCGTTCTTGAAATTGCCCATGAATTTGATGAAAGCGCCTACTTTCTCATTTTCCTCTTCCAGCTGTGCTTTCGCTTCTGCCAGGCTTTTGCCGTCTAATTGTTTTACAAAGTCTGCTACAAACTGCGACGGCTGGTGACTTTTACAGGCCTGCACTGCCAGCATAACTGCTACGCATGTACTAAATCGGTTGGTGGATTTCCTCATTGATCGTTATTAATAATTAAATATTGGGGAATTGGATATAACAAACCCTTACGGGGGCGAAAAATAGTAAAAAAATGCTAACTGCCAAAAAAGCAACCACTTAGGCTTTCCTCATTATGTGCAGGAATGCGCTAACATTATGCCGTCGCCGGTATCATTTCTTACCTGCGTTTTTATGCAGAAACAGCCGGACAGGGAAAAGTTTTTCCTTGTCCGGCCTTACGGCCGTTAGATTCCCGCGAGGGAAAAATTTATCTGCATAAAAAAAGCCGGGGGATACCCGGCCTTTATTTACGCTGTAATTTATACTGCCATTTATACGGCAAGATATTCCTCCAGAACACTCTTCACATCATTGGCAACAGCGTTCGCGTCTCTGCTCTCAATTCTGAATTTCGGCAGGAAATAAATCAACTCCTTGTCCTTGAAAAGCGCGATAGATGGTGATGAAGGAGGAATGTCCGGTATGTAATTACGGAAACGCGCGGTAGCTTCCACGTCCTGACCGGCAAAAACCGTCACTACACGGTCCGGCTTTTTAATACTGTTGTCTTCCATAATTATCCTGATAGCAGGGCGGGCTACACCGGCAGCGCAACCGCAGACACTGTTGATGATCACCAGTGTTGTTCCATCCTGGGCCATCGCTTTGTCTACATCCGCCGGCGTAAGCATTTCCTTTACGCCCAGGTCGGTCAGCTCATCTTTAAATGGCTTAATTAATAAAGGGGAATAAGGCATGATAATGTATTTGAGGGTTAGAAATGGGTAATCATATCACACTTTATAACACCACAACTTTTCAAAATGTTACCGGCAGATACAGCTTTTTCTGACAGAGGCAGCTTTAAAAACCATTTAATACATTGAAAACCAGCAGCAAAAAGCATCTTACAAAAACCGTTTGGCTTTTATCTGGCGAATTGTATACTTTCGCAGGCACAATCAGTTCTTACTTTATTTCTTATCAGCCGGAGAGGTTTTACTTCACGTAAATTAATAGGGAATTGTGTGTAAATCACAAGCTGTCCCGCAACTGTAAGTAACTTAAAGGTTTTGCCACAATGATGTCCACTGCCGCAAGGTGGGAAGGACGGCAAAATGTTACAAGCCAGGAGACCTGCCTAACCGGATTTGACAATGCTTTCGCGGACTGAAGTGATGTCGGATGATTTTCTCTGTGTACCTATGGGCATCCTGTGCCCTGCAGGGAGATCGTTTATGCTTCTCCGTCATTCCTCTTCCGCGAAACATCGTGAAATTCAGCAAAGAACTTTTAATTGATTTCATCATTTTAAAAGTTTCAGATGCGCACACACAATCTTGGCTACCCGAGGATAGGCAGCCGGCGTGAACTCAAAAAATCCTGCGAAGCTTACTGGGCAGGCAAACAGACACTGTCTGAATTATTAACCACAGGGCACGGTATTCGCCAAAAGAACTGGCAGCTTCAACAGGATGCCGGTATTGACCTCGTCCCATGCAACGACTTTTCCTTTTATGACCAGGTGCTGGACATGAGCCTGATGCTGGGCGCTATTCCAACGCGTTACATCCCCCTGATCACCGAACGGCAATTGTCCGCCACTGACCTGATGTTTGCCATGGCAAGGGGTTATCAGCAGGACGGTTACGACATCACTGCCATGGAGATGACCAAATGGTTTGATACCAACTACCACTACATCGTCCCGGAATTCACGGCAGCACAGCAATTTGCACTCTTTTCCGAAAAAGCCATCGATGAGTTTAAAGAGGCCAGGCAGCAGCAGATCAATGCCAAACCGGTATTGCTCGGTCCTGTTTCATACCTGCTACTGGGCAAGGAAAAAGAACAACACTTCTCCCGCATTGAACTGATAGACCGGTTGCTGCCGGTGTATATGCAGATCATTGGTAAACTGTATGATGCCGGCGCACGGACCATCCAGCTGGACGAGCCCTGCCTTTCCCTCAATCTGGCAGAAAAAGAAAGACAGGTGTTCAGCAGTGCCTATCACAACATAAAAGCGGCTTTCCCCGACCTGCATATCATATTGGCAAGCTATTTTGAATGTTATGGTGATAATCTTCCTACAGTCCTTCAACTGCCTGTTGACATCCTGCACCTGGACCTGGTGAGATGTCCGAGCCAACTGGGGGATATCCTTGCGTCCCCGTTACTGTCCGATACGATGCAGCTGTCACTGGGACTGGTAGACGGAAGGAATATCTGGATCAATGATTACCGTCATTCCCTATCACTGATATCGCAAGCCAGCAGTAAACTCGGGGCCGACAGGATATGGATCGCCCCTTCCTGTTCCCTGCTGCACTCCCCTTGTGACCTCAGCCTGGAGAGCCAGGAAAACACGCTGACGCCTGAAGTCAAACAATGGCTGGCCTTCGCCAAACAGAAAATCGAGGAAGTGGTAACATTACAGCAATTGGCCTCCGCATCACCGGCAGCAGCCGCAAAAGCCGGGCTGGAAGCAAATATCAGGGCTATAGAAAGCAGGAAAACATCTCCCCTGGTCCACGACCACAACGTAAAACAACGCACCGCTAAAATAACAGATGCCGATGCCCGCCGGCAGCACATCTTTGCAGAACGCAGGATACAGCAGCGGGCTGCGTTAAAACTGCCGCTGTTTCCCACCACCACTATCGGCTCTTTCCCACAGACCAAAGAAATACGCACCTGGCGGGCCGCACTAAAAAAACAGGAAATCACCCCGGAGCAGTACGATGCCCTGCTGAAAACAGAGACCGAGAAAGCTATCCGCTGGCAGGAAGAAATTGGCATCGATGTGCTGGTACATGGTGAATTTGAGCGCAACGATATGGTGGAATACTTCGGAGAGCAGCTGTCTGGCTTCGTTTTCACAGAGAACGGCTGGGTGCAGAGTTATGGCTCCCGCTGTGTGAAACCACCGATCATTTATGGTGACGTGCACCGCGAAACACCCATGACCGTGTACTGGTCCAGCTACGCCCAGTCACTGACCCACAAACTGGTGAAAGGCATGCTGACCGGCCCGGTGACCATTCTTCAATGGAGCTTTGTCCGCAATGACCAGCCCCGCAGTGAAACCTGCACACAGATTGCCTTAGCGATCAGGGATGAGGTGACAGACCTGGAAAAAGCCGGCATCAGGGTGATACAGATCGATGAACCGGCCATCCGCGAAGGACTGCCGTTGAGAAAAGAAAACTGGCAGGAGTATCTACAGTGGGCCGTGCGCGCGTTTCGTATAGCCGCCAGCGGTGTAAAAGACGAAACACAGGTGCATACGCATATGTGTTATTCAGAGTTCAACGATATCATTCAACATATTGCCGATATGGATGCCGACGTGATCACCATCGAGTGTTCCCGTTCGCAGATGGAGCTGCTGGACGCATTTGCCGCCTTCCGCTATCCAAACGAGATCGGGCCCGGCGTATATGACATCCACTCACCGCGGGTGCCCGCTGTAGATGAAATGACCGCGCTCATGGAAAAAGCCAGGGCTGTTATCCCGGCAGACCAGCTGTGGGTAAACCCCGACTGCGGACTAAAGACGCGTCACTGGGACGAAACGCGAAAAGCGCTGATTGCCATGGTGGCCACGGCGCACGAGCTGCGCAAAACAGTAACAGCAGCAGTGTAACTTATGTTTTCATTTACTACCAGCTAACAACAAAGGACCGCTTTAGAGTGGTCCTTTTGTTTGCGCTACACCGGACTCAGCATTCATGCAACCAGTCGGAAACAACCCGAAAAAGGTCGCAAAATACCACCCTTATGGATAACCTGATGGGCTATCTTTGAAGCTCGTTCAACAAAAAACATTTACCTTAAATCCATTAGTTATGAAACCAAAAAAAATCTGGGCCAACTTTGGCGTTCAGGATTTAGACCGTACCACAGCCTTCTATAAAGAACTTGGCTTTAAACACAATGGCGCATCAGATCAACTGACCAGCTTCTTCTTCGGCGATGACAATTTTGTGATCCATTTCTTTTTGAAGGATGTACTGGAACCTGCCATGAAGGGACCGATCATTGACACCAAAGCAGGGAATGAAATTATATTCACCATTTCCGCTGGTAGCAGAGACGAGGTAGACAGCTGGGAAAAAGAAATACGGCAGGCCGGCGGCACCATTGTCTCCCCGCCGGAAGCATTTGGCCAGGGTTATTACGGTTTCGTGTTTGCCGACCCTGATGGTCATAAATTCAATGTGTTCCTCATGTAGGCGGCTATGCTACAGTGTTTCTCCCGGATTCTTTACCCGGGAGAAACAGGATTAATTTCCTGATCGCGTAAATTATTTTTCCTGATCCGACATCAACCGGCGGCCGGCAGTTCCCAATTTTGTGAAAAATTACAAAAGTATGGAACGCCGCTATGGCATTATATCTACGATAGTCACACAAGGATTGCTGTTATTATTTGTATTGCATGCATCTGCCCATGACCCGGAAACAGAAAAGACAGGCGGAATACGCGGTAAAGTACTCACTTCCGACGCACGCCCTGCAGCGGAAGTAATGATCGTGCTGGCAGAAGCCAATATCACCACCACTACCCAGACAGACGGTTCTTTTGTATTCCGCCACGTAACACCCGGCAGCTATCACCTGCTGGTATCCGTGGCCGGCTACAGTACCATTACCAGGGAGGTGACGGTAGAACAAGGCAGGACCGCCACTGTTTCCCTTACACTGGAAGCCTCCAGCAAGGCTTTGCAGGAAGTAGTCGTTACCGGCAGTCACCATAAACTATCCCGTAGCAGCACCTACGATGTCGCTAAAATACCGCTTAAAAATATAGAGAACCCGCAGGTATATACCACTATCACGAAGGACCTGTTACAACAACAGCAGGTATTTTCCGTAGATGATGCCATGCAAAACGCCACCGGCGTTACCAAGATGTGGGACGCCACCGGCCGCGGCGGCGATGGCGGCGGTTATTACAGCATGCGTGGTTTTGTGGTACAGAGTCAGCTGCGCAACGGTATAGCCGGCAACGTTACCTCCCGCATTGACGCCTCCAACCTGGAAAGAATTGAAGTCATCAAAGGGCCTTCGGCTACCCTGTTTGGCAGCACGCTGACCAGCTATGGCGGATTGATCAACCGCGTCACTAAAAAGCCGTATGACCATTTTGGCGGAGAAGTGGGCTTTGCGGCAGGCAGCTTCGGCTTCAACCGCTTCAGCGCCGATATCAATACACCCCTCGATAAAAACCGGGACGTGCTGATGCGCGTAAACGCCGCCTATAACTACGAAGGCTCTTTCCAGGATTACGGCTTCAGCAGAAACGTGGCCATAGCCCCCAGCCTTAGTTACCGCGTGAATGACCGCCTCTCCTTCAACTTCGACGCCGAATATATGGCCGGCCAGAACACCGGCCTCAGTGCGTTCTTTTTTTCTTCCGGACAACCCATCGCCAAACTGGGCACCAACCGGGCCGACGAGCTGAACATCGACTACAAACGCGCCTATGCGATGAATGACCTGTACCAGACATCCCGCAACACCAATTTATTCGGACAGATGACTTACCGCCTCTCTTCACAATGGAGCATGCAAACGAACATTACGTCTACCAGCAGCTATTCTGACGGGCCTTCGCCCTATTTTTACCTGCTCACAGACGCAGAAGTGAAGAACGACCCCAACGCCACAGGCAACGGTTACATCTCCCGTAACGACCAGTTTACCAACAACAGCCACGATAACGTGATAGAAATACAACACAACTTCAACGGCGACTTTAACATCGGCAGCCTGAGAAACCGTTTCGTGGGCGGGATTGACTTCTTCCATCATAACTCCAACCAGTTCTTCGGCGGCAATACCTACGATACCATCTATGCAAAAGGCGATATCCCCACCTACCGGGATTTCAACCGCAGGAACCTGGACAAAGTATACGATACCAAAGGACTGGCGTTCACTTTCCCTTCACATTATATCGTGAACACTTACAGCGCCTACGTTTCCGACGTGCTGAACATTACCGACAACCTGCTGGTACAAGCCGGCCTGCGGATAGACTACTTCGACAACAAAGGAAATTACAACGACGTCAGTGGAAAATACGAGAACGGCTATACGCAAACGGCACTGTCTCCTAAGTTTGGTATCGTATATCAACCGGTAAAAGACAAGGTATCTCTCTTTGCCAACTATCAGAACGGGTTCACCAATAAGCCCACTTCCAACCCTTCCGGCAAACCATTCAAACCGGAACAGGCCAACCAGCTGGAAGGCGGCGTGAAGGTATCTCTGCTCAACGATATGATCACCGGTACCATCAGCTATTATGATATCCGGGTGAAAGACATTATCCGTCCCAGCAATGTCCCCAACGTATCTATCCAGGACGGGACACAGTACAGCAAAGGCGTGGAATTGGAAGTCATTGCACATCCCGCACGCGGACTGGACGTGGTGGCAGGTTATGCCTATAATGACGCCAAATACGAAAAGACGGAGAAAAACCTGGAGGGACTGCGTCCGGCAACTGCCGGCTCTCCTACTGTGGCCAACCTGTGGGTGAGCTACCGCATTCAGCAGGGCGCTGTAAAAGGTCTGGGCTTCGGTGTAGGCGGCAACTACGCCAGCGATAACAAAGTGGTGAACGACAGGGCACTGGGATATTTTTACCTGCCGGCATATACGGTCCTCAATGGCAGTATCTTCTACGAGAATGACCGTTTCCGCTTTGGCGTCAAATTAAATAACATCACCAACAAAGAATACTGGATCGGTTACTCTACCGTGAACCCGCAGAAGACGCGGAACTTCAGCGGCAGCATAGCTTTCAAATTCTG
Organism: Chitinophaga sp. 22308; assembly: GCF_052045305.1. NCBI lineage: Bacteria > Pseudomonadati > Bacteroidota > Chitinophagia > Chitinophagales > Chitinophagaceae > Chitinophaga > Chitinophaga sp. 22308. Next base: position 456,391 of record NZ_JBQEOP010000002.1, on the reverse strand, counting down.
ATGCCAGCCATTTGACCTGTATTGCCTTCAGCCGCGTTTAGCAGCTGAAGGCAAATTTATTTTCAGGCAAAAGATAAAGAACTGCCCGGATGAACGTGGGTGGCCTTCACCCCGGGGAAATGTTGTTTCATCCAGTCGGCCATAAAAATGGAACCCGGCTCTTCGCTGGCGATATGCCCCATCAGCACCAGTGACAACTTATCCCCTTTGGCGCGGGCGTCGCGCACGTATTCCGCCGTTTCCCATTCCGAGATTTCACCGCAGCAGACCACGTCAGGTTTGTATTTGCCGATAGCTTCTATCTGCGTTTTACCGCCGTAGGCTCCCGGCAGCACCAGTATTTTCTGGCAACGCTGTTGCAGGTCGCCCACATAACGGATGGCCGGCACGTTCAGCTTCTTTTTAAAGAACGCTATCAGGCTTCCCAGCGACTGCGGGGCGGACAGGTGGTACACAGGTTCCCCTTTTACGGCCAGCTGCTGCCAGCCTAAAGCATCTTCGAGCCCTTTGCTGACCCCATCGGGGCGTATGGAATGTACATAATCATGATTGCGCCATACCGCAATCCCGTGTTTGTCCAACAGGTCTTTTTTATATTGATAGACATCATCCTGTTGCAGCCAGCTGACGTCATCGAGGTGATTATAAAAGGTAGGTTCATGGGCGATGATGAAATTGGCTTTCAGATCGATTGCTTTCCTGATGACCTCGATGGTAGCGAACATGGTGGTGACTACGCCCGTCACCTTTGCATCGCGGGAGCCGGCTTTCAACGTATCCACCGTATTGGGAATAGCGCCGGAAGGTATTTGTGCAATAAAGGCATCGATGATCTGTCCTACGGTAGGAGGTTCCACTGCAAAAGTCCAGCCTTTGAGGGGACTGGCCGCCAGTACGGCTGATCCTGCGAAGACGGCGCCGGATGAAAGGAACATTCTCCGGCTGATTCCAGTTGATTTCATAACGCTGTCGTTTGGACTTAAAATAGCCAAAAAATGCCGCCCAACAAAGCTCCCCGGTGAGAATGCCCAGCCACAAGATAAAAAGGGGCGGATAAATTTTTCCCGGCAGATTATTCTTTTTTATACTAACTTGATCCCCGGTTAATTCTCCAAAAGCCAGGAAGCACCGAAAAATCACCAGAATCGCAGTAAACGTTTTGATTTTTTTATTGATCCTTAATATTCCGGTAATAAATAGTTCTGATTTTTGTAACTCATATTGTCATGAGTCAACTTGGAGTGGAATGTATATCTAAAATAAAAGATGGGGATGCTATTGCGTTTCAGGAGCTGTTCTATGCCTACAAGGACGCTCTTTTCGGATATGCCTGTAAGTTATGCCGCTCGCCCGAAATGGCCGAAGAGGCAGTACAGGAGGTATTCATGAAAGTATGGATCAACCGGCAACAGCTCGACCCGTCCCTTTCTATCCGGGCCTATCTGCATACGGCCGTCAGGCACTGTATTTTCAATATTCTGAAGAAAGCTGCGCTGGATGCAAATCTCCGTCAGTCGGTATTCCATCACCAGCCCCTTGCCGCCAATACCACCGAAGACGCCGTGTATGCCGCAGACCTTCAGCGGGTAAAAAGCAGGGTGTTGGACATGCTGCCCCCACAACGTAAGCTCATCTTCTGCCTCAGCCGGATAGAAGGCCTGTCCCACGAGGAAATAGCCCTCCGGCTGGGCATCTCCAAAAACACGGTCAAAGACCAGATTGTAAAAGCCAGCCGTTTTCTGCGCCAGCAGATAGAGCATTTGGCTATCTTTTTATTTGTTTATTTTTTTATTTGATTGACGGATTTTCAGATTTCCTGATGTTAGCGTTTCAGAAGAGGGAGCATCCAATAGCCAAATAAAAAAATAAAAAAAATTTCCCTGTCGGATCGTCCCTTCCTTTTTTTCAATTGTATCATATAATAAAGCATACCGAATGTACCCGGACCCGGCATATATAAAAGCGTTGTTTATTAAGCATGCGAATGGTTCTATTACTCCCCAGGAAACGGCCGAGCTGATCGCGTTTCTTCAGCAGGAAGATAATGAAGACCTGTTACCGCTGCCTGATGAGATAACAGATATACCGGCCCCTGCTATGGACAACGCAGCTACCGCGCGGGTGTTGCAGCAGCTTGCTGCCGTAACAGCTCCCGCAGCACAGCCGGCACGACGCCGCAACTTATTGCGAAGGGTCATTACCGTTAGCGCCGCCGCAGCTGCCGTGGCCGCGGCAGTAGTGCTGTTGTACCGTCCCGGTGGACAAAAACCTGCGCTGGCGACCGTGGCCACCGGTTACGGCAGTATGAAAAAAGTAACGCTGCCCGATGGCACGACCGTCACCCTGAACGCCAACTCCACGTTGCAATACGACAGTACCGGATGGCAACCAGGCTCCCGGGAAGTATGGATAAACGGCCAGGCTTTCTTTGAAGTAGCGCCCGATGCAGCCGGAAAATTTATGGTGCATGCAGGCGATAAACTGGCCATACAGGTACTGGGTACCCGCTTTAATGTGGCCGCCCGGACCAAAGGCGTACAGGTGGTGCTGAACAGCGGCAAAGTAAAAGTAGGCCTGCCTGATAACAACAACGAACACGCGCTGGTGCTGCAGCCGGGAGAAATGGCATATTACAATGCCGGTGACGGCCAACTGTCACGGCAACACGCAGATACCCTGCAGCTGACTTCCTGGAAAGACAATCAGAAAGTCTTCCGGGACGCCACACTGGCTGATATAGCCGCCTTTATTGAAGAACAATTTGGCGCAAAGGTCACCTTTGCCGCACCACAACTGTCGCATTTACAATTTACCGGCACCACGCCCGCCAACGATTTGGACGTGCTGCTGAATATTCTTACCAAATCACTTGATATCAGGATCGATAAACACAACAACCAGGTAACGATGATGCTGGCCAGATGATCGTTACCGCCTAAACGAACCCGGGACTTTTATTAAAACGCATTGTTATGCAACGAAAACTACTTATACATCATAAGGTAGTAGGGATCTTATTGTGCCTGATGCCCGCTGTGCCATTTACCACGCAAGCACAGGACGTCGCGGCAAAAGGAACCGTCAGACTCGCACGCGAAACCTATCTGTTGTCTGAGGTATTCCCTGTACTGGAAAATACACATAAAGTCAAATTCAGCTACAACAGCGCTATCCTCGCCGGTAAATCCGTCAGCGCGCAACAGTTCCGGAAAATGGAACAGGCGGACGTCGCCACCGGCCTGCCTGTCCTGTTGCGCCCTTACGGCCTTACCTGTGAGCCGATACAAGGCAATTACTACGCGGTAAAACCACTGCCATTTAACGGTTACGCCCAAACGCAGGTGACCGTAAAAGGTGTGGTCACCGATGCCAAAGACAACAGCCCGCTGCCCGGCGCTGTCATCTCCATAAAAGGAAAAACAAAGGGGGCCAACACCAACGCGACAGGCCACTACACCCTCGCCGGTGTGGAAGAAGGCGATATACTGCGCTTTTCCCTGGTAGGTTACAAACCACAGGAAATACCGGTGAACGGCCGCACGCAGATCGATATCGCCCTGCAACAGGACGTAGCCGGACTGAGTGAAGTGGTAGTGACCGCCCTCGGCATCCAGAAAGAAAAGAAATCGCTGGGCTATGCGGTACAAAGCGTCAAAGGCGACAACATGACAAAAGCCCGGGAACCCAACCTGATAGGCTCTCTTACCGGTCGTGTAGCCGGTCTCGTGATACGCAACTCCACCGATATGTTCCGCGATGCCAGCATACAACTGCGCGGCCAGAAACCGCTGATCGTGATCGACGGTATCCCGGACCAGACAGCCGATATGTGGAAAGTGAACCCTGATGACGTAGAAAGCATCAACGTGCTCAAAGGCACTTCCGCCTCCGCCTTGTACGGTTCCATCGGCCAGTTCGGCGCACTGATGATCACCACCAAAAGAGGCAAAGGAAAAGAACTGTCAGTTGATGTGAACTCCTCTACCATGTTCCAGCCTTCTTTTATCCGTATCCCTGACGTGCAGACCACCTATGGCAACGGCGCCAAAGGCAAATACGCCTACGTGGACGGCTCCGGTGGCGGCACCGAAGGCTCCGGCTGGATATGGGGCCCCAAGCTGGACCAGAAAGATCCTTCCACGCCAAGCGGCTACTGGGAAACACCACAGTATAACAGCCCCGTAGACCCGGCCACCGGTAAACTGGTGCCCCTCCCCTTCGTCTCCCGCGGACGCAACAACGTACACAATTTCTTTCGGACAGGTGTTATCTCCACCAATAGCCTGAGCATCACCCAATCCAGCGACAAAGGCAATTTCAGGGCTTCCGCCTCGCACATCTATCAGCTGGGCGTAGTACCCAATACACAACTCAATAACAGTTCCTTCAGCATCGCCGGTAACTACAACCTCACCGACAGGCTGAATGTAGACGCCCGTATCACCTATAACCGCCAGTACTCCGACAACTATCCGACTGTCGGTTACGGCCCTACGAACTACCTGTACAACCTCGTACTGTGGACCGGCTCCGACGTGGATATCCGCGACCTGCGCAATTACTGGGAACCGGGAAAGGAAAAACTGCAACAACGCAACTACAACACCTCCTGGTACAACAACCCCTATTTCCAGGCGTATGAACTGCTGACAGGCTATTATAAAAACAACACCTTCGGTTCCATGACGCTGGATTACAAGATCAACCGCGATTTCAGCGTAAAACTGCGGTCCGGCGTCAACGCCTTCGGACTGGTAGAGGATACAAAGGAACCGGCCAGCTACATCGGCTACAGCAGCAAGTCCCGCGGCAACTACGTGTCCCGCGCCCAAAACTACTTCGATATCGTGACAGACCTGATCGGCCGCTATGAACATTCCTTCAGCAAAAACTTTGCTGTACATGCCGAAGTGGGCGGTTCCAATTACTACCGCAACGATAAATATCAACGCAGCACCACCGACGGCCTTACCATCCCGGGCTTTTATAACCTGTCCAATTCCGCCAATCCCATCCTGGGCACCAACTTCATCGAAGAAAGAAGGACCAGCAGCATCTATGGTTTTGTGGACCTGGAGTTTATGCATGCTTTTTATCTGTCGCTTACCGGTCGCAATGACAAGATCTCTACCCTGCCTATCAACAACAATTCCTTCTTCTATCCTTCCGTATCAGGATCGGTGGTATTGTCTGAGCTGATGAAAATGCCGAAATGGGTCTCCTACCTGAAAGCCAGAGGATCTTGGTCGCAGGTGTCCAGTGGCGTGCTCGCCACTGTGGCAAACGATTATACCTACTCGCACCTGTCTACCTACGACAAGGGCATCAAATGGAATGGCGTGCCTTCGCTGAATTTCAGCGATATGCTGCGTAATCCCAATATACACCCGCAAACCACCAGCGCCTGGGAAACCGGCGTGGAGACCAAATTGTTTGATAATCGTTTAGGCCTGGATGTTACCTACTACCGCGCCCGTGACTATAACAATATCGTGAAACTGCCGGTAGCCATCAGCAGTGGTTATGGTTCCTACCTGGTGAACGGCAACCAGTTCCTTCGTACCGGCTGGGAGTTCATGCTTACCGGAACGCCTGTACGTAATACCGATTTCCGTTGGGACGTGATGGTGAACTTCAGCAAATACAAAAGAGTGTTAAAGGAGATCTATGGCGGCGCTGCCGAACTGGATAAAATCAGGGTTGGCGAACGCATGGACCGTATATTCGACAACGTGTATGAGCATGACCCGTCAGGCAATATCGTATATGAAAGCAACGGTTTCCCTAAGAGCGACCCCTACAAACGTTATATCGGCAATTCCGATCCGGACTGGACTTACGGCATGGAAAACACGTTCCGCTACAAGCAGTTTACGCTGCGCTTCCTGGTGGACGGCCGTATCGGCGGGCTGATATACTCCACTACCAATGCCAAAATGTGGTGGGGCGGCACGCATCCGGGTACCGTCAATTCCTTCCGGGATGATGCCAATGCCGGTAAAAACACCTACGTAGGCCCCGGCGTGATTGTTACCTCCGGAGACATCCAGTACGACGCGGACGGCAATATCATCTCCGACAGCCGCAAGTTCGCCCCCAATAGCAAAGCAGTGAACTATATCGACTATATGATCAACACCAGCAACAATGCCAACACCAACAACAACTACTACTCCCAGACTTTCCTGAAGCTACGTGAAGTGAACTTCACCTGGCAGCTGCCCGGAAAATGGATGAGCAGGACGTTTATCAGGGACGCCTCTGTATCGCTTGTTGGCCGCAACCTGTTGTTGTTCTCCAAATTACCCAACGTTGATCCTGACACCGGGAAAGATGATTTACAGACACCATCATCCCGCAGCATGGGCTTCAACCTGAATTTAAAGTTCTAATCACAGAATCATGCGTACATCATCAATTATCATATTTTGTTTACTGGCAACAGCTTTCAGCAGTTGCAAGAAGTTTGAGTACTTCCAGACAGACCCGAACAAACCCACGCAGGCCACACCTGAACTGCTGCTGACCAATATAGAAACCGCCGCCTTTAATGACATCAGCACCTCGGGCGCATTCGCTTCCCGTTACCTGGTGAACACCGACGGAATAGACTCGTACCAGTATTACAACTGGCAACGGTCCGGCTTTGGTGAGTTTGGCAGCCTTCGCCAGGTGGTGAAGATGGAAGAAGAAGCCACCCGGACCAACCAGCCCGTTTACCTGGCGCTCGGTAAATTTTTCCGTGCCTGGTTTTTCATGAAACTGACGCTGGCCTTCGGCGATGTGCCTTACAGCGAGGCGCTGAAAGGATCTTCAGAGATGTTCACACCGGCATACGACCGGCAGGAAGACATCTTCCTGAATATCCTCAATGACCTCAAAGCCGCCGGCGACCAACTCACATCAGCCGACGGCGATATCCGGGGCGATGTTATTTACGGCGGTAAAAAAGAACAGTGGAAACGCCTGATCAACAGCTTCTCCCTTCGGATATTAATGAGCCTGTCGCAGAAAGAAGGCAATGCCAAACTGAAAGTGAAAGAACGTTTCGCCGAGATCGTGAACAACCCGGCCAAATATCCGCTGCTGAGCGGCAGCGCCGACAACGGACAGCTGGTGTTCGCGGACCTGCAGGACAACCGCTATCCTTACTATAACAACAACAGCATGCAGACAGCTTTCTACCTGGAAGAGAATTTTGTAAACCTGCTGAAACAGTACCAAGATCCGCGGTTGTTCCGCTTTGCACAGAAAGCCACCAAATTCGCAGGGCTGCCGGACAACGACTTTAACGCTTACGGCGGGGCCAAAGGCAGCGCCACCATCGATGAGAACAACAGCCGCGTCGTAAACGGCGAAGTGTCCAAGATTGCCAAACGTTATTACAATGACCCTGTCAATGAGCCCAGCGTGGTGCTTGGATACCCTGAACTTCAGTTTGTACTGGCAGAAGCCGTGGTACGTGGCTGGATCAGCGGCGATGCCAGCAATTATTATAAAAAAGGCATACAGGCATCCATGGAATTTTGTAAAATAGCGCCGGCAGATATTACCGCGTATCTTGCACAGCCGTCCGTACAGCTGGTACCCGGAAAAGAGCTGGAAGGTATTTTCAATCAGAAATATATCAGCTTCTTTATGAACTCCGGCTGGCAGGTGTTTTATGAACAGCGCCGTACAGGACTGCCGGTATTTGATGTTTCCGGCAACGGGGTGCTGAACAATAAAAAGGTGCCCAAACGCTGGATGTATCCTGAAACAGAACTCAATCTCAACAGGCAGCACGTAAGCGATGCCATCGCCCGGCAATACCCGCAGGGTGATAACATCAACGGCGTTATGTGGTTGCTCGTAAAAGAATAAAAATGTGGCCCATGTTAAAAGCATTTATTTTTTCTATCGTTACTTTCTCCTGCACCACGCTGATGGTACAGGCACAAAAAAAGAAAGCCCTGTTTATTATCGTGGACGGTATCCCGGCGGATGTCATTGAAAAACAGCCGACGCCTAATCTGCGCGCCATCGCCAGGGTAGGTGGCTATACCCGCGCTTATGTAGGCGGTGAGAAAGACGGGTACTCCCAGACGCCCACCATCTCCGCAGTAGGCTATAACAGCCTGCTTACCGGCACCTGGGTAAACAAACACAATGTATGGGACAATGATATCGCAGCACAGAATTACAGCTACGGCAGCATCTTCCGCTTTTTCAAACAGGCATACCCGCAGAAGAAAACCGCTGTCTTCTCCTCCTGGCTCGACAACCGCACCAAACTGGTAGGTGACGGCCTGCCGCAAACCGGTAACCTGAAAATAGACTACCATGTGGACGGACTGGAGAAAGACACCGCTCGCTTCCCGCATGACAAAGACAGCTGGTACATGCACCTGATCGATGAAGCCGTAGTGGACAGCGCTGCGGACTATATCCGCAAACAGGCGCCTGACCTGTCATGGGTATACCTCGAATACACCGACGATATGGGACATCGTTATGGCGACAGTGAAAAATTCTATAACGCCATCAATATGATGGACGCCCAGGTAGGCCGCATCTGGAACGCGCTCGAATACCGCCGTAAAAACTTCGGCGAAGACTGGCAGCTGTTCATCACCACAGACCACGGCCGTACCGCCAGCAACGGCAAAGGCCACGGCGGACAGTCCGACCGCGAACGCACCACCTGGATGGTCACCAATGCCAAAGGCCTGAACGATTACTTCAGGACCGGCCAGCCAGGCATCGTGGACATTCTGCCAACCATGGCCCGTTTCCTCCAAATCAACATCCCACAGGCAGATGCCCGCGAACTGGACGGCGCGCCGCTGACAGGAAAAGTATCCCTGACACAGCCCGGCGCCACGCTGAACAATGACGCCCTGCACCTTACCTGGAAAGCCCGCGAAAAGAAAGGCAACGTGAAAGTATGGGTGACCACCACCAACAATTTCAAAACCGGCGGACAGGACACCTACAAACTGCTCGGCGAAGTGCCGCTACAGCAGGAACATGCCGAAATAAGCGTGAAAGACATGCCTTCCGGATTTTATAAAGTGGTGATGGAAGGGCCGGATAATACAGTCAACCGATGGGTAGGGAAATAGTGATGAATACTTTTTTTGCAACGGGGGACGTCTCAAAAACAAATGAGACGTCCTCTTCTGTTTTAGGTATATTGATCTGATGTTGAACCCTTTCAATCCTGTCCCGGGGACGGTCCGGACGTATTGCAACCGAAAACCTGTATACAACTTAATATTTTCCTATCTTTGTGTCTTATGACACGCCAATCAACATATAACCTCTTGTCGATCATTGTTGCCTAACGCAGGCCCACAAAGCATTCCCGCTTTAATACTCTCCGGCTACCTGCGTTAAAAGTCTTCAATTAATTTATTGAAACAGGATTGCTATGCCTATTCGCATATGCAAGACAAAATTGTTATACCATGCCGATACTACAATTGTACGGTTGGAATGAGCATTTTATGCGTCATTTTGAAACAAACACATCTCAGGACCTCGAAGCTGCGAGAGTGCTGTCCATACAAGGATTTAAACATCTGCTGATCACCGAAACAGGCAACCTGGACGCGCAACTCGCCGGCGCACTTATCAACAGCTGTGAGCCTGAAGCCTATCCCAAAGCAGGCGATTGGGTGCTGGTGAAACGTTACGACGAGGAGGGCATCATTATCGGTACGCTGCCCCGCATCAACGAGCTTAGTCGTAAAGCCCCCGGTACGCAAAGCACTCGCCAGGTGCTCGCTGCTAACATCGATGCAGCGTTTATTGTGCAGGGGCTCGACCAAAATTATAATGCTATGCGTTTGCAACGTTACCTGCAACAGGTGGTGCAATGCAATATTTCGCCTATTGTCATTCTCAATAAAGCTGATCTCGTACCTGATGCGGAAAGGTACCGGCAAGCGGTACAGGAGCTGGGATACAACTGCCCGGTGGTACTCACCAGCGCGCTGGACGAGGCACAGCAAAAAGAGTGGAGCAGTCAATACCTCATACCCCGGCACACCTACATCCTGCTGGGATCTTCAGGCGTAGGCAAAAGCACGTTGCTCAACAACCTGCTTGGCTACAGGCTACAAGAAGAAGGCGCCACCAGCAGCGCCAACAACAAAGGAAAACATACCACCACCGCCCGGCATCTTGTACTGCTTCCCAATGGCAGCATGATCATCGACTCCCCGGGAATGCGCGAGTTCGGCGTTACAGAAGAGAGCGAAGGCAAAGGCATACATCACCCGCTGATAGATGAGCTGGCACAGCAATGCCGGTTTGGCGACTGCACCCATCAACACGAGCCAGGGTGCGCCGTCATAGCAGCTGTCCACCATGGTACATTGCCGGAGCCGGTATACCGCAGCTACCTGAAACTATTGCGTGAGCAATACCATTTCAAGACCAGTGAAGCAGACAGGAGGCGAAATGAAAAGCAGTTCTCCAAAATAGCCAGGCAGGTAGGTAAGCACCGCAAAGACAGCAAATATTGACACTGTTTCCAAAAATCAAAGAAGCTGCCTCAAATCACTTTTGAGACAGCTTCTTTGTTCTTCATCAACAGTCACTGGTTCGCCAGCGTCACCATCGCAGACACCTCCGCAACGGCCGCATCGTCCCCGCCGCTGAAGCCGGTGAACCGGAAACGGATATCACCCTTTCCGTCGATCACAAACTTGGTAGGGATGCCCTGTACTTTATAGCTGTCCACCACTTTGTTAATACCGGTGGCCGGATCTTTCAGGTCCATCAACACCTGGAAAGGATAACCATTACCGGCAATGAACTTTTTGGCACTCGCCGCGGCGTTCTCCTCTTTTTCCCAGGTATGCACAAACAGGAACTTTACATTCGGATCGTTCTTATATTTCTCCATGGCCTTTTTCATGGCCGGGAAAGAGGCTTTGCAGGGGCCGCACCAGGTGGCCCAGAAATCCAGCACGACGGTCTTTCCCTTATAGTCTGACAGTGATACGGTATTGCCGTCCACATCTTTCAGAGTGAATCCCGGCGCCGGTTCCTTGATGATCTGTTTGGCGAATTCCGCTTTCATTTTGTCATCAAGACCGCCTTTCAGGGAGTCTATGTATTTCTCCAGCTGGTTGTCGCCACGCACTTTAGCATAGGTTTCTGCCAGCAAGCCTCTGCTGCCCGCATTCAGCTGGCCTTGTGCAGCCACTTCGCTGAGGCGTACAAAAGCTTGTTGGTAGTCGCCCTTGGCGATCAGCACTTTAGCGTACATCTCATTCACCTGGGGGCGGACAGGCGTCTCCGCCTGTTCGGCGCGTTTCAGGTATACCAGGGCAGAATCATATTCTTTGTCGTTAAACAACAGTTGCGCATAGGAACTGAGATAGCCGGGATACCCGGTGGCCGCGAACATGGCGCCTTCCTCATTTTTACGGGTGGTCCTGAATTCATAGGCGTCTTCGACTGCTTTTTTCAGCAGCACCTTGGCTTCCGCCGTATGACCGTGTTTGAGAATGCGTGCTGCTGTACCGGCCCATCCCTGCCCTTTCCAGAAGGGCGACATGATACTGTTGGCATATTCCAGCGCTTTAGGCAGATTATCGGCATCAGCATAGGCCGTGCCTACACTATTAGCGGCGTAGTCATACACGATCACCTCCTTGCTTCCTTTGTCAGGCGGGAATTTTTTGAGCCATGCTTTATAGAGCGCTTCTTTCTTCACCGGATCATTTTCATTATAGATGACTTCCACTGCGTTGTTGCGTGCCACAACCCCGGTGGGGAATTGCTTCGCGGCCACCTGCTGAATGGAATCGCTCACATTATTTTTTTTCAGCTGATAGAAGAAACGGGCGGCTGTAAGCCAGTCTGTTTCTTTTTTGCTTTTGGTCAATGCATACATTTTATCTGTCAGCAGTGCTTTATCTGCTTCGTCGCCTTTGGCAAGGCGGCTATAGTAGCGTATCAGCGAGTCGGCGCTGATCTTTGCCTGGCCGCTTGACTGCCCGGCGGTCAGCAGGCAGCCACCGAGCAGGAATGGAAATATTTTCTTCATATAACAGGGTTGGTTTGATGTTAATTGTTATATCCCGGATTCTGTGTCAGCGCCGGGTTAGACACGCGTTGGGCGTCCGGGATGGGATACAGCACGTCCGTGCTTGTCCAGGTAGCAGGCCGCATACCGCCAATCACTTCATCAGCGCGGGTTTTACCGCCTCCGGAAACAGCTGGCGTACGTTTCAGGTCAAACCAGCGATGCCCCCATTCTCCGAACAGTTCCGCTTTCCTTTCTTTTTCGATGGCAAGCAACAGGTTGGCCTGTGAGATACTGTTGTCCAGTGCAGGCAGACCTGCCTTGTCACGGATGGCGTTCACGTCAGCGATGGCGCCGGGGATATTGCCCAGCTGCGCGCGTGCTTCTGCTCTGATGAGGTATTGTTCCGCCAGCCGCAGCATTACGCTGTATTCATTGCCCATGGTGCTGCCGGTGGCAAGTACCCGCAGTTTGTATTTGGTGATGACTTTGTAATTCAGCCCGCCGATGTCCGTAGCGGCCACCCAGGCGGCTTTACGCTTGTCACCGGGCTCCATGGAGTTATACAGTGTATCCGTCAGCGTTACAGCCGGAACAGTACCTGCGGCAGCGGCGTAACTGCCGCCCTGCGCATCCCGGTTGGTCATGTAAATGGAAAGTCCTGTCAACGTTGCCAACTGCCAGATCACTTCATTGCTGCTGTTGCTGAAAGTAGTGTTCAGGTCTTTATTGAGGCTGTATATGCCTGAATTGATCACGGCACTGGCAGCGGCTTCTGCTTTGGCCCAGTCTCTCTGGTAGAGGTAGGCCCTTGCCAGCAGGGCGTTGGCCGTCTGCCGGTTGATCCTCGTTCTTTGTGTGGCGGGGTAAGCGTCGGTCAACAGTCCCTGTGCTTCGTTCAGATCGGTGATGAGCTGTGTCCATACCTGTGATGCCGGTGTGCGCGCCAGCGTGGCATTGCCCAACGGATCATCTTTCAGCGGCAGCGGCACATCATTGAACATACTCACGAGATAACCATAGATAAAAGCTCTCCACACTTTTGTTTCTCCCAATAACTGATTTTTGACCGCGGGAGAAAGCGCTGTACTGCGGTTAAGGCCTTCCATCATGGCATTGGCCTGCGAAATGGTACCATAGGCCCCATACCATAGGTTTGGCACCAGTGCATTCGTGACCGTGATACTGTTCGTTTTAAACTCATCATACGCCGGACTGGAAACATTGTTCTGCAGCTCGTTCGCTGAGAGGCCCGGCAACTCGCTCATGGGGAACATCCACTCCCGTATGGCCGAAGTATTATAGATGCCCACCACTGCACTGGTAGCAGTGGCTTCAGAGGCAAAAGCCTGGTCAAGTCCCACCTGCGTGGTAGGCGGACCTATCTCCACCAGTTTTTTGCAGGAAGAAAAAACACCACCTGTCAGTAACAGGGACAACAACACTTTTTTATGAATATTAAAAGACAACATAACAATCAGGTTTTAGAATGAACAGTTAACACCAAACACAATCGTTCTCAGCGGCGGCATCGCGATCATGCCGGTACCAAGGCCCGGAGGGCCGCCAGGCACACTGGTTTCAGGGTCATAGATGTATTTGTTCTTCATCCAGGTGAACAGGTTCTGCCCTTCCGCATATACTTTCAGGTTGGCGATATTGGCTTTCTTCAGCCATGCTTTCGGAAAGGAATAACTGAGGGAAGCGGAACGCAGTTTCAGGTAACTGGCATCACCCCATAAAGCGGTGGAACTGCCGTACTGCGTATAGCCGAGATAAGCCGGTGTGCCCGGTGTGGTAGTGGCGGCAGGGTAAGTGGCGATATCGCCGGGTTGCCGCCATCTGTCGAGCACGGAAGTGTTCTGGTTGCTCCTGCTGCTGCCGATAGGTGTACTGATATTGTTGGTACTGCCTTTCCGGTGGTGGAACTGTAGGAAGAAACTAAAATCCCAGTTCTTATACGAAAAGGTATTGTTCATCCCACCGAAGAAAGGATTGCCCGGAGGGATGACCTGCCGGTCGTTATTAAAATCGATCGACCCGTCACCGTTCAGGTCCGTGTATTGCGGGATGCCGGTTTTAGGGTCATAACCGGTATAGAGATATCTTCTCACCATATCTATCGGTTGACCGACCAGATAGCTGCTGGCATAGAAAGATTTTTCGATACCGGGAAAATCTATCAGCTTGTTGCGGTAGAACGTCACGTTGAAATCAGTTGTCCATCCGAAGTTCCAGGCTTTGAGGTTCAGCGTGGTAAGCTCCAGTTCCACGCCACTGTTCTGCACCAATGCAGGCATGTTCACAGTGTAACTGTTGTAGCCTGACTGCGTAGGCAATGCGGTAGACAGCAGCTGGTCAGTGGACCGGTTACGGTAATAATCTCCGGTAAATTTAATTCTGTCTTGCAGAAAGCCCAGTTCCAGCCCGAATTCCAGCTTACGGGTAGTTTCCCATTTGATACCGGGATTGGGCAGCGTAGCACGAAATAAGGCAGTCCCGCCCTGATACGGTCCGGCGGAAGATAACAGCGGCAGATACAGATAGTTGTTGATCTGATCATTACCGGTGGTGCCGAAGCTGGCGCGCAACTTACCAAAATTCAGCCAGGGCAGATTGTCCTGTACAAATGATTCTTCGGAGAACAACCACGCGGCACCTACTGCGCCGAAATTACCCATTGCGTAGTCTGGTCCGAAGCGGGAAGAGGCATCGCGGCGGAAGGTCACGTTCAACAGGTATTTCTTTTTATAGTCGTAATTAACACGACCGAACAACGACGCAAAACGATAATCGAAATACGAACTGGAATTCAGCAACAGTGTACCGGCGCCGGTGAGGGAACCCAGCAGTGCTTCACTGCTATAGCTTCTGCCATCGATGCTTTGACCGGTAGAAAGGCTGCGTTGGTAAGTGCCGCCCACCATCAGGTTGATCCGGCCCTGTTTCCCTTCCATGGTGTAGTCGAGCGTAGGTTCCACGATATAGTTCTGTGAGCGTGTATTCGCAAACGTAGCCGACGACTGCGGATTATTGACCGGGTTCTGGGTGGATGCCGGCAGCGGGTTCACCTGGTCCAGTGTGGTGTTCGTATAGCCGAGGCTCACTTTAAAATTCAGGTCTTTGATAATGGAATACCGCAGGCTGGCGTTTGTCATCAGGTTGCCGGTAGTGCTGGTATAACGGCGTTGCATCAATGCCACCGGATTGCTAAATCCGCTGGACCACACCAGTTTGCCGGTACTGTCATACAAAGGCATGTTAGGCGGCAGGTTGTACATCGATATAAGGTCTGACCCCGGCAATACCGTTTTGTCGTTGGAGTAATTGGCCGTGATGGCTGCGTAGAATTTATCGTTCGCGGAGCGGTGGTCAACAGACAGGCGGCTGGTGAAGCGCTGGCTGTTGAAGTCACCTGGGTATACCGTCGTTTCCTTGTGATAGCCGCCGCTGAACAGGAAATGCGTTTTCCCTTCGCCGCCGGACACAGAAGCCTGCGCGTCAGTAGAGCGCGCAGTGCCGCCAACGAGGAAACGTTGCCAGTCGGTATAAGCGTTCTTGTCCCATACGGTGAGCTCCGGCGCATTTACGGTAGTGGGCGTGGCGCCGTCGTTTTTGAACGCTTCCCTTCTCAGGTCGAGGTACTGCTGCGTGTTCATCATAGGGATGAAGCGGTTGACCTTGCCCCATCCCGTATATACGTTTACGTTAGCCCTTGTTTTACCTGACTTCCCTTTTTTGGTGGTGATAAGGATAACACCGTTGGCGCCTCTGGCGCCATAGATAGCCGTTGCATCAGCATCTTTGAGAATGTCCATTCTTTCGATGTCATCGGGGTTGATCATGCTGAAAGGGCTGATGCCGCCGTTGGCCCCGGTGGTACCGAGTGAATTGAGGTTATCTGTAGGCGGATAAGCGCCGCTGAAATTAGTATACGGTACACCGTCTATCACATACAGCGGGATCGTACCGGAGTTCATAGAGCCCTGGCCGCGGATCTGTACTACCGCAGCGCTGCCTGGCAAGCCGTTCTGCTGTGTGATCTGCACACCGGGAATACGGCCTGGCAGCGCCGCCAGCGGATTGGACACCGGTTGCATGTCAATATCCTTCGCCGTAATGCTGCTCACTGCACCCGTGTTCATTCTGCGGGTAGTGGTACCGTAGCCGATCACTACGGCTTCATCGAGCGATTTCAGTTGCTCTTGCAGCACTATGTTTAGCGTAGTACGGCCGTCGACCGCAATCCGTTGCGCCTCGTAGGAAAGATAAGACACTACCACTACGGCATTAGCCGGCACCCGGTTGATGGCATACTCGCCATTGTCGTTGGTCATGGCGCCGAAAGGGGTGCCCGGTACTACCACGGATACAGCCGGAAGCGGGTTTCCTTTGGCGTCCGTGACCCTGCCACGGACAGTAATTCCCCCTTCCGCTGCTCCGGATTCGTTGGCTGGCGCGCTCTTCAGCCGTATGGCAATAAATTTGCCTGACAACGAATACGTGAATGGTTGGTTATTGAAAAGCATTTTCAGCACGTCATTCAGCTCCTGGTTTTCCACAGTGATGTTGACAGGTGCAGCCTGACTAAGCTGGTTTTTTCCATAGATAAAGCTATATCCTGTTTGTTTTTCGATTTCCCGGAAGGCTTTTTCCAGCGAACCGGATTTCATGTTGATGGTCACTTTCTGTGCAAACAGCTGTGTAGTTATCAGCAGGGAGGCTGCCAGCAGGCAGGTCCTGTAGTAATTGACTCCCGAAAGGCATAGCGCTCTGATTAGCTTTCTGACAAGCATATCGTTTGGTTGATTTTTTGGTAAATAATAAAATACACTCCCACCCTGTAAGATGGCCGGTCTTACAGGACAGTACAAAAGGACTGGTGTATGATCTACTTTATTACGGTTACTTTCCGTCCTTCAATTTTGAAATGCACGAGATTAGTCATCTCCAGCAGGTTCAGTAATCGGGATACCGGAACATCCCTCGGAATTTTAGCAACAAAGGCATCTTTAACATCTGTCTGATAGACGACGTCAATATCATAATATCGTTGTAACTCTGACATGATAGCGGTGATGTCAGCGCCATTAAAATAAAACATCCCGTCTTTCCAGGCAGTGGCCTGTTGCAGGTCGGCAGGGGAAAGCTGCACGGCGCCTTTTGTATTGACGGCCGCCTGCTCACCCGGATGCAGCAGTTGCGAGGCCTTGCCGGTATTGACTTTCACTGCGCCGCTAAGAAGGGCCACCTGCATATCGCTGCCATCGCGGAAGGCGCGTACGTTAAAGGTGGTGCCCAATACATCGATGGTGGTATTATTGGTGGTGGATGTTACACTGAAAGGCTGGTTGCTGTTGCGGGCCACTTCAAAATAAGCCTGTCCGGACACAAACACTTCCCGTTTGCCGCCATAGAAGGCCGTGGGGTACGTCAATACAGCACCCGCGTCCAGCCATACTTTGGTGCCGTCTGCCAGTATCACGGCGAGGGGCCTGCTTCCCGGCGGCAGCTGTAAGGTATTAAAGCTGCCGGCGTTGTCTGTGCCAGCATATACGATCTGACCGCTGGCATTTTTAGAGACCTGTACCTGTCCCTGTACGGCGAGCGTACCGTTGCCGGCGCTGTCCAACTGTATCTGCCGGCCGTTGCCCAATGTCAGTACAGCATGGTTGGCCGCAGGCGCCGGAATATCATTCCGGAAGCGGAGAGCCTGCGGTTGTAGCGGGCCCGCTTGCCGATGTTGCAGGAAATAATACCCGCTTCCCATCAGCAAGGCCACTGCCGCAGCCGCGGCCCATTTATACCAGTATACTTTTTTCGCGGGACGACGGCTGTCAAGCACAGGCTGTAACCGCTGACGGATCAACTCCTCCAGCTGCTGCCTGTTGCCCAGCACCAACTCGTCCCAGCCGCCCTGCTCCTGAAAAGCGTTGAACAACTGGTTGTATTGCATCATCTCCGCATCTGTAGCTGTACCGGATGCAATTTTTTCCGCTAATAATATGGCTTCCTCTTTTCTCATATGTAGCCCGTCCTATACATAGGCACTTGCAAAAACACTCACCCTTAAAAACAACTCAATTTTTTTTTGAGATGGGCAAATTAATGACAGGTCACGATGGGAAGTAGTAACAAGGCGAGCAGGTGAGGGTCCACGGCTGCCCGGATGCGCTTCAGCGCGATGGTCTTTTGCGCTTCGACAGTTTTGATAGAAATATTCAATAAATCAGCTATCTGTTGATTTGTTAGCTGGCCATCCCGGCTCAGGAGAAAAATCTCCCGGCACTTTTCGGGAAGGCTGTTCACCACCTGCGTGATGATCACTTTCAGGTCATTCAGCTCCAAGAAGTCCTGCGGGCCGGGTGTTTCCGGCAGCGACAGGCCAGCCAGCGTGGTATAAAATTCGTCCCGGATTTTGCCGGAACGGATGTAGTTGGCCACTTTAAAGCGGACAGCACTCCGCAGATATGAAGGAACAGCCTGTATTTCCAGCTCTTCCCGCTTTTCCCACAGCCAGGCAAAAATATCCTGTACAATGTCCATGCAGGCATTCTGATCGCGCAGCAGGTAAAAAGCGGCCTGATACATGCCAGACCAGTGGCGGGAGTAAAGCAGATCAAAGGCCGCCACCTCTCCCCTCTTCAGCAGACTTATCAGCTCCAAATCACTATAGGCATCACTCCTTATCAAATTATTCCTTTTTCAGGCACTAAAATAAAAAAAGCCCGCTAATTATTCACGTGTCTGTCAACAACTGGCAGGACATTTCATCCCCGCAGGCGTTGCCCATGCTATCAGTTCGTGGCTAAAAGGGAGATAATTATTTAACCGATATCATGTGGATCAAGGCCTCTGCTGGTGGGAGCATTCAATACCTGTCCGTCTATATCGTAACGCGCGCCGTGACAGGGGCAGTCCCACGATTTTTCTGCCTGGTTCCAGTGGACTTCACATCCCAGGTGTGTACAAATGGGATCTACCGCATGTAAGGCGCCCTGCTCATCTTTATACAAGGCGATCTTTGACCCTTCGTAACTGACCAGCTTTCCTTCTCCCGGCGCCAGTCCTGCGAGCTGCTCCAGCTTTTCTGCCGGCAGCAGCCGGCTGGCCAGCTGTTTGATCACGTCCGCATTATGCGGCACAAAGGTGTTGAAGCCTGCAATGGGCTTGATACGGCTGGGATCAAACAGTTTGACGTGCTCACTGTGAAGCCCCAGCATCAATCTCTTTAGCAACAACGCCGCAGCGGTGCCATATACCATACCGTTGCCGCCAAAGCCGGTGGCCACATATATTTCACCGGTTTGTCCCGGCAGGCGGCCGATGTACGGCAGACCGTCTGCCGGCTCATAATATTGTGCCGACCAACGGTAACGGACATCTTCAATATTAAATGCCTCCCGCAGATGTGCTTCCAGCTTACGGAAGCAGGCCTCTGTATTTTCCTGGTGCCCCGTTTTATGATCTTCCCCTCCTGCTATCAGGTAAGGCTGTCCGTCCATCACCTGTGTTCTGTAGTAATGAAAAGGCTGTTGCATATCGTAGCTCAGGTCTTCCGGATAATTATTGTCAGCCAGGGTGGCGGCCAACACATAACTGCGGTAGGGCACGCAGCGCAAATGCAGCAGGTTTACCCCCGGCGGAATATGTGTAGCATATACGAACTGCCGGCAGCGGAATGCGCCCAGCGTGGTAACGATCAGCATGGGACCATTATCCTGGACGGCCGTTACACGGCACTGTTGCAGGATAGTACCGCCAATATGTTCAAAAGCGGCGGCCATACGCTGTATATAAGGCAACGGGCTGAATTTGGCCTGGCCCGTCACTTTAACAGCCTTCCTGAATAAAAACGGCACCGGTATTGTCGCTGCACCTGACACATCCAGTCCGGCCAGTAGCATAGCTTCGGCAGTGTCTTTTAGCGCGGCCTCTTCCTTTTCCGTTTGGGCAAACAGATACGCATCTGCGTATTCAAATCCACACCGGATATCGAACCGGTCAATATGATGTTGTATCAGCTGAATAGCTTCGGCCGTGGCTTCTTTTACCTGCCGCGCCCCTTCTTTGCCGAAATGCTGTTGTATCGTATTATATGGTACATCTACCAGTGTATTCAGGTGAGCGGTGGTGCCGCCGGTAGTACCATAACCGAGGTTGGCGGCTTCTATCAACAGGCAGTTCTTACCGGCATTCTGCAGCAAAAAAGCGGTAGTGATCCCCGTTATGCCGCCCCCTGCAATAATGACGTCATAAGTCTGCTGAGGGTCGGCCCGGTTGATTACATTATACCCTCCGGCATAATCCTGCCAGAGGCTGACAGTGTGTGCATCGCGTAGTATCATGACCTTGCTGTTTTTATTAAAGGAGACTAAATTTTATGCCACCCGGGAGAATAATGGTCATAGCTTCATCAGCTCAGGATATATTCTCACATATACTTCGCCGGCCATCGGGTTAATCCCATATAGGCGGTGCAGCGCTTTCTCATTAAAAAACACAGAACATTGCGCGCCAATGGCCAGTCGTGTATGCGCTACCCGTAGCAGGTCATAACTAACGCCAGCGGTCAGTGCATGTACGGTAAACAATTTGTCAGCACCATACTGCGCCGGATCAAGATTCAGCTCCTCTGTTGATTTTTCTACCCATTCGTACCGGGTATAAACCGCAGTACGTTTCATATTCACGGCGCCTTCCAGGAGAACGGCATTTTCTCCCGGATGGCTTTTGATTTTATTCAATCCCCACAAGCCGGTTATATTCAGATGGCTGTTTTGCGCGAAAGGCAGACTGAAAACGGCGGATGCCGTAGTGCGGTCAATATCTTCCTCCGGATGCAGCAGCTCCGGGCTCTTGATATGTCCATGTGACAACTGCAGCGCCCAGTTACGGGAAGGGTTATACGAAAAGCGGCCACTCCACGAATCAAACCGCATCTTGTCAAAGTTGTACCGGTTTTCATCCGGTTCCCTGCCGGTGAACAAGCTGCCTTCCAGCTTAAAATCGTATAACCGGAAGCCCAGGGTGGCCACGCCGAAGGTGATGTGTGTGCCATCATTCCAATGGTGACTGATGGGCGCGTCCGGGTTATTCATAGCGGAAGGCCGGTGCATAAACGCCACCGACCCCAGTGCAGGTTCACCCGGGTAACCGAAACTGGCATATATATCTGCATGTTTTGAAAGCGCATAGGCGTACCCGACAGACAGTCCGGAGAAAAGATCATGCGGATGCTGCCGGTCTACCAGCGGCTGACCTTTCCAACTCTCACCCGACTGGAACAACAGCGGATAACCAGCCCCGCCTTCAGTGAGCCGGTCCAGGGAAACCATCACTTCATAGTGGAACAGTCCTTTTTTACCAACGTTTCGTTGCGCCATGAGCATGAACCAGTTGGGCGCATCGAACTTATCGCCGCCACGGTCCCCTTTACGGCCGATATCCTGGTAGGTGTACCGCAGGAAAACATTGCCGTGTAACATATACATCCATTTACGGGAATGGAACATATAGCCATACATGGGAGATACGTCCGGCAGCCAGGAAGAACCGGAGCCATTCCTGTTCATGGGCAGATTCCTTGAAAAAGCATGGCTCATGGGCATTGACATATGCTCCATTCCATCCTTTTTCCCGGTAGTGTCCTTCATTTGCGCCATATTATGATGCTCATGCTGGGCCGTAACCGGCAAACAAAAGAAGCAAACACAGGCTGTCAACAAGAGGAAGGTTTTCATTACAGGCGCTTTTACCCGAACATCTCACAATAACAATGCCTCGCCACGGCCCTGTTACGAGCCCTGGCAGAGAAAAGCGGTCATATGCTTTTGGCTGCTATGTATTTATTGTAAGATGGTTGCGATAAGCCGCCCGCATGGTGCTATCTGTTATATTTTTATTGACTGGCGGTTTCTGCGCGGCCATTTCCTCATAAACGCGTTTAGCCCCCGCTGTTAGTTTCTGTTGATGGAGATAGTTATCAAAGGCTGCCTGCGCCAGCTCCTGTGAACCGAAGCAACAGAGAAAATCTATGGGGAGGTTCTGGTGACGGGCATCAAAATGTGCATTAAAAGCCACGCCATTGGCTACCATGTCCTGTACCGCAAGGTCCGTATCCTCAAATTTATCGAACAACGGTAACGCGTAAGTGATAATCAGCTCACATAACTGAGGGATTACATTTTCCTGGTTGCTGACAGCCATGTTCCAGTCCTGGTTCTTGTTTTTCAGTGGCGTCAGGTTCTCCAGGCGGGTGGCGAATATCATCCCGGCGGCGTCTTTGTCCTGATGCTGCTGTATTTGCCACTTCTTCAGTTCGCCGGAAGCGATGGTCAGATAAGGCCAGAGGGTAACGCCTCCGCTCCAGTTTTTAACGCTCGACTGAAAATGAATATCGAAATACACTTTTTTATTACGGGTGGTTTTTCTCAGTGTCTGCGCTTTCTGCATGGGCTTAAAGCCGTATGCGGACAGTCGCTCCGCGATCTTCGTACAGGCTGACAGAAATATTTCCCTGGTATTTGTCTCCATCGTTATTAATAAAAGTTGGTGGGGCTGTTTATATAAAAATACAGTAAAATCAACATAAAAAACTATATTGATAACATGACCATCTACACCACGCTGCTTGACCAGACATTTGCTGAAACCATCCCTTTGGAAAACGTAACGGCCGTATTCAGCCGTCTTCGCCAGAAAGACCTGCAGGAAACCAACTGTGGTTATTTTGAATACCTGATGGACGAAGGCGCTGCCATCATCCTTTTCTTTATTATGCGGACGCCTGACGAAATTTCTTTCAGGTATGACTATAATGTTCCTGATGCCCGGCAGGGCACCTGTTGGTACAGCGTTACGGACACGCATGATCGTAGCTTCACAGATGCGGGCGATGAGCAATATGTGCCACAGGCGTCATTCATAGACATGCCGGCTGCACTGGAAATTATTACACAGTTCTTTCAACGGCCGGAAGAAAAACCGGCCCGTGTCAACTGGATGCCTGCCGATTTTTTTGAATGGCCGTATTAAATATCCCGGAGAATATATTTTTTGCAACATTGTTTCATTTCTGAAATACATATCCTATATTTGCTGCATGCACCCAAAACCATTTCACATCACCCGCAGGTTACTGGCCTTCTTTCTGATGGCCCTGCTGGTTTTTGTGCAGATGGTAAAACTGCTCCATCACCATCCGGCTACCGGCCAGGGTTATACGACGTTCCATCACGGGCTGAACGACCAACATATACAGGCGTCTCATGCCTGCGACATCTGTGACTTTCAGTTGGTCAAAGATGCGACCGTTCCTGATGTCGTTTCCTCTCCACCGCTACTATCCACTCCATACATTACCTTCTCTTTCATTACAGCAAACTGGTACCCTGGCGCAGAACAAGTGCAGGCCGGCAGAGGCCCTCCTTCAGCGTGATTTTCACTGAAGACCACTTTCCGATTCTGTTTCATTGTACCCGTATCGCTGTAACTTATGCTGCAAGCTATTGCGTTGACCAAAACATTTGGCCGGCATACCGCGCTGCACGCGCTCGACCTGTCTGTAGCCAAAGGTGAAATTTTCTGCCTGCTGGGACCTAACGGTGCCGGCAAAACCACCACCATCAGTTGTTTCCTGGGGTTCCTGAAGCCCACGTCCGGAGAGGCGCTGGTAAACGGGATACCGGTATACAGCCGGCCACAGGAAGCGCGGCGGCACCTCGCTTATATACCCGAGACCGTTACCCTCTACCCTTACCTGAGCGGGCTGGAGAACCTCACTTTTTTCCATTCGCTCACGGGTGAACAGCTTCCGAAAGATGCTGCCATCAAATTATTGCTGGACGCAGGCTTGCAGGAGTCAGCCCTTCATAGGCCGGTACAAAGTTATTCCAAGGGTATGCGGCAGAAAGTAGGCATCGCCATAGCCACTGCTAAAAACGCCGGCGCCCTGCTGCTGGACGAACCCACCTCCGGGCTGGACCCCGGCGCCAGCAATGAGTTCTCCGTATTGCTGCGGCGCTTCAGCCAGGAAGGCCGTGCCGTGTTAATGGCTACCCATGATATCTACCGCGCCAAAGAAGTCGCCACCCGTATCGGTATTATGCGGGACGGCCATCTGCTGACTATCATGGAGGCTGCGGCCACAGATCACTATACGCTGGAAAACAGCTACATGGAATTTATGGAAACATCCACCTGGTAACAAACATTCCGATATGTTCAGCATAATTGCCATCAAAGAATGGCACATGGTGTCGCGTAATTACACTATGGCCATCACCCTGTTGTCTGCACTGGTGCTATCCGGCATCGCTGCCGCCGGCTCCCGCCTGCTGTACCGGCAGGAGGAGCAACAGCGTGAAGCTGCCAACCGGCAGTTCCGGCAGCAGTGGGAACAGTTGCGCGCCGATGACCCACACAGTGCCGCGCATTTCGGTACGTATATCTTCAAACCGCTCACCCCTCTGAGCCGGTTCGATAATGGACTGGAGCCGTTCACCGGCAACGCCATGCGCATTGAAGCGCATGTACAGCACAACATGGCCACGCCGCCACTGCAGCCTGCTGATCTTTACCTGCGCTTTGGCGCGCTTACACCCGCAACGGTGCTGCAACTGTTTTTTCCGTTGTTTCTTTTCTTCCTGTGTTTCAACAGTTATACACAGGAGAAAAACAGCGGCACGCTGCGGTTACAACTGGTACAGGGCGCCACTCTCCGCAGCATTATACACGGCAAGGCACTGCTATACCTAAGCGTGATGGCCGTTATGCTGTCACTCTCCATGTTGCTGTATTTCCCGATGATGGCCAGCGGCAGCGCTTGGCCGCACATATTACTATTGGTGGTTAGTTATGGCTGCTATGCCGGCATCTTTGTGTTGCTCGGCCTCTGGCTCTCTACAGTGGCCCGCCACGCCGGACAGTCGTTGTTACTGTTATGTGGCATCTGGTTATGCTGGCATATCCTGCTGCCCCGGCTGGCGGCTGCTACGGGAGAAGCCCTCTATCCGCTGCCATCCCAACCGGCAGTACAGGAAAAAATTGATCGGGCCATCAAATCGGGCATCAACGGCAACGATCCCAGAGATGCCCGTACCGCCCGCCTGGAACAGGCCACGCTGCAGCAGTACAAAGTCAGCAGCATCGATCAGCTGCCTATAAATTTTGACGCTGTCCGGCTACAGGCAGACGAAGACTATGCGCAACGGGTATACGAAAAATATGCTGCCATGACTGATAGTCTGATACGGCTACAAAACAGCGTGCAGCACTACCTGGCACTGGCAGATCCGTATCTCGCCATCCGCAGTATTTCCATGGCGCTGTGCGGCACCGACTATGAGCATCAGTATCATTTCAATCAGGCTGCAACACAGTACCGCAATATGTTCATCCGCCGGCTGAACAATGCCATGGCCCATGGCGGACAACAAGGCCGCCAGCTGTACGGGCAGATGCCGGTTTTCCAATACCAGCCCCCCGTCACTGCACAGGTATTGCGAAAGCAGTGGTTGCCCGCCTTGTCTTTACTGTTATGGTTGATGATCACTATTTCACTTTTAAACCGTTCTGCCAGACATGCACCGATTCAATAAATACCTGTCCGTAGCGCAACAGGAATGGCGCTTATTATGCCGCACCAGGCTGCTGCCGGTAGTGGCGGCCATCCTGTTGCCCGCTGCAGTGGCGGCACTGTATTATGGTCATCATGTGTCTGCAAAACAACACGCGGCAGTGGACAGCCTGCAACAATATTATCAACAACAGCTGACCATGTTGCGCGCACAACTACATGCCGACACCAGCACGCCGCAGGGCAAAGCCGCTTACATAGCCGCGAGCTGGCCTGTTGTGGCCGATCACAAGCTGCATGCCGTAGCATGGTATCCACCGGCGGCGGCAGCGGCATTATCTGTCGGCATGAGCGACCTTGCTAAATATTATTATCCCATAGCTGTGAAAAGCAGCTATGCGCCTGCGGAAGAAAAAATCAGTAACCCGTTGCAACTGGCCACCGGCAATTTTGATACTGCCTTCCTGGTGATTTACCTGATGCCGTTACTGTCAATCTGTATGAGCTGTCATCTGCTGTCACAGGAAAAAGAGCAAGGTACCTTGCCCCTGTTGATGGTGCAGCATGGCGCACTTACAGGCTTACTCCTGCTACGGTTGCTCATACGGTACCTCATCTTGTTATCAGCCATGCTATTAACCGGAACGGTCGGCATGGCATTATCTGCCGCTACACATGGTTTTCCCTGGCTGGAGTGGGCCGCCTGGATAGGCATTACCGCTACCTGGTTATCGTTCTGGATGGGCCTCATCTGGTTTGTCATTGCATGGAACCGGCAAACCACCACCAACCTGGTATTGCTTTTCAGCCTTTGGCTGTTACTGTTGATTGTATTACCCGCGGGTTTCAGGTTGATGACCACCCGGCCACAGACCAATGATACCGCCGCCAATGCTGCCGTGCAGCGACAACTGGAATGGGACACCTGGGACCTTCCCAAACGGCAGCTGTTGGACAGCTTCTACCAGGCTTATCCTCAATACCGCAATGCGCAGGCCTACGATACCGGCGTACACAGCTCCCGCCATGCGATGGCCTATTATTCGCTGGTAGACCAGCGCATGCAGCGCATTATAGCTTCACAGGAGGTCAACAGGCATAAAGCCCAACAAACGCTGGCTGCTGCTGTAAGATATAACCCGGCCGTATACACGCAATGGCTGCTCAACAGTATCGCCCGCACAGATATCGCTGACTATGATCATTTCCGGGAAGAAACCCGCCGCTTCCGCGAGCAATGGAAACAGTTCTTCTACCAACGGCATTTTCAAGATCGACAGCTCACAGATGCCGACTACCAGTCGTTGCCGGTTTATATCCCGTCATATGATCCTGAAAGCCCCGCCCACTGGAGAAACGGCATGTTGTACCTGCTGGCGCTGACAGCCGCCGGGCTGGGCTCCGGGACACTGGTACTAAAAAGAAAATTGAATGATCTCAATAAAATATGAACATGCATAAAACATTACCTGCATTGATAGGTCTGAGTGCTATTTCCCTGTACAGTTATGGCCAGCACGATACCGACAGCCTGCGTAAACAACGGTTGCGGGAAATTATCGTACTGGATAAAAAGAAAACCATGAAAGCAGACAGCATGGCGCCTACTTTGCGACTGGAAGGCCGCCTGCTGGAGACGCCCCAAAATATCACCAGTGTGACCAGTGAACTGGTCCGCGAACAAGGCGGCCTGGAAATGAAAGACATCGCGCGTAATGCCAGCGGTGTAAAAATGGGTTACAACGGCTCTGTATTCGACGCTTCCACCACCATTATGGTCAGAGGTTTCGGCGCCATCACCTATGTTAACGGCATGCCGCAACGCAGTACCATGGGCGCGCTTATAGACGATGCTGCCATGATAGAGCGGGTAGACTTTATCAAAGGCCCTGCCGGTTTCCTGCTCTCTTCCGGGGAGCCGGGCGGCAGTATTAATATCACCACTAAAACGCCCGGCCCGCAGCGCATCCGCCAGATAGAAGCCGCCGGCGGCAGCTTCGGGCTGCTGCGTGTGTCCGCCGACGTGGGTTCGGCAGTGCAGGCAAAAGGATTTTCTTACCGTATCAATGCAGCCTATCAGCAACAACAAAGCTTCCAGGATTTTATCAAAACCAGGAAATACATCGCATCACCGGCCATACAATATAATTTCAAGCCCGGCACCTTCCTGCTGGCAGAGTACAACCTCATACGCATGACCGCCGACGGCGGCAGCAGCGTCACCCAAACCGGTACCGACGCTGATGTGCTGCAACACCGCATCGGCAACAATTACGCCGGCGATCCCAACCTGCCGCAATCCTATACCATGTCGCAAAGCGTGCGGCTGATGTTCGCGCATCGCTTCAACAACCGCTGGAAATTGACCATTCAGTCCAAATACACCGCCACGCCAAGCGCTACATGGTCGTTGCTTTCAGACAACTACTCCCCCGTCAACTTTGACAATACCAATATCACCAGGCGCATGTCACAGTATAGTAACGTCAACGGACGAGTGGCCGCGGCACAGGCATATATCAACGGCACATTCAACACAGGCCGCGCTGTCAGTCATCAGCTGGTGGCGGGCATCGACTATAACTATAGTAAAGATGATTTTTCCGTTGCCTATGGCCGGTACAAATTTACATTCGACCGTAACCATCCGCAGTACGGCTTACCCAAAGACAGCGTAGCCGAGCTGGGCAAGCCAAGACTGATCGTCAGAGAAAATAACTGGTGGTCCGCCTTTGTTTACAATACCACCCGCGTACATCAAAACTGGCTGTTTAACTATGGTGGCCGCTTCACGTTTAACATGCCCGTTACCACCAACGCCAAAACACCACTGCGAAATGAAACCGCTTTCTCCCCAAGGCTGGGCATCACCCGCCTGTTCGGTGAAAACACCAGCGTATATGCCGTATATGACCAGTCGTTCATTCCACAGGCCGGTGCCGACTTTGCCGGCAATAACTTCAAGCCGTTGCGTGGCAACAGCTTCGAAGTGGGCGCTAAACGCGAATGGTTTCAGCGTAAGCTGATCACCACACTGGCAGGCTATCATATCATCAAAAACAACCTGTTGGTATCCGATCTGCAACATCCCGGTTTCAGCCGGCAGATAGGACAAGCCACCAGTACAGGTGTGGAAGCGGATATCATCGGACGGCTGTCCGACCGTCTCACAATATCTGCCAATTACGCCTATACGTATGCGATCACCAGCAAAGACACCCGCCCGGAAAATGAAGGCACCAGGCTGGCCTTTACCCCGGAACAGATGATCAACACCTGGGTGCAGTATGCCATCCCGGTAACGCCGAAAGCGCGCCTGAGCGTCAGCGCCGGACAAAGCACCGTTACCCGCACCGCCACCTATACACCGGACGTATACCTGAAAGGCTATACGAAACTGGACGCAGGCATTGCCTGGGATGCCGGCCGCTGGTATGTGCGCGTGATCGCAGATAATCTCACCAACAAAAGATATTTCTCCAGTGGCGACATCCTCATCGGCTCTATTCATGAAGGCGTAAAAAGTTACTACTACATAGAAGGAGCGCCGGTTTCATTCAAAGCCTTCGCAGGCGTGAGACTGTAGTCACTTAAGATATTGCGCAATAAGGGGATAAGCCGAAACCCTATAACAGTAGGCATCACTATCAAAAACACTATTTTTATGAAAGATCAATCCATCAATCTCCAGCTGAGCATCGACGACCTGAAAATTGACAGCTTCGTCACCAGCCTCGACAACGAAATGAACATGCGTCTTGCCGGTGGCCTTGCGGGCCAGAGCCACCCAACGCATACCCTGCAGACAGATGACGAGGGCCATCTGTGCACGACCATCATCTGCTAAGGTTATACGAACAGAAAAGTAAGAAGGCTGGACCAAAAGCAGATGCTGCTTTTGGTCAGCCTTCTTTTTTTGCCCCAAAACAGCACAATATTTGCATACTCTTTACCAATAATTGCTAGATAATTTAAGGCTTTGTAAACAAATTGTCAGAAAACAATCCAACGCAGCCTGCGTAGGGATTTAAGCCCTAATTTACTTGACAAATTGAAAGCCATTACACAACGAATGAAAGCATGAGCTATTGAAGTAAACTGAACATTGAAAAAACGTTGTAATTCTATCCTTGATTTGTTAGTCGCGGGCCGCGTGTAGTTAGCTTCTTATTTTTTATGTCAACCAAAATTTAAAATTGATTTAACCGTACTGCACACTTAACACTGATAACATATTGTTCTGAAGATCTTTTTCCGTGCCCGGAATCAAGCTGTCTTTTTCCCTGAGAAGGAAAGAAGATACGGCTGCTTCATGCACAGGACCTAACCGCTAAATAGTGAAACACAGGTTATGCACAGGTCGTGCATAATATCTTCCCATCAACCAAAAATCGATAACATGTCTACACTTCTTTTCCAGGACCACATCCGTGGCAGCTAAGCCGTATCTGCACGGCATGCAGATGTAATTTTTATGAACGATAGTTTGCTGCCCCTTGCCCTGTCACCACGGGGCCTGGCCGGTTATTGCCCGCTGCGTTCATAAAATCCTCCATCTGACAAGCCTGTTTGTATACAGGCAAAAGGCGCTGCAATAGCAGGGCCAGGCCGTGTCATGCCTATTATCAACCACTTTCATCAAAAAAACATTACAATGATCAAGCGACTTTTACATGCTTTAAGTTTGTTGTGTCTCGCGCTATCAGTGCAGGCGCAGGACCTGAAGATAACGGGTATCGTCAGGGACGAAACCGGCTCCCCGCTTCCGGGAGTTACCATCATTGAGAAAGGCCTCTCTTCCAATGGCACCACCTCCGCAAGCAATGGTATCTTTACTATCACCTTAAAGGGACCATCCAAAACACTTCAATTCTCTTTTGTTGGTTATTTGTCACGTGAAATCAATGTCAGCAATAAGAACAATGTGAACATCACCCTGTCGGCAGATTCAAAATCTCTCAAAGACGTAGTGGTGATCGGCTACCAGGAAGTATCGCGGAAGAAAAACACCGCAGCCATTTCCAGCGTAAAGGGCGATGTGATCAAAGACATACCGGCGCCCAGCTTTGATATGTTACTGCAGGGCCGCGTTGCCGGCGTAAACGTGCAGAACTTTTCCGGCGAACCGGGAGTTCGCAATACTTTTGTGGTAAGGGGCAACACTTCCGTGCTCAGAGGCTATGATGCCGCCAGGGCCGTCAGTTCACCCCTCTTCGTGATCGACGGCATCCCCACCACTACCGACGACATCAGCCAGATGACATATGGCCAGGGCACCAATACCAACCTGCTGGCCGGCCTGAACCCAAACGACATCGAATCCATTGACGTGCTGAAAGACGCCTCTGCCGCCGCCATATATGGTTCCCGGGGCTCCAATGGCGTGATTATCATTAAAACAAGAAAAGCAAATGCCGGAAAAGCACAATTCAATTTCAGCACCTACCATGGCGTGTCAGAACAACGTAAGCTCACCGAACTGGTGACCGGGGCGGAAGAACGCAGAATGAAACTGGATGTGCTCAACCAGTACAACCAGTGGGAAGACAATTACAAACTGCCGCAGATGCTCACTGACAGCCTCAATCCAACCTTCAACAACAACACCGACTGGCAGGGGCTTTTCTATCAGCGAGGCATGATCCACAATTATGATATGTCTATCTCCGGCGGCACAGAGCTGGTCAACTACCGCGTGAGCCTCGGTCACTACAACGAAGAAGGCATCCTGAAAAATACCGGGTTCAAAAGATACAGCATGATCTCCAATGTAAGCATACAGATCACGCCCAAACTCAGTAACCGCACCATCTTCAGGTTATACAGAACAGACCGGCCGCGCTCCGTCAATGAGCGTACCGGCGGCAATTTCTCCTTTAAAAGTGACGCACTGCCCTCTTCCTTCTACCAACTCACCGCTGCCGGTGAAGACTTCCTGGTGGGCAACAGCCGTAAGATGGACAAGAACATCAACAACAGCCTGCAGCTGAGCACAGTCTTTAACTATGCAGTGCTGCCATCACTGATGTTCAATACCACCGTGTCATACGAGGCCTCCAATTCCAACCGTGACTACTATTCACCAAGCGTAGTGAGGGACAACGGCTTCGGCTTTGCTTCTTCCTTTGCGGACAAATCCGAACACCTCACCGTCTTTAACACGCTCGAATACACGAAAAAGCTGGGCCAGCATACCGTAAACCTGATCGGTGGCCAGAACATGGAGTACAACGCTTACCGCAATACTTATGCAGATGCAGACTTCATTGCGAGCGACTATGTCAATACTGTCAACACGGCCAACAAAAATTTCAGCACCGCCAGTTCCGCGTTCCAGGAATACGGTCTTCAGAGCCTCTTTGCAAGGATGAACTATGACTTCAAAGGTAGATACCTGCTGTCTGCCGTTTTTAATGCCGATGCCTCTTCCAAGTTTGGCAAAAACAACCGCTGGGGCTATTTCCCTTCTGTATCGGCAGGCTGGATCATCAGTGATGAAGCATTTATGCAAAGCAGCAGCAACTGGCTCAGTTACCTGAAAATACGCGGCAGCTATGGCATTACCGGAAGTCAGCCGCAGGACAACTACCTCGGCTACAACACCTACACGGTAAATGCCGCCAAATTCGGCGATAAGGAGAAGTCACCCGCCACCACCTATAACGGAGGCTCCGTGATCATCCCTAACTATTCAAGCGGCATTGCACAGAAAAACCTTTCCTGGGAACAATCCATACAAAGCAACATCGGGCTGGAGGCCACTTTCTTCAAAGATCGTATCCGCCTCACCGTGGATGCCTATTCCCGTGGAACCAGCCGTGGTTTCTTTGACTACAAACTGCCCATCTATAGCGGCTATGACCTCGCCAAGACAAATGCCATCGGTATCCGCAATGCCGGCGTGGAACTGATGATCAACAGTAAAAACCTGTCAGAGAAAAGCGCGGTACAATGGTTCACCGACTTCAATATTTCCTACAACCAGAACGTGATCACCAGCCTGCCTAACGGCGGCAGAAGCCTCATTGTGTCGTATAACGGTGGCGCCTATGGCTTCGACTATCTGCTGGACGTAGGTAAACCCGTTAACCAGATGTTCGTGTTTGAAAACAGGGGCGTTTATTCCAAAGATTCCGATGTGCCCTTTAACCTCCTTACAGGCCAGCCGCTGAAAAATGTGGTGGGCGTGGCTTACAAGGCCGGCGACCCGATCATCGTGGACCAGGTAGGCAACTTCAATATCAAAGGCCCTATGGACCAGATCGTAGGCGGCGACCCCAACCCAAAATATACCGGTGGTATTAATAATACCATTTCCTATAAAGGGTTTTCATTTTCGTTCTTTCTCACTTTCACCCTCGGACGCCAGATATTGAATTCCTATATGATCCGCCGTTATGTCAACCTGTTCGACGGCAGTGGCGACGATGGCGAAACCAAGCTGGCCAAAGGCGCGCTCTTCGATCTGAGCAAAGTGAACTACTGGAAGAAGCCGGGAGATATCGCTGATATACCCTCCCTCTCCCTGCGTTCAGCCGACCGCGACTATCACTACGCCTGGCTGGATGGCTCCACCATGTATATCCAGAACGGCTCCTACTGCCGCCTGAAGAACATCAGCGTTAACTACTCCTTTAATCCGCGGGTACTGAAAACACTAAGGCTCAACCGGCTCCGTGTATACGGCATCATGGATAACGTGTTCACGCTGCAGCGGTCCACCATTCCGGATGCAGAAGCCGTAAACGCCTATGGCATTTATGACGGCGACGGGTACCCTATCCCGACAAAATTCACACTGGGAATTGATCTGGGCTTTTAACGTTAAAAAAAAGATATGAAACGAATACATATAATTGTCTGCCTTCTGTGCATGGCCAGCATGCTGGGGATGTCCTGTAAAAAAGTGTTGGAACTCAATCCCAGGGAAACGCCGTCCAGCGGTGTTTACTGGCAGAATGAAAACGATGCGCTGGCCGGCCTGCTTGGCGGCTACTCGCTCCTCCGTGATGCGCTCACCGATGAAAACCGCTACTACGTATACGGCGATGTTCCGTGTAATACGTTCCTCATCACCTATGGCAGTGACTACGCCATACACCAGTTGCGTGACGGCTCCTTTGACGGTTCCTACTACGGCTACCTGGAGAACCTTCAGGACTGGACACCGTTCTATAAAGCGATTGCGCAGGCCAACCTGCTGATCAAAAAAATACCGGCCATTCCTGTCAGTGCGTTTAAAGTACAGGACAGAAAAAACTATTTTCTCGGCGAAGCCTACTATCTCCGTGCATTCAACTATTTCTTCATTTCGAAGGTATGGGGAGATGTGCCGCTTGTTACTGAGGCCGTGGAAGATGTGTCTGAAGCTAAAAACTACGGCCGTGAGGCCCAGCAGAAAGTGCTGGAACAAGCCATCGCAGATCTGGAACAGGCCAAAAAATTATTGCCGGTAACGACAGAAAACACCGGCGACCGCGGCATCAGGGCCAGTCTTGCCACCGCCCTGGCATTGGAAGCACACATCTACGCCTGGATGGGCAACTATGCCAAATGTGAGGAGAACACCCGTGAGATCGTAACTAACCCCGGCAAATTTAACCTCACATTCATCACCGACTCCGCCACCTACGTGAAGATGACCCTCGGACATTCTACGGAGAGCATCTTCGAAATCAATATCAACTACAACCAGAATGAAGGCTCCAAAAAAGGTATCGCCGAAAGAACGCTGTACGACCCGTTCCTGGCTACCCGCAAACCAGTAAATACCGACGATGTTCCCTGGCTCGTGAATATGGAGACTATCGACAAAATCTATGACCGCTTCGGCAGCGACACTACCGATCTGCGTTTCAAAGTATGGTACTATGCGCTTGATGGCAGATGGCCTATGCTCAGAAAGTATTCCAGCGTCATCTATAAAGATGGCGACATCAAACGGGACCCCTGGTTTTCCAATAATATCCTGGTATCCCGTTTGTCAGATATTATACTGCTCCGCGCAGAAGCGCTCTTCAAACTGGGTGATGAACCGGGCGCACGCGCACTGGTGGACAAGATCCGGCAACGCGCCGGGGTAACGCCAACCGACCCGTCCCTCACCGGTGACGACCTATTTACTTTCATCGTATACGAAAGAGTAAGAGAGTTATATGCTGAAGGACAGACCTACTGGGACCTCTGCCGTACTAAAAAGCTGGGAGACTTCAACGACAAACTCTCCGGCTCATTCACCCAGGGAAACGCCAACTACGGCAGGACCTACTGGCCTATCAACAGGGACATCTTCAAAGACAACCCTTTGATGAAACAAACACCTTACTGGAACGGAAGACTGTAACCATCTAAAAAAAAGATCATGAAAAAGATCACCCACTATATCCTTCTTTGCTGTATACTGCTGGTGGCATTCCAGTCCTGCAAAAAGGACTATATCGTCGGCGGGAACCTTCATTCCGCCAAATTCAACGGAAGTACGTACGAATACCTACATACTAACCACCTGTTTGATACGCTTATCCTCCTGATTGACAAGACAGGATTAAAAGACGAAGTAAATGCCAACAATACCACTTTCTTTGCACCGACCAACTATTGCATTAATAATTATGTAAAAAAAGTGGTACAGACCAGGCTGCAATTGCAGACCGGCGATGAAAATCTGGTATTCAACTTCGACCAGTTGGATTTTCCCGGCCTGAAAGACTCCCTGCGGGCTTATATCTTCCAGGGAAACATTACGCGTGACTCCCTGAATAAGTACGGGACCATGTATACGGCCAAAGACGGAGAACAACGCCTCATCACCCTGGAGGAAGACCCCAGCAATACATATGTGAACGCCGGCTTCACGGAACGTCCGAAATATATTTATATCACCAAAATCTTTGGCACCAGGGACCCCGTAGATCCGGACTCGCTGGCCGCTTTGCCGGAATCACAGCGGGATGTAAAAGACATCATCCAGTCGTCTGGCATCATTACCAACAATGGGGTGGTGCATGTAATAGGCAACTCCCATATTTTCACTTTCGCCAAGCAACCAAAATAAAGTCAGACTATGAAATCAATCCAACGCATATACGAAAAAGGACTGCTGGTACTGCTGGTCATCGCAGCGTTCATGTCCTGCAAAAAAATCGTCCCCGGCTATATCAGCGATCAGATCAGATACGTGGACGACACTTTCCGTGTACCCAAAGGAACCTACTTTACCGCAGATGCACGTTCTTTCCAGGGCGATGGCACCAGCTATCCGCTAAGCGTAAAGCTGGTCGACATCCGGGACCTCGCCACCGGTAAATCCATAAAGGCCTTTACCGACTCACAGGAAATACTGGTATTCACAAAACTGTTCGATCCCAACAGGGACACTACTGTGGAGCAATTGAATGCTATCCGGACCAAACAGCGCGTTCCACCTTTGCAGATCGTGGAGAAATCGGGCCAGCTGATCATTAACAATGGCTCTATCAATATTCCCAATGGCAACTATACTTTCGATATCAGCGTGGCCAACGAAAGAGGCATCAAGATATTCAAGAATATATCCGTGATTCAATTGTACCTGCTGGAGTTCCAGGACATCAGCAAAGGCTGCGCCTGGTTCAAGAACAATACCACCACCAGCGGCGATATCGGTTCACCGGATATGACGTACAAAAAATTATCCAACGATGGTTTCCGGGTGATACTGAAAGTCACAGACAAAAACGGCACGCCGTTTAACCCGAAAGCAGGAGAGCTTATCAAACGTGGCGACAGGCCGTTATTTGAAAGCTACTCGCGCTTCCACCCGGTACAGTATACCGATTCCAGCATGATCTGTGATTTTGAGGTAACCCCTTTCCCGCTGAAGGAAGTTACGGGATACGGATACCTCATGTATTACAGGATACCAAGCGACTTTGTGAAAATAGATCCGGGCGTAGCCCCTACTACTGATCCTGTCTATAGCGTAAACCCCCGGTTTTCGTTCAGGCTGTTTGTCCCGGGCACTTACGAAGTGACCGTTAAGGTGCCAAAAGTCACCAGGAAGAGCGTCTAATAGCTGAAAAAGGCAGCCCCGGAAGTAGTTTTTACTTTCGGGGCCGCCACTTCAGCTAACCGGCTGAATGAAACCCTGCCGCTGCATGGAGAGCGTTTGTGCCACGAGCGCCGACAATGCTTGCTCCCGGTCGGCCGTATTAAAACAGCGAAGTAATATTTCTTCCAGCGTGTACCCTCCCTGAAGATGATCAAAAATGGCAGCTGTCAGTTTCCCGACAGGATAAACCGCCACACCATATTCGTAAGCCTGTAGCAGGTAATAATACTCCCCCGCCTCGCCGGGTCTTTCCTGTTGGTCCCACTGCCATTGTGTACGGCACAACAACACTTGTTCCACAACCGTCCACTTCAGCTGCAACACCTTATCTGGAGCAGCTTCCGGCAGACCTCCGACAATCTCTTTCCGCCTCGTGTAATATAACAGTCCTTTATGTTCCCGCCACAAGGAAGTAAGCTGCTGCTCAAATGCAAAACAGTCCGTCAGCCGCACATGGCTTTCTCCCGGCAGCGTACTTATAGCATGCTGTAAATGATCTTCCAGGGTATCTATGCTTTCTGTGTCCG
Organism: Chitinophaga sp. 22308; assembly: GCF_052045305.1. Classification (NCBI taxonomy): domain Bacteria; kingdom Pseudomonadati; phylum Bacteroidota; class Chitinophagia; order Chitinophagales; family Chitinophagaceae; genus Chitinophaga; species Chitinophaga sp. 22308. The sequence continues at coordinate 419,174 of NZ_JBQEOP010000002.1, read as the reverse complement.
GCAATGTCCACCCATGTGTTTTCAACAGTGCAAACGTATGAGGATAGTACTTGGCAAACAGCTGCTGTTTGACTGCGCCTGGCGCATACAAAGGGCTTGCCTGCCGGTTAATACCGATGACCGGATGCAGTACCGCATCCCCGTTATAAGGCATCAATACAGATGCCAGCATATACCCTACGCCGGCAAGGCCGGAGAACAGTCCAGGGTCCTGCATCATCGTAGGCACGTAGCAGTTATAAGTCCCTTGCGCCTTACAGTAACGTACAGCCGTTGACGCTATTGCCTCCGCTGTTTGCCGCAACGCCGGTCTTCCCAGTACTTCCGCTGCCTGCAACAGCAGCAAAACAATACCACCGTAGCCACTGCACAGCGTGAAGTCACCGCGTTGCAGCAACTGTACGTCTTTCAGTGACCGTTGCAGAGCATCCTCCACCTGTTGCAGATACTTTGGCTGGTGCGTCTGCCTGTGCGCGAACAATCGGGCAATGCCGATGCCTGCTGCGCCATGGGCCCAGGTATTCGTATCAGCGGCATCTTCCCGGAAACGCCGGATGTCCCAGTGGAAAAAGTCTTCCCGCTCCAGGCAGGTATTGGTCAGGCGCAGGTCCAGCCAGTTGCCGGCGGTGGCGTCATAGTACTGCATTTCATATTCCAGTGCCTGTTCCGCCAGATATTGCAATCCTTCGTCCCTGAAGTATGCGCCCACTTGCATCAGTGCATAGGCGATGCCGGAAGCGCCATGGGAGAAACCGGTCAGGCTGTCATAACTCATCTTCACATGGCCCCATCTCCATCCTTTCAGCGCCGGCCGTGCCTGTTGGACCAGTTTGCCGGTCAGCGACCGGATGACCGGCAGCAGTGTTTCATCCTGCGTATATGCATGTAGGTAAGTGAGCACAAACATATTGCCGGCGTGGCCGCTCAGCCAGTCGTCCTGCAATACGCCCTCTGATATGTCATGTTTGAAATGCGCTGTCAGTTCCAGCGCACGGTCCAGGTAACGCCGATACGCACTGGCTTCGTACATTTTGACACACAGGTACAACAGTCCTGTGGCACCGGTGTACAGCGTATAGTACGGTTGCTGCAATACCTTTGGATGCCAGAGCAGCGTATCCGATGCCGTTACACAAACGTCCAGGTAATGCTGTTGTTTGTAACAGTCATATAGCCGCAGGTAAAAAAGGATAACACCGGCGCTGCCGTTGAACAGGTCCGTCTTTTCGGCGATGGTTTCCTCTTGCAGGCCAGGCAGTACCAGTTGTGCAATACGGGCCAATTCCGTTTCTATGATCTTTTTATCCGGGGATTCCATAGATATGTTCCAGGCATTTACAGGTGAAATACATAATATAGGCTTCATCAAGATTGGAAACGCCGAGACGGTTATGCCCCATGTGCAGGAAACTGCCCGCCACGGCAGCCAGTTGTTCATCTCCGAAACCTTGCTGCCGGTACTGTGCAAAGACATCACGATTGCCTGCTGTAAAGGTTTGTAATGCCGGTGACGCATTTCCCTTCTCCATTCCCTGCCATAGCTCGGCTGCGGCAGGTGCCAGCACCGGGGCATAAGCCAGAAACTTTTCGTGCATTCGTTGCAGGTAATGGTCATGCTGTTGTTGCCGGTCTTGTTCCGGAAGATACAGCCGCGGCAGCCACGCGGCTATAAAACGGCGACAGACTTGCAGCGTGTGCAAGGGCGTCAGCTGCAATGCCCGCAACAGCGCCAGGTTCAGCCGGATGGCCTGCATCAGGGCGCCAGCCGGGTTGAGCGACTGTAACACACAGGCAGAAGAAAGATGAAACTGCTGTTCTGCCAGCGGCATCGTGTATACATTACCATAACGCCCTATCTCCGGCACATAGGGTATGTACTGCCAGGAATCATTCGGCAGCAGCCGTTGCGATGGGTAAGCACTATCCTGCCGGCTGGAGGGATAAGCGGCAAAATAAGCCCGGGCCTGATCTTCCAGTAACCGCTTTATTTCCGTTTGCCGTTCATCAGCTACGTATAACCGCAGGCGTATATGCGGCCCGCCCTCCCAATAACGAATAAAGAAATAGGGGCAGCCCGCCTGCTGCACTACCGGCGTGACCAGCAGTTGCAGCAGCCGGTCATGGTCACCGCCATGGAAAAAGTGTACAGACAGCCAGGTGCTTTGCATAAGTTAGTATTTATACCAGTGAAGCATATGTTCTGTTACCGTACCGCTTTGGGAAGCATCCGGGAGTACTTCTTCCAGGTAGAGGTATTCGCCTGCCCGCGAAAGCATCTTCCTAAAAACAGTCACCAACAAGGGCTGCGCGAAACTGATATATTGTGGTTTATAATCATCCCGTTGCAGTTGTCCTTTGGTGGCTGTAGCCGGTATATATGGCGATTTCAGGAAAACAAACACCTGCTGCGGCAGCTGTTGCGCTACCAGCCAGCATTGCAAACGGAGGAAATAGTCTGCTTCCGTTTCTGTATTGTCCTGGACCGGAATGACGGTTTTAGTGATCAACCAGCCTTTTCTTCTCAATACCAACCGGTCTTCGAAAACGATACGCGGCAGCAGCTGTACCGGGCCTGCTGCGCCGGACAACGAAGTATATTGCCGGTCTGCCGCCGCAATAAAACTCCGAAGCGGCACTCTTGGTTCCGGATTAAAATGCGCCAGCAGCCGGTAAAAATGTGACCGGTTGTAGAAAGATTCCAGGCATAAGTCAAATGCGTACACCGGTTTTCCGGTGATGGCATGCCTTAGTTCCAACTGTGCTGATGCAGGCTCATACCGCACAATGATATCCTTCAGGGATACACGCTTTTCTGCGGGATAATTGTTGCTGCCGCCGGGTATGGTGATTTCGTGGTGCAGCAGCGGCGGGTGTATATTGGCGTTAAAAACAGAACCATCGTTCAGTTCCAGCATCATATGCCCGGGATGTAATGCCGTATTCCATGCTTTAAAATCCGCGGTGGCAATGGGACCGAAGAGATGCAAAAAACGACCGGCCACTTTGCCCATGCCCGGTAACAAGGCATTTACCACGCCCATCAACGGGGAGGCATCATCCGGACAGAAAAATTGCACAAACATGCCACGGGCTACGGGCACAGTACTGTCTATAGTCTGGCCGGCAATGTCAATCTGTTCTTTACCTACAGAGAGCTGTATTGTTTCCGGTATATCCATGACCGTTATCCTGCCGGTATTGGGTTGCTCCTTTTTTACGTGTAGATAATAAGCCTGATAAAAGTTTGTCACCGGCACTTGTTGCGCTGTATCATACTGTTGCAGGAAAAAATCACACATGCGGTTTCTTTCTTCCTGCAGCAGGTCAAAAGGCGCCAACAACGCACATAGCCGTTCGGCCTTTGCCGTCAGTGTTTCCGCGTCGGCAGGTAAGACAGCTGTCTGCCTGGTACACGTGTCTTCATAAAAAATATCAGACGGCTGAAAACTTCTGGGCGTAAAATGATGAACAGCAAAGGCGGTAGCAGTTGAAGGCATGGTAGCTTCGCCGGGCAGTGCTGCCTCATCTTTCAACCGTTCCAGTACCGTATTGAGCATGGTGGCGGTGGTATCCAGCAATTGTGCACGGCCGGCCGCGTTGGCAGCCGCATAGCTGTGCCGGCTGGCTTGCAATGATCTTAGCAGCTCCTGTAATGCATCGACAGACGCATGTTGTTGCGGACTATTTGCCAGGAAATTAATGCATGCATGGTCCCATTCGGGATCAATACCGGAGCAACCGATGCCCAGCTCTAACAGCCCGCTGGCAGATAGCTTCAGCAGGAAATCCTTGATCTGGCCACGTGCGGTGCCGGGCATTTCCGTGGCGAGCGTGTCGATAAGGGTAGCCAGCCGACAGGGGCCTTCCAGCCGGTGAAACAGCCACAGGGCCACACTGCGGGCAGGCAGGCTTTGAAACGCCTCCACGTTAAAATAATTCACGAGGAAATGCAGGTCTGTTTCGTTCACCGTGGCAGTATCGTTCAGTTTCACCTCCATGACCTCGTTGAGCACCGGATGATGTACCAGCAGGCTGCGCAGGTAGGTGAATAAACTGTTATTGAGCCGGATGCTGCTGATCACGGTATCCGGCAAAGTGGCGGGCGACTGCTGCAACGTGGCAATGCCGGTATAGGTAAACGTACTGAAAGGAGATGTTTTAGCCGCCATGCGGGTGATATAACGGAGCAGGCTATATTCATTTTTCAGTTCCCTGGCCCTGAAGGCCGCAGGGTCGGCGGCAGCAAAATTGTTCAGCTGCGCATACAGCACCGGGCTTGAAAGTAACACGCCTTTCCTCAGCGCCTCCTCCCGAGACCAGGCCTGTAGTTGCCGCCGGTGTTGTTGCAGTTGCGCATGATAATGTACCTGCCAGTCCGCGTGCTGCTGTTGCCGCTGATGCAGTAACTGGCAATAGTGCTGCAGCGGCGCTTGTGAGTCCGCCGGCATTTCTTCCGGTGGCTTACGGCCGTTGTAGACGGCACGTTTCCATCGCAGCAGCAGTTGACGGGCATTATCATCTGCGGCAGCCTGTATGGCAGTGTACAGCAGTTCACACAGGTGTGACTGATACTGCCGGAAATCCTGCTCCAGTGTCATGGCAGCAGATAGACGTGTATTCACCTCCGTTAGTTCCATAGCTTTTAACGAGGGGAATGCAATCCCGGCATAACGGACCAGTGCGTGAGGAAAAAGTTTCAGTGTCATGTAACGTTTATTTTCCCAGCTCCAGCTGGTTTTTTACCAATTGATAATAGGCCCCGCCGCTGGCTGACAGTCCGGCGTGGGTGCCGCTTTCCACGATAGCGCCTTTGTCCATCACCAGTATCTGGTCGGCATGTTTAACGGTGCTCAGGCGATGCGCCACCACTATGACGGTCTTGCCGGCGAGGAACTGCTCCAGGTTACGGAGGATAGCACGCTCGTTGTGCGCATCGAGGGAGTTGGTGGCTTCGTCCAGGAGCACGATGGAAGGATTGCGGTAGATAAGCCGTGCCAGCAGGAGGCGTTGTGTTTGTCCTTCACTGAGGCCATAGCCGTCTTTCCCGATCATTGTTTCATAGCCAAAAGGCAGCGATGCGAAGAAGTCGTGTATGCAGGCCATGCGGCATGCTTCGTATAGCCGCTCATAGTCTTTTTTCGTATCACCCGCGAAGATGTTGCCGGCAATCGTATCGCGGAACACGTGGCCGTCCTGCATCACCACGCCGCAGTGCCTGCGCCAGGAGCGGGCGGAGAGCTCTTCCAGCGGTTCATCTCCCAGGAGTATCGCTCCTTCCTGTGGAGAATAGAATTTCAGCAGCAGTTTCAGCAGCGTGGTTTTACCACTGCCGCTCATGCCTACAATGGCGGTCACTTTACCGGCAGGGACCAACAAACTGATGTTACGCAGCACCCAGGGAGAATGCCGGTGACCATAACGGAAAGAGAGGTTATGCAGGCGTATATCCTTTCCTGTTATATCGGCGGAAGGAAGCTGTTTTAACTGCGGCGTATCTTCTTCCGCTTCGTGGTGTACTTCCGCCATCCGACGGAGGCTGAAGCGGGTGTTCTGCATGGCGCGGATAAAATCCGTAAGCTGCGATACCGGTGCGCTCAGCTGGCCACAGGTATAGGTTACCGCCAGCATGGCCCCCAGCGTCAGTTGACCGTTGACTACCAGCACAGCCGCAAAGCAGGTCACCAGTACGTTGCGTGTTTCGTTGATGAACAACGACACGCCTTGCACCAGCTGGTCCAGCCGCAGGCTTTCCAGCTTTACGGCAATGGCCTGTTCCTGGATATCCTCCCACTGCCCCGTTTTTTTGGCCTCGCTGCCGGTAAGTTTTATCTCCTGCATGGCGCCAAACATTTCCAGCAGTATGTCCTGGTTGGCCGCCAATATGCCAAAGCGTTTCTGGTCCAGCCGCCCGCGCCGCCCGCGGAAGGCATGGTTCCATAATATGCCTGCCGCGCCGCCCAGCATAAACAAGGCAAACACCTGCCAGTGATAATAGAGCAACATGCTGCCCAGCACCAGTATCGTTACCACTGACAAGGCAAAGCCCACCAGTGATACCGTCAGAAAGTCTTCCACCCGCTGGTTGTCTGTCACCCGTTGCATGTTATCTCCTGCCTGGCGGTTATCGAAAAAAGAGAGCGGCAAGCGCAGGAGCTTATGCAGGAAGTCTTTCAGCATGGCCGTGCTAACCCGGGCGCCTATCCGCAGCAGCAGCCTCGCGCGGACAAATTCCGCCAGCATACGGCCCAGGAACAGCGCCAGCTGGCCGGTACAGATCAATAGTATCAGTGATATCTGCTGATTACGGATACCCTTGTCTACGATGGCCTGTGTCAGCAGCGGCGTGAGCACAGCAAAGCCACTGGCCAGCAGTAATGTCAGCAATACCGGTAATAGGTTCTTACGGTGCAATTGCAGATAGGGCCAGAGAGAACGTAACGACGCTTTTGTTTCCTCTACCGGCGGCGCTGTATAAAATGCCGGTGTTGGTTCCAGGAAAAGCGCGCGGCCATAACCGGTGCCGGCGTCTGATTGCCAGGCCGCCATGAATTCCGGCAGCGAGTAACGGCTTTGCCGCCCCAGCGCCGGGTCTGCGATATATACAGCCGTCTCCGTGATACGGTACAGCACCACAAAATGTTGTTTGTTCCAGTGCAGGATACAGGGCAGCGGCGCTTTTTTCGCCAATACCGTAAAAGGTAACTCCGCCGGCAATGTCTTCAACCCCAGCTGCTCCGCTGCAGCCATCATGTCCGCAAAAGTGACGCCCTGCCGCGATATGCGGCAGGCATGGCGGAGGTACTGCAACGGGTATACGCGGCCGTGACGGGCCGCTATCATCTTCAGACAGGCAGGGCCGCAGTCCATGGCATCCGACTGCCGGTAAAAAGGGAAATCATCTTTCTTAAACACTTTTTGAAACATTGTTGCAAATTTAAAGATAGACAATAATTGCAACAATGTTTCAAAATAAGACAAATAAAAAACGCCGGTCGTGAGTCACAACCGGCGCATTTCAATAAAGACAAGGTTTACCGCCTGGCAGGAATGCGGTGAAATGTCTGTGTTATTTGGTAAATTCAGGGGAAGATACGCTAAACCATACCCTCAAAATACATATGAAGAACTATCCTCTACCCTGCTATAGCCGCCCGTGGGCGTTGATCTTCTGTCAATTTCTCTTTATATGCTGTTTTGCCTGGTCAGACGCCCGCTCCCAGCCAACTATTCCTGTTTACCGCGAATTTGCCGTCAGTGAAACACACCAGGTGTCAGGTATTTGCCTGGGATGCATGATAGAGGACCCGCAGGGAGCCGTGGGCAACAACACGCAGGATTATTCGGCCTTTAAAATGGGAATTGCTGTATTGGGCAGCCTGCAACAAACGCTGATATTCCAGCACCGCACCATTGACCGGTTCACTAAACTCACGGTTAAAATAGGTACCGGGCACACACGGCTTTCTGTTCGCCTGCTGGGCCAATTGTACATAGAAACCCTCTCCGGCGACACCTCCAATAATGACCTCAGGCCCGTAGATGCCCAGATGCTGAAGATATGGGAAGACTCCACACAGGGAGAGCTTGAATTTATCACCTCAAAACCCTATGACCGTGTCAGGATAACATTGAACGGCGGACTGGTTGACATCAACGATGAACTGCGGATCTACTACACCGATCAGACCTACGGTGATTTCTCTCTTTGCGACGTTCCTCACTTCGCCGGCGAAATACTGTACTACTCTTTCGACGGAAATACCAACGAACTGATTTCCGGCCAGGACCTGACAAGCACGTTAATACCGGTGTACAAAGACCATATGGTATGCGGCAGGCAGGCACTCAGTTTTTTGCCCTGTCTCGAAAATACTTTGTCACGTACACAAAATACCTGGAGCCTCGGCGACACGGCCACCGTCGGATTCTGGGCCCGTATTGACAGTCAGGCCTACTGCACCGTGCCTCCCAGGCTTCATATAGAAATACCGCCGCTGATGTTTACTGTCACCGCCGACTCCATTACCGCCTGCAAACCGGGCGTCGGTTGTAAAACCGCACCGCTCACCAACATCGGGAGGTCTAATCTGTATGTGGTCACTACCAGTACTACGGCAGGCAACCAGCTGCGCTTATTTATCAACGGAACAGAAGTGCCTGTCCCCCTGGAACCGCGTCAGGTACCACCGCCGGACGGTCATATAAAAGTTTCACTGAACCAGGTACAGCTGGATGAGATGATCGCCTATAAGAAAGTGCAGTCTTTCCGTACTATCAGAAGCTGGTATTATGATAACTGCTTAAGGTGTGTAGCATCGCTTATGTCTGTTGATAACGCCCGGTTAGGACAGCCCGCTGAAATGCAGCAGGAAAAGAAAAACCTGCGCCTTTATCCCAACCCTACCACAGGCAGAATCAGTATCGGAGAAGACATAGCCGTAAATGACATGGACGTCTCTGTAAAAAATGCTTCAGGCACGGAAGTATACCGGACACGCATCAACGTCAGGAATATTGAATTGCCGTCATCCCTGCCAAACGGGGTTTATATCATCACCCTGACCACAAGGGAACAGGCAGTCCAGACTTATAAAATAGTGCTTTCAAGATAACAACAGCGGGGGCGCCCCAAAGGCGTCCCCCGTTATTTTAACCAGCTATTTTTCTTTTTGGGTTAGCTCTATGGCGTACAACCGGCCAGTAGCCGTTACTGCATATACGATGTTATTTTCTATGACAGGCGTGGTCGCAAAAGGTTCCAGCTGATACAACTTGTCCATCACCGCCACCGTGGTGGAAAATAACGCCGGGTCAGCGCCTGCGGCCAGATGGCGGAAGCGGATACGGCCCATGCTGTCCAGGTGCTGCGCTGCCAGTTGTTTCCGGCCCGGCGTATCAAAACTATCTATCTGTTGCGGATGGTCTCTGTTTACCAGGAACAGCCGGCCTGTGAAATCGCCGTAGCACAGTGCTGTGCCTGACAACGCCGGTGCCCCGAAAACGTAACCGCCGCCTTTGTGGCGATGCAGTTCTTTTCCGGTGGCGGCATCCAGGCCCACCATCAGGTAACTGTCGGACGTGCCCACATATACGTGCCCGTTAGCTACTGCTGCTGCTCCTACTATCCAGGCGTCACCGGCGCTGTACTCCCACTGTTTGCTGCCGGTGTGAAGGTCCAGCGCATACAACCGGGCGTCCCTGGCGCCGATATATACTGTATTGCCGGCCACCACTGGCGCGGCCTGTATGCCTTCCAGCACATGATGGTACTTCCCGTCTTCCATTGTTTTGAATTTCCACAGCAGTTTGCCCGAAGCTACCTCCAATGCATATACGTAGGTATCCCAGCTGCCTGCCAGCACAATGCCCTGTGAACAGGCGGCGCCGCCATGTACCGGTCCGTTGGTACGGAATTTCCAGCGCAGCTTACCGCTATTTTTATCAAGGGCGTAGATGCAGCTGTCACTGCTGCCAAAGTAAACAGCCGTTTCGTCTGTAGCGGGGGAAGACAGATAAAGATCATACTGGTCTTCCATATACATGGTATCGGGCTTCATTTCCCACAGTCCTTTGGCGCCGATCATGCGTTCGCCACCGGTGCGGAATTTCCAGACCTGCTTTCCGTTACGGGCGTCAAAAGCGTAATAATGACCGTCATAACTGCCGGCAAAGACCGTGTTGCCGGATATGGCCAGCCCCGTAGCAATACCCTTCTTTACCGCAGCTGTCCATTTTACGGCGCCCGTCTTCTTGTTGACCGCGTACAGACGACCGTTCATACCAGCTACAAGTATCGATTCACCATAGACAGCAGGGGTGGAAAAAACCTTATCATCTACCTTAAAAAGCTGGCGGGAAGCGCCAAATTGATGCTGGGCAAGCATGGTATGACTTACCATCATCAGCAGAAAAGCTGTTAAACAATATTTCATGAGGTTGTAGGTTGTTTATAACGTTTGGCATTTAAAATAATAAAATCCGTCAATTAAAGGCTTACTGTTAAATTTGAAGATCACCAAACCATGCTTCATATGCCACATTTTGTGATAGAATGTTCCCAAAACGTACTGGACATGCAACCTGCGGAAGTTATCATGGACACCGTTTACAAAGCGGCGGAATCAACAGGTCTTTTCGCTGAAAATGATATCAAGGTACGGTTACGGCCCTACGAACTTTATCAATTGGGAACAGGCAAAGACAGCTTCCTGCACATCTTTGGCAGCATCATGGGCGGACGCACCACCGCAGAACAGGCCGGTCTTTCCAGGACGATCACCAGCCAGCTGGCCCCCTTGCTGCCGGACGTGTCGTTTCTGTCTGTCAACATAGATGAATTTGAGCGGGCCACCTACAGCAACAGATCGCTGATTGATCCGCACAACACAACCGGGGACCGGTTTTTCGGGAGATAGACAGTAACAATGCTTCGGTCTGAAATTTGTGGCCTGCAAAGCAGCGTAAGCTTATGCTGCTTATTCGCGTTGTTTATCAAATGACGGCCCCTGAAGAAATAAAAACCCCATGGGCTTCCACTGCTCCGCAGCTGCTGGCACAGCTGCGGAGCGATGCTGCCTGTGGATTGTCCACGGCAGAAGCTGCCAAACGTCTTGCCGCAAATGGATATAATACTATCGATACTGGCCGGGGCGACCATGTGTTGACGATTTTCTTTAGTCAGTTTATCAGTCCTTTTGCTTTACTGCTGGCACTGGCCACCGCTTTTTCATTTTTTTTCCGGGAATGGCTGGACGGATTTGCGATAATGCTGGTATTGCTGCTCAATGCTACGATCGGCTTCGCCATGGAGTTCCAGGCCTCAAAAGCCATGCATGCCTTGCGAAGAATGAACATAGTACATATCAGGGTGCTGAGAAACGCCCATCTCGTCTCCCTGCCTGCGGAAGAGGTCGTACTAGGCGACATCCTGTTTTTGGAAGGAGGGGATATTGTAGGTGCCGATCTGAGGCTGATCAGTTGTTTTCAGTTACAGGCCAATGAATCGTCACTCACCGGTGAGTCTATGCCGGTGGAAAAACAGACTGATATACTCCCTCCCAATACCCTGCTCGCCGAACGTACCAACATGCTTTTTAAAGGCAGCTTTGTAACACGGGGAAACGGCTATGGCCTGGTAGTACACACGGGCATGGCCACTGAACTGGGTAGCATTGCCGGTATGGTACGGCAGGCACAACCTGTTGCTTCACCCCTTGAAAAAAAATTACAGGCCTTCAGCAAAAAGCTGATCCTGGTCACCCTCGTGTTAATAACATTCATCTTTTTAACCGGATGGCTTCGCGGACAACCGCTACTTAAAATTTTACAAACAGCTATTGCCTTATCAGTGGCAGCAATCCCTGAAGGCCTCCCTGTGGTGGCTACACTGGCGCTGGCATTTGGCATGCTGCGTATGGCAAGGCATCATGTTTTGGTAAAGCGGCTTTCTGTAGTGGAAACACTGGGAAGTACCAATGTCATCTGTACTGACAAAACCGGTACGCTTACAATAAACAAACTGGAAGTCACCTGTATACAACTGCCGGGCATGCCCCCCGTCAGTATCAATCAACAAGCCCTGTTGGTAAAACATCCCGCCTACTTGCATCTCCGGCGGACAGCAGTAATTTGCAACACCGCATCCATGGATGATGAGGACGATACATCAACCGGTGATCCACTTGAAATCAGCTTACTCAGAATGGCATCTTCTTCAGGTTTTGATTTCCGGAGCAGCCGCCTTCAATATCCCAGGATCCATGAGATCCCGTTTTCTTCAGACCTCCGCGTAATGGCCACCCTTCACCAAAAAGAAGGAGGATATTATATCGCCGCCAAAGGAGCGCTGGAAACATTACTCACCCGTTGCACGCACGTTTTGGAAAATGAGACGTCAGCGGAACTTATCCCTGCGCTAAAAGACAAATGGTTAGAGGCAGCTGAAAAAATGGCTGCTTCCGGATTACGTACGCTGGCATTCGCCTTCAGGGAAAGTCACGGACCCGAAACAGATTACTTCCGGGACCTTACATTAACCGGTATCGTGGGATTCTCAGATCCAATACGGCAGGATGTGGTTCCTGCCATCAGCGAATGCCGGTCAGCAGGCATCAGGATAGTCATGGTCACCGGCGACCACCCCGCCACTGCGCGCGAAGTGGCACGGCAACTGGGACTGGCAAACGGAGAACCAGACCTCATTCATGGCAATGCAATGAAACCATATTCTGACCTTACCGACACCGAAAAAGAAAAATGGCTGAACGCTTCTATCTTCGCCCGTGTAACACCGGAACAAAAAATGGATTTAGTCCGTCTGTACCAGGATCAACAACTGATCGTCGGCATGACCGGAGACGGCGTCAACGATGCTCCTGCACTAAAAAAAGCCGATATAGGCATCGCCATGGGGCAGCGAGGCACACAAGTCGCCCAGGAAACAGCAGACATGATTTTGACAGATGATGCCTTTCCTTCCATTGTAAGCGCCGTCAGGCAGGGAAGGACCATTTTCAGCAATATCCGCCGCTTCGTTATCTATCTGTTGTCTGGTAACCTGAGTGAACTGGTGATCATCGCCACCGCTTCATTATTGGACCTTCCATTTCAACTCTTCCCGCTGCAAATACTCTTCATCAACCTGATCACAGATGTATTGCCCGCCATGGCACTTAGCCTGACGAAAGCATCCCCTCATATCATGCAACAAAGACCTTACGCTTCCCAGGTGGCTATTGTTGACAAAAAAAGATGGGTCGCCATTTTTACCTATGCAGCTATTCTCACCCTGTCAACTATCAGTGCTGTTTATATCAGCCACTATCTGTTACCCACCGGTATTCCCCGTACTCCGCAACATGCTAATAACGTACTCTTTTATACCCTGGCCTTCTCTCAGGTTTTCCATGTATTAAACATGTCATTTGACAGGCATACCGGATTTTTCAAATCACCGGTGGTGACCAACAAATACGTATGGATGGCTATTATATGCTGTCTTGCTCTCTGCCTGGCTTCCTGGCAGGTACCGATCTTCAGAAAAGCGCTGAACATATCCCTGTTAAGCTGGGCAGACTGGACAGTTATCGTGATGGCGTCACTATGTTCACTGGCGCTCATACAATGGGTAAAATGGATGCGCTGGATATTATAATTCGTATTTCCCTGATAAAAAAGGCCGGCTAAACAGCCGGCCTTGTCCATTTTTCCTTCTAGTTATTCGTATCCCACCAGACACGATCGTTGATGGTTGCCTTTTGATCTGGTTGAGGATTGGTCAGTTCTTCTACTGCCGGGTACGGCCATCTTCTGGGAATACCCTTTGAAGTGCTGCCGGTATAAGGCTTCAGCTGTGGATACCCGGTACGCCGCCAGTCGTTGTATGCTTCCGGCGACAGGAAATCAGCTATGTACTTTTCAGTGATAATCTGCTGTATCGCATTGGCGGCATCGAGCGCCGGCCTTGAAGCGATGTATGTCTGCTGCGCCGCAGGCTCTACGCCCAGCATAGACATATGCGCGGCAATGGCATCCCGGTAGACAGGTTCCGCAGCAGCAGCGCCCTGTTTGATAAACGTGGCTTCCGCTTTCAGGAACAATGCTTCGCTATATGTCATCAGAAACAGTTTCGCTGTAGCGCCGGCGTAAAAACTGTTGATAGTGGACAACGTTTTCAGGTCGGATGCCGGGGCGTCGTTTACATTACGGCCTACATACTCACCGTTGCTGTTTTTAGTGGCAATGATCGGTAACCTCGGGTCCTTGCGGATCTTCAGGGAATCCACAAATGATTGTCCCAGTACCACGCCGCCGGAAGCAGCCCTGGTAATAGCATACCATGGATTGGACGTGTTGCCGGTACCGGGATAAGGCACCGCAGCATTATCAACATTACCGCCAAAACCTTTCGCCAGCGCGGCGAGAGCGTTATCCGCCTGTTGGGCGGCGGTATGCCCCGGGGCTTTTGTCAGCCGCAGATAATAGCGGGCCTTGAGGGTGTACACCAACTTTCTCCACTGGTCCATATCACCCTGGTAAATGAAATCATCTTCACCCGGAGCGATCTTGCTCGCCGGCTGGTCCATGTAATACAAGGCGCTGTCCAGCATCTGCTGGATAACATTGTATATCGATTCCTGGCTGTCGTATTTAGGCTTGGTCACCTGTGGCATTTTGAATGCCTCGGAATACGGAATGTTATTCCATAAGTCGGTGGTGATGGCCAGATTGTAGGCAAACAGGGTTTTTCCGATAGCCACGTACTGATAACGTTTCGCGGCAGTAGCCTGGTTGTTCATCACCTGCAGGTTCTGGAAGATGGTCGTGTACAGCGTATAACTCCAGGCATTATTTACATCCACACTGGTCATAAAATAAGACTCCAGGTTGGGCGATTGCTGGTTTAATGACAGGTGCTGCATCCAGTAGGAGATGACTTCGGTGCTGGAGTTACCGGCGCCGCCCATTACCATGCTGGCGGTGGCTACTTCCACCGGTGACAACATCAACGATTCATTTACCGTCAGCGGGTTGTTCGGATCATTGTTGATATCCAGGAATTTTTTACACCCGGTGGTCAGGAGCACTGCGCAACCCATAAAGGCGAGTGTTCTAATTATTTTCATGTAGCTAGCTTTAAATATTCATTAAAAGGACACTTTCAAACCTACCACCACACTGCGGTTGGAAGGCACGTTGAAATTGGAGAAACCCTGACCGTTGCCGGCACCGTCGAGGCTCACTTCCGGGTCAGAGCCGGTATAGTTTTTATGCAGGATGAAGTTGGTGCCGGTAACAGATAACACCAGTGAACGGAAACCTTTGTTCTTCAGCAGTGAAGCTGCAAGGTCATAGCTCAGGGACACCTGGCGCAGCTTCAGGAATGAACCGTCTTCCACACTGCTTTCGCTCACTTTGGAGTATGAGTTCCTGTAGTAGGTTTCATCCAGTTTAATGGCGACGTCGTTCGGTTTGCCGTCAGATTGTTTTACACCTGGCAATACAACTGTTTCGCCGCGGTTTTCCGTCGCTTTGGCGGTGCCATAAAAATAGAGATAGGAATTGTCGAGGTTGATCACGTCACCACCATGGCGATGGTCCAGTACAAAGGAAAAAGTAAGGCCTTTGTAGTTCAGGGAGCTGGAAACGCCGCCCAGCCATTTCGGTGTGGCATTGCCAATCGGGCCGAGGTCTGTGCTGATAATAGGATATCCATTATCATCAATGATCAGCTGATGGTTTTCATTACGCAGGTAGTAGTTGCCATAAATCACACCGTAAGGCTGGTTGGCATAGGCAAATATGCCAGGGCTGGTGAAGCCGGCAAACTGAATGTAGTTCACACCGTCGGCAAGACTAAGCACCTTGTTGGTAATTTTTGTATAGTTGACGTTGATGTTCCAGGTAAGGTTAGCGGTTTTAACCGGCGTGATGCCCAGTGTTACCTCTACTCCTTTGTTCTGCATAGCGCCTGCATTCAGGGAGGCGCCGGTGAAGCCGGTGGCGGGCGAAACAGGAGAACCCGGCGTTAACAGGTCAGTGCTCTTTTTATCGAAGTAAGACACTTCCAGCGACGCCCTGTTACGGAAAAATTTGGTCTCCAGTCCCACTTCAAATTCTTTCAGCTTTTCGTTGCGCAGCGGGAAACCGTAGGTGCTGGTAAGCGTATAGCCGTTCTGTCCGAAGAACGGGAAGTTAGCACCCGGAGAAGCCCTGTAATAGGGATTGCTGAGGGCGTAAGGACCTACGTTATCGTTACCTACGGCGGAATAGGACACTCTTACTTTACCGAAATTAAAAACGGGATTATCTGCCATTTTCAGCGGTTCTGTAAATACGAAGCCTACGCTGGCCGATCCGTAAGGGTAAAACTGATTGTCTTTAGACAGCACGGAACTGCCGTCATAACGACCGGTGAGCGCGAGGGTCAGCATCCGTTTATATTCCAGGTTGGCCTGTGCATAAAAGCCTACCTTCCGTGTGCGGTAGTAGTTATAGGCGGAAGTCACCTCTGCAAAGTTGGTGATGTTATACAGCTTCTCCACGGAGATGCCCACGCCCTGCACATAATTATTATCGTTGTAGTTGACCAGGATGTTGTTACCCAGCAACAGGCTGGCGAACAGGCCATTGTTAAACTCCTTCTTAGCCTCCACCATCAGGTCATGGTTCAGCTGCTGGCTTTTGATATCGCGTTTGTACATCTGGCCGTTAACGGGCGTGCTGCCGTTGTTGCCCCATCCGATGGCGCCGGGCGCCTCGTGGTAATCGGTAGTGGTCACATACATATCGGCGCCTATCCGTTCTGTCACGGTAAGCCATGACAGCGGCGTGTAGCTGAGGGTAACCACGGGGATGATGCGATTGTTACGATCGCGCAGGCCGGTATTGTCCAGTATCCAGTAAGGGTTGTTGCGCGAGCCGCGGTATAAACGCTGCGAACCGTCTTCGTTCACAGTCGGGAACGGGTCCCAGGAAATGGGCGCGCCGTATACGGTCCACAACGGATTCACGAAGTTGTTGCCTTCCAGATAACGATGGTTGTCTGACTGGATATAGTTGAACTGGGTGGAAAGTTGCAGGTTGTCCAGCAGTTTCACGCCATATTTCACAAACAGCGAATGACGGCTGTAATCCGTATTGGGTATGGTGCCGTTGGTCTTCAGGTAAGAATAGGACACCATATAGTTGGAACGGTCCGTATAGCCGGACACGTTAATATTGTTATCAGAGGTATGACCGGTCCTGAAAAACTCTTTTGCAGGGTCATGTTTTTTCACCGGCGCGCCGTTTACTTTCAGGGTGTCAATAGCCGGTCCCCAGGAGGAGGAGTTCAGCACGCCGGCGTTACCATCGCTGTATTTGCCGTTATTGCCTTGTGCGTATTTGTCCTGGAACTTCGGCAGGATAGGATTCTGGAAGGAATAGCTGCTGCTGAAAGTCAGGTTGGGTTTTCCCTGCTGGCCTTTTCCGCTGCCATTTTTGGTAGTGATCAATACCGCGCCCCTGGCGGCGGCAGAACCGTACAACGCGGTAGCAGCGGCTCCTTTCAGCACGGTCATGCTTTCGATGATATTAGGATCGATATCACCGCCACGGTTTACTGTACCGCCAGAATACATGGACCCGTTAGGGTTGCCCGCTTCGCTGTTGTCCATCGGTACCCCGTCAATCACAAACAACGCCTGGTTGTTGCCCACCAGCGAAGTAGCCCCGCGTATCACGATCCTGGCAGAGCTGCCCGGCACACCGCTGGAGCTCGTGACCTGCACGCCGGAAACCTTACCGGCGAGGGCGCTCACTACGTTGTCCTGTTTGGCGTCTACCAGCGCGGCGCCTTTTACTTCTTCAACGCTGTAGGTGAGCATCCGCTTATCACGTTTAATGCCCAACGCTGTCACCAGTACTTCGTTGATCTGACGGGAGTTTTCATCCAGTGTGATATTGATCACCGCGTTTTTTTCCACTTTGATCTCGGCAGTGCTGTAACCAATGGCTGTCACCAGCAGCACATCGCCTTCTTTGGCGGTGATGTGGAAGGAACCATCTGCTGTAGCTGCTGCACCGGTATTGACGCCTTTAACGCGGACAGAAGCGCCCGGCACCGGCGCCCCGTCCTTACTGGTAATTTTGCCCGATATGACCGGGGCTTGCGCATAGGCAACGGATAGCGCCAATAGCAGCAGGACTGCTATCAAAAATTGTCTTTTCATAAGTGTTATATTGATAGAATGATCAGCCGGCCATATATCCGCCGGTGCTTGTAAGCGATTTCATTGAGACAGCTACTATAGATCTGTTTTTTGTATACGTGAATTACCGCGTGCCGTCATTAACAGCACACCTTGTTGTGTTCTTTTAAAGCGATCAAAAAATTACCGGCACAGTTTTATACTGCCACCTGTTTTGTGGTTGATATCCTCTCGGCGCAATAACTATATTTTTCAGTTTCCTGATGATGGGTTGAAATTAGGTCACATCGGGGTAGGTGATTACATTATATTTAACCAGTTCTTTACTAAAATTAACTTGGCTGAAAAAATCCCGCAAACAGCAGATATCTCTCAAAAGCAATACAGGAAAGGGTTACAGGAATAAAAAGACAGGACTAACTATTCTAGCTACAGCAAAATAAGACAACATCTTAGCCCCGGGGCTAAGATGTTGTTAACGTTCAGGCATAGCAGCGTACTGCAAATACAGCAGCCGGGACGTCGGCGGAAGGATGGTCTATTTCCAGTATCAGCTGATCAGTAGTGAGCGGCTGTTGTAACTGTAGCTGGTTATGCGTTTGATAATTGCCGGTCACCTCGGCCAGCAAAAGACCTGCGGCATTTTTTATCCGGTAGCTGCGCACGCAGAAAGGCATCACCGTTTCAGGATGTGTCATCAGCACCGATTCCATCGGATGGTCATAGTCTGCGTCAAAGAAAAGGTCGATACGGCTGATGGTCACCGGAGCGTCCCAGCGTAACGTGAGCTGCGGCGCAGGGTCTGTCCAATCGGCCACCCAGGCATTGGGGCTGCTGACAGGCCTGTCTGTTCCGTTGCGGATATTCTCTGCCTGAAAAAGCGGAATTCCGGCTTCATATTTCAGATCAATATTATGCCCTTCCGGACGGCGCTGCGGGCACCAGAATTCAAATGCCTCCATGCCAATATCTTCGGGCGGCGTTTGTTTACCGTAGTTGGAAACCGCTTTGTTGACAGTATTAAAAACAGACAACACGCCGGTAAGCCTTTTGGTGGTACGATGTAGCTGTACCAACGGATTTTTATGGAAGATGATAAACGCGTAACCATCGTTTTCCAGCACAGTGCTGAACAACAACCGCACACAGTTCCTTCCCGGATGCAGTGCAATAACCTGTTTCTCCAAAGTCACGTCCGGTGTATGATTACCACTCCTGCTGGTGATACGCAGCTCCACTTCCAGTGTGGTATCTTCGGTAGCATCAGCATGAAACACTATCGGGCCGATGTCGCCTTTCGGTAAAGGCAGCAGCTGCGCCACAGATAACTGTAATGGCTGTACGAAGGATGTCCCGGGAAAACCGGTAAACACCAGTTCACTGGAAGCACTAATAGTGGCGGCTTGCACCAGGTCGTCGGTATCCCGTAGCTGCAGCCCGGGTATATGCTGGCCTGTTTGCTGCAATCGTTTTTGCAAAAGCGGTACCAGTCCTTTATGAAAAATATCACCCGGCAATACCTGCTGCTCTTTGCAGATAACTGCCGCCATGGCTGCGGCCTGTGTGGCATAGGCTGCCGTGGCCATCACACGGGTGGAGGCAAAGGCCACATGGGAAGCGCTGATGATGCGGCCACCGAGGAACAGGTTACGGATGTTGCGGCTATAGAGACTGCGGTAAGGTATCTGGTAAATGCCTTTGCTGTGCCACTGGTTACAGCCGGGCTTCTCACTGAAAACACCATCCGCGGGGTGCAGGTCCACGGACCAGCCACCGAAGGCCACTGCGTCTGTATGCCTGCGTTGTGCTATGATGTCCTGTTGCACCATCATATAGTCACCTTCAAAACGGCGGCTCTCTCTTTTGCCTGGTATCATACCCACCCATTCCAGGGTAAGTGTCTCGGCTTCCGGGAAGTTGCCGGAATTTTTGATATAGTCCCACACGCCGTATATCACCTTCCATAATTCCCATTTGATTTTTTCCGTGTCATGTACAGTGTCCAGCCGTCCGCCATATTCTATCCACCACAGCTTACAGCCGAAATCGCCGGCGTTGAAGGATTTAAAACGAGGTATGGTGGTAATGTCTTTCAGCGCAAAAGCAGGCGGGGTGTACTTCACCGGCCGACCAGTGTCTTTACTGTAGAAATAAAGGGAGTGTCCCAGCAGTTCACCGTATTCGGCGGAAGGCGCAAACATCTCCCCGAATTCGTCCCGGCTTTCGGCGCCCATGCGGAAAGCAGCGCCAGCCAGGAAGCCAACCACACCGTCGCCGGAGGCATCGCAAAACAAGGGGGCCGTTAAGTTATAGGTAGTTTGATTTTGGCTGCAAAAGGCCTTCAGCGCACCGATGGTGACTTCGTCCTTTTTCTCCGTTGCATAAACGGCAGTATTCAGCAACAGGGTAATATTGGGTTCCTGTGTGACTTTGTCCAGCAGGACCATATCAAAAATAACCGGATTGCCTTCCGGGTTACGGAAAGTGTTCTCCACGAGTATTTCATTTACCAGTCCGCCTTCACGGGCCCAGCGATTGTTGTTGCCCATATGGGAAGTGGCACCCAGTATCCATAAACGGACTTCACTGCTTGCGTTGCCGCCCAGCACGGGGCGGTCTTGCACCAGCACCACTTTCAGTCCCTGCCGGGCAGCGGTAATGGCGCCGCATACGCCGGACAGTCCGCCACCTGTGATCACCAGGTCTGCGTTAATGTCCACTGTCGGGAAAGCACGGTCTCCTGTTGTTCCGGATGTAATCATGATTCTTCAGTTATAGTTTTAGTAGTGTGCAAGTCAAATTAACAACCCGTGCCCAGCAACGGCAAACGTTACGGTCACAAAAAATAACGGGAACATTCCCATTTACCGGGAATGTTCCCAACAAGCTGCACCGGGGTTATGCATTACCTGCCGGGTTTTCCCCGCAATAAAATCTTACCGATATAAACGACGGTACGGTCATACTTCTCCGGATGAAGCGTAATATCCTCCTGCTGTGCAGGGCCCAGTATGGTGCGTTTGTCCGCCTTATCTGCCGACAGGCGCAGGGTGACGGTATGTTTGCCCGGCGGCAGGATGATCATCTCATACTGGCCTCTGTAACGGTTATTACAAAAACTATTGAACCGGTTGATGGTAAAGCTGCCGCTGCTGTCGGTCTCCTCCGCTCCGCTCAGAAAACGCGTCCCTTTGGAGGATCGGCTGGCCAGTTTCATCCGTCGGCCGTCTACTTCAGCTTCCAGCTGGCCCATTTCCGGACCGCCGATATCGAAGATGCCGAACATGGTGCCGGTGAAATGAAACGTGAAAGCAGCACCGGGCCGTTCAGCCGCCATCACATAAGGAAACCAGCCGTGGAACTGTTTCAGCGGCAGCTGGTCCGTAGGCGTCTTTGTAAAGCCATCGCTGAAGATCGCTATCTGCAAGGGATCGTACATGCCCGCATCTTCCCAGTTGTCTGCCAGCAGCGGCGCGGGTAACGCCACCGGCTGTACGCTTTCAGCAGCCTGTATTTTGCGCATGCCCCTCGCTATAGCGGCGGCATATAAATTGCCACCTGCCATCACGGGATGCAGGCCATCACGGGAGTAAACGATCTTCCCGGGCACGTCTGTTGCGCTCTTCCACACCAGCTTTCCTGCCTGCAGCAGCGCGACAGGTTCCATACCGAGGTGAATGGAGGGCAACGCATAATGCTCTGCCAGTTGCTCCAGCAGCTGTATATGTTCCGGTACCCGGCCTTCAGCATAGGCTTTCGTATGCCCGATATTGACCGTATAAATCAGACAGATGTCTGTCTGTGGCGATGTTTTTCTGATCTGGCGGATAATGCCCTCCATGCCGTCAGGCCAGGCGCCGTTCACCGCAAACTCTACAAACACCAGGTCAGGCCGGTATTGCATCAGTTGGTCATACAGGCGGCAGGCCCCGAGGTCTGTTCCCGTTCCGGAAACACCGGCATTGATGCCTCTCATGACCGCAGCCGGAAACATGGACTGTATGTACCGCGCTGCCTGCGGACGGTAACACTGGTTGCCCTGCGTGATACTACCACCAATGAAGCCGATGGTGAGCGGCTGGCCAGCCGCCGCCTTACGAAAGAAATGCGGCAGGCCGCCACGCACGGTACATTCATTATTGTTATAAAAGCCACCGGTGCTGACGAGCGGTACGGTGGCATCTCCCGGATTAAAATACAAGGGTGAAGCGCCTGCCTGAGAAGCGGCAATGAGCCGTGCCTCCTCGGCCTCTTCCCTGCCCTGGCAATACGCGGATGTCAGCAGCAGCAGGCCGCCGGAAAGTATTGTAAAAAAACGTTTATAGTTCATAGTTAATAGCAATTACACTTAGTCCATAAGGCGCTATCGCTAACGGAAACGCCTGTATTACATTGGCAGCCTGCTGTGTTCCTTTATGGAGATAAACAGCATTCTTCGGCCGCAACAGCTTACCCGGCAGCACTTTGTCATAGTTCACCTGAAGGGTATCTTTCAAAGGAAGATGACTATTGTTCAACAGCAACAGGAAAAGCTTCTTCTCTTTGCGGCTGATCGCGCAGTAATAATCGAGGTAAGGGCCGGCGCCCTGTAACATATCCTCGCGCAGCAATAGGTCCGCTGTAGTGCCATACACCTTTCCCGGTGCGAAACCATATGTCTGGTGCGGCCCAACCTTCGGCGTAATGAACCCATGCGGGAAAGTAACGTTACCGGCAGAACGCAGTTGTATTTCGGACAACAAGTAGTCTGTGATCCAGCCCACCTGCCACCAGGCATGATGCGGATAAGGGCCGGCGCCTTTATTCATGGCGTCCCAATAATAAGACGCCACACTGGTGGCGCTGTCTACAAAAGCATCTCTGCCAAGGGCCGCGGCACGGGCCATGTTGAGAAACAAAGAATCGCGGGTGAGGCCAAACATCCGGACAAACAAGCCTGCGTGACTGGCCAGCGCAATAGGCCCGCGGTGGTTGGCAGAACCCATAATACCGCCGTGTTCAAAGCTCAGCCCGGCCTGACTGATTTCCCAATCTTCGCGCTGACGGCCATTCACCAGCTTTTTCTCCACAGAAGGTACCGGTTGCGTATATACGGAGGTGGTATACAATTTCGCCGTCTGGATAGCGGCGGCGCGGTACCGGGCGTCTTTGGTAGCCTCATACAACTCCAGCAGCGCGCCTGCACTCTGGCCTGTGGCAAAGTCGGGCACAAACCGCGCATCTCCGCATACGCCAAGGAAACAGCCTTTTTCTGTGGCGTTGGCAATGTACCAGTCCGCCCCCTTCTTTGCTGCATACAGGTATTTTTTATCACCCAAAATCTTATACGCTATCAGCAAACCATAAAAAGTAGGCCGCAGGTCTTCCACTTCTGTAAACATCGGTTTACCGCTGGCATGATCGTACGCCACCGCCCAGTTACCACCAGGCCCCATCCACGCCAGCAGCCTGTCGGCCGCGGTACGCAGCGCCCTTTGCAACGTAGTATCGTGCGGGTTAAACAGCAGCACATTGCCTATGTCCATCATCATGTAATAGGTAGTCCCGATCGGCTCTACATAAGGCCCCCACTCTTCAGTGAAGCGGCGGCTTTTAGACAGGTAGTACTGACCTGCAGCGGCGCCCTGGAAAAAACCGGGTTGCTGCTCCTGCTGCATCAGTTTAAAATTACGCGCATAAGGCAGGCGGGTACGCTGCAATACGCTGTCCTGAGTGATATTGGCCAGCATCCACATGGCGCCGTAATCGGAATTTTTAAAGGCGTCTTTTTCAGCACCATATACGCCGCCCAGGTAAGCTTGTGCGCCGATGTTCACCCCTTTATAGTTTTCCACCTTCCACATGGAGGTGCTATCATCCGCGAGGTAATGATGCATCCGGAGAATGCGGCTGGTGAGGGACTGTTTGGTTTTCTTCAGCGACAGGAAACCGGGAAAGCGATAAATGTCATTCACTGCATGTTTATACACCGTGTACCAGTCCGCCGGTTGCAGGCTGTAACGGAATACAAAACTTATGGTATCCCCTTTTTGCAGGTAAGATCCTTTTTCACCCAGTACGGGATGGTAAGCCGTTGGTGTCAGCGCCGCTTTGCGGTTCATCAGCGAGAGGCCCAGTTGCCAGTTACTGTTGCTGCGCTGGTCTTTCTCCCACGGATCGCGGGCGGTGCCCGGCGCCGGTATCACGGCCAGCGTCAGCTGCCCGCGGGTAGAGATAAAAGGCGCAAGTGTGGTAGCGGTGCGTTCCCGCACAATAACAGGCTTGTCCGGAATGCCCTGCATGTACGCATAGGCTTTGATAAAATCTTTCTCTATATGATTACTCTGAAAATAACCCGGGATGCCCGCCCACTGCAAGTCCTGTTCTTCCATGGTGGCCAGCGTGGGCGTTGCCAGCGAATAGTAACCGGTAGCCTTTGCACGCAAAAGCAAGGTTACACAGATGTCGCCGGGAAACGCAGCATCGAAACCCCAGCGGGCAGTGAGTACGGCAGTATTGTTCTCACCGGTAAACGACAGCGAACCGTCCGCTGCTTTGGTAACGGCAGCAGGATAAAAATGAAGCGCCGTACCGGCCGTATTCATCGGCACCGGGGACAAAGCCGATTCCCACACGGGGATGATGTACCGGTATTGCGGCTCCGGGAAAACGAGTGGTTTACCGGATTTGTCGTATAGGGGCAGGGGTTTGCTGTCCGGCTTCGTTGCACTGTACAACAGCGTATATTCCCCGCTGGCATGTGGCAACGGCTGCCACCGCTGTTGGCGGTTCACAGCAATATGTGCCAGCTGCCAGCCCGCGGCGCCGTTCTTCCACGACAACCGGAGCGCGCTGTTGTTCATCGTTACAACAGCCGGCTGGCCTGTAACCGCCAGTACAACTAATAGGCAGCCAATAAGGGTGAATATGGTTTTTCTCATGTCGTTTAAATACTTTCTACCGGTTCCGGTTTAGCGGTGGTCTTCGTTTTTCGTGCAGCCCTCAGCGGTATGATCGACACAATGAGGACCGTAGTGGCAATGGCAGCCACTATAGTAGTGCTCTTTTGTGAGAAGAAACACAGTCCGTATAACAACAGGGCAATGAAAGCAAGCGAGAAAGCGATCACCTTTAACCCGAACCGGTTTTGTTTTTGTATTTCGATGGATTCTTCCGCGCTGGCTTCCGGTATTTCTGCTTTGCGCTGCGCGCGATGGCGTTGCAGCCGAACGTACTCGTCGCTGACAGCGCCCCTGCTGCGCTGGTACCATTCGTACAGCGCCAGCAACACAAAAGGCAGTCCAACGCCGAGCAGCATTTCACCGGCACGGTCAAGCTTTACGCCCGCTGTGAGCGGCAGGACCATTTTAAACACCAGGTTCACCAGTAAACTGACCATCGTAATATATAGGGTAGCCTTTCCCGTTAGCCTTCTGGAAAACAACGCCCAGATAGGCGGCGCCAGCAGCGGCCCTCCTGTGATGGCCCCAATGCTTAGCGTAAATTCCACAATGCCTCCGATATAAGGCACTATCAGCGCAATGGCAATCATACCCAGCCCGAAGAACCAGGAAGATACCCTTGCCACGCGCATCAGTGTTTTGTCGGAAGCACCGGGGTTAATAGAACCTTTGTAGATATCGTTCGTAAAAACGGCGGACACCACATTCAATGCTGTATTGGCGGAAGCAGAGGTGGAAAAATACATACCGGTCAGTATCAGCCCCATCAAACCTGCCGGCAGCACGTGCTTGCAGATCATGAGATAGGCATTCTCCGTTTCGAGGCCATGAAGCCCCGGGTTGATACCTCTGTACAACATCGGCGGCAACATCCACAGCACAGGGCTGATGATGTACAGCGCGGCGAAAAGATACGCCACCTTAGAGGCGGACTTCGGCGTATCTACGCTGGTGTAGCGTTGTACGAAGGTCCAGTTGCCACCGATATAAAATACATGGTACAAGGCAAACGCCAGGATGAAGCCCCAGGTATACTCGCCATTCACCACACTGAAAAAACCTTCCGGGGAAAAATGCAGAAAATGCTGTACGCCGCCTGCGGCATCAAAAGCCAGCGGGATAATGATCAGCACTGCCGCAGTCAGCACCACAAATTGCAGGATGTCTGTTACCATCACGGCCCACAGGCCGCCCACGGCGGTATACGCGATCATAAAAAGCCCAAGCACCACGGTGGAAGGCATCAGCGGTAATCCCAATGAAGCGCTCACCAGCCGTGCCACGGAATACAACACAGAGCCCTTGATCAGCAAAGACACCAGCATAAAGATATAGATGTAGGCTTTCTGCACGCGTTCTCCCAACCGCTCCCGGATGAATTCCGCCGCGGTAAGATTGCCGGTAGCTTTCCAGCGCGGCGCCAGGTACAGCCCTGTCACCAGCGCGCCAATACACATGGTCCACTGGATAGTGATGGCCACCCATCCGTATTGATAGGCAATGGAACCCCATGCTACAAAAGTGCCGGCGGAAAAGAAACTCATAAAAAGGGACAACCCTCCAATAAACCAGGGCACGGCCTCTCCGGCTGCAAAAAAGGATTTGAGGTTCCTCCCCGTCCTGGAAAAGGAAAAGCCCACCAGCATGATAAACAGGGAAAAAACTACAATAACGGCGGTATCTATGGTTGCGTTCATCAGGGTGTAATCGTTAAGGTTAGTTCTCTGGTAATATGTTTCTCTCCGTTATAACGCACGGCAGACGCCTCAAATACCACCCGGTAGGTGCCCGGACGGGCAAACACATATTTATATCCCGCCAGGGTGTTGCTGATATTCTTCAAGGCCACGCCCTGGTCAGGTTTTACGGCAGTAGGGTCAAATCCTTTGGAGATCACCCAGTCTTCGTTGTCATCTGTATTTTTACTGTTGGGCATCAATAGCTGTGCCGATGTGACGGTCCACCCAAACGCCGGATTTCTGAAGTCTACCGCCTTCCAGCCCGCGGTGGCCATGGTGGCCAGCGGCGTGACTACCTTGTCTGCCGATACGCTGTTGGCGGTGAAGGTACGCACTACCCAACGGTTCTGCCCCTCTGGCTTATTGGTGTCGGTATACCGGAAAGCGATATAGATCAGCGGATGCCGGGACGAATCGGCAAATTCCTTCAGGCTGACCACCCCGGAAGGTGTATTGTCCTGCCCGGTGGAAAACACCGCTTTGGCCGACAAGTCCTTCCACGTGGCGGCCTTCACATGCTCCACATCTGCTATGCCTGTAAAATCGTTGGACACCAGCAATTGCAGATTAGGATATATTCTGCCAAACTGCACCAATGTACTGAAGTCTACCTGCAAATCATTATCTGCCGTGGTGCGGCTCCGGTATTCGTACTGCCGTCCGGGTTCGCCGGAATAAAAAGTGATATTGTCCGGATTGCCCCGGAAAACAAACGCCACGGTATCACCAGCTTTAAAGGTGGTGCCACTGGTAGTCACCTCCAGCGCCGGCGTAGTCACCTTTTCCTTGGCGCAACCGCAAAAAGCGGCGATGATCATCAGGTATATAAGAGGTCGTATCGTCATATTTTACCAGCCGGGATTTTGAGTCATAAGACGGTTGATGGTGATTTCAGTATTAGGAACGGGGAACAGCACATTCCGCGCCGTGGTGTTCTTACCGGCGCTGCCGGCGTATTTCCAGGCAGCAGGCGCTGTGTTGTTCACTTCTGTGGCGAGGGACTGCATCTTGCTAACGTACAGGCCCCAACGAACCAGATCATGTTTACGCATACCCTCAAAACACAGCTCCCGTGCTCTTTCGTCCTGCAACCGTTGCAGGAAATCCGTGCTGCCCAGTCCTGCCGGCAGGTCCACCGCAGGATCGGCAGCATTCAAAGCTTTGCCATACCCCCTTCTTCTCACCTGGTTGATGGCGTTATACGCTGCGGCCACCGGGCCGTTGACGGCATTCTCTGCTTCTGCTTTCATGAGCAGCACATCGGCATAGCGTATCACGGGGAAATTAGTGGAGTTATACAACCGGTTTTTAGGCACCTGTGTTTCATATTCCCTGCGCCATTTGCCCGCAGTGCGGTCATATACCTGCGCAGCGGTGTAAAACGATTTGGACACAACGCCTGCGGTGACCACATATTTGTAAGGCGCAATGGCCCAGTCACGACGCTGGTCAGCGGCTTCAAACAAGTTAAACAGCCGCGCCGTGGGATGCACCGCACCGCCGGAATAACCGATATTGTCGTCCGGGCATTCAAGTCCGTTTTCGATGCCCACCCCACCGGCTATTTGCGCGGTGCCCTGTTGGTTACCATACATCCCTATCTCCCAGAGGCACTCCTGTGGCTCATTGACATCTTTGGAATGATTGATAAAAATATTGCTGTAAGAAGGATTCAGTGAATGTTTACCTGAATTGATCACCTTATCGGCATAGGTCAGCGCATCAGCATATTTCGACACATCTTTCAACGGCTCCCCGGCCATGGTAAGATACACCCGCGCCAGCATGGCCTGTACTACGGTGGTGGTTACACGCTCATTATTTGTATAGTTGCTGATATCATTCACCAATGGCTCCGCTGCTTTCATGTCCGCCACGATGGCCGCATACACTTCGGCCACGGAAGCGCGCGGCAGGTTAGACGCTGTAGGAGATGTGGTGGAGGAAAGTTTCAACGGCACGCCACCATAATTGTCTGTCAACACGAAATAAAAATACGCCCGCAGGAAAAGTGCCTGCCCCTTGATCGCGTTTCTTTTGGCTTCATCCATTTTCGGTTTGTTCACATTTTCGAGCAACAGGTTGGCACGGTCAATGCCCTGATAGGCCACCTCCCATAATTTGCCCACGTCCAGCTGCCCGGCGTCAAAGTCCAGCACACGGAGGTTATTGACCGACACATTTTTGTAAAAGAACTCATCGCTGATGGACAGGAAACTGTAAAGCCCGCGGGAATACATTCTCCCGTAAGTATCGATCAACCGGTTATACACGCCGTTCAGCGCACGGTCCAGGTCTGCTTCAGTATTGAAATAGTTTTCCGGTGTCACAAAATCTTCCGGCCTGGTGTCCAGGAATTTGTTGCAGGCGCTGAACAGGGAACCTGCCAGCACGCAGCACATCACGATATATGTTTTGATATTGTCAATTTTCATCTTCACAACTTTTAAGGTCATTAAAAGGTTACGTCTAATCCGAAAGTAACCGTGCGTGCCTTGGGATAGGCCGACCAGTCAAACCCAGGTGTGAGCGCAGAATTCCGCACAGATACTTCCGGATCAAGGCCGGAGTAGTTTGTCCAGGTGAGCAGGTTCTGCGCGGAAGCATATACCCGCAGCGTCTTTATCTTCGCGGCTTTGAGTGTTTTCGCCGGCAGCGTATAGCCGAGGGCGACAGTCTTCAGCCGCAGGTAAGAACCGTCTTCTATCGTCCGGGATGAATATACCAGCGGGCCCTGTCCACCTACTTTATAGAGACTGTTGCTCTGGTTCTCCGGTGTCCAGCGGTCCGCATAAGTAGCGAACATATTCAGGAAATTGCGGGTCACGTCACCATTTTCAAATTCAATGCGGTTGGCATTGAGCAGGTCATTGCCATAGCTCCATTGCAGGAAAATGTTCAGGTCAAAATTGCGGTAGGTGAAATTGTTGGACAGTCCGCCGATATGCTTCGGATTAGGGTTCCCGATGATGGTCAGGTCATTGTTGTCCACTTTGCCGTCACCGTTGATGTCCCTGAATTTGATATAGCCAGGCTGAATACTGCCGGCAGGGTTGCCGTTGTTCGGCACTTCGTTTTTCAACACATAAGAGCCGTCACCCAGCTTATTAAAATCACTGTACTGGTAGATGCCATCAAACAGAAAGCCATAGAATAAGGCGATAGGGTGGCCGGGAACAGCGATATACGGATAGGCATTGTTGAAATTGCCCCAGGTAATACGGCTGGCGTAGCTGGGCTCTCCTTCATTGAGCTGTAGTACCTTGTTGCGGTTAAAGGAAATATTAAAACCGGTGGACCAGCTAAAGTTCTTTCGTTGGATATTCGTACTGTTGATCGTAATTTCAAGTCCTTCGTTAGATACCTTGCCGATATTGCGGATGCCACTGAGGTAACCCATAGAAGGCGCCAGGGTGGCGTTCAGCAGCAGGTCACGCGTATTCTTTTTATAGTAGTCGGCCGACAGGGTGATCCTGTTTTGCAGGAAGCCAACGTCAACGCCTATATCTGTTTGTGCGGTGGTTTCCCATCTCAGTTCAGGATAACCGAGGTTATTGGGCACAATGCCCTGCACCGGTGAATTGCCGAAAGCATAGCCCGAATACGGGAACAGCTGCAACGCCGTGAGGTAAGCGAAATCCGGCACCCGGTTGTTGCCGGTGGTGCCATACCCCACACGGATTTTGGCATCTGACAGCACGTGGACATTCTTCATAAACGGCTCTTCGATAATACGCCATGCCAGCGCGCCAGAGGGAAAGTAGGCCCAGCGGTTGCTGACAGGAAATTTGGAGGAACCGTCCGCCCTGAACGAAAGCGTGAGCAGGTAACGGGATTTATAACCGTAATTTACTCTTCCCAGGAAAGACATCAGTGTATTGGCAGAGCGGGCCGTAGGCGCTGCAGTAATAATCCCTTCATCGAGACCGCTCATGCCCAGCGATTCGTTAGGCACCTGGGAAGCGCTGAAGCCATAACTGTAGGTTTGTGTTTTCTGCATGCTCATGCCACCCATCACGTTCAGGTTATGGTCTTTGTTAAAAACACGTGCATACGTGAGCGTGTTTTCATTGAGCCAGCTGTTACGTTCCGCATTGCTCACCGAACCGTTGACGCCCAGGGCGCTGCTTTTCGCATTGCCCAGCCGGGTATTGGAATTGTTGAACACGTCTTTTCGTACAGCCTCCCGCGTGATACCGCCGCTTATGCGCAGGGTAAAGTACCTGGCTGGTTTATATTCCACATAGGCATTGCCGATCAGGGTATTGTTAAACGCCGGATTGTATTCGTTGCGGTTAGAGATAATCGGGTTCATGCGGTATTCGCTCAGCGGGTCCACATCGGGGTCAAACGGTTCATCGATCAGTGAACCGCCATTGGTGGAATCGCCGGTTACCGGGCGATAGCCCCATACGCTGTACATGAGGCTGGACGTGGGCCCTGTATTGGTGGTGGAAGCAAAGGCGCCGTATGTTTTGGTAGCGGTATAGTTAAGGTTGATGCCTGCCTTTATTTTATTGCTCACCTGCTGGTCCAGCACCATGCGGCCCTGGTAACGTTTAAATCCGCTGTTGATGATGATCCCGTCCTGATCAAGCAGGGAGCCGGACAGCGCATATTTTGTTTTATCGTTGCCGCCTCTCATAGATAGGCTGTGGTTTTGCATGAAAGCGTTGCGCAACACCTGGTCCTGCCAGTCGACGCCTTTCACATCGCGGTAGTCTTCCAGTGTTTTACCATTTTTCAGGTAGATGGGCGTATAGAGGGTACTGTTTTGTTCCAGCTGGAATTTTACGAACTCGTACGGGTCCATCATTTTTTGTTTCTTCAGATTTTGTTGGAACCCCATCCATGTTTGATAAGTGAGTACAGGAGTACCTGTTTTCCCTTTTTTAGTGGTGATGAGAATGACGCCGTTAGCGCCACGGGCGCCATAGATGGCGGTGGCCGATGCGTCTTTCAACACTTCAATGGAGGCGATTTCTTCGGGGTTAAAAATATTGTTGGAGGGGTTTTCCATCGGGAAACCGTCTACCACATAGAGGGGTGAATTTTCCTGGGTGACAGAGTTGTTGCCGCGGATGACGATATTGAGCGGGGCGCCCGGTTGCCCGTCGCTGGCGGAGACCTGCACCCCTGCCACACGGCCGCCGAGCGCTTCTTCAAAGGAAGGCACCGGGGCTTTGGCCATGTCCGCCATTTTCACTTCTCCGACGGAACCGGTGAGGTCTTTTCGTTTCACCGTGCCGTAACCGATCACCACTACATCGTTAAGGCCTTTCACAGCTGGCTCCAGGGTAATGTTGTAGGCTGTTCTGCCGGCAGTCAGTTTCACTTCGCGGCTGACATACCCGATGTAGGAATACAGGAGAATAGTGCCGGGAACGCTGTTTACTTTGATGTTGTAAATACCTTCTTCATTGGTAACGGCCGATATCTTACCGCCTTTAACGCGGACGGTTACGCCAGGCAGCGGCGTGCCGGAAGCTTCGGTGATTTTGCCCGTCACCGCCGGGGTTGGTTGCTGCGCAGTACTGTTCATCCATATACAGATGATAAAAAACGGGAGTATCCAATACCCCGTTAACGTGAAACTCATTTTTTGCATTCCCCTTGCTGTTTTTTTAATGACTAGTTTTTCTGCTTCTACCGGGAAGTGGCGCTGTGGAAATAATCAGGTATAGCTTGCCCACTCATAAAGTTGTCGACAACAGTTCTTCCATACGTGTGAATTTGTTATCCAAAGATGTAAACAAACAGGCACAGATGCTACAAAAAAGGTCCGCTTTTAAATTGGGAACATTCCCAATCTATGGGAATGTTCCCAATTTAAAGGTTATTTCGTTTCTTTGGCTTCATACAATTTGCGAGTTATGAAACGACACCAGGTGACCATCGTCGACATTGCCAAAGCGCTACAGCTTTCCAAGTCCACTGTCTCCCGCGCGCTGACGGGCCATCCCAGCGTGAAAGCCGATACCCGGCAGGCGGTATTGGAGCTGGCGGAGAAAATGGACTACCAACGGAACATGCTGGCCATCAGCCTCATCACCCGGAAAACCAATACCATCGGGATAATTGTCCCTGAATTCACCAGTTCCTATTTTCCCAATGTGACCATCGGGGCACAGGAAGTGGCCAGCAAAGCAGGATACAATACCGTCATCTGCCAGTCCAACGAAAGCTATGAAACGGAAGTGGCCAACACAAAGGTGATGCTGGCCAATCAGGTAGACGGTATTCTGGTATCGCTCAGTAAGGAGACCCGGAATTTCGATCACCTGAAGATCTTCCAGCGCAAGGGTATTCCCATTGTTTTTTTTAACCGGGTATGCGATGATATGGATGTGCCTAAAGTTATCGTGGACGATTTTGAGGGCGCCTACAAGGCTGTCAGCCACCTGTTGGAAAGAGGCCGTAAAAGGATCGCGCACCTGTCAGGCCCCACCTCGCTGCGCATCAGCGAAAAGAGACTGAATGGCTACAAGGCGGCGCTGAAGAAACACAACGTGCCTTATGATGAAAGCCTCGTCATTCCTTACGACCTCAACACAGATATGGTGCATATCTACGTGACGCACCTGCTCAGCCTCCCACAGCCGCCAGACGCTATCTTCGCCATCAGCGACCCCACGGCCATCGAAATTATCCAGGTCATCAAAAAGAAAGGGCTCAGGGTACCGGAAGACATGGCGGTGGTAGGCTTCAGCAACGACTTTGCCTCCGGCCTGATACATCCGTCGCTCACTACCGTGGCGCAACCGGTAAAAGAGATCGGCAGAACGGCCGCGCAGCTGCTGATCGACCAGATCAACCGTGACCTGTCTGACTGGAAAAGCATTATCCGTGTGCTTAAAACCGAACTGATCGTCCGCGAGTCCAGCTGATCTCTACTTTTTCGTATGGGAACATTCCCGCAGAAAGGGAATGTTCCCATACGAAAAACGTCGTGTATTTTTTGCGGGTATGCGGTGAGGAAAGAATCTTTGGAGTGATATGATCATGTCAACTGCTCACCAAAATTATTCACGTATGAAAAAGATCAGTATGTTTTTTGCCCTGTTGTTTGTTGGCTCCCAGTCCCTGTACGCGCAAACCGTTCCTGTACCCGCCACGCCGCTGAATGGCAGCTCCGGCTATATGCCCCACCCTGGTTTTACCTGGAGCGCTGTTCCCCAAGCCCGCAGTTACGATATCATGATCGCAGCCGATACCGGTTTTACCAACATACTTGCACAACGTGCAGGCTTGCCCGTTACCCGTTATGTGCCACTTCAGCCACTCCCCGCCGGGAAACTCTATTGGCGGGTCAAAGCGGTCGATGCCAGTGGTAACGGCAGCCCATGGTCTGTCCGTTACAGCTATACGGTCGCCACTACCGCCAACTTATACACAGTGCCGGACAACAGTACCTATGCCCAGGTGAAAGCTATTCTTGACACCGCCGTCAAACATACACCGGCCACGGTGCAGTTTGCAGCCAACGGCCATTATGCCCTGGACCCCGGCGCCACCGGCAGTTTTATGTTCTCTTACACCGGCGTCAACGATCTGATCATCGATGGCAACCAGGCGTCAATTACGGTCATGAACCACCCGGAAACAGGTTTTCTGAACTTCCGCAATTCCAACCGTATCACGGTCAAAGGGTTTACGGTTGACTGGGACCCGCTGCCCCATTCACTCCTGGACATCATCCAGGTAGATACCAGTAATCCCAATACGCTCAATGTGCGGGCGAGGCTTCGCAGCGTAGCCGGACAAACATCGCCCTACTACCCTGCCATCACCAATAACCCGTCGTTCACCACACACTGGTCATGGGCCTACCTGCTGGACCCTGCACACCCCGGTGCAGTAAAACCCGGTATAGGCAATGCTTTCGGGCTGGTGCCCGGTGACGCTGCGTATATTGCCGGCACCAGTCCTGCAGAGTACAACATTGTGCATCCAGGTTCCACTTCCGGCAAATACTTCGCCACAGGTGATATCCTTACTATCCTGTGCCGCACCAATATGGGCTCGTTTATCAGCACCACCAACTGCACCGATCTCACCTTCAGCAACATCACCAACTACGCCAGCCCGATGGGATGTTACTACGCTTTTGATGGCGGGGACATGAAAGTGCTCAATTGCCATTCCGCTCTAAAAGACAATACCCGCTTCGTCTCTGCCAATGCCGACGGGGTACATTGCCGTGGCAATACCATCGGTCCTTGGGTGGAAAATTCCTCCTTTACCGGCAACGGCGACGATGGCGTGGCACTCTATAACAAAGGCATGGTGATCACTGCTAAAAACGCGACCAACAGCCTCACTGTAAAAAGCGATTACATGAACCTCAAAACAGGTGACCGCTTCGATATCTATATTCCGAAAACAGGCAATATCATCTCCCAAAACTTCACCGTCACCAGCGTACAAGCCAATACAGGACAGGGCACTTTCACCGTGCAGTTCACGCCTGCTATTGCAGACAGCAGCTATGCCGCCATGGCAGATATCAATCTATCAGACCAGCAACAGAACGCACAACTATACAACAGCACTCGTCGCAATGAACAGTTTTATGTGTACAACAACCAGTTCACGGTCCGTGGCCGCGGTGTGATACTGCGTGCTGCCAATGGTGCGGTTGACAGCAATCGTCTGTATAATTGTTCCTCTCCCGCTGTAGCCTTGTACAACGAGGCCGCACAGTGGATCAATGGCCTGTACAGCAGCAAGGTCAGTATTTTACGCAATAACATCCGTGACTGTGCCTATGATAACCTGGGGGCAGATGAAGGCGCCATTACCGTAAAATTTAAGAAGATCGTTTTACAGGGTAGCCGTTATATAGATGCCATCGCGCCTTCCCGGCCCCACCATGGCATCCTGATCAATGATAATACAATAGAAAACTTTGCGCAGCATGGTATCACTTTGTTCAATGCCACAGGCAGCAAGGTGGGAAATAATACTTTCAACAGTAATGTCAGCGGGTTTATCCAGCCCGGGCTACATTATGGCATTTATCTGAACACAACAGACAGTTGTACCATCAGCCGGAATAACTTCTCCGGGGAAACGCGGCCGTTAACGGCTGTGATACAACAGACTAATTCTACCAATGTGGTGGTAGTTCCCTAATCGGCATGCCACCAAACAGCCGGGAGTGTTTAATTTCCTCCGGGGTGTTTGATCTGTATTTGAGCCCCCGGCTTACGCCCGGGGGTTATTTATTTAGCCTTTTTCCTTTGCAGATAATCATGCAGCAACCCAGTCATATAAGTCCATCCTTCTTCAGTACGGTCTGCATAAGCTGACCATTTAAGGTCCATATCATGATCCAGTTGCAGGAGGCAACCGGTAGCGGTAGGCGTAATGCGGATGGTCACCACGCTTTCTTCTGCCGGTTCAATATCTACGCCCCAGGTGAATACCAGCAGGGAGGGACGTTTTACTTCCAGGTAAGCGCCGATGTGGTTGAGTATCTCGTTGCCACGTTTCACCTGGTAGCTGAAGCGGCCTCCCGGGCGTGGGTCATTGGTGAGGTTCAGAATTTCCTCGTTGCGCACAGCGGGACCAAACATCCAGTGGCTGAGCATTTCTATATCCAGCCAGGCATCGAAAATAGTTTCGGCGGGCTCGTCAAAAGTCCTTTCCACCTGAACAAAAACGCGTTTATCGGTTACTTTTTTCATATGGTTAAGCTTATTTTTTTCTGGTACGTTGTTTTTTCAGGAATTCATCCAAAGCGTCGAGGCTGTCAGCCCAGAAGTCTTTATAGGTCTTCATCCACGCCTCCACTTCCTTTAATGGCTGAGGGTTGGCGATACAATAACGTTCACGTCCCTCCTGTTTGATGATCACCATCCCACATTCCGTCAATACCTTAATATGCCGGGAAATGGCCGGGCGGCTGATGTCGAACCGGTCCGCCACGGCGTTCAGGTTCATCTTCTTTCCTGCCAGCATATGCAGGATAGCGCGCCTGGTAGGGTCAGCGATAGCATGAAAAACATCTCGTCTCGTCTCCATAACTTGTAACAATCTTGTTACAAATTTACAGGTAACAATATTGTTACACAAAACTATTTCCCGGGTGTCTTGTTTAAATAATACATGCCGTTTAAAACTACCGCAGCTATTGTGCCATCGGCTTACCGGGAGGGCAACCAAAGGATAATTGCCGGGCGGCAGGTGTGAGGCAAGAGCCTGAAAACCACGGAATGAAATGATTTAAATATTTAATCTATTCTATTTTCAGTTCATATTAATTTCTTCCCCATAGTAAACGTATTGTTAATGTTTACGTATTTGGCACAGAATATGCATATCTTTGCTAGACAAGAAGTTCGAGTTTTGAGTCACTAAAAAATGCCATCTTTTTATTGAAGTTAACCTGCTTGTTATTACCATGAAACCTCTGTGAACCCCTTAAGAGCAAGGGATGGGCTAACTCCTGTTTTTATTTATAGTATCTAATCACTGTGCAATTGCATGCGGCTATCCATGCGATCCGGGCCGGTTATTGTCATGCAACTATCTAAAAAAAGGATTTTTTTAATCAATCAAAAACAATCACTTATGTATAGTGTTCTCTTAGTGGAAGATGATGAATTTGTTTGTAAGGCAATTGAAATCATTTTAAGGAAACAGGATTATATCATCAGTATCGCCAGAAACGGGCAGGATGCGATGCAGTATCTCCAAAAATCCAAATTTGACCTGGTTATCACAGACCTGATGTTACCATACGCCAATGGCATGGAACTGGTCAGTAAAATGCGTAACGAGCTTCATCTCGATATTCCGATACTGGTTTTATCTGCAGTTACACACGAAAAAACCATCACAGAAGGCTTTGACATCGGCGTGGATGATTATCTGAAAAAGCCGTTTAATCCGGCAGAACTTTCTTCACGAGTAAAACGTCTGATTCAACAAAAAGAAAAAAACCATTTGATTCATTAGTTATTAACTACCCCTTAATGGATACCACAACATCGCTCCGGGAGTGGTTGGACGATCTTTTCTATTATTTCGCCTACTTCCCGCTGGTGATTCAGATAGCTATCATTGTTAGCGTGCTGGCCGTTACCGGTACTATCGCGGCATATGTGTACATGATTCTTTTCCGGTGGCGAAAACAGCGCCGCGCAAAGAAAGAAAGACCGATGCGCGAGCAGGTGAACGACCTATTGCTGGAACACATTATCTACAAGGCAGTAGGTGATCCGGAAGCACCGGTAGTATTGCCACTGGACGCATTCAGGGCGCTCCCGCTGCATAAAAAGTGGGTGGCCGGCGTACTGATAGACCAGTTGCTGGAATATCGCAATAACTTCACCGGCGATATTCCGCGACTGCTCCGGCAGCTCTACCTCGACCTGGGACTGCACCACAAATCCGCGGCAGCCCTGAGGTCCGGCCAGCGTAAAGCGGTCACCAACGCCCTGGTGGAATTATCCGGCATGGGCGTACTGCTCGAAAAAGAACACGTACTGGCCCTCACCCAGAGCCCCGACCGGTACATCCGCGAATTAGCGTGTTCCTATTGGGTACAATGCTCTCCTGATGCACCGTTTGAATTTTTCAGTCATGTAAAAGAACCACTGCTGGCATGGGAACAGTTTGAACTGTTCCGGATTATTTCCCTCCGGAAAGACATCCCCATGCCCTCCTTCGCTCAATGGATCGACACACGGTACCATCCCAGTGTTATCTCTTTGTGCCTTAAGCTGGCGGCTTATTTCCAGCAGCCGGACGCCATTCCGGCGATGATTAAAATGCTGGACACGCCCGATGAACAACTGCGGGCGCTGACCATCAACAACCTCGGCAAACTGATGGCACTGGAAGCGGAACCAATACTGGTGAAGATGTACCCCCAACAACCGGACAGTTGTAAACTGGAAATACTGAAAGCCCTGGGCCGTATCGGCTCCGGAGACTTCATTGACTTCCTTCGGCAGGAACTGGAACAAACAGAAGATTTTCTATTGATGAAACACGCCGCGCATTCCATTGTAGCACACAAAGCACTCGCCAGTGGCCTGATAGCCCGGTTACAGGAATCGCTCACCGGCACCAGGCAACAGGTACTGCAACACAGTCTGAACCCCCTGATTAAATATTAATCATGCAAACTGCGATACTCAAACACATAACCGATTTCTACGAAAGCGCGATATTCATCTATTGTGCAGGGTTATTCCTCTTTTACATCCTGCTGGCCGTGTTGTCACTCATCGCCATCCGCCGCAGCCTGTGGAAAAATAAAATAAGAGGCCAGCAAATGCTGGTGGCCTCTCCCCTAACACCCGGCATATCGGTGATCGCACCGGCCTACAATGAAGGCGTCACCATCATCGCCAACGTACGGTCGCTGCTGGCGCTCAACTACCCCCGGTTTGAGGTGGTCATCGTAAACGATGGCAGCAAAGACGATACCCTGCAAAAACTAATCGACGAATTTGAACTGACAGAAGTCAACTTCGCCTACCGTCAACAGATCCCCAGTCAGGCCGTAAAACGTTTTTTTAAATCCACCAACCCGGCTTATTCCAAATTGCTGGTGTTGGATAAAGTCAATGGTAAAAGCAAGGCCGATGCGGTGAACGCCGGTATCAACGCCTCTTCTTTCGACTATTTCCTGAATACCGATGTAGATTGTATCCTGGCCCGCGACACCCTGCTGAAGCTGATCAAGCCCTTCATGGACGATCCGCAAAGAGTGATTGCCACCGGCGCCCCTTTGCGTGCGGCCAACTCCTGCGATGTGGAAGCCGGCGTGATCACCCGTGTACGGGTGCCCAGGTCGTTGCTGCCCCGCTTCCAGGAAATGGAATATATCCGCTCCTACCTGCTGGGCAAAATGGGCTGGACCTTCATCAACGCCGTTCCCAACGTGTCCGGCGGCCTTGGCTTATTTGACAAGGACATCGTGATCAAATCCGGCGGTTATGATCCCGGCTCTTTCGGCGAAGATATGGACATGGTGGTACGCATGTGCCGGTACATGTGCGAACAGGACCTGCCCTACCGCATCCACTATATCCCTGAAACACTTTGCTGGACGGAAGTTCCGGCCACCTATAAAATATTCTTCCGGCAACGGGTGCGCTGGGCCAGAGGCCTCGCACAAATTTTCGGCAAACACAGAAAAGTATTGTTCAACCCGAAATACAAAAAATTAGGGCTGATCATCTTCCCCTATAACTTCTTCTTTGAGCTCCTGGCCCCCCTGATCGAGTTTGCAGGTATCATCTATTACATCTACATTATAGTAAACCACCTGATCAACTGGGACTACGCGATCATTCTCCTCGTGTTTATCTATACTTTCTCGATATTGATCACTTCCCTCTCCATGTTGTGGGACCAGCTGATTTTCCGCTATTACCAAAGCTGGAAAGAAGTATGGCAGCTCTGTATTCTCGCACTGGCAGAGCCTTTCATATATCACCCGACGGTACTCTTTTGTGCCATCAGAGGATATTTTAATCAGCTCACCGGTAAAAAACATACCTGGGGAAATATGCAGCGGCAAGGATTCAATCAATCTCCAAACCTTCAAAAAACCATCTAAAGATCATGTTACAGCGGAGTGTGGAAAAGAGTTGTATTGCATTCTTCTTCTCCTTGTTATTAATATACTCAGGACTGAGCGCACAACGCAGCGGCCTCGTTTCTTCCGACGTGTTGTATAAACTGGCTTTAAAAGCACGCAACGAAGAAAAAGATTATCCCAAAGCGATCAAATTCTGTAAAAAGGCTTTGTCCCAAAGCCCGGACTATACAGACATCCGCCTCCTGCTGGGTAAATTATACCAGGAAACCGGTCAGCCCGTGGCTGCCGCCTTTGAATGGAACGCAGTACTCAGAAAAGATCCGGACAACAGTGACGCCCTGCATTCACTGGTCAACCTTTACTACAGCCAGGGCAATGCTTCCGAAGCAGCCTGTTATGTGGACATGTTGCTGGCGAAGACACCGCTCGACAAAGACCTGCTGCTCAAAAAATACGGACTGGCACAGGAAAGCGGCGATGTGGTCACACAGGCGACCACCATGGGACTGTTACGCAGCCACTACATCTCAGACCCTAAAGTAGCTTCCCTGCTGGCAGACTATCAGATGCAGGCCGCCCGCCGCGGCCGTAAATCCGGCGACCTGGACGGATCTGAAAAAATGTACGCACAGGTATTGCTGAAAGACAAAAACAATATCGAAGCACTACAGGGAATGGCCTCTGTCATGGAAAGAGAAGGCCGCACGCGGGAAGCGATCTCCTATTACAGTCAATTATCGGCCCTGCAGCCGGACAGCGCCCTGTGGCGACTGAAACGCTCTGCTATACAACTGGCCGGCGGCAACTATACCGCTGCGCTGGAAGATGCCAAATGGCTGCACAAACGCTATCCCGGACAGCCACTGTACAAACAACACCTGGCAGACGTATACACAGCCCTGGCACGACAGTCAGACACCACAACCGTATACACCGAACAGTTACTGAAACTTCAGCCAGACAATAAAGCTTTATATATTCAATTGATCAATCAGGCCGATCAGCGCGGCAACTATACTGCCGCCAACGATTGGTGCAATAAAGCATTACAGGCATTTCCCGGTGATGTCGATATCCTGAGAAAACAGATCGGCATACAGGAAAAAATGCAGGACCACAGCACGGCCACCGCCACAGCCGGCAAGCTGTTGCAGCTTCATCCCGGAGCGACGCATGAGCAAATCTATACCGACCTGCAACTCTCACGCGCCAGCAGGCTGGTTCAAATGCAGAAACCGGAAGAAGCTGCTGCCGTCCTGCAAGCGGCCCTCAAACAAGTGCCTGGCAGGAGCGAACTGCTGCTGCTACTGGCCAATGTAAAAACCGCCCTGGGTGAACCTCAGACAGCCTTGTCCCTCGTTGACCAGGTGCTGGCCAAACAGCCAGCTGACACCGCTTTACTGTTTAAAAAATCAGGCCTCCTGGAAGCCACCCAACATTACGACGAAGCGGCCGCCATCAGCGAAAGACTCATGGCCCGCTACCCCGCCGTAACACGTTACCGTCAGGCGTATATAGATCAAACCATGCTGGCGGCCAGAAGTGCTATGGCACAAAAGCAATATAATACCGCAGAGCCATTACTGTTGAAAGTGTTGCAATATGCGCCGGTCAACAAGGACGCCTGGATGTACCTGATCAATATGAAAAACGGGCAGCAACAAACGGCACAGGCACTGGATTATACCACCCGCGCATTACATCAGTTTAACAACGACTCCCTGCTGCTGCAAAAGAAATCCGCCCTGTTACAACAGGCCGGTCAGTATACCGCGGCCAGCACGATCGCTGCTGACCTGCACCGCCAGTACCCCGCAGATACTGCACTGCGGCAAATGTACCTCGACCAGCTGCTGGCATATGGTAAACAATTACGCGAAAAACAACAATGGGACAGCGCCTGGACATTGTACCAAACCGCCTATGCCCTGGCGCCAGCCGATACCAACGTGCTGTACGACCTCACCGCCACCGCTACGGCCCGTAAACAGTACGACTCCGTGCTGGTATATGCCAACAAAGGCCTGGCTTTAAATGCCAGCCAGCCGGCGCTGCTGTCGCAGAAAGCCAATGCACTGGAGCAACTGCACCGCTATGCGGATGCGGCACTCGTAGCCGGACAGCTGCGTAAACTACAACCCGGTGAAAAAAAATGGCAACAATACGCAGACCACCTCAACGGCTATACGTATAAAAACCAGATCGGCGTGATCCATCTGCAATCTGTTTACAGCAGAGACCTGGAGCCGGCCAGTATCACTTCCCTGCAATACCTGCACCGTTTTCAGCGGGGCACTATCACCGGAAGGGTTAACTATGGCACCAGGGAAGCCGGCAACGGTATCCAGCTGGAAGCAGAAACCTACTATACCCACAATCCCCGGTACTATTCCTACGGATTGTTCGGATGGTCCAACTCCGACGTGTTTCCTACCGTCCGCGCCGGTTATTCCCTCTTCCGGAATTTCAATAAAGGCTGGGAAGGTGAGCTGGGTGGACGTTACGTAAAAAGCGACAGTATCAATACTTATTCTGCCGTGGCTTCCGTAGCAAAATATTTCGGTAACTACTGGGTGAACCTGCGTGGTTTCTTCACCAACGACGAACATCAATGGTACCAGGCGTATACGCTGACCAACCGTTTTTACCTCAATGACCAGAAGGACTTCATCGCCCTGATCGGTAATATCGGCGCCTCTCCGGACGACCGCAGCCGTAACTTTCAATTCGGTAAAGTGGCAGGGTTCACGTCCACATCGCTTACCGCAGGGTTTCAGAAAACCATCCGGTCAAGGGCCACTATCGGCGCCTACGGCACCTGGACAAGGCAGCAAATACCACAGCAATCATATCTGCATCAATTTGATACCTATTTGTTATTCCTCTGGAATTTCAAATAAAGAGAAACAAAGAAAAGGAGGGCCTTCGTGCCCTCCTTACACGTATCCGTGTTAACTCATTCACTTGTATTTTACCGCTTCTTATTCCTATTAATCATCTCACAGACCGTATTCACTGTACATGATAGACAGACTGCTACCGGACTATTTCGCATTCGACAGCCCGCCGTCCACCAGTATTTCAGCGCCATGAATATATCCCGCATCAGGCGAAGCCAGGAACAAGACGGTCTTCGCTATTTCCCACGGCTCTCCGAAACGTTTATACGGTAACGTTGGTATCACACTGTCAACTGCTCCCCTGATCTCTTCAGCTGACAAACCGGTATTGTTAAAAATGTTGGTCCTGATATATCCCGGACTGATGCCATTGACCCGTATACCTCTGGCCGTACACTCCATAGAAAAGGTTTTAATGAAAGACTGAACAGCCGCTTTGGCCGCAGTGTACACAGAGAAGTGCTGTATACCAAAGGACGTTACAAAGGACGTGTTCAGGATAATGGCACCACCGGATGTCATCATCGGCAACAGCTGCTGTACGGTAAAGAAAGTTCCCTTCACCAGTATACCGAACAACTCATCAAAATGTGCTTCGTTCACCTGTTCAATGGGGGCGAACTTTCCATATCCGGCATTAACGAACAGTACATCGACGGTAGCCGTATGTTGCCGTAGCTGCGCCGGCAACGCGAGGATGTCTGTCATCTTTCCCGCGTCGGAGACGATGCCGGCAGCCATTGGCCCCAGTGCCGCCACGGCTTTATCTACCGTTTCCCGGCTTCTGCCTGTAATGATCACACGGGCGCCGGCCCCTATAAATTCCTGTGCGGTGGCAAAACCCATTCCATTGGTGCCTCCTGTTATGAAGACCACCTTTCCGTTAAATTGCTGCATCATATTATCAGTAAATTATACTGCGAAGGTGCTGATGGACTCTCTGCCTGAAAACCCGATTATTGCTGTATTTCCGCAGCAGAAAGATAATAATTTCTTAACCTGCCAACCCCTCAACTGTCAGTAGGAAAGCAGCCACTGTAATTAATATTAGTAACAAATAAAGTTGTGCTATGCCTTATTTCCCTCAAACGTTAATGCAATATGTACTG
The DNA here is from genome assembly GCF_052045305.1 of Chitinophaga sp. 22308. Classification (NCBI taxonomy): domain Bacteria; kingdom Pseudomonadati; phylum Bacteroidota; class Chitinophagia; order Chitinophagales; family Chitinophagaceae; genus Chitinophaga; species Chitinophaga sp. 22308. Next base: position 375,234 of record NZ_JBQEOP010000002.1, on the reverse strand, counting down.
AAGAACCCTTTCAACCGCCAGTACCTGAAGATTGCAGCTATTGCCATCCTGGTACAGCTGGTGATTTTTAAAGTCCTTTATCCGTATGGTGATTTTTTTTCAGACTCCTATAGTTACATCTATGCCGCCATCCTCAAACAGGAGGTGAACCTCTGGCCTATCGGCTATACCGTTTTTCTGCGGCTCTTCCACGTGATCAGTCATTCAGATACCGCGCTGGTGGCTTTTCAGTATATACTGGCACAATGTGCTGCGCTCTACCTGTTTTTTACGGTGAGTTACTGGCTACAACCCGGAGAGCAAACAAGAAAGGTGATTTTTTATGTGTTGTTGTTCAATCCGCTGATCCTCTATATCTGCAACTATATTTCCAGCGACGGGTTGTTCCTTGCGCTGAGCCTCATCTGGTTTGCACAGTTGTTATGGCTGATATACCGTCCTTCCTGGTTTTTGTTGCTGGCACACACCATCATCATCGCCATAGCGTTTACCGTTCGGTACAATGCCATGTATTATCCACTGATCACTGCGCTGGTGTTGTTGCGGTGCCGGCAGAAAATTTCCTTTAAGCTGGTGGGCATCTTAGCGCCGCTGGTATTGATAGCGGGATTTATCAAGTTTACAGAGCAGGCTACCCGTAAGGTGACCGGCACTGCCCAGTTCTCTGTTTTCGGTGGCTGGCAGATGGCCAACAACGCCCTGTACATGTTTCCCTACCTGAAAGATTATCCGGAGCCACCGGCAGGCTGCGAAGCATTCCACAAGGAGGTGGTACATTTCTTCCGTGATATTGTTCCTAAAGGAGGTGCAATTCCTTCTCCTATCGACGGAGCCGTTTACCTCAAACACCCCCAGGCGCCGTTAAAAAAATATATGGAGCTGACTTATGGCCCTAAAGACGATTCCACCGGCGGTATTCAGTCATGGGGCAGTGTATCACCGGTATACGGAAAATACGGCAGTTACATGATCCGGCAGCATCCCTTTTATTTTGCACGTTATTTCCTGTTGCCCAATACCCTGAATTATTTTGTGCCGCCGCTGGAGAAATTATCGGAGTATAACCTTGGTAGTTATCATGTGTCCGGCACGGCGGTATACTGGTTTCATTATCCCTCTAAAGAGTTGAGCTCAGTGGCTTCTATCAATGCCCAAAAGGCATTGTTGTTTTTCTTTCCTTTTATCTTCGGGCTGTTGAACCTGGCGTTTTTGGGGCTGATCGTTAAATGGGCCGTGTCCGCCACACGAAAGACTGCTGACAGGCCATACCGTGACAGCCTGCTGCTGGTGTTTGTAACGTTGTTGGTCAATGCAGGGTTTGGCATCCTCGCCTCTCCGATTGTTTTCCGTTACCAGGTGTTCCCGATGGTCCTCTGTTTCCTGTTTATCAGTATACTGATCGATAAACTTAAACCAGAGTTGCAGTAAAGATGAATTAACATTGTTGAATGGAAAGGATAGTAGATATTTGACAGCATTATTAAATGCTATCATGAAATATCCTGCCTGTTTTTTGTTCCTGATTGTATTGTTTTGTCGTTTCTCAGCCAGTGCCCAGTCCCCATGGCCTGCAGAAAAAGCTGCCGCCTGGTATCAGCAGCAGGGCTGGCTGCTGGGGGCCAATTTCATTCCTTCTACGGCTGTCAATCAACTGGAGATGTGGCAGGCAGCTACTTTTGACACGGCCACCATCAACAGGGAGCTGGGTTACGCTGCAGGAACAGGGTTTAACATCATGCGGGTATATCTGCACCACCTGGCATGGCAACAGGACCGTGAAGGTTTCAAACAACGGGTCAGTCAATACCTTGATATTGCCTCCCGCCATCATATAGGCACCATGTTCGTTTTCTTTGACGACTGCTGGCGTGATACCTACCAGCCAGGCCCGCAGCCTGCGCCTGTTCCCGGCGTGCATAACAGCGGCTGGCTCAAGGACCCCGGCGGACTGATAGACCGCGATTCCACGCTCATGGACACCCTGCGTGTATATGTGCAGGATATCATCCGTACTTTTAAACAGGACCAGCGGGTCACCATCTGGGACCTGTACAATGAACCAGGGCATTTTAAACACGGCGCCAAAAGCTGGCCGCTGCTGAAAAATGTAGTCACCTGGGCACGCGCAGAGGCGCCTCTCCAACCCCTCACGATCGGCATATGGAACGCGGAATTCACCGACTTCAACCAATACCAGCTCGAACAATCAGATATCATCACGTTTCATAATTATCGTGACAGCACTTCCATGCAGGGCGCCATCGACACACTGCTGCGGTACAACAGGCCCATTATCTGCTCCGAGTATATGAAGCGGCCCAACAACAGCACTTTCGCCACACATCTTCCTATGATGAAAAAAGCCGGCATCGGGGCCATCAACTGGGGATTGGTGGCCGGTAAAACGCAAACCAACTATCCACAGGGAAACAAAGGCGGAGAACCGGAACCAGCCATCTGGTATCATGATATTTTCCGGGCAGACGGCACGCCTTTCGATGCAAAGGAAACAGCCTTCATTCGGGAAATAAGCGGGAAATAACCACCCTTATTGCGGTTATATTGCATTCGGACATATCGACGTATGTCCATAAAACTTTCCATGTCTAATTTTTCGTTACACCCCCTGCCAACGAACAAAATAAAAGGGTTACATTTAATATACCTGTAAATGATTCCCACTGCTTTTTTAACCCGTAAACGATAAATCTATGCATCCGGAAAAATTATCCCTCGACAGAAAACTCTTCCTGCAAAAAGAAACAGTTGCCGTTATGAACCCCGTGGAGGTAGTCCAGAGTCCACAGGCCATCAGCGCCCCTTACAGGACAGCGCTTTCCATGGACTCACCGGCACGTTGTTTCCCATGTTGCGATGCGCCCCCGATTACTTTTGTTACCTGTCGTAATTAAGCAAGTGCTGCTGTAAATATTTCCTCAGCTTTTCTTAACCTGTAAACCATAATTTATGCAACCGGAAAAACTGTCCCTCGACAAAAAACTTTTCCTTCAGAAAGAGACCATCGCTGTGATGAACGAAACAGACGTGATCGATTCACCACAGGCGGTGAGTGCTCCTTTCCGTACTGCTCTTTCCATGGACTCCCCATTGCGGTGCTGGCCCTGCTGTGCCCAGCCTAACACCCAGGCAGGCTGTCCTAATTGATTTTCATTTTGACAAAGCATGGCAGCCGTTGTGCTGTCATGCTTTTTTAATTCCGTATGTATGACAACCAGCTCTGTGCTGACCCGTATTTACCAGGACCATCTGCGGTTACTGGCCTCCAAAACCTATGACCCGTATTTTGCAGAGAGCCTTTTAAAAGGCCCCTGGGGGGTATTACCGTATCTTTTTTACTATGAGAGATATGTAGACAACAGTGCGCCCTGTGCGGGCAGCTGGTTACAACAGCTGTACAGTACCCTGCAGCCGCAGCCGGTGGCCGGCTACTCCTACTGTAACGGTACCACAGGCCCATTCTGGTTACTGCATCATCTGCATAAACATCATTTTATTGATATTGATATCAACGGGTTGGCCGATGGCTATATTCCGGCGGCCATCGCAGAAAGTGAAAAGTGCCTGTCAGTACAGAACTTTGATTTTCTGCATGGCAGCGCCGGCATCTGCCATCATCTGCTGGACTATACCCACCATGAAGCGGTACGACTGCACCTGGAGAAATTTGTGACAGCCTTGGCTGCCGTCAGCAGGATGACAGCCAACGGCCGCAGCCTGCCGGTATTTGTGCTCTTTGAAAAACCAGTAGATGCGGGAGTGGACACCTTCAGCCTGGCGCACGGCACCTGTAGCCTGCTGATATTGCTGTCGCGGGCCTGTATCGCCGGCATAGCCCCTGATACCTGCCGGCAGCTGATCAGAGAGTGTATTGACTTTATGTGGCATCATCAGAATCCACGGCAGCCGGATACGGCTCATGCATTGTTTCCCGGCATCCTCGACGGACGGGCGCCCTACAGCCGCCTGTCATGGTGCTATGGCGATTTTAACGTGGCCCTCGCATTATGGCGATGTGGCAAAACATTACAGGAAAACACCTGGCAGGAGCATGCGCTGGACGTGATGCATTATACGCTGCGGCGGAATACCGACCAGGCCGCAGGTATCGTCGATGCCTGCCTGTGCCACGGCTCCGCAGGTATCGCTGCTTTTTACCGCCGCTTCTGGTATGAAACCGGTGAACCGGCTTTCCGGACCGCAGCAGACCACTGGCACCAAAATACACTGCAGAAGGTTATCTTCTCTGACCAACCCGGCATCTACGGCATCCGTGGCTGGGAAGGGACAGACAAACAATGGGGATACTGCTGGGACCTACTGGACGGCAGCAGTGGCATCGGCCTGTCCCTCTTGTCCCATATAACCGGCAACCCCCTGCCCTGGGACGAGGCTTTCCTGCTGTCCTGATATAATTTACTTTTCTAATAAGTGAAATATTATTAGTTTACATTTTTCAGAAATTACGCATCTTGCAACCTTACCCACCGTTTTTACCTTGGAAGAACTGATACAAACCAAAGAACAACCAACTCCGCAGAAGCTTAAAAGAGGCCTGCAAAACAGACACATTCAACTGATTGCACTGGGCGGCGCTATCGGCACCGGCCTGTTTCTGGGCATAGGCCCCGCCGCTGTACTGGCCGGTCCTTCTGTTATCCTCGGATATGCGATGGCAGGTGTTATCGCCTTCTTTATCATGCGCCAGCTGGGCGAAATGGTGGTGGAAGAACCCGTGTCCGGCAGCTTCAGCCACTTTGCCTATAAATACTGGGGCACCTTTGCGGGCTTCGCTTCCGGCTGGAACTACTGGATACTCTATATCCTGGTGAGCATGTCCGAACTGACGGCCATCGGCGTATACGTGCATTTCTGGTGGCCGGAAATACCGCTATGGACTTCCAGCCTGTTCTTTTTTGTGGCCATCAACGCCCTGAACCTCAGTTCCGTAAAAGTATACGGCGAAGCAGAATTCTGGTTCTCCATTGTAAAAGTGATCGCCATTATCTCGATGATCGTTTTTGGCGTTTACCTGCTCTTCAGCGGCAGTGGCGGTACACAGGCCAGCGTGGAAAATCTCTGGAATGACGGAGGCTTCTTCCCGAAAGGATTACTGGAAAAAGGTGCCGACGGTAAATACCAGGGCCTCTTTGCTGCTATCGCCATGATCATGTTCTCCTTCGGCGGACTGGAACTGATCGGCATCACGGCGGCGGAAGCCGACAAACCGGAGAAAACCATCCCCAAGGCCACCAACCAGGTGATCTACCGTATCCTCATCTTTTATGTAGGCGCGCTGATTATCCTCTTCTCCCTATCTCCCTGGAAAAGCATCACCACAGACAGCAGCCCGTTTGTAATGGTATTTGAAAGCCTTAAGGGATTTGAATTCACCCTTTTCGGTAAAACCATCTACTTCACCAGCCTGATCGCCAATGTGCTGAACCTCATTGTGCTCACAGCGGCCCTGTCGGTATACAACAGTTGCGTATACAGCAACAGCCGCATGCTGTACGGCCTTGCGCAGCAAGGCAATGCCCCGGCTTTTTTATCGCAGCTCAATAAAAACCATGTGCCGGTAAAAGCCACGCTGGTATCCGCGTTGTTTGCCGCTATCTGCATTGTGGTCAACAAACTCATACCTGAACAGGCACTGGAAGTACTGATGTCACTCGTGGTATCCGCCCTGATCATCAACTGGATCATGATCAGCGTGGTACACATCAAATTCAGGCAACAGAAGAAACTGGAACAGCTGCCTACCAAATTCCCGTCGTTCATCTATCCGTTGTCTAACTATATCTGCCTGATATTCCTGGTGGGTATTTTAGTACTGATGTGGATCACCGGAATGAAGCTGCCGGTGGAAATGATCCCGATATGGCTGGTTTTCCTGTATGTCTGCTATGCTATTTTAAACAGAAACAAAACTGCGCAGGCGGGTTAGTACCTTGCGCATTGTTATAAAAACATGACGGCCGTCTGCGGAACTTTCCACAGACGGCCGCTTTATTTCGGGATTCGTTAACGGTCCTGTGGTTTGGTCACATCCACCCATTTCACGAGGCCGGTCATCTCCTCCATATCAGCAATGGTCATTTTAATCGCTGAATTACTGCTACCGCATGCAGGGTATACGTTATCAAAAGCCTTCAGGGATTCATCGAGGTATACCTTAACGCCATCATTCACCCCGAACGGACATACGCCGCCCACCGCATGTCCGATCATCGGTTCCACTTCTTCAAAAGATAACATGCGGGCTTTAAAACCAAATTCATCCTTAAACTTTTTACTATCAATTTTATGGTAACCGGAAGCAATGATCAACAATGCACCTCCGTTTGCATCATGCAGGGAGATGGATTTCGCGATTTGCGCACCATCCACGCCCAACGCCTGACCCGCCAGTTCCACTGTGGCACTGGAAGTGGCCAGCTCAATAATATCCTTGTCCCGGTTCCATTTCCGCAGATGTTCTCTTACCTTTTCTATAGCCATCGCATAATCTTTTGGTAAGAGATAAAAATAAAAAATGCCTGGCAATAAAAAAGACCCTAATCTTTAAAAAGCGGAAGACACTGCACCATTCTTTTCTGCCTCCCTGATATTGGTGATCCCGCTGATCAGGGCATCCGGATTAAATGAAATACTGTTAATGCCTTCTTTCACCAGGAATGCGGCAAAGTCAGGAAAATCACTGGGGGCCTGCCCGCAGAGCCCAATCCGTACCCCTGCTTTTCGTGCGGCCTGTATCATCATGGCTATCATTTTTTTGGGAGCAGGGTCTTCTTCACTGAAAAGATCAGCTACCAGGGCCGAATCACGGTCCAGCCCCAATGTCAGTTGTGTCAGGTCGTTGGAGCCAATGGAAAAACCGTCGAACACTTCTGCAAAAGCTTCCGCTTCCAGTACATTGGATGGAATTTCAGCCATCACATATACTTCAAGGCCAGCTGCCCGGGAGAGGCCATAGGCGGCCATTACAGACAACACTTTTTTGCCTTCTGCCACGGTGCGGCAAAATGGTATCATTACTTTTACGTTCGTCAGCCCCATTTCTTCCCGTACTTTTTTTATCGCTGCACATTCCAGTCCAAATCCTTCCCGGTATAACGGGTTATAGTAACGGGAGGCTCCCCGGAAGCCTAACATGGGGTTTTCTTCCAACGGTTCAAAATCCTTACCACCCAATAATTGCGCATACTCATTGGTTTTGAAATCGCTCATGCGCACGATCACATCTTTTGGATAGAAGGCTGCCGCAATAGTGGCAATTCCTTGTGACAACTTATCTATAAAAAACTGTTGTTTGTCTGCATACTGACCGGTTAAAGCTGCTATCATTGATTTTTCCCTTTCATCCTTCAGCTGGTCAAAATGTACGAGCGCCATGGGGTGTATCCGGACAGCGTGTGTGATAATAAATTCCATCCTCAATAGCCCTACCCCGTCGTTAGGATAAAAGGACAGCCGGAAGGCCTGGTCAGGATCACTGATAATGAGTGACGCCTCTGTACTTTCCGGCATGGTAACATCTGATAATGCTATTTCTTTCTTTTCATAGTCCAGCTTACCGGCGTACACGTAACCGGTTTTCCCTTCACAACAGGAAACGGTAATCACTTCTCCATCACGGACGGCAGCAGTAGCGCCAACAGCGCCGACAATAGCCGGTACGCCCAATTCCCTTGCCACGATGGCTGCATGGCTTGTCCGGCCACCGCTGTCAGTGACAATAGCCGCTACCTTCTTTAACACAGGGTCCCAGTCCGGACTTGTATTGCCGGTGATCACAATATCGCCGTCCTGTAGTTTTTCTGCTTCCAGGGGAGAATCGAGCAGCCGCGCGGTACCGGTGGCCACTTTTTCACCGACAGCATCTCCTTTCACCAGTACAGGACCTTTTTCTTTCAGCAGATACTGCTGCTGGCTGGCCATTGTTTTACGGGAATGCACTGTTTCCGGACGTGCCTGCAACAGGAACAATTCTCCACTGGTACCGTCTTTCGCCCATTCAATATCCATTGGGCAATGATAGTGCGTTTCTATCTCCAATGCCCAGGACGCCAGTTTCAGCACTTCTTCATCGTTCAGTACAAAACGCCGGCGATCTTCTTCCTTAGTGGGTTTGTTGATGACCGGTGAGGTGGCGCCCGGCGTATCGTTCATACAGAGCGTCCACGCTTTATCGCCCAGTTTCTTTTGCAGGATGGCATTTTTTCCCGCACGCAGCGTAGGTTTAAAGACATAAAAGTCATCCGGCATGACCTTTCCCTGTACTATATTTTCACCCAGGCCCCAAATACCGGACAACAATACCACATCGCGGAAACCTGATTCCGGTTCGAGTGTAAAACCCACCCCTGAGCAGCCGTTATCTGTTTGCACCATCTCCTGGACACCGGCAGACAGGGCTATTTTTCCATGTTCAAACCCGTTGTCTTCACGGTATTTAATTGCCCTGTCAGTGTACAGGGAGGTAAAACAACGATGCACGGCCAGTAACACTGCCTGTTCGCCGGAGATATTCAGATAAGATTCATGTTGCCCGGCAAAGCTGGCTTCCGGCATATCTTCTGCCGTGGCGCTGCTTCTTACGGCGACGGCCAGGTCTCCTTCTTTTTTCAGCCGGTGATAAGCTGTCACTATCTCCGTTTTCAGTTTATCCGGCAAAACGGCGTTCTGGAGGAGCTTTCGGGCGGCAGCTCCTATTTCGGCCAGATTGGAAAAACTGCTCCGGTCCAGTTGCTGCATCAGCGCAGCCAACGGGTCACGGAGAGCATTGGCGTCCATAAAAGCCCAGAAGGCTGCTGCTGTAGTGGCAAATCCGGCCGGCACCCGGATGCCTTTGTCCGCCAGCGCGGTGGTCATTTCCCCCAGGGAAGCGTTTTTTCCACCCACAATAGCCACATCTGATAAACGGACAGTCGAAAAATCCCTGATGAAGTGGTCCATAGTAAAAAGATTTTATTTGTTATGCGCAATAAACAAAGGCAGGTCCACCGCCGACATCAATACATCTGCCATACTTTCCCGGAACCAACGCGACACAGTTCCCCGTCGGTAGGCGCCCAATACTACCAGGGTGCCCTTAGGCCGGTTCTTCAGATACCGGATAATTTCTGTTTCGGGATCACCGTCCACCACATGATAGGCGGCAGCCGGAAAACGACTGTGAATAAAATCCCGGATCAGTTGTTTGTTCTGCAAATGATTACCTTCTGCATTGACAGACAGCACAGTGACCGTAACAGGAAATTGTAATGTGAGCAGGTAGCTGTACATTTTAATGGCATATACCGAGGACGGTTCACCGTCATACAGCAGCACCACATCAGACCAGTCGGCCATCAGCGGCGATTTGCCGGAGGGTGTTAACAACACGGGACACTGCACATCTGTTAACAGGTCCCGGATAAAACGGGTGGGCGTCTTTGCCGGCTCATGGGTGAATGTCTCTTTCCGGTCAACCACCAACAGGTCTGCATAGATACTGGTTTCCAATGCTTCCGGCAACGATACATTGCGATGGCGGTGTATGCTGTAAGCCACACCTGCTTTCTGACAGGCAGCCTCAAAAGTAACTGCTGCGGCTTTCCTGCTGGCTTCGTCCGCAGCCTCCAGCCGGCTGATGGTGGCCGGGTCCGCACCGGACTTCAGTACCTGGTACATGCCGAAACTGTTATAGGTAAAATCTTCCGGTAACACCCCCGTAACGTGGGCCTGCTGATGTTGCGCTATCATCAGCGCATATTGTTGTACGTTCTCAGAGTACTTCAGGCCATCCAGTATGGCAGCAATTCTGATCATAGTGTAGCATTTATCTAAAGTTCGCCAGAAGTATGTCCCTGACATATGACCATTGTTACCCCTCCGGTTGATTCCTGTCACATTCCGGGAAAGCTGACCACTATCAAACCGGCATATGACTGGTATCATTTCAGGGCCTGGCGGTTCCTGTTAACTTCAGTATGTGAATAATTTTTACTCATCAAATACCTACTGTTATGCATGCCAATATATTTTCTGCTACTTATTTCATCGCCAATGGCACAAGCCTGGTAATCCTGGCATTTGCCATTTTCCGGCCGGTAGTGGCACAACTACTGTTATCGCTGTTGTTTATAGGGGCAGGCGTTTTTAATGGAGCAATGGCCATTATACATCCGGAACTTTTTATGGCTTATGGCGCAATGACACCCTTTGCCACATACGAACAATTTATTTACGGGGCTTTCAGTCATAACGTTACCGCCATAGTGGTGGCAATTTCCCTGTGTCAACTGGCAATGGGGGCTTTCATCAGTTACAAAAAACCACTGTTACAGATAGGTCTGGGGGCCGCTATTATCTTTTTATTGGCCATAACACCCCTGGGGGCTGGTTCCGCGTTCCCGTCCACCCTTATCCTGGTGGCCGCAGCGACTACGGTACTGTATAAACAGCGTTCTCCGGAGGCGCATGACCTTTATGATACCTTACATCATTTCAGGGGATAACATTTTATTTCAAACAATCAGGAATCCGCACTTGTTGTAACCCTTGCCGGTGTTTACCGGACCAATACCTTTGATTTATTCACCCCAATAACATTGCAATGAAAACCGGATTATTTAAAACCCTGTGTTACTCCCTCGGTATTTCGCTGTTGGCCTCCCCTATCACCGTTCCGGCCTGTACAGGTATCCAGCTGAGGGCAAGAGATGGCGCCGTGATCTGCGCCCGCACCCTGGAATTTTACAATGACCTGCAGGCGCAGGTTGTCGTGTATCCAAGGAACTATCCCTTTAACGCCGTTAGTCCCGGTGGCGCCAATAAAGGGCTGTACTGGAAAGCCCGGTACGCCATTGTCGGTATCAATTCCATGGGCAAAGACGCTATCGCGGACGGCATGAACGAAAAAGGCCTGGCCGTGGGTCTGTACTATTTACCCGGATACGCTGGTTATATGAATGTTCCGCCCAAGAAAATCGCCAAATCGCTCAGCTCTACCGACGTATCAGCGTGGCTGCTGTCCAATTTCGCCACGGTAGACCAGGTAAAACACGCTATAGACAGCGGCATTCTGATCAACAAGGGCATCCCCCTGTACGTCAACGGCGGCATTCCCTTCCCGCTGCATTACAGTGTACACGACGCAGAGGGCAAGTCGCTCGTGATAGAATGTGTGAACGGAAAGTTGTATAGTTACAACAACCCACTGGGCGTGCTGACCAATTCACCTACCTTCGACTGGCATATGGCCAACCTGCAGCAGTACCTGAATTCCCGCCCTTCCGATGCGTGCCTGAAAATGGGAGAAGACACCATCCGTTCATTCGGACAAGGTAATGGACTGGTAGGCATCCCCGGCGATTTTACGCCTTCTTCCCGCTTTGTGCGCGCCGTGGCCTATACCCAGAGCATGGACCCGTCGCCTTCCGCAGACGAGGCCGTAACGCAGGCTTTCCAGATCCTCAACGCCTTTGATATCCCCAAGGGGGTCATCAAAGACCACGCACACCCCGGCAACAACGTATATACGCTGTGGACCTGCGCCAATGACCTGAAAAACAAACGGCTCTATTTCCATACCGTCAACAACAGAACCCTTCATATGATTGACCTCATGAGATATATCAACACCGATAAGGTGCTCTTCTTCCCGATGGACGATCCCATGGAAGTAGTCCAAAACTGACCCCGGTTTTTATCGTTTATATACTCCCGTGATCTTATTTTCAGTAGATTGCGGGGGTATTTTTTTCATAGGTGCAACCGACTTTCTGACCAGATTTACCGACTAATCAACCTTTGATAACCGCACAGATAGATTGACCTTTGCCCTGTCCGAAAAACAGCACTGCGAACAGCTATATGACACAACGGAAAGAACACGGAGGAATAATGAAACAGGCGGAATTTATTCGCAGCGCCGGACTGGAGGACCCGTTGGGTATAGGGCTCTTTGTTTCTGTCGATATAAACATGATTGAATATGATCATATTAAATCCAATTTCCGGTCAGACTTCACCAGCATCCTCCTCATACAACAAGGCAGGATGCAGGGCAACCTGGACAGAAAAGTATACCATCTTGAAGCCAACGATCTGCTGCTGATCCCACCACATACCATGAAAAAATCAGTGGCGGTAGACAAATCCTGTATCATCTCCGGCCTGAATTTCACCCTGGACTTTATGGTGGAAATAGGGTTGCCCGCCAATAAAATGGAGCTGTACGATTATTTTACGTCGAAATATTCCCCGCATTGGAAACTCTCTCCGGCAGACGCGCAGCTGATGCTCTCCCATTTCTGGCAACTGGCGGCCCGCATGGAGGATATGAAGGAAAAACAACCTTTTGCCAGAGAGAAACTGCAACATACCTTTCTGTTGTTCCTCTATGAAATGGCAGCCCTCAGCACAAGGTATACGGAGTTAATAAACCCGGCGGTCTCCCGGAAAGAAAGCCTGGTGATCCGCTTCACCAACCTGGTGCAGGCACATTTCAAGAATCAGCGCAATGTGCAGCAATACGCAGAGCAGCTGTTCGTCACCGCCAAGTACCTGACCGAAACCGTAAAAGAATTTACCGGTAAAAGCGCCGGCGAAATCATTGATGACTATGTAGTACTGGAAGCAAAACTGCTGCTCGACAATCCCAAACTTAGCATTGCCGAGATCACCGAAATCCTGCACTTCAGCGACCAGTCTTTTTTCGGCAAATATTTCAAACGCCATACCGGCTACTCTCCCAAGGCTTTCCGGACATTAGGGCGATAAAATGTTCCCCCTGAAAATTCTTGTTACTAACAGTGTAACAGTTGTAGGTTTTAATTACAGGCCGAAGCACTCCTGCTCCGGCCCTATTTTCGTATAGTCATTATAGTTATAACTAAAAACAAACCGACATTCTGACCAGATTTCCCGATGTATCAACCTTTTCCCGCCGCTGTACCGCAGCTAATTTTGTTGCGCGAAAGATAATTTGTATTCAATCATACTATAAAACAAGATTATGCCGATGACGTACAGACCCGTTTCCTTTTTGATCATCACCACCCTGCTGGCCGCCTGCGGCAGCAAGGAAGTGCAGCAGGAGCAACAGGCGCCGGTAAAAGTGACCGCAACAAAAGTCAGCCTCAATGATATGCCGCAAACCTTCACCTACTCCGGCACCATAGAACCTGACAACACCGCCGATATTGGCTTTGCCGTACCGGGCGTGGTGAACGGCATTCTTGTGGAAGAAGGACAGCAGGTCCGGCAGGGACAATTACTGGCCACCCTTGACGCTACAGAATACAGCAATGCGCTCGCCATCGCCAACGCAGGACTGGACCAGGCGGAAGATATGTACCGCCGCCTGAATGACCTGTATCAGAAAGGCAGTCTGCCCGCGAAAGACTATATCGACATAAAGACCAAACTGGCACAGGCCAAAGCCAATAAAGAAATCAGCGTCAAACATATCGCGGACAGCAGATTGTACGCACCTATCTCCGGCATCGTCAGCGCCCGTAAAATAGAAAGGGGCAGCGCCGCAGCTCCCGGCGTACCGGCGTTCACCATTGTAAAAACGGACATGGTGTATGCCCGGGCCTCCGTTCCGGAAAGTGAAGTAGGCGCCATCCCCCGCGGTGGCAGTGCATTAGTGTACATCCCCACGCTACAGGACAGCGCAGCAGGAAAAATCACCATCATCAACCCACAGGCCGATGCCACTTCACGCACCTATAACATCAAAATAAAATTATCCAATAACAACGGACGCCTGCTTCCCGGCATGCTTACAGAAATCCGCCTCAACACCGGCAGAAGCGCCAACAACCTGACAGTGCCTGCTACGGCCGTGGTACGCGATGCGGACGACCTTACCTACGTCTTCATCACCAACGCACAACATCAGGCTGTACGCAAAAGAGTGACCGTAGGCGCCCTCACCGGCAAAAATGAAGTGGTGATCTCCTCCGGCCTGCAAGGCGGTGAACAGGTGATCACCTCCGGGCTCACCAACATCAAAGACGGCACCGCCGTGAGCCTCTAACAGCCATTATTCAGCATGACCAACAAACGGAAGCATGAAAAAAAATAAAATCAGTTTCATAGAAGCGGCCATGCAGTTCAAACAGGTCACCATTGTAGTAGTGGTGCTGTTACTGCTGCTGGGGCTTTATTCCCTCCTGAACATGCCCAGGGCGGAAAACCCGAAGATAGATATGCCAACAGCCATGGTGTATGCTTTCTACCCCGGCGCCGATGAAGTACAAATGGAAAAACAGGTGACCAATAAAATTGAACAATACCTGTTTTCCTTTGAAGAAGTGAACAAAGAGAAGACCAAGTCACAAACCAAAGACGGACAGGTTTTCATTACCGTAGAACTGCATACCAGCGTAAAAGACCGCAAGAAGTTCTGGAGCACCCTGCAGCACGGCCTCAACAGCGCTGCGCCGCAGATACTGCCACAGGGCGTTATAGGCCCCATTGTGAACAGCAACTTCGGCGACGTGACCGCACAGATCATCACCGTATCATCACCCCAACGCAGCTACGCAGAAATAGAAAAATACCTGGATAAAATAGAAGACGGGCTCAAGACCATTCCGGAAGTGTCCAAAATAAACCGGTCCGGTGGCCAAAAGCAACAGCTCTATGTTACAATCGACGATCAAAAAATGCAGCAGTATGGTTTTGACCTGTCTACTATTATCCGGACATTGCAGATGCAGAATATTACCGGTTACTCCGGCGAGATGACCATTTCTTCCAATACCTTTCCGGTATTCACCAACAGCCGCTATAAAACAGCCGACGACCTGGGCAACCAGATCATCTACACCACGCCACAAGGCACCGTGGTGCGCCTGCGCGATGTGGCCCGCATAGAACGGCGTTATGAAGAGCTGTCTTCGTTTATCCGTATCGGTGATGACAAGGTAATGATGCTCGCCATCGAGATGCAACCAGGCAACAACATTGTACAATTCGGCCACCTGGTGGAAGACAGGTTGAAGTCGCTGGGACAGGAGCTGCCCCCTGATGTAAAAATCAAAACCATCGTCAACCAGCCGGAGGTGGTAGATGAAAGTATCCGGCACTTCATGAAAGAGTTCGGGATGGCAATCGCCTCTGTGATCATCGTGGTGATGTTGCTGCTGCCTTTCCGTGTGGCGGCCGTGTCTTCCCTGGCAGCGCCCATCTCCATCTTGATCACCTTTGGCCTGATCAACATCATGGGAATAGAGCTGCACCAGGTAACGCTGGCCGCGCTGATCATTGTGCTGGGCATGGTAGTGGACAATGCCATTGTGGTGGTGGACAATTACATCGAAAAACTTGATGAAGGCATTACGCCGTGGACGGCCGCCTGGCAGGCAGCCAAACAGTTGTCACTGCCTATTTTCACCGCCACGCTGGCCATTATCTTCGCCTTTGCGCCGCTGGCCCTCTTTATGAACGGTATATCCAAAGACTTCATTGCCGCCCTGCCGGTGACCGTGGCCGTAGCGCTGATCACCTCCATGGCGGTGGCTTTGCTGCTCACACCTTATACCTGCTACGTGTTCATCAAAAAAGGACTGAAACATAAAGTCAGCACCACTAAAAAAGGTAAAAGCCTGCTTGACAGGTTACAGCATGCCTTCAACATCGCCGCGGAAGCAGCCTTCAGTTATCCGAAAACAACCGTCGGCGTGGCCGTGGCAGCTGTTGTGCTGGCGATCGTGCTGGCAGGCAAAGTAAAGCAGGAGTTTTTCCCGCTGAGCGAAAGCAAACAATTCAATGCCGAAATATGGATGGCCAATGGCACATCCCTGGAAGAAACAGAGCGGGTAGTGAAACTGGTGGAAAAAGAACTGCAGAAAGACAAGCGGGTGACCGGCATCGCCAGCTTCGTGGGCTCCAGTTCACCCCGCTTTAATGTGACCTATGCCCCCGAAATGCCGCGGCGCAACTTTGCACAGGTATTTATCACCACCACCGGCAGTGACGCCACCAACGAACTGGTGAAGGAATACCTTCCCCGGTTTGAGAATTTTGTTCCCAATGGATACGTGCGCCTGCGCCAGCTGAGCATGCAGGAAGGTTCACCGCTGGCTGTCCGCGTTATCGGCGAAAACATGAGCGACCAGAAAAAGGTGGCAGAGCAGATCAAAGAGATACTGCAACATACCGCCGGCACCAACTGGGTACGGACAGATTATGAAGACGACTACCTGGGCGTAAGCCTTAACATTAAGGAAGATGCAGCAGCGCGATTGGGCGTGCCCAATCAGCTGATCACCCAAACGATGGGCGCCGGCCTGAAAGGTTTTGCTGTATCCCAGCTATGGGAAGGCGACAAACCGGTAGATATCTTCCTTCGTATGGAAGCCGGCAACCGTAAGGACTTCAACGATCTGGGCAACCTGCACCTGAACAGTCTCTATGGCGCCAAAGTGCCGTTGAAAGAAGTGGCCGACCTCACACCTTCCTGGCATACCGGCGTGATCGCGCACCGTAACGGCCTGCGTACCCTCACCGTACTGTCTGAAGCACAGAAAGGCATCATGGCCTCCGAGATCCTGAAAAAGGCCCGGCCGCAAATTGAAAAACTGCAGCTGCCGGCAGGCATCCGTATTCAATATGGCGGCGACGCTGAATCATCCGCCGAAAATGCGCCGGGCATGGGCAAAGCACTGGGCACCAGCCTGATACTGATCCTGATCACATTATTGTTCCAGTTCAAAACCTTTGGTAAAACACTGATCATCCTGGCCACCTTCCCGCTTAGCCTGCTGGGCGCCTTCCTGGGCCTGTACCTCACCGGCAACCCGATGGGCATGACCGCCTTCATGGGCATCATCAGCCTGATAGGCATTGTGGTGCGCAATGGTATCATCCTCGTTGACTATGCCGATGAGCTGATCCGCGACCACGGCTATACGATAAAAGCCGCCGCGCTCAGCGCCGCCAAGCGCCGTATGCGCCCCATCTTCCTGACATCGGCAGCCGCCGCCATCGGCGTGGTGCCCATGATCATCGGCAAATCACCGCTGTGGGCGCCATTGGGCAGCGTACTGGCCTCCGGCCTGATCGTGTCCATGATACTGACGCTGTTTGTTGTGCCCGTGCTGTATTACCTGTTTGTGCGCCCGGCACCAGAACCGGCTACAGCACCGGACCATGATACGGAGATCATGTACAAACCCGCTCATTAATTTATCCGCAGGCGGCCATAGCGCCGCCTGCCTGTAAAAAAGACAATCATGAATTTCAGAGTTATATGCACGCTGGCAGCAGCCATGGCTGTTCAACAGGCTTTCTCGCAGGCGCCTGTGCTCACCGTCGCCGACTGCCAGCAGATGGCGATCACACAAAATAAAAAGATCAAAGCCGCACAATACCAGATAGATGCCGCCAATGCCGCCGTGCAGTCGGCCAACGCCTCTGCTTATCCGTCGATCGACGGTTCAGTGATGGGCGTATATCTCGGCAAACCGATCGGCGGAGCGCTCAACGGCATGATACCGGAATACTTCGGCAGTGCCTCCGTATCTGTCACCCAGCCCGTTTACGCCGGTGGCAAAATACAGCTGGGCAAAGCTGCCGCTGCCAAAGGCGTGAGCATACAACAGGAACAAAAAGCACTCTCAGAGGCGGATGTGGTGTTCAATGTCAACAAAGCCTACTGGCAGGTAGTGCAGGTGAAAGAAAAAATCATCCTCGCCCAAAAGTACCAGGAGATGTTACAAGGCCTGCAGCGTGAGTTGAAAAACGCTTATGACGCAGGGCTTATTTATAAGAATGATCTGTTACGGGTGGAAGTGAACCTGAACGAAGCTTCGCTGCAGCTCAACCAGGCGCATGACGGACTGGTGATGGCAAAGCTGGCATTGGCCCAGGTGACAGGCATGGCCGGGCAGACAGATTTTAATGTAGCCGATTCCGTTAGTGGCGACTTTCCCGAACAGGCGGCGCCGGACCTCACCGCCGCTGCGGAGAACAGGCCCGAGATACGGCTGTTGAACCGCGTGCTGGAAGCAGAGCAGCTACAACGCAAAATGCTGAAAGCTGATTTCCTGCCCACCTTCGGCGTAACAGCCGCGGGAATGGGCGCGGCCGGTAAAGGAGTGAATATCAGCAACGGCAAAGACCTGATGGCTTCATGGTATGGACTGGCCAGCATCAGCGTACCTATTTTCGACTGGGGCAAAAAAGCCGGGAAAGTAAAAGAGCAAACGTTGAAGATCGCTGCCCGCCAGCAGGAACTGGACAATACCAAAGAGCTGCTGGGCCTGGAAGTACAGCAGGCCTATCTGACCCTGAACCAGTCCGTGAAAAAGATCCATACATCACGCCTTTCCCTGGAGCAGGCCGCAGAAAACCTCAAACTGGCCAATGACCGACTGAAAGCAGGCACTATTACCGGTAAAGACGTGCTGGAAGCACAAACGATATGGCAACAGGCGTACAGCAGCACCATTGACAGTAAAGTAGAATACAGGATACAGGAAGCAGCATACAGGAAAGCAACCGGCACTTTGCATTAACCTACATAAAACATGTTGTATGAAAGAAGAATGGCATCAGCTGCTGGACAGCGGCACCACCCTTTTTGCCCGGAAAGGCATCCGGGCCACCAGCACCGATGAAATTGCCCGGCAATGCGGGCTGCACAAACGATGCTTCTATGAACATTTCAACAGCAAAGAAAGCCTGGTAGCCCGTATCATCGGCAGGTGGCTGGAAAAAACCGACCGGTACCTGTCATTCAACCGGCACATCTCTTCCAATGCGATTATCGAGATGAGTAACTTTTTCCGTATAGCCGAAAGAGTGATACTGACGGTACAGCCGGTCTTTTTCCGGGACCTGCGGGATATGTACCCTGGCATCTGGGCCGGCGTGAGGCAGTTCCGTGAAAACCAACTGGCCACTTTCCTCAGGCTGAATATCCGCAGAGGACTGGAGGAAGATATCTATCGGCACAATCTGGACCAGACGCTACTGGAAAAATTGTATTTCACGCCGCTGGAACTGGTCATTAACGACAGGATTCCGCCGGAATGCCCTGTCTACCGCGCCTGTAGGGAGCTGAATATCATTTATCTCCATGGACTGGTGAACCTGAAGGGAATGAAACTCATCTATGAAAAACAGGTAAATTAAACCCCGGGGCATTGGTAGCCACCGGTGCAACGAATAAACAAAAAAACCGCTGTAGCATCCTGCCACAGCGGTTTTCAGTATCACCACTGCTCCTCCTCCCGCGGAATAAAATATCCTTTAATACAGTTGGGGTTTCGGATACAAATCTGGATGTGTGTTTTGTCGTAGAAGCCGGCGTCTTCGTAGATGGGAGTGCCTTCGATGAAAACGCCTCTGACGGAGTCGTAAGGTTTTACTTCTTTTTGTCGCATCCTTTCATGTAAGGACTCAATAACCTGGCAGTCCAGTTCGCGGATTACTTTATCCATGAGATTATCAGCGCCATATTTATTTCTATTACGGGGTAACACGCCGCCATATTTAATGGAGTGTTCCAACATCGTAAAGGAATAGCCAACAGCTTTAATCCCCTTTGTATCCGTTAAGTCTAGACAATAGTCCAAACTGATAACTGCTCCCAATACCGAAGGGCGTGTAATCTTCCTTCCATCCGGCGGATGGGTGACAAAATCAAGCGCACGCTCATAATTATTTTGCCAGAAGTAAATTCCGTGTCCCAGCCATTCGTACCTTCCTGTACTGGGACGAAGCTTTTTTCTTTCAGTAATAACATCATCCCTTAAGGAACGTTCGCAACCGTGAAAGCCGATGATTAGTCCGGGCACGGCGGCATACATCGAATCGGAGATTATTCGGGTCATTTTTCAAACAATGGTTTTAGGGTTCAAACAATTATCTACGTTGCCTTAGCCGCTTTAGTTGTGCAGCATCTTTCTGTTTACGCCTCTCGCTCTTTTTACGCCATGGACTTCGTCTTTTAGGCCCCACTAACAAATGGTAGACTCCTGCATCCTTTAAATACTGCAATGCCTCATCCTTAGTAAAAGTGGCAATACGTTTCCTTTCCTCTTCAAACATTTCCAGCACCTGCTCGAAATGCTCTCCCGGACTTCCTACGTACCGGTATTTAGGTCTTTCTATCATAACAAGTATTTTAAAAATGGTTAAATAAAAAGTTTGCAATAAACGAGAACAACATTGTACACATCTGTTGAAGTTCTATGGGAAAACCGCCAAGTTACCCATGGAGCCTTCGTCTTTTCAATTTAGCGGCATCATTCGCCTTTCGACGCATACTCTTTGTGCGCCAGGGCGTTCTTCTTTTGGGGCGCACCAATAGATGATACACTCCTGCATCTATCAGATATTGTTTTTTTTCTTCCTTGGTAAGCGTGGCAATGCGTTTCCTTTCCTCCTCCAGCATTTCATCAATCTGCTCGAGGTGTTCAGCAACGCTTCCAACATACCGGTATACTGGTCTTTCTATCATAACAGTGTTTTTAAATAGTTAATAAAAAAGTTTACAAGAAATACATATCCATTCCCCATTATACATGGCGTGAGAGATGGGGCTAAAAAAAATACTTAAACGGAATAAGGATGTTGCCTTTGGCTGCTTTTTCACTTTTCGTCACATGGGCCTGCCTGCAGATGGCACAATATGGCACTTCTTCCCGGTAAAAATGGCGGTCTGCCACCGGTTTGCAGAAAGTGTACAGCCTGGCTTCCCGGATAACAATATGTCTCTCTTTCCATCGTAACGCTTTAAATTATGAATAATAAATATTTACAAAAAGTAAAAACAAATACTAATCAAAGCTTTAAACATGCAGCGAAACGATAAAATATCAATATAATTACTTACAAATATGGTTACCATACAAATATACAGGATTAACTATTACACCCAAAAAATTTGCACATTTTCCTATATCCGTTCCCGTTTTCACTAAATTGTTTAAGCTAATTTTAATGTTCACCTGTCTGTTACATCCTTCGATATTCCCTATCTTGCCCCCCGATTTAGCGACAGGCCATGTGAACAAACCCCTTACCGGCAAGGTAATATTACCGGTGATTTGAACAAAAACCGCAACACAACAGTAATTATCTATAGCAAACAGCACAAATCAGGAATGCGTTACGCCATTTTACTTATCTTCTCGTGTACGGTAGGCCTGCCTCTGATATCGGAGGCCCAGACTACCCTTACCTTACCAGGTGCCTTACATGCCGCCAGAAACAACAACCCTTTCCTTAAACCGGCCAGCCTGAACACGGCCATCGCCCAAAGCGATGTGGTCACGGCACGCCTCAGGCCCAACCCGGTACTGAACAACCAGACGCTGCATATGACCAACTCCAGTCAGTGGGCGCCGGACACTAAGTTCCTGGACGGAAAGAACAACCAGTACTGGTGGCAGCTCACCAAACAGTTCCAGCTGGCAGGCCAGCGGAAATACAAACAACAATACGCCGCCGGCAACGTGTCCGTCACTGAAAAAGCCTATGCAGACACGGAAAGGGGCGTACTCACGGAAACGGGCAACAAATGGCTGGATGTCTGGTACAATAAGGTCAACCTGGAACTGATCCTCGAAGCGAAAGAAAACGTCGACAGCCTCGTCAAAACCCAGGAAATCCGGCTCAAAAACCAGGTCATCAGCTCCAGCGAACTGGCACGTACCCAACTGCTGCTGGAACAATACCAGATCCAGTACAAAAATGCAGCGCAGAGCTATCGCAATGAACTGCAAAACCTGAAACTGCTCACCGGTCAAACCGACAGCGTCACCATCGATGACCAGGACCCGGTCATGTCCCTGGAAATGACACAGCAGCTGGACAGCCTGCTCGCCCTTTCCCTGGCCAAACGCCCGGACGTGCAACAGGCACAGGCCATGATCACCGCCGCGAAAAGTAATATCTCGCTTCAAAAGTCGCTGGCAATACCCTCTCCTGAACTGGGCTTTATCTGGAACCCCCAGAACAGGGTCCCTTACTTCGGTTTGTACGCTACGATTGAACTGCCTTTCTTCAGCCGCAACCAGGGCGAGATCAGAAAATCTAAAATAGTATTGCAACAATCACAACAGTCACTGTCTGCCCTGCAGCAACAGGTAAACACTGAAGTGCAGTCCACCTGGCATACCTACCAGGTAAACAGGGAAACAGTGGACAAATACAAAAATATCCTGCCTAAAGCGGAAAACATCCTGCAATCAGTAAGGTATGCCTATACAAAAGGCGGTACCACCATCATAGATTTTCTGGACGCGCAACGGACCTGGTTTGATACCCAGAAGATGTATTACGACGCACTGTACAACTACCGTAAAAGCTACCTGCAATTGTTACAGGTAACCGGATTGATTAATCAACTATAATTTAACAGATGACAAAGACCGCCTTTGGCTTATCAATAGCAAGCATCGCATGGCTGGCTATGTCTTGCGGACAGCACCATGAAAACAAGCCCGCCCCTGCCACCAAAACCGTAGTGGAAGACAGTGGACGCACCATTAAACTGCCTCCCGACAGCCTTACCCTGCACTTCTTCAAAACACAGGAAGCCACCCAGAGCGACCTGAACGCAGAACTGATGGCCCCGGCACATGTGGCCGCCACGGTAGTACGTTCCAACGGCAACGCTTCACAAAACATCGTACTGTTCGACAATCCGGACATCACCGCCAGCTACACCGAAATGTTGCAACACATCATCAACATCCGGGAAAAAGGCAATATCATCCGGCAGAAAAAAGCCATCGCTGCCCAGAAACAAATAGAACTGGACCGCTTTAAAGACCTCGCCGAACATGGCGCAGGCACCGGCAAAGACGTGTCTGATGCCAAAACGGAGCTCATTTCTGCACAAACAGACATGGCCATCGCGGAAACAGACCTCGCCAATGAAAAAACTTCTATTATCGAGCATGAATCCAAACTGAAACTCGCCGGCTTCGATCCGCAAACACTCGTCACCGCCAAAACCGATAAGACCTGGCTCATCTGCGAAATGCCGGAAAACCAGATCACCAAAGTGAAGGAAGGCAGCAGCTGCAAACTGCAGTTCAATTCCTACCCCGGTGAAACCTTTACCGGCGTGATCGAAAACGTGGGCGAAGTGGTAGACAATATCACCCGCATGGTGAAACTGAGGATCACCGTGGCCGATATCCAACATAAACTCCGTGCCGGTATGTATGCCACCGTTAAATTCGGTGTCAGCGAAGGCAATACCCTCTCCGTGCCGCGCGCCGCCGTGGTGACAGTACAGGGCAAAAACTACGTCTTCGTGAGAACAGACGAACGCACCTTCGTTCGCCGCGAAGTACTCACCGCCGCCCAGGTAGGCGACCGCATGGTGGTGCTCACCGGCGTGCAGCCAGGCGATAAAGTGGTGACAGACGGCTCCATGCAGTTAAAAGGTATTTCATTCGGCTACTAAAAATACAGCTATGCTACAGGCACAAATCTTTATTGACAAAGATGATATGTACGGTACCCGCCCCCTGTACGAATACATTATGCAACTCCTGATGAACAACAATGTGAAAGGAGCCACCGTATACCGCGGTGTCATGGGCTTTGGCATCAACCAGCGCATGAAACGCCCGGATGAAATCTTTTCTTTTGACGAACCTCCCATGATGATCACCCTCATAGATGAAGACGACAAAGTGCGGGAAGTGCTGACACTGCTGAGGAGCACCTATAAGGGAGGCTTTATTATTACCCATCACGTAGATCAATTTGAAGCATGATCCGTAACATTCTGATATTCTCTTTACGTAACCGTTGGGCGGTCATCATTGGCGCTGTGGTCTTATCGGTGATCGGCTACTGGTGTTTTACCCAGCTGAAAATTGAGGCCTACCCCGATATCGCTGACACCAACGTTATCATCGTAGCGCCTTTCGACGGCCGTGCCGCGGAAGAAGTGGAGCAACAGGTAACAATTCCTATCGAACGGGCGCTGAACAACGTGCCCCGCGTACTCGACCGCAGAAGCCGCACTATCTTCGGCCTCTCTGTAGTACAGCTGACTTTCCAGGACGGCACTGACGACTATTTCGCCCGTCAGCAGGTCATAGAAAGACTCTCTTCCATTTCCCTGCCGGAAGGCGTTACACCGGAACTGGCACCACTCACCACCGCCGTAGGCGAAATTTACCGCTACGTGGTGGAAGCACCGCCCAGCTTCACGCCCATGCAGCTGAGAGACCTGCAGGACTGGGTAATACGCCCGGCCATCCTGCAAGTGCCCGGTATTGCCGATGTGACCAACTTCGGCGGACCGCTCAAACAGTTTCATATCCTCACCTCCCCGGAAAAACTGCGTAAGTACAACCTTACGCTGCAGTCCGTGATCGACGCGGTACAGAAAAACAACCTTAATACCGGCGGTAACGTCATCGAACGCGGCGGACAAGGTTTCGCTGTGAGAGGCCTCGGTGCGGTGAAGTCTGAAAAAGACCTGCGTAACATTGTACTGACCGCCGTCAACGGCGTACCGGTATACGTAAAAGATGTGGCCACCGTGGAAACCGCTCCCCCGCCACCTTCCGGCGTATTAGGCTACGCAGTGCCCGATGAAAACATTGACAAGGTTGGTTCCCCTGAAGGCATCATCCTGCTGCGCCGTGGCGAAAACCCCAGCATAGCACTGAAAGCACTGAAGGAAAAACTGGCCCTGCTGTCGGAAACAGAACTGCCGGAAGGCGTAAAGCTCCGCGTACTGTACGACCGCAGCTTCCTGATCGACCACTCCCTGGAAACCGTGGCGCATACGCTGTTTATGGGCGTCAGCATCGTGGTGATCATACTGGTGTTTTTCCTGGGCAGCGTCCGTTCAGCGCTGGTGGTGACCGCCACTATCCCGTTCTCCCTGCTGTTTGCGTTTATCCTCATGCGGCTGACCGGCATTCCGGCCAACCTGCTGTCGCTCGGCGCTATCGACTTCGGTATCATAGTGGACGGCGCCTGCGTAATGGCGGAACACCTGATACGCCGCTACCGCAACGCTACACCACAGGAGAAACAGGGCGGCATTATCGGTATCACGCTTTCTGCCGCGCAGGAAGTAGGCCGTGAAATATTCTTCTCCGTGACCATTATCATCCTCGCCTATACGCCGATTCTGATGATGACCCGCGTGGAAGGCAAACTGTTCTCTCCCATGGCCCTCACACTGGCATTTGCCGTGATAGGTGCCATGATCTGCGCGCTCACGCTCATCCCGGTGCTTATTTCCTATGCCTACAAAAAAGCACTGTCTTCTGATAAGCCCATGAAGGCGCACCGCAACAGGATACTGGATTTCCTGGAACACCTGTACCAGCGTTCGCTCAATTTCTTCCTGCGCTTCCACCGGCAAACGGTGATCATCGCTACGGTGGTCATTGTGCTGATGATAGGCCTTGCAGGCAAACTGGGCACGGAATTCCTCCCAGAGCTGGACGAAGGCTCCATCTTCATGCGTTCGTTTATGCCTGCCGGCGTTACCATCCAGGAAAACGCCAAGATCGCGCCCATCATCCGGAAAGTGATCGCTTCCTATCCGCCGGTGAAGTACGTGATCACACAAACCGGGCGTAACGACGATGGTACCGACCCCTTCCCTGCCAACCGTACCGAGATACTGGTAGGCCTGAAAGACTATAAACTGTGGAGCGATACCATCACCAAAAAAGAACTCGTAAAACGTATACAGGCCGACCTGGAAAAAAATATTCCGGGCACGTCTTTCAACTCCGGTCAGCCTATCATTGACCAGGTAATGGAAATCGTGACCGGTAGCGCCGCTGACCTGGCCATTTCCGTGGTGGGCGACGACCTGGCCCTGATGCGGCCCAAAGCCGACAGCATCGCGGCAATCGTGAAAGCCACACAAGGCTCCGCCTCCGTGAACATCGAACAGGAAGGCACCCAGGCGCAGCTGGCCATTAACATCAACCGTGAAAATGCAGCCCGCTTCGGCATCAATGTCAGCGACATCCAGTCGATGATTGAAGCCGCTATCGGCGGTAAACCGATCGGTACATTATATGACGGCACCAAACGGTACGATATCGTGATCCGTTACCTGCCACAGGACAGGAATACGGTAGAAGCCATCCGCAACCTGCAGATACCTGCCGCCACCGGCGCGCTGATACCGATGGACCAGCTGGCCGACGTTCAGTTTATCGACGGGCAGACCAACATCTACCGCATCGATGGCAAACGCATGGTGACCGTACGTACCAACGTGAGGGGCCGCGACCAGGGCTCTTTTGTAGCTGAACTGCAGGAAAAGATCGGAAAGAGCGTACATGTGTCCAAAGGCTATGACATTATCTATGGCGGCCAGTACGAGAACCTGGAACGTGCCGGCAAACAGCTGTCGCTCACCATTCCGCTGACGATCGTGATCGTGTTCGTGTTCCTCTTTATGCTGTTTAAAAGCATGAAACATACGTTCGTGACCATGAGTTGCATACTGGTGGCTTTGGCCGGCGGCATTGTGGCGCTGTTCATCCGTGGCTACCACTTCAACGTGTCTGCCGGCGTAGGTTTCGTGTCTATCTTCGGTATCTCTGTGATGGCCGGCGTATTGCTCGTGTCAGCACTTAACCGGGAGATGTACAAGTCGCCCCTGACGCTGCGCGCTTCTGTGCAGCGGGTAGCAGTAGACCAGTTCAAGGCCATTATGATGATGCTGATGGTAGCCATCATCGGCCTGGTGCCTGCCGCTATCAGCACGGGTATCGGCTCCGATGTGCAAAGACCGCTGGCGACGGTGATCATCGGCGGACTGACCTTCACCCTGCTGTTTACACCAGTGGTGATCCCGCCGCTGTACTATTGGGCCGAGAAGAAAAAACACCCGCAGCCACCTCCCCCGGAGGAACCTGCTGAATAAGCTGACTTAGCTGATTATATTGAAAAAAAACCGGGCTGGCCTTTAGGGTCGGCCCGGTTCTTTTATGGCGGCGTATCCCAGGGCTGAAGCCCTGGGTCACAATAAGTTGATGCCCTGGATATTCAAAGTTGAGGCCTTGGATATTCAAAGTAAAGCCTTGGATTACGTTAAGGTTGAAGCTACGGCCAATTCAAAGTTGGAGCTTGGGGTCAATTCAATGTTGGAGCTTTGGCTTACACCGTTTCAGCTCGGATCAGAAAAAAGATTTTTCATTTTATACCAAATGGTATAATTTTGTTTCGTCTAACAGGAAGAATAAGTAATATGAACAAAGCAGCCAGAACGAAACAGTTTATCGTGGAGAAGACCGCTCCTGTGTTCAATGAGAAAGGGTATGCCGGCACCTCGCTGACGGACATGACGAATGCAACCGGGCTGACGAAAGGCAGCATATACGGTAACTTCGCTAACAAAGACGAAGTGGCGCTGGCGGCATTTGAATACAATATCCGCCAGGTGACCAACATTGTGCGGGAGGAAAAAGCGAAGCAGGACACCTATCGCGGTAGGCTGCTGGCCTATGTGCATGTATATACCAACTTCCTGAAGCATCCGTTCCCAGTGGGTGGTTGCCCTATCCTGAACACCGCTACGGAAGCAGACGATACACACCCTGCCCTGAAACAGTGCGCCGCCGAGGCCGTGAGCAAATGGAAGGACAGTATCGCGCACGATATCACGCTGGGCATCCGCCAGGGAGAATTCAGTCCGCAGACCAATCCGGAACAGGCGGCCCTGACCATCATCGCCATGATAGAAGGATGTATCATGATCGCCAAACTGACCGGCAAAATGCATTACCGCAATGCCATTATGCAATCGCTCGAAACATTCGTCCATCAACTCTGACTATTTGATTATTTTTTGTTTGGATATTTTTTTATCTTAAAATATACCGATTGGTATAATAATTATAACATGAAAACAGCAGGTAACACGGTATTAATTACCGGCGGCAGTGCCGGCATCGGACTGGCGATCGCACAGGCATTATCAGCAGCGGGCAACACGGTCATCATCACCGGAAGGGATGAGGCACGGTTGCAGCAGGCCGCAGCAGGCACGCCAGGTCTCATTCCCATGGTATGCGACGTCACCAAGGACACGCAGGTAAAAGCGCTGGTAAAAACATTGCAGCAGGAATACCCGCGGCTGAATATGCTCATCAACAATGCGGGTAAAGCATATGCTTATGCGTTGACCGACAGCGCCCGGGCCATCGATAAAGCCGCAGATGAAATGCTCACCAACTATCTCGCTATTTTGCAACTGACGGAATATTTGCTGCCATGGCTGCAACAACAGCCGGAAGCAGCGATCGTGAATGTGAGTTCCGTCACGGCGCTGGTGCCTTTCACCGCGGTGCCCACCTACGCGGCCAGCAAAGCGGCGCTCCACTCCTACACACAATCACTGCGGGTATCGGTGGCGCCTATACGTGTATTTGAACTGATGCCGCCCATGGTGAACACCGACTTCTCCCGCGAAATCGGCGGCGAGAAGGGTATTGCGCCCGGGGAAGTGGCCGCCGGCTTCATGGAGGCCCTCAAAAATGACGAGTATGAAATCCATATCGGTCAAACCCGGCAGGTATGGCAACTGCTGCAGTCCACTTCACCGGCACAGGCCCTGCAAACGGTAAACGCCCGTTCCTGATTTTTTTGCCATAAAATATACCAATCGGTATGAAAAGTAAACTACTGGTGGTCGCGGTCATTGCCGCGGCCATCATGGAACTGATAGACACTTCCATCGTCAACGTGGCCTTGTCGCACATGAGCGGCAACCTCGGCGCCACCCTGGAAGACACTTCCTGGGTGATCACCGCCTACGCCATCGCCAACGTGATCATTATCCCTATTACCAGTTTCCTCGCGGCCCGGCTGGGCCAGCGCAACTACTACATCGGTTCCATCCTGGCTTTTACGTTTTTCTCCTTTATGTGCGGACAAGCCACCAGCATCTGGACGCTGGTGATTTTCCGCTTCCTGCAAGGCATCGGTGGCGGCGCCCTGCTGTCGGTATCACAGGTGATCGTATTCCGCCAGTTTCCGAAAGAAAAACAGAACGTGGCCAGCGCCATCTTTGGGATAGGCGTATTCGTTGGCCCCACCATCGGTCCTACCCTCGGTGGCTACATCACAGAGTTTTATAGCTGGCCTTGGATATTCTATATCAATGTACCGATTGGTATACTCG
This sequence comes from Chitinophaga sp. 22308, assembly GCF_052045305.1. Lineage (NCBI taxonomy): Bacteria > Pseudomonadati > Bacteroidota > Chitinophagia > Chitinophagales > Chitinophagaceae > Chitinophaga > Chitinophaga sp. 22308. The sequence continues at coordinate 346,073 of NZ_JBQEOP010000002.1, read as the reverse complement.
TTGCCTTCGTCTGTTACCTGCTCCTGGACGAACCACCGCAGCAAACACAGTCCGCCCGTATCGACTGGACCGGCATTATCCTCCTGGCCGTTGGCGTGAGCGCACTGCAGACGGTACTGGAACGCGGTGAAACAGACGACTGGTTTGAAGCAGCGTACATCGTGTGGCTGAGCGCCATCGCACTATTCGGCATCGCCGTTTTCATCTGGTGGGAATTACGTGTAGCCCACCCCGTAGTAAACCTGCGCGTGTTAAAAAGCAGGAACCTCAGCGTAGGCGCCATCCTCACCTTTATATCGGGCACGGGTATGTTTGCCTCCGTATTTCTGACGCCGGTATTTGCACAGCGGCTGCTTTATTTCACGCCGTTGCAAACAGGGATGTTGCTACTGCCCGGTGCTTTCCTCGCCATTGGCGGACTGGTGATCAGCGCCCGCCTGTTACAGCGCGGCCTGTCGCCGTTGTATCTTATCCTCGCCGGCATGAGCATGTTCATCCTCTTCAGCTGGCAAATGTCACAGTTGAACCAGAACGCCACCTCCACCGCCATCAGCGGCTCGCTGATATGGCGCGCGCTGGGCATGGCGCTGATGACTGTGCCCCTCACCACGCTGGCGGTTTCCTCACTGGCACCTGCCGACATACCGCAGGGAGCGGCACTCAACAACATGATGCGGCAACTGGGCGGCTCCTTCGGCATTGCCCTGATCAACACGTACCTGGCCAAACGCAATGCACAGCACCGTTACGACCTGGTGAGCCACCTCGATCCGTCCAACCCCGCCGTATACAACCGCCTGCACGGCTATACGCAGTTTTTCCAAAGCAAGGGCGCCTCCGCGTCACATGCGCGGCAACAGGCCGTGCAGCTGCTCGATCATAGCATCACGCGGCAGGGAATGCTGCTCAGTTTCAGTGATGCGTTCCTGGTGATGGGACTGGTATTCCTGGTTTCACTACCGCTGCTGCTGGTGGCATCTAACCGGAAGAAGAACAGCCGTCCGGTAGTGGCGATGGACCACTAACGTTATCCTGTACGGATTTTCGCCGGTCATACAAATTCATTATTTTGACGCCCGTCCGGCATTAACGCCGGTACGAAAACATCAACAATGAATAACAACCGGATGAAAACCCTCTGGCTGCATGTAGCCGCCATAGCGCTTTTTGCGGGCCTTGCCCTGCTCTTTTGCAGTCCCGTGCTGGAGGGAAAAGCCCTGTTCCAGTCAGACATGATGCACCACCAGGGCATGCAAAAAGAAGCGCTGGACTTTTACAACAAGACCGGAGAAATACCGATGTGGACCAACAGCATGTTCGGCGGCATGCCTACCTACGTGATCTTCACCGGTCCGCCGGTGACCGCCATCTGGTATCTCAACAAGCTGTTCACGCTCTGGCTGCCCAACCCGGCAGACATGCTGTTTGTCAATATGCTGGGCATGTACCTGCTGCTGTGCGTGCTCGATTTCCGTTACTGGATAAGAATCCTCGGCGCCATTGCCTATGGCTTTGCCACGTTCAGCGTCATCAGCATGGAAACGGGGCATATCACCAAAGTGATGGCCATGGCCTATATGGCGCCTGTTTTAGCAGGCATCATTCTCACCTATCGCGGGAAGTGGATGGCCGGCGCGTGTTTAACAGCCACCGCCACCAGCCTGCTGATTTATAACAACCACCTGCAGATCACATATTACACATTGATCATGGTAGTGGGGCTGGTGATCAGTACGTTTGTTTTTGCCCTTCGGGCGAAACAATTGCCCGCATTTTTTAAGGCTTCGGCGCTGTTGGCAGTGGCAGCCATATTGGCGATACTGCCCAATATGGACAACCTGTTGATATTAAAGGAATACACGCATTATACCATCCGCGGCAGCGAATCTGAACTGAGCGGCAAAGCCAAAGGACAGTCCGGTTTAGATGTGGAGTACGCCTTCCAGTGGAGTTATGGCCCAGGTGAAACGTTTACCCTGCTCGTACCCGGCGTGGTAGGCAATTCCACCGCGGAAAAGCTGTCTGTCCATTCCAACACCTACAAAGCCCTGACAACGCTGGGCGTACCCGCCGTGCAGGCAGAACAGCTGGCCAACAGCCGCCGGTGGCCGTTGTACTGGGCAGGGCAACCCATGACGGCCGGACCGGTATACCTCGGCGTCATCATCTGTTTGCTGACGGTGTTATCGCTGATGATCATCCGTAGTCCGCATAAATGGTGGTGGGTAGCTGTAGCAGTCTTCGCCATCCTGATCAGCTGGGGCCATAACTTCGCAGCTTTCAATAACTTCCTGTTCTATCATCTCCCGTTATATAACAAATTCAGAGCGCCTACCATGGCGCTGGTGATTGTGCAGGTAAGCTTTGTAGTGCTGGCCTGCTGGGCATTGCAGGAGCTGACGGACAACAAGCTGCCCAAAGCGCAGCTGATACAGGCCTTGCAAAAATCGGCCGTCATTACCGGCGGACTTGTTATCGGCGTGGCTGTTTTCGGGCCGTTCATCTATTCTTTCAGTGGTCCTAATGATGCCACCATTCTGCAACAGTACACACAGATGCTGGGCAGTAAAGAGGCGGCCAGCACGTTGATGGCGGCGCTCAGGAAAGACCGCAGCAGCCTGCTTCTCCGCGATGGCATCCGTGCGCTGGCCCTCATCGCGATAGCGTACGGAGTGCTGTGGGCCTATCTCAAAGACAAGCTGAAAGCCGCGCCTGCGCTGATAGTGCTCACTGCCGTTGTGTTGTTTGATTTGTTCCAGGTAGATAAAAATTATCTGAACGAAGAGAGTTTTATGAATCCTGACCGGCTGGCGACCTATATTTCACCGACTGCTGCCGATGAAAAAATCCTTCAGGACAAAACCCCTTATTTCCGGGTGCTGAACGCCACTACCAATCCGTTCCTCGATGCCAATACCTCATACATGCATAAGTCCATTGGCGGGCAAAGTCCGGCTAAATTGTGGATTTACCAGGATTTGATTGAACATCAGATTGCCAAAAACAACCGGGCGGTGCTCAATATGCTGAACACCCGTTACATCATAGCCTCCGACCCGTCAACCGGTCAGCCGGTAGCGCAGTTCAACCCGCAGGCGTTGGGCAATGCCTGGTTTGTGAGCGGTATCCACTGGGCCGCCAATGCAGACGCAGAGATGAGCGCCATGGACCATTTTAATCCGGCGGATACAGCGGTGATTGACCGCCGTTTCCAGGCGCAGGTAGGCAATCTGGCGCCTGGAAAGGACAGCAGCGCCGGTATTGTACTGACGAAATACAGTCTGAACGATCTACATTTCAGCAGTCACAATGCCCATGACGGGCTGGCCGTTTTCTCCGACATCTATTATCCCGCTGGCTGGAAGGCTTATATTGATCAGCAGGAAACGGATATTATCCGGGTCAACTATGCCCTGCGCGGGTTGAAGGTGCCTGCAGGCAAACATGACATTACGTTTGAATTCCGTCCGAAAACGTTTATCACCGGCCGCAGGATTGCCGCTATTTCTTCGTGGGTGTTGCTGGCCATGGTGGCCGGAGGACTGCTGTGGGAAAGCTGGCGCCGTCTCCGCCGGTAAAAGGTATGGCCGGGGAGGTGTTCCCCGGCCTGTTGTAGTCAGATTACTACGTCAGGACTTGTTGGAAGCATTGTTTTCGGCCAGCTGTTGCCGCGCCTGTTCCAGTTCAGCGATGGTTTTCTCCAGTGCCGCCGTACGTTCCGCCAGCAGGGCTTCCAGCCGGGTGGCCCGGATTTGCAGCAATGCCCGCTCCTGCTTTTCCACTTTCAGCTTTTCCGCCGCCAGTTTACGGGCAGCGGCCAGGTAATACACCACCGGATATACAAAGATCCCCACTAATACGCCCCGGTAACTCAACCTGAAAAGTGCCCTTCCCAGTGGTTGCTGGCGGATAGGCGCCAGGGGGAAATCTTCAAATGGCGAGAGATAATAAAAAGCCACAGAGACCATGGCAGCGATGCATAGCGTGCCGGCCAGTTTCAGCCAGCGGGGCACGTAGTGGGTTTGTACCGCATAAGCGGCCACCAGCCAGACAAGGAAACACCATCCGAAAATAATGGTTTGGGAACCTGTCAGATTCACGGGGTCATGCCACTGTCCTTCCCGCAGGCGGGCGCCCAATACGGAATTGGCCAGCAGGAATGTAATAAACAGTCCGGGTACCCAAAACCATGCTGTAGCACGGGTTGGCGTGCTGTCGTATTCGGTGGTTTGCATTATCGGCAGGTGTTTGACAAAGGCAAAGATAAACCCTGCCCGTCTAAAAAAGTAGCAGTGGTAGACACCACCGCCGTTTAAATGGATTATGTATTTGTTGAGATGGCGAGGCAGATTGTAGAAACAGTGCCTCACGCTGGTTTTAACCTTTGGAACTACTGTTCGGTGCCCATCCAGGCAAAAGTCCAGAGCAGCACCATAAAGAACACGAAAACAATGATGAACCATTTAAAGGAGCCGTCATGATCATCGTAAAAAGGATCTTCCATTGCGGTAATGATTTGAGGGAAATCATATGGCAGTGGACTGATTATTGGTATACCATAAGTGTTGAGAAAAAAATAGTCATTTTTATAAACTATAAATGCTATTTCATATTCACTATAGTCAATTTAAGAATAACAAACAGCAGAATAACCCCATGAGATGTATTTTCCCATCCGAAACATTCAGAAATGGCAAAAGGAAAAGATCCCAGGTTTGAGGCAGTGCGCACACTGATAGAAGGAGGTCAGATCAAGGACCTCAGAGGTATCTATGATATTATTCCAATGACCACCGTAGGAACGGCGGTAGGTATCCACAAGTCCACCCTGTACAAAAAACTGATGAATCCCGGGTTATTAAAAATTGAAGAATGTATTTTGTTAGCTAAAGCATTTGGGTTGACGCCACAGGTTATTATGACACTGGCGCTTAACCAGATGCATAAAAAATCCTCCTGAGCTTCCTGTTCCCTTCCAGATTTACGGTTACCTCCATCCAGACGTGTGTTTTGGTGAATAAAAGTCAAAAACGTAAACACAATATACGATTTTATAAACAATCAACCCAATTTCATAAACAGTAAGGGCAATAAAAATCAGAACTCAGTTAATTTGAGAAACTGAGCATCCTGCATGGAAATTCCAGAATCAAAACGACATACACTTTCCGGATTGATCAAAAGGGGTATCGCTGAAGCCGCGCTTCCGGTAAAGGAAAGAAGCCTGGACCCGGGCATTTATAACTTCGAAACGTTGCTGACCTATGTTAAGCATACCGAACTAACCAAAGACGCCGGTTTCAACAAAGCCACCCTTTCTAAAAAACTGGCCCAGCCGCAGCTGATGAAAATCGCCGAGTGCATGAAACTGGCCGCTGTCCTCTATGTGACACCTCAGGAAGTAATGACGCTGGCATTGAATGAAATCAGCCAGCGCCCTCCCAAAAAAGCCAAAGCAAAGAAAGCAGCGGCCAAAAAATAATTTCAGATAATTTCCCGATCAGGTATTACCGCAGGCCTGGTTTTACAGGCCAGACAATGTTTTAGACATGATAGTGGTGGGTTTCACCTCTTCCTTAAATCCATCCAGCTCCAGTCTTGTCTTCCCCGTTTTTACAAACCCGTTCCGCTCATAAAACCGGATAGCCGTTTCGTTGACATTTACTACATACAGTACAATAGCTGATTTTTGTTTATCCCTGGCAATCGCCTCTATCTTCTCCATCGCCAGTTTACCCACGCCGGTGCCCTTGGCGGCAGCCAGCATATAGATACGCTCCAGTTCCATTGCGTTAGAATAAACGGACGCCTGACCGGCTTCTTTCAGTTGGTCATTGAGTTTGACGAAGCCGGCAGGCTCCCCGTCCGCATAGATCAGGTAATAAGCGGTGCCTGGCTCCAGGATGTCCTTCGTCAGGCGGTCCACAGAAAAAGAGCCGTTCAGATAGCGCTCCAGCGCCGCGGCAGTTTCCCATTGATTGGTGAAATGTTGTGTATAAGCCGTTGTGCATACGTGATGCAGCAGTTCTACGTCTTTCAGTTCAGCTACGATAAGATCGACAGTCATTTTGTTATTTTTTATTTGATTATTTTCTCATTGAGCCGCGGGCCAATCCAGGCGAACAGGCCTATATCATGTGAATCATCGTTACGGCGATCAGCATCATAATCAGTTCATCATTGATAGAAGCCCTGAGGATGCGGAGCGCTTTGCGCATGTGTTGTTCCACGGTATTTACAGAGATGTGCAGCCGTTCGGCCACTTCCTTGTTGGAGAGTTGTTCTTCGCGGCTGAGGAGGAAAACGGCGCGGCACTGGTCGGGCAGTTGCTGGATTTTACGGCGTAGCTTTATTTCCAGTTCCTTTAGTTCCAGTTTGTCCGGCCCAATGCCGGACGCAGGCATATAATGCTCCCTGAGAAGCGCTTCCTTCTTCAGTTGCAAAAGCTGTTGCCGGTGATAGTTATAGATACGGTTACGGGTGGCAATAAAGAGGTAGTTTTCCAGGACAGTATTTTCGGGTAACCGTGACTGTTGGCGGTAGAGTGACAAGAACACGTCCTGTACCAGTTCCTGTGATGCTTCCATATTCCCTGTCTTTTTACAGGCCAGGTTCACCAGCCTGATATAATGACGGGCATAGAGCTGGTCAAAGGCTTTTTCATCGCCGTTTTGCCAGGACCGGAGCAGGGCTGTATCGGTATTTTCCGCGTGTGGTTCGATGGCTATACGATTTTTATCAAATCTAATAATTATTCACTTGTGTTTTACCCCTGTTATCTCCCTGCTTATCCTGAAAAAAAATTTCCCGATGGGATAACGGCAACAGATTAAATTGGTGTTATTTATTGTAGCCAGTCGCATCATTACCGCTATGGATGAACAAAATTTGTATGTACTGTTACAGAAATATAGTCAGGGCGCCTGTACTGAAGAAGAGCTGACAATGCTGGAAGGCTGGTACGCCACGCTCGGGCAGGACTTGCCTGATGAAGTGATAGACCCGCAAAGCGAGGCAGCGAAGCAACTCACCCAGCGACAGCTGCTGGCATTAAGGGCCCGGTTGTCGGCCGCGCCCGTGGCACCGCCACTGAAGGCGGTGAAGCTACGTACCATGGGCAAATGGTGGCGTTATGCCGCTATCTGGGCCAGCGTACTGGTACTGGTTGGTGCAGGCTACTGGTGGTACAGCAACAGCGACCGTACCACTGTCAGTGTACGGCGCTACGCTGACGGACAAACGAATTTTGACCGTTACCTGACATTGCCTGACGGCAGCACAGTGGTGCTGCACCGTGGCAGCCGCCTCGTGGTGCCGGAGCATTTCAACGGCCTGTCAAGGGAAGTGACGCTGCTGGGGGAAGCCTATTTCGATATCCGGTCCGACAGCCTGAAGCCGTTTGTCATCAATACCGGTCAACTGAAAACAACTGTATTAGGCACCGCTTTTAACATCAGCGCTTACCCGGAACAGGCGGAAATAACGGTATCGGTTACACGAGGAAAAGTAAAAGTGGAAGACGGCACTAAAGTGCTGGCCGTATTAACACCCGACCAACAAATCGTTTACAATATAAAAAATGCCGCAGCGCGCCAGGAAGCCGTGAATGCGGCAGCCCGGGCCAACTGGACCACCAACGAGATGGTTTTTGAAAACGCTACTTTTGAAACTATCGCTAATACACTCAGTAAACGTTATGAAGTGAACATACAATTCAGTGATGACGCTTTAAAACAATGCCCTGTCCGTGTATCATTTGCAGGTACCGAATCACTCGAAGAAGTCCTCGATGTGATCTGCGGAGTCAGAAACGCCACGTATCAAATAGAAAACGGCCGCGACGTGCTCATAAAAGGCAAAGGCTGCTAAGACGACGATAAAACACATCATTCAAAACCAAAATTGATAACGGTAAAAAGTTAAAAGGACAAAGTACGCCCTGTTTGCTAAATCAATTTAGCATTAAAATCAGCCACCAGTGCGCCGTTACTGATTCTATGCATCACTAAAATCTACATCGCATGAAACCACATTGATCACCATCAAACAACACGTTCTGAAGTAAAAAAACTTTTATCAGCCTGAAAAAGCTGACAGTCGAAACAGCACATCCTGCTGTTAACGGCTACCTATTTCCTAACAATTTTAAAAGAATGCCCGTTATGCACAAGTTCTTAGCTGTGACCACACAGCTGACTGCCACACTCTTGCCCTGTATGTTCCGCCAAGTCCGGCACATGGCAAAAACCATCACCCTGGCGCTGCTCAGCATCCTGTTACTGTCGTCCGTCCTCTCTGCCTCTCCCGGCAGGGCGCAGGACATCTCTACCAAACAAATCACCCTGACACTCAAAAATGAAACACTCAAAAGCGCGCTCGGTAAAGTGGAAAGCCTGTCAGGCTTCCGCCTCGCCTATCCGCCGGAACAGGTCAACCTGTACAAAAATGTCAGTCTGCCTAAAGCCACCCGCAGCGTTAAAACAACACTGGAACTGCTGCTGACTGACACCTACCTGCACTTCCGGCAGTCAGACAACATCATCATCATTTTTCGCCCGTCAGAACAAAACAGCCACACCGCGGATACCACGGTACGTCCGGCCCCCCAGGGCGGCAACGGTGCGATGCGCACCATTATCGGCTCGGTTATGGAAAACAAAACCAACGTGGTACTCCCGGGCGTTTCTGTACAGGTAAAAGGCACCAGCAGAGGCACACAAACACAAAGCGACGGCACCTACAGCATACAGGTGCCCGCCAATATGAAAACACTGGTGTTCTCCTTCATCGGTTATGAAACCAGGGAAGTGGAAATATCCGCCTCCAATCAAACCGATGTGACCATGATGCCCTCCAGCCTCGGCCTGAAAGACGTAGTGGTAGTGGCTTACGGTCAACAGAAAAAAGCTACCGTTACCGGCGCCATCGCTTCCATCAGCACCAAGGAACTGGTGCAAAGCCCCGTGTCCAACCTCACCAACGCGCTGGCAGGACGCCTTCCCGGTCTTATCACCACCCAGCGCAGCGGCGAGCCCGGCGTAGATGCCAGCAACCTGTACATCCGCGGCGTAGGCACGCTTAACGGCGCCTCCCCCATCATCATGGTAGACGGTATCGAAAGACCCATGGACTACGTAGATCCGAACGATATCGAAACACTCACCATCCTGAAAGATGCCGCCGCCACCGCCGTACTGGGCATGCGCGGCGCCAACGGGGCCATTCTCATCACCACCAAAAGAGGCAAGGCCGGCGCGCCCTCTGTCAATTTCCGCGCATCCACAGGCATCACCGAAGCCACCCGCCTGCCGCAATATCTCGGTTCCTACGACTATGCGTCCCTGCTCAATGAAGCACTGAAAAATGACGGCGCCCAGCCAGCGTTCACACAGGCGCAGCTGGACGGCTATAAAAGCGGGAAACTGCCCAACACCGATTATTATAAGTTCATCATGAAACCGTCCACTGTAGCACAGGGCAACCTCAACGTCAGCGGCGGCAACAACATCGCGCGTTACTTCATCTCCGCCGGCTACAACGTGCAGGACGGCCTCTATGCCCACACCAAAGAAAACCAGGACGGCTACACCGGCAACAATAACATGAAACGGTACAACCTGCGCGCCAACGTAGACGTTGACATTACTCCTGACCTGGCCGCCCGTGTAGACATTGCCGGTATCATGACCGACCGCCGCGATGGCAACAACTCCGCCAGCACCATCATGAACCTGGCCAACCGCATGGCGCCCATCTATCCGATCGTGAACCCTGACGGCTCCCTCTGGGGAAACGGCACCTTTCAGTCCAACATCCTCGGGGAACTATCACAGAAAGGATACCGCCGCTGGTATAACAACACCGTACAGGGAACTTTTGCCCTTACCCGCAAACTGGACATCATCACCAAAAACCTGACAGCCAAAGTTTCTTTCTCGTACGACAACACCAATTCGCCCTCTGCCTCCTATACCCGCAACTACGCCGTATTTGAACCACTGTACGATGCACAGGGCAACATCACCAGCTATAAACAGTCCGGCCAGGACACCAAAATAGACCCTAACGGTTCCTTCAACGGCGGCGGCGCCAACCGCAGCACCTACCTCGAAGCCACCGCCAACTGGAACCGGCAGTTTGGCCGCCATGAAGCCACCGCCATGGTACTCTGGAACCGCCGCCTCAACGAAAACGGGTCATCCATCCCGAGAGCATACCAGTCACTGCTCTTTCGCGGCACCTACAACTACATGCAGAAATACCTGCTGGAATTCAGCGCCTCCTACCAGGGCTCTGAAAACTTCCCCAAAGAAAGCCGCTACGGCTTTTTCCCTTCCATCTCCGCCGGATGGGTATTGTCTGAAGAACCATTTATCAAAGACAATATTTCAGCTATCAGCTTCCTGAAAATACGTGGCTCCTATGGTGAGGTAGGCAACGACCAGGCAGGCAGCGACCGGTTCCTCTGGTTCACATCCTGGGGTGGTGGCAGCCAGTATTATTTTGGCACCAATGCCAGTCAGGCCAACGGATGGCAACAGGGAGCCATCGGCAACCCCGGTGTGACCTGGGAGCGCGGCCGTCAGGCTAATATGGCCATCGAAGCACGTTTCTGGAACAACCTGTTGGGTATCTCCCTCGATCTGTTCACCCAACGCAGAAGCAAAATCCTCATCCGACGCAACACCCTCTCTGATGTATTTGGTCAGGACATCAAAGCACAGAACATCGGTATTGTGGACAACAAAGGATTTGAACTGGAGCTGAGCCACGAAAACACCATCGGCCAGGTGCATTACTTCATCAAACCCAATGTCACTTTCGCCCGTAACAACATCGTGTACCAGGATGAAGTGGCACGGGCCTATCCCTGGATGAAACGCACCGGTCACCCTATAGGCACCAAATTCGGCCTTATCTCTGAAGGATTTTTTAAAGACCAGGCCGACATAGACAACAGCCCTTTCCAGAACTTCTCCGCCTATGGCCCGGGTGATTTCAAATACAAGAAACTTACCGGCAAAGAGTACGACTTCATCCAGTCAGACTTCGATGAAACAGCTATCGGTTACGCCCGTACGCCGGAGATCATGTTCGGCGCCACACTGGGAGCCGCCTACAAAGGTTTCGACGTGTCCCTGTTGTTCCAGGGTGCTGCCCATACCGATGTAATGCTCAACAACGAAGCGGTGTATGAATTTTTCCAGGGCGGTAAAGTAAAGCCCTTCCACCTGGGCCGCTGGACACCGGAAACAGCTGCCACCGCCACCTATCCGCGCCTGCACAGTAATACCAACGGCAACAACCACCGGGGCTCTTCCTTCTGGGTAAAGGACGCCAGTTATCTGCGCCTCAAAAATGCGGAGATAGGTTACCAGCTGCCTAAAACCTGGGTAAAACAGGTGGGCCTCTCCTATGTTCGTTTATACGCCAACAGTATGAACCTCTTCACCTGGGACAAACTGAAAGACTACCAGGTAGACCCTGAAATCGGTGATGGTAACGGCGCCATGTATCCTATTCAGCGCATCTGGAATTTCGGTATCGATGTAAGATTCTAAAAAATGAACGTTATGCAATATCCATCTCTCTATAAAAAAATCATGCTCTTCTGTGTAGTGGCCACCCTTACTTTCAGCGCCTGCAAAAAAGGGTTTCTTGACAGGGCCGCCACCACCCAGCAACAGGACAAAGACATCTTCACCAATTTCGCGATGACAGACCAGGTGGTCAACAACCTCTATTCCCGGTTGCGCGGCGCCTATACGTACCTCGGCGGTTATTCCATGTCATCCGGCACAGACGAGGCCAAAGACGCCTCCAACTGGATGGCTTCCATGAGCTTTAACAACGGCTCCTGGTCCGGCAACAATAACCCTATCGGCAATACGTGGCGCGATAACTATGTCGCCATCCGTCAGGCTAACGCCATCCTGGAAGGCATTGCGCAGTATAAAACCCCTGACGACGCCAACAATCCCGGCTCGCTGGAGAACCGCATCGGTGAAGTATATTTCCTGCGGGCTTATTACCTGGCAGAGCAGGTACGTCAGTTCGGCGGCGTGATCATCGTTACCAAAACGATCGACCAGAACGACCAGAAAGCCCTTAACCAGCCACGCAGCGCCTACGACGCCTGCATCAACCAGATACTGGCCGACTGCGATGAAGCGATGAAACGGTTGCCTGTCAGCTATTCCTCCACGCAGATAGGCCGTGTCACCAAAGGTACCTGCCTGGCGCTCAAAGCGCGCATGCTGCTGTACAGCGCCAGTCCGCTCTGGGCCATCGCCGGCAAAAACGGATTCCTCGCCGATATCAGCTCCAACAACACCGCCTCCGACCCGGAAAAATGGCGCAAAGCCGCGGCAGCAGCCAAAGCAGTGATAGACCTCCAGACACCGCAGGGAGGTGTCGCCTACCGGCTGGAAAACACGCTGGCAGACAGGCAGACCATGTTCACCAGTAACACCCTGCTAAGCCCGGAAGTCATCTGGGTGCGGATGAAAGAAACCAACCAGGACTATGACCGCTACATTTTCCCTTATGGCAGCAACGGCTGGTCCGGTTGCGCTCCTACACAGAACCTTGTGGACGACTACGAAATGGCCAATGGCCTGCCCATCAGCGATCCTGCCTCCGGCTACGATCCTGCCCAGCCCTATGCAGGCCGTGATCCAAGGTTCTATACTGATATCAGCTACAACGGCGCTCCCTGGAAAGGAAGGAAAATAGAAACGTTTGAAAGAGGGAAAGACGAACAAAGCACACAAACAGACCATAGCCGTACCGGTTACTACTGCCGCAAACTGGCCAACGAAAGCATTACCATCAACCAGGGCCCGGGCCGCGATGTGCATGGCATCTTTTTCCGGCTGGCGGAGTTTTATCTCAGTTATGCAGAAGCACTCAACGAATACGATCCCGGTAATGCCGATATCACCAAATACGTCAACCTGATACGTGCCCGCGCCGGTCAGCCACCACTGCCCGCCGGACTGACACAGGCCGATATGCGTAAACGCATCCGTAACGAAAGGAGAATAGAACTGAGCTTTGAGAACCACCGCTTCTGGGACGTGCGCCGCTGGAAGATCGCAGAGAACACCGAAAAAACCATCTGGGGCATGAAGCCCATCGCCGATGCCACCGCACCGGGCGGCTACCGCTATGAGCGCTTTAAAGTGGAAGACCGGCTGTGGCGTAATGCGATGTACGTTATCCCCATCACCACAGACGAAACCCTGCGTAACACACAGCTAAAACAAAATGAGGGCTGGTAACATGAAAACGATCCGATTACTGATACTCAGCACTGGCCTGTTCATCCATGCATGTGCCCACGACAACAGCACTCCGGCACCGGAAGCCGCAACGATAGCCGTCACCACCGATTCCATCACCCGTGGCGACTATACGCTGGTGTTCATCAACCAGTCGCCGGCTTTCGACAAACAGGTGAAAGAAAGGATGATCAATACTTTCTTCACCGTGTATCCTGTGCTGGCCAACGCTTACAACCCTAACACGCTGAAGAAGGTCACTTTTGTGATAGACCCAGGTTATACCGGCGTGGCGGCCACCAGTGGCGGCCACGTGGTCTACAATCCCGAATGGTTCCGGCAACACCCCGGCGACATCGACGTAGTGACACATGAAGTCATGCATATCGTACAGGCGTACCCGGGAGGAGCCGGCCCCGGCTGGCTTACCGAAGGCATCGCAGACTATGTGCGTTACCGTTATGGCCTCGACAATACCGGCGCAGGCTGGGCCATGCCCGACTACAACCCGTCACAACGGTACGACAACAGCTACCGCATTACCGCGCGTTTCCTCGTATGGCTCGAAAAAAATGTCAACGATAAACTGGTTAAAACACTGGACGCAAGCATGCGGGGCAAAACCTATTCCGCCGGCATCTGGCAAGCCCAGACAGGCAAAACATTAGATGACCTGTGGCAGGACTACGCCAGCCGGCCAACTTTATAAATACCTGGAAAAATGTCATCCCGATTCATCGGAATGTAATGATGCACGTTTTACAACGCCCCGGGCTTCACGCCCGGGGCTATTATTATCCGGAACGCATAAATGCCCGCTGCAGCAGACGAAATAATAATCCCCCGATAACAATTTTGTTTGTTATATTGATACAGCAGCTCCGCAAGTGCGGACGGAGAACCCTTTATGAAAAAAACATATTTCATCTTACACTTTTCGGTGTTCATCGCCGCTTTCACCGGAATACTCGGAAAACTTATTTCGCTCAACGAAGGACTGCTGGTCTGGTACAGGATATTTTTTTCGTTTGTCTGGCTGTTTCTGATTGTGAAGTTGTTTAAGGTGAGTACTGCCATTACCACCCGCGAGAAACTGGATATTGCTAAAGTAGGTTTGCTGATCACTATTCACTGGATATTCTTTTATGGCAGCATCAAGTACGGTAATATTTCCATTGGGGCGGTCTGTTACTGTCTGACCAGTTTCTTCACTGCGATCTTTTCGCCGCTGATCAACAGGAAGAAATTCGCAGCCACCGAGTTGGTATTAAGCCTCTTTACCTTGCTGGGCATCAGCCTTATTTTTCATTTCGATGTGTCTTACCAGCTGGGCATCGCGCTGGGCACTGTTTCATCAGCGTTTGCCGCGCTGTACACTATTTACAATGAGCGGCTGGTAAAGCAATATGACAGTAAACTGATCAACTATTACCAGATGATGGGCGGCTGTATCGGCTGGGGTGTTTTATTACCGGTCTATCTCCATTACTTCCCGGTGAAAAGCGTTTTTCCCGGTATGGAAGACACCGTATATCTGTTACTGTTATCCCTGATATGCACAGTTGGGCTATACATCATGTTTGCAGAGTCTCTAAAGCGCATCCCCGCATTTACCGTGAACCTGAGTTTCAATATGGAACCGATTTACGCGATCACCGTGGCATTCCTGTTCTTTGGAGAAGGCAAGCAGGTAAATGGTGCGTTTTATGCAGGACTATTGCTGGTAGGTATTTCCGTTGTTTTGCAAACCATGATTTCTATCAGGCAGAAACGGCGGAATGCCGGTGTTTTAGATTCAATTCAACACATTAAATCCCAGGGCTAGAAGCCCTGGGACTATTATGCCTGCATATGCTTCAATAATTTACGTCAGCGCATATGCCGCTACAATATTCGTCAGTTGCAGGTTTGCCTCTTCGAGTCCTGTTAATAATTCCACCGGCAGTACACCCGTTGTTGTTAATTGGTGGTAGTAATCTATTCCTTTGGTGAGTTGTTCACTGAATGTGCGCAAATACTTTTGTTGTTGCGCGAGCGTGTTGTGCCTCCGGGCTTTTTCCAGTTGTTCTGTCAGGTAGTCCAGGTACAGTTTCAGTTCTGTGATGAACATATGCGGTCTTGCGTTTCCTTCCAGGATATTCCAGCGGCCATAGATATGATCGGTCATTGTTTGCAGCGACACTTCCTTGTTGAAATACGCGATGCCCGGGCCGGGGCAGATATTAACAGCGTGACGGCCTTTCACGAAAGGTTGTTCATATTCGATAGCGGCCGCATTGCTAAGGCCTACACATAAACATTCCTTTTCCAGCACAGCTTCCAGTTGCTCCGTATAGACATCCTCCGGCAGTTGGAGTGATTGCAGCTGTGCCACCTTGAGGCGCTGGTACTGACGGGAGGCGGTGCAGACAGGCTTTTCCGTGAATTCGGTATTAAATGAGAGATGTTTCTCCGTACAGGGGCTGCCTGGTTTTCCGGCCTGAATGCGCGCCAGTCGCTCTTGTTCTGCCGTGCTGCCTTTGAGATAATGGAAGCGGGCGCCCAGCGGAGAATGGTGGCTAAGGATGAGGTCTGCTGTGGTGGCCTCGCACAGGCGTTGACGGGTGTCAGCGTCTACAGTGGTGGCTTCGGGCACCAGTAGGAAAGGTGTTCCCCAACCGGTGCTGTCCAGTCCGTAGTAGGTATGCAGCAGCTGGTCTTCTGCGGCCGTGCCGATGCCGCCTTGTGCCGAGATATGTAATGGAGGTGGAGAGGTAAAGGTGGCGAGCCCTTTGTTTTCCAGTGCAGGATTGTAAAGCGCAAATAAGGTGTCGATGAGTTCCTGTCTGCGCAGTTTGAATTCTTCCATAATAGGGCCCATCAGTGTGCCATCTGACGGGAAGGCATGCCCGCCGCAATTCAGCCCGGACTCAATTCTGAATTCGCTGGCCCAGATGCCTTTTTTAGCGAGGTATTTTCCCTGTATCAGGGCAGAACGAAAATCGCTGACTTTGACGATGATTTTTTTGCTGAAGTTACCTGTTGCATCTGCATTGAATTGCGGACATTTTTCAAGGTAGTTGTAGAGGCGGGGATTCATGCCGGCAGAAAATACGATGGAAGAACCGGCCAGGTCACTGTTGACATACCCTCTGAGTGCGGCTATGGCGTCGGAGCCATCTGCGATGGGTTGCCCGTTTTTATCGAAGTTGTCTTTGTCTGTTTTGGTCATGATGTTGACATCGATGCTGCCGGGCCTGACGGCGTTGCGCAGGCGGTCGGCCAGAGTGGCCCTTTCTCCGGCGTCTGTGGTACTGGTCATTTGCCGGTACGTTTGTTTCAGCGGATGCTGTTCGGGCAACATCTCAAAATAGCGGACTATTTCGGAGCCGGCCTCAAAGGCTTTGTTTTTGAGCTGCGCCACCTGCTCCTTCACGATGCGGTTCACCAAGTTGAGATAATCAGTAATACGCCGCGCCCGGTAGTCCGGCTCCGTTGCCGGAATAGGCCGGTACGTCTCTCCTATTGTGGGATAATAATGGCTCCGCATCATTTCAATAAGCCGGTCTTCTATGATGGAAATGACAGAAGAGATGCCAAACCGCGCTACTTTAACGGGGCTGTCGATCGTATAAGCCAGTCCCATCACAGGTATATGGAATGTGTGCATGTTGATGAAATTGTTTCAGGCAGCAATATTAGTAAAAAAGGACACAAATATCCTTTTTTAAATGTACCTTTGCACAATTCTTACCAACAACAGACCGGAGATATGTTACAGCTGACGAAAATATTCAGTTTTGAAACGGCGCATGCGCTGCATGAATACAATGGAAAATGCAAAAACATTCATGGGCATTCCTATAAGTTGCATGTGACGGTACGGGGCAAAAACCATAGTGAAGACTACCTGCCAGCACCGGGGATACTGGTGGATTTTAAAGTGATCAAGGAGCTGGTGCAGCAGACGATCGTGCAGCATTTTGATCACCGCCTGGTCCTGTCGGCCGCCTATATGCAGGCCCATCCGGGTTGCAGCACACAGGAGAACCTGTGGGTGTGGGACATGGAGCCGTCCGCGGAAAACATGGTGTTGTATATGCAGCGGGCGTTAAGAGCGGTATTGCCCGGAGAGGTAGTACTGGCAGGCCTGCGGTTGTATGAGACGAGTGATTCCTATGCGGAATGGGTGCCGGCGGTTTGACCGGTACCTTATTTCTTATTATCTTGCGATCGTCATGATTTGATATTATGTTGTCGAAAACTGCTGAATACGCCCTGAGAGCAACGATTTATATCGCACTGAAAGGGTCGGAAGATAATAAGCTGGGAATTGAGGAAATTGCCCGGGGCATTGATTCTCCCAAATCATTTACGGCCAAGATACTACAGCTGCTCACGCAAAACAACCGCGTGATCAGTTCCGTGCGTGGCCCTAACGGCGGCTTTTTCCTGACAGACCGCGCCCGTAAACTGCCGGTAAAGGCCATCCTCGAGGCCGTAGAAGAAGAAAGCGTGATCACCAAATGTGTACTGGGACTTAAAGAATGTTCCGAAACAAGGCCCTGCCCCATGCATACCCAATACAAGGCCATCAAAAAACAGCTGAAACAGATGTTCGAAAAAACAGCTATCCAGCAGCTGGTAGACGAATTCAATAAAGGGAACTACTTTATTGATAACCTGAAAGGCGTCCGTAAACCCTGTTAACCCCGTCATTTCCCACCTCATACATTTTCTCGTTTCCCGATAGCCCCCCGTGGCATATCATGGTCCACTTTATATGTCCACTATCATGTCTTTTCCTGATTTATATCAGGTCAACTTTTTGGGCTGGTAGATCGAAAGGTGATAATTTTGTCTTTAGATAAGAACACCAACATCCTTTATTTTAAGACAGCACAGCCAAAGTTCCACAGCAGTTGTTGTTCTATCAATATGAATTGCTTAATACCTACCTGTTATGCATGGCATCATCATTTTCCAGTCTAAGTACGGCGCTACGCGTCAATACGCTGAGTGGATCAGCAAAGCGTTACAAATACCGGCAGTGGAAGCAGATAAAGTCACGCCGGCACAATTGTCTACCGCAGATTTTTTGATACTGGGCACCAGCATATACATTGGGAAAATGCTGCTACGCCCGTGGTTGCTGCAACATGAAGCCCAGCTGTCAGGCAAGCCGCTATTCCTTTTTGTAGTATGCGCCACCAAACCGGAGGAGGTGGAAAAGCTCAACGGCTATGTGGCACAAAACGTGCCGGCACCTGTCCTTACCCGATGCCTCCGTTATTTCCTGCCCGGTAAAATCAAATTCAGCGACCTTTCTTTTGCTGATAAGCTGAAAGTCCGCGCCGGCAGCTTCATGGCCCGGCTTACGGGCCAACAATTTGATGTATCAGATTTCAATCGCCTTGACGAAAAGCTCTCTGCTCCTCTTGTGAGAGATGTTCAACAATTCCATCAGTACCATTCCTGATATCTGAAAAAAAGGGGCCGCTGTCGGTTTACTGCGGCCCCCTTACACATTTATAGCAAACTATTCAACTGCTCCTGTAATCCCGGGTCTGATGGCCGTTTGGCCCTGGCGGAAACAATTTTTCCGTCCGGCCCGATCAATATAAATCTGGGAATAGCGTTGATATTAAAGTTTTTGATGAAATCCGCATTAAAATCGTTGTCTGTGATGAGCTGTTCCCCTTTCAGTTGTTTTTCCTTCACAAAGTCCTGCCACTTTCCTTTATCTGACTGGCGGTCTACAGACAAGCTGATGAAGTGTATGTTTTTTCCTGCGAATTTTTCCTCGATAGCAGTAAGAGCCGGAATCTCTCTTTTGCAGGGGCCGCACCAGGTGGCCCATACATCGATGTAGACGTATCTCCCTTTCAGGCTGCTCAGCCTTACTTTTGCGCCATGGACGTTTTCGAATTCAAAGTCAGGTGCGGGCTGGTTATCGCCATATTTTTTAAAGTTGTCGTATGCTTCGCTGATTTTCTTTTTGTAGACATCATTAGTCACCTCCGCCATAAATTTTTTATACACGGAATCTATATTGCTGACATCATTGCTCATTTTAATAACGCTGGATGCCTGAAGATATTGATAGTACCCGCGGATAAAGGGGGACGTTATTTTAGTGTCCACCACGTTGGCTTTTAACGCGTTCAGTTCTGCACCGGCCATTAACTCTTTCTGGTAAGTGGCGTACGTAATGTTGGCAATCTTACCGTCGAGTACATCGCGATAAGCGGCCACGTTGCGGAACCAGTCTTCGTTATTCATGTCCCAACCTTCGTACATCAGCGAATCGAGTATATGCTGTTCCTGTTTTGTCAGTTTCTTCAGGTGCATTGCATCGTAGGCAGTTCTGAACTTTACCGCCCGCATGGTGTCTTCTGGCTCAGGCGGTGTTTCCAGCAACTGTTGAAACGCGATGCGTTTTACTGAATCCACGCCGTAGTTTATCCACCAGTCCTGCGTGATGGTCTTTATCCGGAAGTCCACCGCGACCTTTTGTAGTCCGATGAAATAAGGGTTGCCTGATTTTTCCACTATTTTAGCCGCGGCCTGTTGCCAGGCATTCATTTTCTGCCGGAATTCGGGCAGGTCCCACATGTAAAAAGAATAGAGATAATCTTCCCCGGACATGGGTACATATGCTTTCAGCTGGTTGGCTACTTCCCGGATGAGGTTATTCTCCGTGCTGCCTTTTCCTTTGAAGCGGTAGCTTTCACCTTCCCCGGTTATTTCAAGGGCATAGCCGGGTTCGAGGTATACCGGGCCTATCTCGTCCAACTGATAAATGCCTTTAGGCAATTTGCCGGTGGCAAACGAAAATTTTCCGGTTTTGTCCACCGGCACTTCCAGTGTTTCCATTCCGGGCTGTGAGAGTTTCAGGCTTGTTTCCTGACCGGGCGGCAGTTTACCGCTGACCGTTGACTGGCTGAACGCTGGAAAAGCCGCGGCGGTGGCGGCTATGCTCAGCACAGTGTTTTTTAACCAGGGTTTCATAAAATGGCGTTTTATTAGCTTGGGTTAGTTGATGATCATACCAGGATTAAATTTTCGTACTCTTACCGGTATCTGGAACGTATAGTGCCTGCTGTTAGGTTCGAGAACTGCAATCACCGCGCCTGTTTCCCTGTTCACTCTTTTGACGGCAGGCATTCTGCCTTCGTGGTCCAGTCGTTTCATGTCCATCCAGCGTTGGCCGCCGAAAGCGAGTTCCCTGCGGCGTTCTGCCAGTACGATGTCCAGGGCCTCTTCCTGGGTAGTAGCTGTGGAAGGTGTAAACGCATCCTTTTCAATGCGGGCTTTCCGAAGGAAATTTACAAATTCCATGGCAGCGGGAATATTCCCTTTTCTGGCTGCTACTTCGGCGCGGGTCAGGTATAATTCCGGGAAGGTAATGCCGAAGTTAGGAGCTCCGGGGGTGATTCCCCTCATCAGTCCGTCCGGCGATTCCTTTGCCAGGTAACTGTATCGCAGATCTCCTTCCCGAAACAAACTTTTCAGGGTGTCAGCATACAGCATCCCGCCGGGCACCATATAATCATAACTACCTCGTTGCCACAAAATTTCAGGATTAAAATCAGTCACAGGGAAATCCTCCCAGCTTTGAAAATTATTGTAGTCCAGCAGTTCGTGCCTCGCTTTAAGGGCGCTGTCGGCAAACCGGTCTGCTTCCCCATAGTTGCCAATATACAGATATATCCTTGATAGCATACCGCAGGCTGCATATTTAGTACAGCGAAAGCGGTTGATGTTTTGTTCCGGTAACATGGTAACAGCCAGTTGCAGATCATGGATGACAGAATCGAGTGTTGTTTGCAGCGAGGAGCGCTGCGGCACCTGCGTTGTCACATTCGTGTTGGTTACCAGCGGCAGGCCCGGATCATTTTTGGCGGTGACCGGATTGTATGCTTTGGCAAAAGCGGTCAGCATGGTAAAATAGGCTTCTGCCCTTGCAGCCATTCCTTCTCCCAATATTTGCCGGCGCTGCTGCTCATTGCTTTCGGTGGCCTTCATCACGTTGTTGATGATGACATTGGCCCGGTAAATAATTTCATAACCGCTCCCCCATATGGCCGGGCTGATCTGGTCGTTGGCATCAATATCTGATCGCCAGTAATAGCAATTAGCCTGCATATTTTTTTCCTGCTCGTTGTATACACCATAATAGTCGTCTGTACTATATAAAAGCGCCTCCGGAAAACTGAATATCATGGTTTGTGAATTCAGCAGTCCTTCAAAGTCTTTCAGTTTTTCCGGGATGATGACCCCTTTGGGTTTTACTTCCAGGAACTTATTGCAGGAGATGCATACTGTTATCAGTGCGAGGGTCCAAATTTTCTTCATCATCAACAGTATTAGAAGTTAGTGTAAAAAGAAAAACTATAAAATGGTTCCACCGGCAGGCTGCGGACGCCCGTCACCCGGTCTATGGCTTCAGGGTCGATATCATTTCCGCTGAAGGTATAACGAAACATATTCTGCGCCTGTAACCGGAGCTGAGTGCGGTTCAATCCATTCCGTTGCAGGAAAGCCGATTTGACGTTATAGGTCAGTATCAGATCGCGAAGCCGGACATAGTCGGCCTTCCGGACGAACTTGTGCGCATAGGTATAACCATAGATGGCTGTGTAGTTAAATTCGCCAGGCTGGTTGTATTTCGGGAAGCCGGGCATATCGGTATACGTTTCATCACCGGGCTTTCTCCAGTAGTTGGCCGCTCCCTGCAATGGATAACGGTAGGTGGTAGTAACGTCATAGGAAGAAGGGGGTTGTATTCTCATCACATGGCCTCCGTAGTACATGAAAAGAAAAGAGAGATCAAAGCTGCCCAGTGAAAATTGGTTGTTCAGCCCCACCGCGTACTTGGGTGTAGCAGTACCATTAAAAACCAGATCTTCAAAGCTTACATCTACGATGTTATCGTCTAACCTGTTCATGACTTTTTTCTCATTGAGGCGGTTATACACAAATGGCTGGCCCAGTTCATTAAGCCCCCCATAATGGTAGCTGAACAGGGGATTAACAGGATACCCTTCCCTTAGCTGCGTTCCTGCTATCAGATCTACAGAAGCCTCACTTTCAGCGGCCATTACCTTTAATACTTTGTTATGATTAAAAGAGGCGGTGAGTTGTGTTTGCCAGTTGAAATGCCGGCCTTTTATGTTAATACTGTTCACCATCAGTTCCAGGCCGCTGTTGCGGATTGATGCTGTATTGGCACGATATGAATTAAAGCCGGTGGTAGGATCGGCAGACATTTCACCAAAAACATCCCTCGTGCTTTTATTGTAGATGTCCACCGAGCCGGAGATACGGTTATCAAACAACGCATAGTCAATCCCCAGGTTGAAATTGCGGGTTGTTTCCCAACGGATGGACTGATTTTCCGGCGATAATACAAGATACTGCGGCACTGCCACAGCCGGCACTGCGTTGATCCCGGCACCCAGCAACAAAAAAGGGCCACTGATACTGGAAGGCACATTACCATTAAACCCGGTGGCCATACGTAGCTGAAGATGATTAAGCCAGGAAACCGGCTGCATGAAATTCTCCTCATGTATGCGCCA
This sequence comes from Chitinophaga sp. 22308, assembly GCF_052045305.1. Taxonomy (NCBI): domain Bacteria; kingdom Pseudomonadati; phylum Bacteroidota; class Chitinophagia; order Chitinophagales; family Chitinophagaceae; genus Chitinophaga; species Chitinophaga sp. 22308. The sequence goes on along the minus strand of NZ_JBQEOP010000002.1, from coordinate 323,227 downwards.
GCTGACGCCGGCCGACCATAACGGTTTGTTTTTATAGGCAGGATCAGCACCGAAGAGATTGGATTGATCTATACGGAAACTGCCCGTGGCGATGTATTTATGATGGTAGATATAGGTTGCCTGTGCGTAGTACGACATAAACCTTCTGTCGAGGCTGGTTTCCCCGAAAAAATCTTCCGGGAAAAAAGTAGATGCCATCGTGCCGGTTTCACTGAATTCCGGGGCCTTATTTCCTGTTAGCGATTGTATGTTGACAGGTTTACTGATCAGCGACTGTCCATCATATCCAAAGTAGGAGCTTTTTACGCCGGACTCTGTCCGTTTCCGTTGCTCTATACCGGCGATGGCCGAGATATTATGTTTACCGCCATCAAAGTCCCTGTTCACATTTAACTGGCCACGGACCGTATAGGAAACACCTCTTATGTGGTCCAGTGTATAGATGTCCCCATCCGGAATATCGATATACAGCGGCTTTCCGGTGACAGGCTCTTTCCTTGCCCTGGTGTTGATCAGTTTACGGACAACATAAGCATCATCTGTCTTTAATACGCCGGAAGTTGTCAGCTGATTTTCATAAGCCCCTCCCAGGTCCAGCGAAAGCCATTTGGTTAACACTGTATTGAGCCTGCCCTGCAGGCGTATGGCCGACAGGTTGATTTTGTTGGTAGTGGCAAACAATTCTCCATAAGGATAATACAGCTGATCGTAGAGGCCATAGGCTTTTATTTTCTCGTTTTGCGCTACGCTCCGGGAAAAAAAAGCTTCTCGCTGGGGGCCATAAACTGAAGCGACGGGATTTCCCTGTTCATCGGTAAAACGTTGATGCGGCAATACGTCCGTATAGGGTACTGTGTTACCGCTTTTGTTGGCGCTATTGTTATACACCGCGCGAAAATCGAATGAGAACCGGTCGGTAAACTTGTACGTATTGGCGAAATTCAGGACGAAACGCTGGTTGTCAGCACGTCTTTCCACAGGTGTTTCCCCCACATAGTTAATGCCCAGGAGATAGGTACTTTTTTCGTTACCGCCGCTCACGTCAAAGTCAACCTGCCGGGCATACCTTGTCTGGTAAAAGAGGCGTTTATAGTCTGCCATGTTATTGTAGCCGGTGATACCGGCAATCCGGCGGTCAGCCTCTTCGGCTGTCAGCGTGCCTTCCTTTACCTGAAAAAGCAATTCATACACCGGATCAATCGGTGCGCCTGCACGGACCTGCCGGCGGGAATAACCATCGATGTTTACCCTGTCTTTCATCAACTGAGCATACTCCTGTGAGCCTGCATAGTGCAGGTAACCAAAATCCGGTTTAGCCTGCATGGCATAGGTTGCACGCAGGCTGAAAACCGGTTTGCCGCTTTTGCCCCTCCTGGTTTCGATAACAATGACGCCATTGGATGCCTGTACACCGTAGATAGCCGCGGCGGCGGCATCGCGCAGCACCGACACCGATATGATGTCATTCGGATTGATAGTAGTGATATCTATTTCGGTCGGAAATCCGTCGACCACTATCAACGGGCGTTTTACCGCATCAAAGGTAGATACGCCACGGATAGACAGTTCGCGGGATATGCTGTTGTACACCAGTCCCGGCACTTTCCCTTCCAGGCTTTCCAGGAAGTTACCGGTAACGGCTGTACGTTGGTCATAATCCTTTGCAGACATGGCGGTGGCTGCTCCGGACAGTTGTGATTTTTCAATTTTCTGATAGCCGGTAGACACAATGGCGATTTCTTTCAGCAGGCTGGTAGAAGCCTGCATGGTGATAGGGTACCAGGCGCCATTTTTCGGGGAGATGTCAACATGCACGGGTTGCCAGCCGATGGCAGTGGCATCCAGGGCTGTTTCCGTCCTGTCTACACGGAGCGTAAAGTCGCCTTCATTGTTAGTGGCCGCTGCATAACGGCCGGCCCTGAGCGTAACACCGGCCAGTGGTTCGTTGTAGTTGCTCAATACCTTGCCCCGTATCTGCCGCATGGAGTCACCGGGCAGAGGGACATCGTCTTCAGGCTGCAACTGCGCTATATTACCGGAATGTTTATTTTTCCGCGCCACAATGGTATAGTGGTTTTTATCTACATACAAAAACAACAGGTCATGGGGATAGAGGATGGCTTTCAACACCTCTTCCACCGGTTTGTTTTTCAGGTCAGAAAGATCAACGGTCGTAGTTTTGTTGGCCAGCAGGGACGCTTCATATACGAAACGGGTGCCAAGAGCAGCCGAAACCTTGTCCAGCGCCTCGATCAGCGACATCTTTTTTTGCGCCGCGGCAGACCACGTGACCAGAGACAGCAACAGCAGGAAACTACAAACAAGTAGCATTTTTCTCATCGAAAGGGAATGGTTAACGTTTTTTCTACAATACTATTTTCCGGGCCTGAACAGCAGCGTACTGTCTTCTTTATGGATGTCTATCTCCACATCCAGCATATTGGACAATATATACAATAATGTTTCAGTATTCTTTAACGGCAGGACACCATTGATTTTCCGGTTGGCGACAGCCGTGTCCGTCAGCACCACCCTATACCCGTAGGTATCTTCCAGCACCTGGACGATCTCTTTGACGGCCGTATTATGCAAAACCATTTTATTGTCCATCCAGGCCGCCGCTGCGTCCGCGTCACCGGGATGTTTAATGAGCAGGCGCTCCTGCTGGTGGTATTCCGTTTCCTCCCCTGGTTGCATCACCAGGCCTTCCACCTTGTTGGCCCCCACTTTGACCGTTCCGTTTTTCAGGAACACGGTTGTAATACCGCGGCGGTCTTTTACATTAAAAGTGGTCCCCAGCACTTCAACGTCTACCTGTCCGATGTGTACCAGGAAACGTTCGCCGGCTTTCAGCGGAAGATTGTCTTTCTTCAGATGCTGCACCTCAAAGTAGGCCTCCCCATCGAGCCATACCTCACGCGGGCTGTTTTTACGCCAGTGCCGGGCATACCGCAGGCTGGAGTTGCCATTGAGCGTCACTACGGAGGCATCTTCGAGGATGATCTGTTTTTTTGTTCCGTAGGCGGCGTACACCGTTTGCGTGGCGTTATAACGGTAGAAGTAATAGCCTATGCCAGCACCCGCCAGCAGCAGGCATACAGCGGCAGCAGCCACCCATCTGCGCAGCCCGATACGGCGCGCCGGCGTGGTCGCTGCGGTGTCTATCGCCTGTGAAATACGCTCCCATACCTCCTGCTCCGTTCCCGGCCGGGCATTCACCCTTTCGGCAGACAACAGGTGGCGCAACAGGAACACCGCTTTCCTGAACTCCCCGATATTGGGTGGCCGCTGCTGTGTCCAATCGTCCCAAAAGCGCACGGCGACCGGGTCATCGCCCTTCACATAAGCGAGCAGGGAAGCATCTTCCAGGAAGTCGTTTTTATCAAATTGATGATAGTCCAATACCTTTCTCTTTTAATTTTTTGACATACCAGGCATATAGGACAGCCACAACGGTTGAAAACACCCCACGCTTTTGAAAGTTTTTTTAGGTGGTAGAGAAATGATCAGGCTTTATGCTGCGCCAGCAACACCAGCAGGGCAGACACGGATATGTTCAATATGCCCCGCAGCGCTTCAATGGCACGGGCATACAGTTTATAGGCCGCTTTGACAGTGATTCCCATGACAGCGGAAATGTCTTCGTATTCCATTTCTTCATAGAAGCGCAGGTAAATGATTTCCTTCTGACGGGCGCTCAGTTTCTCCAGTGCCTCCAGCAGCTGCTTCGATTGCAGCCCTGCCGCCTCTTTTTTCACATAAGCCGATTCGGCTGAGAATGTCAGCCGGAAATCGTGGTGCGCTTCGTAAGGTATCACTTTGCGGACACCTGCCGGCTTCAGCTTATTGTAAATACCGCCCCGCAGGGCTATCAACAGATACAGACGCGGGTCGCGCGCTTCCTGCAAAGTGCTGCGGTTTGTCCAGAGTTTCACGAACAGGTCCTGGATACAGTCTTTTACCAGCTCCTCCTGGTCATGCAACCGTACCCCGTACTCATACAGCACCGGGAAATAATGCCGGTAGAGGGCGGACAAAGCGTCTTTATCCCCTTCCAGGAAAGATTTCCACCATGTAATAGGTTGAGCTGCCAGTTCGTTCATGATAAGCGGGTCGTTGTTAAAAGCGTCTCATCGCAGCCGGCTTCCGCATTTGGCAGGAAATGGTTAAATGGACATGGCGAATTTACGTTATGGGAGGGAAAAAACACACTACCAATTCGCCAGCGAATCCAGCGCGTTCCGAAGCTCTATCTTTTCCTTCGAGTAAACCATTTTTTGTGCTGTTATTTTCTTTGAACTGCCCACTTTCAGCATCAGGTTATAATCGAACTGTTCTCTCAGGAGTGAAACGTAGTTTATATTAATAAATAACCGGGATGAAAATACATTACGCTCTTTTAAAGAAATACCGCATCGCCGCCAGCGCCACCATGCCCGTTCCCGCCAGCAACCCGGCAGCCGCCAGCCACAGCCCCCACAGATACGCTTCCGGTGGCACTTTAAATATGCCAGGCATCCCCTGCATGAATAACAGCACCTCATTAAAAACCAGGGCGATAATAAACAAGATCATCCCCAGTCCGGCCAGCACCTTCATAGTGGTAAAATAACCCGCGTACAGCAGTTGGGCAAAAATATACAGCGTCACGAAGCCGAGCATCACCAGGTGCAGGTACATGATGATCACCGGGCGGTTGGTACAAACGGCATTGCCGATGGCCGGGAAAATCGTCAGCAGTTGCGCAAAGGTTTTCAGCGCAAAGGCAATCAGGGCCAGCGCCCCGATGCGGCGGGCCAGAGGATTGACGCTATACAACTCTCCTTTTACGGAGCGCGCCAGCTCCGCAAAACGCGCCAGTACAATCAACAGCAGGGTGCTGCCAACACCGGCTGCGATCCGGATCCCTACCGGCGGCTGATGCCAGAGATAAGAGAGAAACATCGCAGGCAGAACGGCGGCACATAATACCACCGCAAAACGATAACGGATTTTTTCCGCTGTCGCCGGTCCGAGGTGATGACAGAAGAGGGCAAAAACCGCCAGTGTGAAAAATCCATTGTATTGCAGGTGCAGGTACGTATATACGGCATCGTGGTACAGGACAGTGTCCCGCTGATGGTGGGCCATCATATAAGCCAGGTAAAAAGGGCCTGCGGCCGATAGGGCCAGCGATACCAGTGAACCGGTGGCCAGCAGGGTGACAGACCGCTCTGTGCCGGCTTTCAGCAGGTCACGGATAAAAATCACTTCAAAAACCCAGCAACAGATGATAAACAACGTCGAAAAAATAATGGAGAAAAGGGCATACCCCTGGAAAGGAAAACTTATCAACATACCCACGGACGTAATCAGCACACCGGCCAGCAAGCGGGGATATATCCGTTTACCGCTGTAAGCGGGAGGCAACAGGCGGTAGGTCAACAGGGTAAATAAACAAAGCGTTATCCATCCGCCGAAGGCGAAATGGGTATGGGCAAACAGCCAATTGCCGAAATGCATCCCCGGCAGAGGGAACAGGGTATTTGTCCGCAACAGTACCCCCAATAATGCCACGATCATCAGATTGACCAGGGCGATAGCGATCCACCTCCGTTCCACCTCCCCCGTATTTGCACGCTTCATATGCCAGCAGTTTTTTGACGGAGCAAATGTACAATAAAGACAAAAGCATCTTTTATAAAATAAAAATTCAGGCGGCTGTAGTGCTACCGCCGCCTGAAACAATACTACTGTCCTTTGCCCAACAAGCGCTCCAGTTGGGCATCGAGGGCTTCCCGGCTGGCTTCACTATTGCCTACCAGCTTCACCACAATTTTCCCTTCCCGGTCTATCAGTATTTTGGTGGGGAAGGCTTTGACGTCATAAGCTTCCAGCACACCTTTATCTTTGCCGGTACTGGCGTCGTTGTTCAGCACATTGAGCCAGGTCATCTGATCGGCGTCCATAGCTTTGGTCCAGTTATCTTTCCATTTAGCAGTATCTCCCCTTTCGTTGGACACGCCAAGGATTTCAAATCCGGCATCTTTGTAACGGGCATACACTTCACGCAGGTGCGGATGACTCATACGGCAGGGATAACACCAGCTGCCCCAGAAATCAAGCAATACCACTTTGCCTTTAAGAGAAGCCAGGGTCACCAGGTTATCATGCCGGTCTTTGAGCGCGACCGGTGGGGCCAGCATACCAGGTGCGGTTTCACGGGCTTTGGCTAACCGCCGGCCATAAACGGTCCCTTCGGGAGATGCTTTTAACGCGGGCAACATCCCTTCGTACAGCGGGCCAATTACTGCAGGATCTATTTTAGTACGGGTATATTCGTTCAGCAGTTTCAGCATGATACCGGTATGCGGATGCTCCTGCATAAACCGCAGCTTAGCGGTCTCCCGCTCGGCGTCGTTCTGGTAGGAGGCCCTCGTTACTTCCGCAATGGCTGCACTGTCCTTACGGTTATGGGCCGCTTCCCGCTTCGCCCCGTATTCTTTTTCTCCTCGCTGGTAAATGGCCGTCAGGAGGGCTTCTATGGCCTGCCTGTCTGCTTCGGCCGCACCACCGGTAATATGCGTTTCCCGCAGCTCGCCATCAGACTTTGCAATCAGGCTGGCGGCATCGAGATAGAAGCTGTGCTCATAGGGCTTCAGCAGGCGTGTCTGCTGGTAGTATCGGGCATCTTTGTCGCTTACCTTCAGAAACAAAGTAGCTTCTTTCGGATAGTCCACTTTCCCCTGAAAACGATAGGTGTTTTGTTGTAGCCGGCAGCTGTCCAGTATGGTCTTTCCCCACTGTTCATAACGCAGGTAGATATACGAATTAACTGCCAGTGTGTTTTTAGCGAGCGTTCCATGGAGGGTGAACGACTGTGCCTGCACGGAAATGGTGCCTATCAACGCCGCACCGAAGATGAGTGTTTTTGCCATAATTTATTTTTTAGTCATCATTCCGCGGCATATCCGGGTTGAACTGTAAAACGGCCAAAGGTATCTGTAAAGTATAACGGGCGCCATGTGGCGGCAACGTGGCGATAGCTTCATTATTGGCATCGTACCGGTATACTGCCGGCATCCTGTTCTCTGCGTCGAGGCGGCGCATATCCATCCAGCGAAGCCCTTTATAGGCCAGCTCCAACCGTCGTTCACGCATTACGAAACCCATTACTTCCACCCCATCGGTGGACGATAACGGCTGATAGGCTTCTTTTTTAATACGGCATTTACGGATATCGTTTACCTGTGCCAGCGCCTCCGGCAATCTGCCGGCACGGGCGGCCGCTTCAGCGATGATCAGTTTCATCTCCTCCACACAGGTACCGAAATTGGCGACAGCGCCGCTTGGGTTAAAAGCCACCACACCACGTTTAGGATAGGTGTAATCACCCGTGTTCTCGTAAAACAATTTCAGCCGCAGATCGCTTACATCAAACATCTTCAGAAAAGCAACAGTAGGATATTCCTTCAGGGAAGCGTTAGTCGAGTAACGCGCATACAAATCAAACGGTCGTATCGCCATATTGGGAATAGCGGATTTATTAGCAATGGTATTGTAATCCAATATTGCAGGCGGATTGTCCCCCATCGCCAGCCGTGCGTATTTTGCCGCCGCTTCATAACGGCCGGTATACAGATACGCGCGCGCCAACACGCTGTTGGCAGCCGTTACCGCACCCCTGAAGTGGTTGGCGGTATTATTGGCGGGCAAATCAGGAATAGCCGCATTGATATCACCAATAATACGATCATATATTTCTGCTACAGTGCTGCGCGGCGGCGTGGCATCTGAAATATCCACAGAGGTGACGAAAGGTACGGCCAGGTCTTGGGCTGCGGTGGCCACATTGTAGGGCTTTGCATAGAGGTTCACCAGGTAAAGATATTCGAAAGCCCTTCCCAGCAAAGCTTCTGCTTTGATACGCCGCCGGTCGCGTTCAGTACCGTTACCGGCATTGTCGATGCCGACCAGCACGGCATTAAAACGATAAATATTGCCATAGTGCCTCCCCCAGAAAGCCGGCGGCACTTTGGTGTCTGTGGAATATTGGGCATTCCACAGATAAATCAGGTCTTCCACTCTGTCCGGTGTTTTCGGTATCGTGGTCACATCTACGTCGTCTCCCAGCAGGTTCAGTTCCCGCGCGCCACTGGCGGTAAGGTCCTGGCTGTTCAGAAACAAATCATAGTCGCTCACGTTGGTCAGAATGGTCTTGCCGACAGGTGCTATATCAAGGTATTTTTTGCAGGAGGTGGCAGTGGTAAACAGTACAGCCAGTCCGCAGATGATCCATTTGTTGCGCATACGTTACTGTTAAAACATTAGAAATTGGTGAACAGGCCGATGGTATACGTCGGCACCAGAAATCTTCTGGCATAGCTACCGGTGGCCACACTGTAATTGTATTTATTGAGCCCTATCGTAGTGATGTTGGAGGCCTGTAACTTTAGTTCGAAGTTGGTAAAGCCCATCCGTTGTATGGCCGGCAACCTGCGGAAATTATAAGAGACGGTGACATCTCGCAACACAAGATATGCACCGTTGACAACCCTGGTGTTAGCATAGTTATACACATAAGAATGATAAGCATTATACAACCAGTAAGGGTAAAGCCCCATTACGTCTGTATGCTGTTCATCCCCTTTCTCACGGAAATAATTCTCTGCCCCTTCCAATGGTCTGGTAGTGCTGACATAAGGCGCAGGTATCCTGGTTTTAAATCCACCATAATAATCGATCATACAATACACATAAAAATTACCGATGTCGAATCGGTTGCTGATACCGGCGGTAATGACAGGAATACCGGGACCGTTATATTCCAGGTCACTGAAGCCCTCATCGAGCGCCGCATAGCCGGGTGTTTTTATTTTTCCGGCGCCGTTGTACATCAGTGGCAGGCCGTTGGTGTCCAGGCCGGCATAACGATAGCTAAATACCGCCCCTGCAGGATACCCCACTACATAATTGTTGGTCAGGTAATTATAGGAATACAGTTTGTTATTCACATACAGATCTTGCACTTTATTGGTATTGCGGGCCAGCGCGATGCCGGTATTCCAGTTGAACCGTTTCCGGGTGATCCAGTCTGCATGCAGGTTCAGCTCTATGCCCTGATTACTGATAGATGCGGCATTCAGTTTGGCGCTGCTGGCGCCTTTGGTAGGGTCCAGCTGGGCATCGGCCAGCAGGTCCACGCTGTTACGCTGATAATAATCCAAACTGCCATAAATCTTCCCTAAAAAACGGAAGTCCAGGCCGGTATTGAAGTTTTTCGTCTGTTCCCAACGCAGGGCGGCGTTCTCCATAGAAGCGAGGTTCAGCGCGGTGGAAGTAGGTGAGGTTCGTAAATTGGTGGCATACTTCGCTACGATCTGCGGAATGCTTGCTTTGGACGTGTTGCCATTAAAACCATAAGCCACGCGGAGCTTCAGCGCATCCACCCATATTGCGCCTTTCATGAATGACTCCTGGTCGAGGTTCCACGCAGCACCTACTGACCAAAGCGGTTTGTAGCGGAAACGAGGGTCGGTGCCAAACAGGTTGGACTGGTCTACCCGCACACTACCGGTCAGTGAATATTTACCCCTGAAGGCATATACACCGTTGAAATACCCGGAAACATAACGGTCTTCCTGGTAGGCTTTTCCAAAAAGCTTCTCATATATTAACGTTGGGTTTCGCCCGGCAAAATTGGAGACCCAGTAGCCTGTCAATATCTTGTTATAATCCACCGGTTGTTGTAACAGTGTTTGGTCGTTGTACCCGAAAGTGGCACTCGTGGAAGATTCCGCTACTACCTTCCGGTTTTCTGCTCCCAGAATGACGTTAAACGAATGCTCGTCGTGAACGATTTTATTGTAGTCCAGCTGCGCCCTCAGCGTATAGCTGACGGCGCTGACATTCTGCTGGTTGATGTAGCCTCCCTTTGGCACATTGAAGAGAATGCCGGTGGGCGTTTGTTCCGCATAGGCATTGACGTACTGACGCGCTTCTGAGGATTTTTCACTGGCATAGTGTTTCAGATCGGAACGGGAATTTTCATAGATACCACCGAATTTGAAACTGAATCCATGACCAATGCGGTAATTAAAATTAGCGATCACCTTATTATTCACCGTCCTGTTCCTGTCATTGATTTCGTTCATATTGACCAGGGGATAGTTCATGTTATCATACAGTCCCTTTTTAATAATAGTATCATTAAAAACCGGATTCATATTAGACCCTACGAAGATGGCCGCAGGGCTTCCATCAGCATTCCGGAATCGTTCATAGCCGTACACGTCCATAAAATCTGGCACCGGCGCCAGCAGACTTTTTGTTTCCAGGTAATCAGTAGTGAGTTCCAGTGAAAGTTTTTTATTAAAATTATAATTGGCCCGACCGGACAGCAGGAACCGGCTGTCGCTGTTATTCATTTTGGTGAACCGGTTGGCCGTATAGTTGGCAGACACATAGTAGGTGGCCTGCTCAGTTCCACCGGAGAGGTTCAGGTCATATTGCTGGTTGACCGCCGAACGGAGAAACAGCCGGCTGTAATCAGCGGCATTGTTATAGGCGCCTAATGCGGCGAAACGTTCTTCCAGCTGGGCTTGTGTAATATAACCTGCTTTTTTATCGAGGAGAATATCGAACCCTGGCTGGTATACATTGTAGGAGGTGCGGTACGCTGACCAGTCTGCAGGAATGTCAGCGCCATCTTTATAGGAATCGCGCAGGTAATTCAGGACAGCAGTGCTGGGTGCCAGGCGGTAAGTATTATATTTTTCTTTTCCGGTAACGCCCAGGGTAGTACGAAAAGCAAATTTTGTGCGGCCCAGCTCCGCCTGTTTCCTTTCAATGATAATTACTCCGTTGGAAGCGCGAACGCCGTAGATAGTAGCGGAAGCTGCATCTTTCAGCACGGTCACGGATTTGATTTCATTGGGGTTGATGGCGTCCAGCGTTAATTCCGTAGGGTAACCATCCACTACGATCAGGGGTTGTTTGTTCGCCGAAATAGTGGACAGCCCCCTGATCTGGAACAGCGAGTTTCCTTCAAACTGAATATCCTTATTGATCAGCACACCTGGCAGCTTGTTCTGGATACCGGACAAAAAATCAGTGCTGATGCGGGACTCATATTCTTTGGTACCGATGGCCGCAATGGCGCCGGTGCTCTGTTCCGGGCGGATACGCTGGTAGGCGGTGCTCACTTCCACCATGCCCAGACTGTGGCGCCCCAACTTCAACACCACTTCAGACAGGGAGGCCAGATCTTCCGCTACAAAAGTGCGGGGTTCATAGCCTACGCAGGATACCCGCACGCTGGCCCTGGCAGCCACATTGGGGAGGTAGTAGGCGCCGTTGAGGGTGGTCATGACACCGCTGGTGCCTGCAGCAATGGTCACATAAGGCAAAGTGGTGCCCTGTTCATTTTTCACGATACCTTTCAGCATCACAGTGCGGTCCTGCTGGCGCGCTGCCGGTGATATTTGTTTTCTGAACACCACCACTGCGTTCGGCAGGGCTTTGTACCCTAGGTCTGTGTCGAGCAAGAGCTGTTCCAGCGCATCGCCCAGCGGCTTAGCGGTACAATGAATAGACATGTCTTCCCAGCCTGCCACGTCATCGGCCGGGAAAGAAATTTTGCATCCGGCCTGCTTTCCGGCCGCTGTCAATATAGATGACAGGGACTGGTGATCAAATGACAGGCTGATGGTTTTCTGTAAGATCTGGGCATGGCCCAGGTGTACATGCAAGGCAAATAATAGCAACAGGCATACTCTCCTCATGGTAATAAGGCTTGGTTGATTTTTGAATTCCGTAGTACGGATGATTATAGCGTTGTGATAGTTACAGTATTGCCTGTAACGGAATAGGTATATCCAAGGGTAGTACAGACGATATCCAGTATATCGTTCAGTGATTCTGTCCCATAAAATGCATCAGTAATAGTGACGCGTTTTTCTTTGTTCACTTGTCTCTCAAAAGTAAAGTTGACCTGGTAACGGGCAGACAGCCGCTGACAGATTGTTTCCAGGCTGGTTTCATTAAACAGCAGGTCTTTGGCCATCCACTCCACTTTGGGTGCGATGTTCTCTAAAGTAGCCGGTATGGCTGGCTGGCGGTCGCGGCATATCAGCTCCTGGTTTTTTGTCAGCACGGCCATGATCTTGTTTTCCCGCTCCACCCGTACTTTTCCGCTTGTCACAGTGATGGTCACCTGCCGGTCTTTTCCGGCTGTATTGATATTAAAGGCGGTACCTAACACATAGGTATATACGTTGGCACACCTGACAATAAAAGGCTGGCGGGCATTATGACGGACATCAAAATAAGCTTCACCTTTTAAGATGACGAGGCGCGCGGCCTGGTTAAAGGAATCTGACAGTTCCAGCGTACTTCCGGCGCGTAACAACACCACGGAACTGTCTGGCAGTACCAGGTGCCGGTCGTAGCTGACTGCCTCGTCCGGCGCCGGCGGCAATAACGTCTGGTGCGACGTGGCAGCTGCCACCGGTTGGCGGGTATTGGTTACAGGCAATGGATAAAAGTACCGGGCAAGCAGGCATGAAACGGCGATAACGGCAGCAGCAGCGGCCACCCGTCTCCAGCTGCGACGGCCGCCAGCAACAGGCTTAAGCCCTGTGCGTTGCTGAAATATGGCATACTGATCACCGAGATAGGCATCCTCCGTTACCTTCCAGTGAGGCGCCTCAGGCGCACCTCCCAGGCTTTCATACCATTGCTGCAAAGCTTCCAGTTCAGCTTCGCTGCACTGGCCGGCATGATATTTTTCAAGTAACTGATGAAGCTTCTCTTGTTCCATATATGGATATGACGTAGCTGGACAACGCTACCGTTACCCTTTGTTCAAATATTTTTTATTCTAATAAAAACGATGGTATGGATGGATGACGAATGCCAACAGCGTTGCCGTTACTCTCCGTATATATTTTTTTTCGCCGGTAGATTTTTAACAAAAGATTTTATCTTTATCCCGCCACCGTTGATGCTTTGATTTGAATTATTTGAATTATTACGAAACACATAAGGACGACCAATCATTATTGTCGCTTTGGGAAAGCGGAGACGAGGCCGCGTTTGCCTCTCTGTACCGCAGGTATTTCCCACAGCTGGTAACGACTGCCTATCAGAAAACCAAAGACCGCTACACAGCAGAAGAACTGGCACAGGAAAGCCTGCTGGCTTTCTACTACAAAAAAGAATACCGTCTCGACAATGTGGCTGCCTATCTTCAGGTGATACTGCGGCACAAGACGTACGATTATTTCCGCAAAGTGCTGGTACGGGAGCAACATACTTCCCTGGCCGCGCAGCAACAGCCTGCCACGGTGGAAGACACCACCCAACAGCTATATAAAAGCGACCTGCTAAAAGCGCTGCAAAACAAGGTACAGGCCCTCCCCGATCAATGCCGTACCGTTTTCCTGTTGAGCCGCAACAAACATATGTCCAACCACGAAATCGCCGATACATTGGGCATCTCCGTCAATACCGTAGAGCAACATATGCGGAAAGCGCTCAAAAGATTAAGAGAAGGAATTGTTATTTTATTGCTGATTTCGCTGCATCCATAAAAAATGTCGTAATATACTCCCCTGATTGTCACGAATGCCCCGCTACGAATCAATGCACGGAATGTAATTTTATATATTATTCGTTTTACCTTAAAAATGTAATCCCATGGCATCTGCACTGAATCCTTACCTGAATTTTTCAGGCAACTGCGAAGAAGCGTTTAATTTCTACAAATCTGTTTTTGGCGGCGAGTTCCTTGTCGTTATGCGTTTCAGCGACAGCCCTCCGGAGTATGCACCAGCGGAACACGAAAAAAACAAAGTCATGCATGTGGCCCTGCCAATCGGCAAAGGGTCTATACTAATGGGCAGCGACGTACCCGAACATATGGGCGGCACCGTTACCAACGGGACCAACTTTGCCATCGCCATCACGGCAGACAGTGAGGCGGACGCGGACAAATTGTACAGCAGCCTGTCTGCCGGCGGAAATGCCTCCATGCCAATGGCCAAACAGTTCTGGGGCTCCTACTTTGGTATGCTGACAGACAAATTCGGCGTCAGCTGGATGGTCAGCTACGACCCGCAGCGCGATTAATTCCGGCAAACAACCGCTATCATATATAAAGTACAAAGGGCCTCTCCGGCGGAGAAGGCCCTTCTTTTTTTGGGGATATACCGGCTGGTTTCCCACCCGAAAAAAAAAATTAAAAAAAGTTGAAATACTGCTGACATAGGGCTGTCATGCCAGGGAAATAGTTTTGTATCATCATCAACGACAAAACACACACCCATGAACAAACAAACTATCCGTGGAGTAGCCACCATCAGCTTCTACGCAGCAGACCATGAAGCCGCCAAACAATGGTATACCCAATTACTGGGCATGGCGCCTTATTTTGACGTGCCTGGCTATGCAGAATTCCGCATCGGCGACTACCAGCATGAACTGGGCATCATTGACAGCCGTTACGCTCCTCCCGGTGCCACCAACGGTCCTGCCGGCGCGGTGCTATACTGGCATACCGATGATCTGAAAGGCACGCTGGACAAGCTGATTGCCCTCGGTGCCACTGAATACCAGCCTATCACCGAAAGAGGCCATGGTTTCGTGACCGCCTCTGTTACAGACCCTTTCGGCAACATTCTGGGCATTATGTACAACCCCCACTATCTGAATATCCTGGAGAGCAAGACAGCGGCAGCTGCCGGCACCTGAGACTCCTTCAACATACCGGCAGAACGGTCATGTCCATTCTGTCGGTATGTAGTATTACAGTTTAAAAGCCCCATTTTTTCATGGCGGCCAGGTCCTGCTTTACGGATTCCAGCGGGGTGAGCGATTGATAAGATTCCTGCTCTACAATAAAATAGCGGGTACCACCGGATTTGCGGCCCAGGTCTATCACCTCCTTCACCGGGATAACGCCCTTCCCTAATACAGTGCTTTCAAAGGCGCTGCCCATCTCCCCTTTACCGGAAGCCTTGATTTCATCTTTAACATGCATCAGCTCAAAGCGGCCGGGGTACTTGCGCATAATGTCCAGCGCCACGCCGCCCGCATGGTACATGTTGCCAATATCCAGCTGCTGGGCCACCAGCGCCGGGTCTGTATTTTCCAGGATCAGGTCGAACAGTTTGTGCCCGTTCAGTTCCTGACTGAACTCAAAATCATGGTTGTGGTAACCGAACTTCATGCCTGACTTACGGCACAGTTCCCCGCTTTTATTGAAAACGTCCATATAGGCCTTGAAATCATCATAATTCTTTCGCAGGCTTTCATCCAGCCAGGGACTGACAACAAATTTCTGTCCTACCGTGGCCGCATCTTCCACCGTGTATTTCCAGGCATCGGTGAAGTCTTTGGTGGCCGGGTCCCAGTGGGTGCGCCCAAGCACGGTATGCCCGCTGGGCATGGAAAGACCGAGATCTGACAAGACCTTCTTAAACTCCGTAGGGGCATAACCGTAAAATTTACGGTTCACGTAATTGGCATGTTCCACATTCCGGTAACCCATGGCCGACAGTTGTTTAAGAGTACCCAGCGGGTCTTTTTTCATATCCTCGCGGATAGAATACAACTGGATACCCATTACTTCTTTTTTAGCGCCCGCAGCCAGCAGCGGCCGGGACAAGAGCGTGGCCCCCGCCAGTGCCAGGGTACCTTGCCGCAGGAAATTCCTTCTGGAAATGTTCATGTTAGTATTGTTTAACAGGATAATGACGTGGAAACAAAAAGTTGTCCTGCCTAAAATACTCAATTCAATCAATTTTTCATAAAAAACAGCCGGCGCATGGGATATCCCATACGCCGGCTGCCATTGCTTATGAATAGGTTGCCTACAGTACTAACATACCCAATAAGTCGGAGGGCAGGTTTTGTGTTGCGTAATTGGCAGGGTGCGGTTTTGATCTCCGATCACCATGGTTTGGCTGAGGGCCGCAATTTTGAGTTTAGCCAGTTTCAGTTTGGCTGCTGGTTTCTTTTTCATAATTTACCGGTTTGAGTGATTAGAAATACTAACAATATATACTAACCCAGACAGACATAAAATCCCGTTTTTACGGGATTTTCCCTGCAAACTTACCGCGTGAACGAAAGCGGGCGCAGGATTGTTAATCCATTAACTGTCTGTTACATCTTTTAAATTATGACAAAAAAATTCCGGGAATCCCGTATCTGGAGAACAGTACGCATCACAGTACAACGCCGGTTCAACCTGAACTCCGACAAAGCCGATGAAGGGGAAGTGATCACCAGTATCACCAAAAGTTCAGAGTTCAAAGGTGCTAATCTATGGACATTGATATTTGCCATCTTTATTGCTTCCATTGGGCTCAATGTCAATTCCACAGCGGTGATCATCGGCGCTATGCTTATCTCCCCGCTCATGGGCCCTATTATGGGCATTGGGTTAGGCATGGGCATCAGTGACTTCGACCTGTTGAAAAAAGGCAGCCGCAACCTGCTTATCGCCACTATGATCAGCATAGCCACTTCCACCCTTTACTTCCTGATTACGCCCCTGCACGACGCACAGTCCGAACTGCTGGCACGTACCACGCCTTCTGTATGGGATGTGTTCATTGCTTTCCTGGGGGGCCTGGCTGGTATAGTGGCCGCCACCCGACAGGAAAAAAGCAATGTGATACCCGGAGTGGCCATTGCGACCGCACTCATGCCTCCGCTGTGTACAGCAGGTTACGGACTGGCCAATGGCAACCTGTTGTATTTCGCCGGCGCGCTTTACCTCTATTTTATCAACAGCATCTTCATCTGCCTGAGCACTTTCCTGATCGTTCGTTTTCTTCGCTTCAGAAAACGTCATTTTGAAGATAAAAAGTACGAACGGAAAGTATCCCGTTATATTCTCCTGATTACTGTCATTACTGTTACTCCCAGCGTCTATCTGGCTTATCGTATTGTAGACAAAAGTATCTTTGAAAACAATGCCCGGAATTTTGTCCGGGACGCCTTCAACTTTAACAACACCCAGGTGGTCAGCCGCAATTTCATCTACCAGCCTAAACAGCGTGAAATCAACCTGCTGCTGATTGGTGCGGAACTGGCGGATACGGCCATTGCACGGATCCGCGCCATCATGCCACAATACCATCTGTACAATACACAACTGATAGTCAGGCAAGGGCTCAATGCAAAACAGGAGATCGATTTCTCCCAGATCAAGGCCAGTATACTGGAAGACGTGTTCCGGCAGGACAGCAGCCGCCAGGTCAATGTGCCCGTTACCACGCCGCCGCCCCCGCCTGATCTTACCGGTGAGCTTAAAGTCCTTTTTCCCAATTGTCAATATTATGCCGCCTCCCCCATGGTATTCCGCTGGTCCGACAGCAATAACACGGACACCTGTATGGTGGTAATGGCGGGCTTCTCCCGGAAAATAAAACCGGCCGAAAAAATTAAAGTGCAGAACTGGTTGAAAACACGGCTGTCGGTTGACTCCGTTAAATTGGTCATACAATAAAAACATATATTGCCGGCGGGTTTGCACCGCCAATCTGTTAAAAAAATATTTTTTCAGGCAGATGTCCAATTTGATATTTTTCATTTGTTAAGGGGTGTTCCAAAACAATATTCCTGACAATTAAAACAGACACATCATGGACGAATTTATGTTGATTTTCCGCCACGAGGATGGCAAAAAAATCGCTTCTCCCGAACAAATGCAGATATGGATGAAAGCCACCATGGATTGGATTGGCGGCATCGCTGCACAGAACAAATTTGTGCTCGGCAACGGGCTGCTGTTTGATGACGCCCGTGTGGTGCATCACAACAAAATGGTCACCAACGGGCCCTTTGGAGAAATCAAGGAAACGCTGGGTGGCTATATTATTGTAAAGGCCGAATCCGCCGATGAAGCGGCATCGTTTGCCAAAGACTGCCCTATATTAGGCGGTGAAGGCAATACGGTAGAAGTAAGAAAAATTATCAGGGGAGAAGATATGCATTAACTTTATGTAACAGCTCCTGCCCCTGTATGGCAGGAGCTTTCCTTTCCGTTATGCAGCAACAGGAATTGATACCACATTTGTTCAGGACAGAGTTCTCCAAGATATCTGCTGTCCTTTGTAAATATTTTGGTATTGAACATATCGAACTGGCCGAAGACATCGCCAGCGAAACTTTTCTGCTGGCCATGGAAACATGGTCCTACAAAGGTATTCCGGAAAACCCTACCGCCTGGCTGTACGTAGTGGCCAAAAACAAAGCGAGGAATTATTTTGCGCGGGCCCATATGTTCCGCGAGAAAATCCTGCCCGAACTGAAACAAACAGCTGCCGTGCCTGCTCCCGAACCGGACCTCTCCGATCAGAACATCAGCGACAGCCTGCTACAGATGCTGTTTGCCATCTGCCATCCGGTGATACCTGCCGAAGCACAGATAGGCCTTGCCCTGCGCATCCTCTGTGGCTTTGGCATCGATGAAATTGCCAACGCTTTTTTGTCGAATAAGGAAACGATCAACAAACGACTGTTCCGTGCGCGTGAAAAACTGCGGACAGAAAAAATCGCCGTCGAAATGCCGGCTACCGCCGAAATACCCCAACGGCTAAACGCCGTGCTCACCACCTTGTACCTGCTGTACAACGAAGGATACTATTCCGAAAGCCAGGACGCCGTGGTCAGGGAAGAGCTGTGCATCGAAGCCATACGCCTCACCAAACTGCTGCTGAACAATCCGCTCACCAATACACCGGCGGTGAACGCGCTGATGGCGCTGATGTGCTTCCATGCTTCCAGGCTGCCGGCCCGCAAAGATGAAAACGGCGCGCTCATACTCTACCAGGACCAGGACGAATCGTTATGGAACCGGGAACTGATCTCCGAAGGCGCCTACTATCTGCACGAAGCCTCACAAGGCAGCTCCTTGTCAAGGTACCACCTCGAAGCCACCATCGCCTGGTGGCATACCATCAAGGAAGACACGCCGGAAAAATGGGACAATATCCTGCACCTGTACAACCGGCTGCTGCAGCTGGAATACTCGCCCGTGGCAGCGCTCAACCGCACCTTCGCCCTCTCGAAGGTAAAAGGTAACGCCGCCGCCCTTCCGGAAGCGGAGAAATTGGGCCTCTCCGGCAACCCGTATTATCATACGTTGCTGGGAGAGCTATACCACGGCATCGACAACCAGCAGGCGCTGCAACACCTGCAACAGGCATTGCATCTCTCTAAAACACAACCCGAAAAACAGACTATTCAACAAAAAATAGATCATCTCCCGATAACATGATGTTCCACAAAAAACGAGAACAGGTGCTCGCGGTAGGCATTGCCGATCATGAGCTCTTCATCGTTAATCCGCACATCCTGATGGTTCAGGCTTGTCACATGTCGGAAATTAACCACCACTGACTTGCTGATCCGTACAAAGATGTCCTGTGGCAGCTGTTCCAGCAAGGCTTTCAGATTGACGCCTACCATCAGTTTGCGATCGGAAAGATGCAAAACACAGTAGTCTTTGATGCCTTCTATATACCGGCAATCGCTGAATACGACACGGTGCAGCCGCCTGTCGGCCCGTACAAACACGTGGTCCTGTTGCAGGGCGGCCACCTCCTGCTGTTGCAGCTTCCGCTGCCTTTTCATGTCCGCATAGTCCTGCGCTTTCTGCACCGCCTGCGCAAAACGCGCCGCATGTACAGGTTTCACGAGATAATCGATGGCATTCACATCGTAGCTGTTCAGGGCATATTCAGCATAAGCGGAAGTAAAAATCACCAGTGTGTCCTGCGGCAGCTGCCGCGCAAAGTCCAGCCCTGAGCCACCCGGCATTTCCACATCCAGAAACACCAGCTCCACCGGGTTCAGTTCCATAAAATCCGCGGCTTTGTCAGTCCCGGAGAAACAGCCCAGCAATTGCAGGGACACGTCCTGTGCCGCCAGTAACCGGATTTTCTCACGTGCCAGCGGTTCATCGTCTATGACAATACAGTTCATATATTAAAGGTTAAGGCTACTGTATATACACCGTCGTTATTTTCCGTGCGCAACGTATGCTCACCAGGATATAACAGCGACAGCCGGCGGCATACATTTTTCAGGCCTGCGCCGCCATCCGCCGCCGTATAACGCGAGACAGGATTAACGCAGATAAAATGCAGCTTACCGGCATCAACGGCAACATGCAAATGAATATAGGCGTCACCGTTATAATCGTTATGTTTAACAGCGTTCTCTACAAAAGGCATCAGCAGAAAAGGGTGCAGCAATATGTCCTGTGCGCCGTCATCCACTGTGATACGCACTTCCAGCACATCATGCCGCAGCTGTTCCAGGTACAGGAAATCCTTCATGAAGTCCAGCTCCTGCCGGAGACAAACCTTATCGCTGCCCGACAGGTACAACTGGTAGCGCAGCAACCGTGACAGCGAATGCACTACCGCCGAAGCCCGGTGCTGGTCCGCATAAATCAGCGTATCAAGGTTATTGAGCGTGTTAAAGAGAAAATGTGGCGACAGCTGTTTCTTCAGGCTTTCCAGCTCCGTCTCCAACGCCGCCGTGCGCTGGTAGCCGGCCTGTACCCATTGCCAGAACAGCGGTATGGCTGTAGAAGCCGCCACCAGCGATAACATCATCACAAAAAACACCAATATGTCCTGTACATCACAGGGCGTAAAAAATTTACCAGCCTTCAGCATTGGCGCCAGCAAAGGTTCTGTCCAGACAGTGACGCCAAACAATAGGGCAATCAACGCCAATACCAGCACCGCATAAGCGTAATACCGGAAGCGCAGCAGCAACCGGGGCACCAGCACATACTGGTTCACATATGGCGCCGCAAGGATAAAAACAGTCGCCAGTGCTTTCATCAGCGGCTGCCATTGCGGCTGATAGTCATTCATGCCAACAATCATATATACTACCGCCGCAGGTATCAAATGTTGCAACACCGAAGTAATTTTTTTCTGCTGCCCCGCTTGTATTTCCATCATTATATTACCGCCGCCGGTGAACAAAATACCTCATCCGCCACACCAACCGGCTCATTTAGTCTACCAATAATACGCGGCCCACCCACTCCTACCCCTACGCCGGTATTGTTGCACACAGATGTCTGTTGAACGTAACTATGACCGGCTTTCTATAATACCGGTCAATCGCCAACATGATCTTTCTTTCATTTGCAAAAAAACATATGAGAAACTATTGCTTAGGGCTAGGGCTCCTGCTGGCCGTGTGTGCCTGCAAAAAAAAGGACAAAGACGACGCCACTCCTTCCGTGCCATTCAAAACTGAAAAAGTAGAAAAACAGATCGCTGTTATTACTGAACAAAAGAAGATCCCGGGCATCGCCGTCGCATTGGTGGGCCCGGACGGCATCGTCTGGTCTAAAATAGCCGGCATGGCCAACATCGAAAAAAAAGAAGCCATCACAGCGAAGACCGTCTTCAAAGTGGGCTCACTGGCTAAACCATTCATTGGCCTGAGCATTATGCGCCTGGTGGAAAACGGCAAATTAAACCTCGATGCTGACGTCAACGATTATTTGCCTTTTAAACTGCAGAACCCTTTCAACCCAACCAAAAAAATTACGCTGCGGTTGTTGATGTCGCACACCTCCGGTATTATAGACGCTGTATACCGCGACATGCTATTGTCTGATTTCCTGGTGCCTGGGAAAGACCATCCGATGGCGCTGTCGGAATATGTGCAAAGCATGCTCGATCCTTCCGGAAAATTCTATAATACCAGGAGCTTCATCGACGACCGCGCCAAACCCGTCTTCGGGTATTCCAATCTGGGTGCCGCATTAGCTGCCTACATTGTAGAATTGACCGTAAAGGAAAGTTTCGACACCTGGTCGTACCGCCAGTTCATTGCTCCGCTGGGCACTACCGCACTGGTATGGCACCTGCGTGATTACGCTACACAGCCATTCGCCCTGCCTTATGACGCCGACCAGCAAACACACGGGGATTACAGCATGGTAGATTACTGTACCGGCGGTCTGCACGCCAGCCTGAACGACCTTAGCACTTTTGCCAGGATGCTGGTGAACTATGGCGCCAAAGATGGCAAACAGATTATTGCCGCCGGCACTCTGGAAGCGATGGGCAAAGTACAATTCCCGGAAGCAGAATCAGTGTACGGCCTTTTCTGGCAGCACCGGAAAGTGGGCAACCAGGATATTTACGGCCACGGCGGCGACGTATACGGCAGTCATGCCCAGTTATATGTCAACTACGCTACCAAACGGGCTGTGGTGATGATGATAAATGGAGACTTTAAAGATGATGACGACGGGGACTGGAACAAACTACGGGATATGATGTTTGAGCTCTAAGCAGAAAGCGGCCGTCTCATCATAAATAAGGCGGCCGCTTGTTTACTGCCACGTTATTTTTTATGCTTGTTCAGGTATTCCTGGAAATCGCTCCACGCCCCGCCATTATAAACCTTCCTGAACCCTCTTTCTTTCAACAGCTTCTCCGCCTTTACGCTGCGGAGGCCATGCGAGCAAACCGTGATATAGGTTTTAGCTGTATCCAGTTCAATATACCGCTGGCGGATTTCGCCAAGCGACATATTAACGGCCCCTTCTATATGCCCCATTTTAAACTCCTGCGCTGTTCTCACATCCAGTATGATTGCTCCTGCTGCCACTAACCCATCGAGCCCCTTGTCCAGGGTATAGAACCTGTAAACCCTGTACCCAATATATACCAGGAGCAATGCGACGGCAATGATCATCCATCTTTTCATATTTTACTCAAAATTTTTTTATCTATATAAAAAGTACCGAAAGGAATAAAACATGCCAGGATCACTTTCCAGGTAGTGTCTTTAAACTTCCATTTATATTCCACGCCCACACTGATGGTATTGAATATGAAAAGAAGGAATAACAGGCCATGAACAGGCCCCATTAACTTTGTCAGGCCCGGCAAACCGGATGCATATTTTAAAGGCACCGCAATAAATAAAAGTATAAGCAGGGAAATACCTTCCAGGTAACTGATGATGCGTAGCCGTCCGATCGGCGTGCTGAATAACGATTTCATGTTTATCTGAAATATGGTCTGTTAGCAATAGGTGAAAACGGCCATGGTATGGCAATGAAAATAATAAGCAAGGCTACGGAATACCAAACCAGCATGGTTCTAAACCGATCTTTGTCTGTTGGCCTGCGCTTCGCCATAGCAGAACCGATAGTGACAATAATAATGGCAGTGAACATCAACAGGCCGTGTATCAAACCGAAGAACAGCAGGTCAAACGTTTCCTTTGCTGTACTGAAGTGTTTCCAGAAATATTGAATGACCGGGCTTTGAGAGTAGAGCGCCATGCCTGCCAGCAATTGTATATGTGCTATGGTGGCAGTCCAGTGCCTTACGGCATTATCACTTTTTGTAAAGACCGCGTTGGTAAAATATCCTTTGGCTGCTTTGCAGATGGCGATAATCAAACTTATTAACACCAGCCAGCGGATGATGGAATGAAGAAAAGTGAGCGACTGATACATATTAAACGGCCAGTTTTTTATTTTTTCTGAAGTAATTGAAAATACCGGGTGCGCCCAGGAAAAACCATACAGCCAATACCGGGTCGCACACTGCACATCCGGCTGATGACAAAGGCGCCATCGGAATGATAGGATTCCCGTATAAATGATGTAAAATATCATACACAGTGTGTACCAGCCACCCCGCTGCGATGTAGTGATAGTTTTTAAGACCTTTGTACGCGAGGAAGATCATAATAACGCCGAGTGGAAATTCATAGAACCCCAGTCCGCCGCTCCAGTAAGTAGCACCGGCACCGGCAATGATCAGGGCATTGATAGTTTGCCTATATTGTTCGCGGACCATTGACATAAGCGTTATAAAAAGCAAAGCGACTCCTACAGCGCACAGGGCGCCGGCCAGCGTGAAATGTGTCTCCATTGTCTGTAAGTTTTTTTGTCGCGGTAAAGGTATAGAAAAAAACATACCACATAGTATGTTTTTTGTCAAAAAAATTTATCGCAGGGTTTCCAGGTAGTTTTTTAATTGTTTGAGATAGACCTGGTAGACAGATTTGCTGTTTTTCAGTTTTCCCAGGTTCCTGATGCCCCAGTAGCCAGACATCATAAAAACCGCCACTTGTTCCCCATCCGTTGCTGAACTGATCATCCCATTTTTCTTACCGGTATCCACAGCATTGATAATGGCATGTTTCCACTGTTCTGAGAGATTGTTCAGCGCTTTGGTAAAAGCCTTGTTCCAGGGTGCCATTTCCTGCGTGAAGTTGGATGCCGGGCATCCGTATTCCACTTTCAGGAAATCATTTTTCATCAGGAGTTCATACATCATATCGTATAAAGCCTTCAGCGTATCGGTATTTTTCTCAAGCGGCTGTATAAAAGCTGCAGCAAACGAAGGCTTCAGCAGCTCGTTAATGATAGCCAGCCCCATTTCATCCTTATTTTTGAAATGGTAATAAAAAGCACCTTTTGTTACCTGGGTAGTGGCCAGTATTTCATCTATACTGGTAGTCTGATATCCCTGTACATAGATCAGTTCAAATGCCTTTTGTAAAATATTCAGTCTTGTTGCCTCGGCTTTTTTCATAAAAGATGCTGCTTGATAACGCAAAGAAACGAAAAAAGGCAGATTCTTTTAAAATTCCGCCAGCTGCGCTATTACGGCAAGAAATCCTACTTTTGCGTCATGTTACAGCAGGTCAACCAATTGCTCCGGAGAAAATATCCCTTTGAATTCGTCAGGCTCAACAGTATTCTTATTATCAGCATCCTGGTCAGCCTGATAATCTTTATTTATCAGCCTTTTGGCTTCAGCCAGTATCGGGGCAACAAACTGCTGGGCGCTCTTCCCTTTGGTATTGCCACTTTCGGCAGCCTGTTTTGCTGTAACTATATTCTCAAGGGAAAAATACTGAAACACCGTATTGGCAGGTGGACCATCTTTCACGAGGCGGTCTACATCCTCACCGTCTTCCTGGTGCTGGCTTTTTTCAATACGCTGATATTTCTTTTCTTTTTTGAAGACATCTATGCTTTCAGAAACGGCGAACTGCTGGTACGGCTGGAGATCCTGTTCCGGGTATTACTGATCACCGTCGCCGTAGGCATATTCCCGGTGACAGCGGTCATTGCCATACGCTACCACCGGGCCATGCGCCATCATATGGACAGTATCATCCGCAGCGATCAGCAGCTACAGGAAACCAACCCCTCACAGGAGCTGGTGTTCCCTTCTGCCAATATCACGGAAGCGCCGCTACAGATAAGCCTGCACGATTTTCTTTTCCTCGAAGTCGTGAAAAATCATGTGCATGTATATCATTATACAGACGGGCAGGTAACGTCAACGGTTATTCGTAACACCCTTACCACCATTCTTGAAACCGTACAGGCGCCAACGTTGTTCCGCTGTCATCGTTCGTTTATCGTGAACCTCACCCACATCAAAACCGCTACCGGTAACTCCAACGGCTATAAGATCATGCTAAAAGATTATGAGCATTATCCCATTCCGGTATCACGGAGTTTTGTGCCCGCATTCCAGGAAATTATCCACTAGTGGCAATTGTTTTGCCGTACATGCAGCAGCTCAGGCAGTCCCCAGGCCGGGGCCGCAGCGCTGGCTGGTTTAAAGTCCCGGAAAGTCTGTTCCAGCTGTTGCAGTTTATCACAAAAACCGCTGTTTGTTTGTTTCATAAAGGCTGCCATCAGGTTTTGGAAGATAGCCAACTGCAGCTGTGGCCGCGGGTTGGAGGGGTCCAGCCGGATCGCTTTTTCATAACCGGCCACCACCTCCCGGTAGTATTTCTGTCCGTTCACCGCCGGGTCCTGCGCTATCATGGCGTAATAATAGTATCCTTCCAGTGTGTATACCTCAGACGCATTGGCTTTGGCATTGCCTTTCAGCTGGGACAGCTTTTCGGCCGCTTCCTGTAACAGGTCCGCCGGTTTGTCGGTGTTCCTGCTCAGCACCAGTTTCAGGTCTAGATAAGCGATGTAATAGTCCGGCAGCCATTCTCCGGGGCACAGGCCCGATAATCGCTTTAAAGTATTCACATGATTATACACCCCGCTCATATCCTTTTCTTCTTTCACTTTGTTTAACACCAGCTGCAGCTGTTCTTCGCAGTTGATCGTGTTTTGGGCATAACCGGATATTGTCATGGTTAATAAAATCCAAAGTGCGAACATGTTTTTCATTTTTGTTCTTTTTTTAGGTTGATTAAAAACTGGAAACGTCGTAGGCGGAGCTGCTCTTCAGCGAGATGAACACTCCGATATAGAAAAAATTGTTGCGGGACGCCATCACCGGTGCGCCCTGGTAAACACCTGCAGCATCGGGCGACGGCGCATAGCGGTAACCGTAGGTATTTTGCCTTCCGGTAATATTGCCGCAGGAGGTATAGAGGATCACCTGCTTGCTGACCAGGAAAGTGAGATTGGCATCCAGGCTGAAATAGTCTTTGTCAACAGCATTGATATAGCCGTCGCGGTTAGGGTCGCGGTAAGGCCGCCCGCTGGCGTAGGTAGCCGTAACCCCGGCATAGGTTTTCAGTGCCGGGAAATAATACTTCCCTGACATGCGCGCATTGTGCCGTGAGGCAAACAGCGGCGTGGACATCACGGGAAAGTCCCGGTACAACCGCGCAGCATCATTATACGAATAAGACACGTTGTATTTCAGGTGCGGCACTGAAGACTCATCTGAGAAATACACGTCAAAACCGGTGCTTTTACCATAGCCGTTAGCGTGATACACCTGTTGCTGTAATAATTCCAGCTGGTCGTATTGTTTGTAATAGGTTTCTGCTTTGATGAGCCGGCCCTTGTATTCATAGGAGGCGCCCAGTATATAATGGGAAGCCACCGACTGTTGCATATTTTCATGCGGCGCTGCCAGCACGCTGTTGTCCGGCATTTGATAGTACCTGCCCCAGATGGCCGATACCTGGAAACGGTTAGCGAGATAGTTGAGCGAAACCCTTGGCGAAAAATTCCAGGCGCTGCTGAACTGCGCATATTCCATTCTTCCGGACGCATTGGCATACAGTCCCTGCAGCACGCGTACCTGGTTATCCACAAAGGCGGCATACAGCTGATAATTCACCTGCTGGTCCCGCAGCCGTTGCTGCAGCGTATCGTGATAAACGGCGCGGTAGCCACGCAGATACGCTTCCATACCGGTGCTAAGGCGGTAACCGGGCACGATGTTTTTCTCCAGCCTGGCTTTCAAGTGCAGCTCCTGTTCATTTTGATGGTAGCTGTCGCGCTGAAACCGCGCATTGTCATAACGGTTGTCCACATACGACCCGGCGGCGCCAAAGAACAGGTGGGTATTATGACGGGTCTTCGTTTTCAGTGTTGCGTTCAGGTAGTAGTTGTCCTGCTGCAGCCGGAAATCGCGCTGCGGAACATGATCGAGGGTATCAGCAAACGTACGGATGAAGGCGGTACGGTCATAGGCGGTGTAGAGTTTAAATACCCCTCTTGTGCCTACAGCGGTTTTATATTGCGCTTCCGCAGATAGTGACTGATAGGGTTTCTTCCAGGAGTAGCGGTCGGGCAGCACCTTGTTGTACAATGTGAGGTCGGTGAAATTCACATTGGCCGAAAGGGAACTTTTACGGAAAGCCACCGAACCGCCACCGCCGGCGCTCAATGGGGAGAAGTTAATGCCTGCCTTAGTGCTTCCGGCCACATCTTTGGTGTCCATAGGCAGCACGGCGGACAGCGCCTGCCCAAATTCTGATTCGTACCCGCCAAGGGAGAAATTGATCCCCTGGAAAAGAAAAGGGGAGAAGCGGCCGCGGGCCGGCATGTCCTGGGCGGTAATGGAATAAGGGCTTAATACGTGCATCCCGTCAATGAAAGTCTGGGTTTCGCGGTTGTCACCGCCACGGATATAGAGTTTGCCGTCCTCTCCCACTTTCTGGGTGCCTGGCAGCGACATCAGCGCGCCGTAGATATCGCCGTTGGAACTGCCTGTCATCACGACGTCCAGCGCATCCAGCTTTTCCAGGGTGCGGCTTTTTCCAAGACTGAAAGTGCTGGCCCGCACCACTACTTCTTCGAGGGCTTTCTCCCTGGGCTGCAATACGATCTTCAACTGCCCCATCTGGTCTACCGGCACGGTCAGCCTGAAATCTTTATATCCTATATAACTGGCCCCTAAGATGACGGTGCCTTTTTGTGTTGTCGCAAAACTGAATTTCCCGGCTTTATCGGAAGAGGCCCCGTCGAGGGTGCCGGTAATATATATGTTGGCGCCTTCTACCGGTTGACCTTTCACATCGATGACCATGCCGGTGATTTGCTGTTGCCCCTGGGCGGTCAGCCACATGCATAAAAAGAAAAAAAACAAACAAAAACTGCGGTACATATGTCTTGAATTTTGTCAGTGCCCCGTGATGAACACGACACAATACTAAACCATTACCAACTGGTTTTCATTTAGTTATGACGAACAACAAACCTTTGGGACGGATGACTAGGCCATGGGACGGGGTGTTACGCAACGGGACGGACGGAGCGGTTTTTCGTTTGTTAATCATCCTTGCAAAAGTGTTAATGAGTGTTAATCCGGCGTTGCGGGCATAGTGGCTTCAGCTATCTTTGCAGGATGGATTTCATTGTTAAACGGATATGGTGGATCACCATCCCTACCGCGCTGGCGGTGCTGGCCTTTCAGTTATACTGGCTTCGGACAGCCTGGCTGGGGCAGCAGACTGCCTTTGTGCAGGTGGTGTCTGACGGGTTGCAAAAAGCCTATGACCGTGCCGTGATCGGTTCCGTGAAACAACTTGAAGGCCAGCTACAGCGAAAAGACACCCTACGGGTTTCGCGTCATAAGCATACGTTCCAGTTCAGCGCCGGCAACGTCACCGATACTGTTCCCCTTTCAGACAGTACCGGCCAGGTGAAAGTGATCGCCCTTGACAGTAATCAAAAAGGAAACAGCACTGTATTTCAACAAAATTTCCGGCTACAGGACGTTGGCACGGACATGAACCAGTTCCTCGCCAGTATTTTTGCCTTTAGCAACATCGTTAAAATAGATACTGCCCTGCTGAATAAATACTACCGGGAAGAACTGGACAACCGGCATATCGCCCTGCCTTTTACCATTCGTATTATAGATAAGGACACCACTATTACGGCCGATGAGCACGTGGCCGTTATCCGTTCCACCTCCCTGCAATCGCGGCGGACCATCGTGGCGCAGTTCCAGGGCGCCGGCACCTTCCTGCTGGTGAAAATACTATGGCCGCTGGTATTATCATTCTTTATGATATTGCTCATCACCGGCTGCATATGGGTACTGTGGCGGATTATCATCCGGCAGAAAAAGCTGGAGACCATGAAAAACGATTTCATCAGCAATATCACCCATGAACTAAAAACACCTGTGGCCATTCTCACCGCTACCAATGAGGCACTGCTGACCTTCGGGGGCAGTAAAGACCCGGAAAAGACAGAGCGTTACCTGCGGCTGGAACAGGATGAGCTACATAAACTACAGGGGCTGTTAGACAACATCATGGCCCTCACCCGGCTGGAACATGACGACGAGCCACAGGAAGCCGCCAGCCAGGTATCTATCCCGGAGCTGTTGAAAACGGTCGGGGCGCGCTTCTCCGGGTTGCCCGGCGTACAAATACAAACCACCATACAGGTGGCCCATAACGAGTTGCTTACCCAGCCAGCCGCCATACGGACCGTTTTATCCAACCTGTTGGATAACGCGATCAAATACACGCCTTCGGCTGTTAAAAAGATAGTGCTGACCGTCACCGAGTTACCGCAACATTACCGGTTTACCATCGAAGACCACGGCATCGGCATCGACAAAGCCCATCAGCCGTACATCTTCGATAAGTTTTACCGCGTGTCACAGGGCAACCTGCATACGGTCAAAGGGTACGGGCTGGGTCTCAGCCATGTTAAAAGCCTGCTGGACAGGATAAACGGCACCATCAAAGTAGACAGCGTTCCAGGGCAAGGCAGCACATTTACCATTGAACTGGCAAAATGAGGAAACAACAGATAGGTTTATTGTTGGCGGCAAATAATAACCAGCGTTCCCGGACAAGGCAGCATATTCACTATTGAACTGGCAAAATGATGAAACAACAGATACGTTTATTATTGGTAGAAGATGAAACCGTACTCGCCGGCGTTGTAAAAGAAACGCTGGAGATGAAAGGTTTTGAGGTGATCTATGCCGCCGACGGACAGGAAGGCTGGCAGCTATACCGCCAGCACCGGCCCGATGTATGTGTCATCGACATCATGATGCCCCGCAAAGACGGGCTCACACTGGTACAGGAAATCCGTGCCACCGATACCCATACCCCGCTGATATTCCTCACCGCCAAAAGCGAAGTGCAGGACGTGCTGAAAGGTTTTCGCGCCGGCGCCGACGACTATATAAAAAAACCGTTCAGTATGGAAGAGATGATACTCCGCATTCATGCCCTGCTGAAACGCACCCTCGCCCCTACCGCACCAGCAACCCTCCCGGGCCAAGACCAAGATCAAGGCCAGGGTCTAAGTCAGGATCAGGGTCTAAGTCAGGATCAGAGCCGAGGGCAACATCAAAATCAAGGTCTGCATCAAAGTCAAGGCCAGCATCAAGGTGAGGTTCAGCGTCAAGGTGAGGTTCAGCGTCAAGGCCAGGACCAGGGTCAGCATCCAGGTCAGCACCAAATCAAACCGGGCCAGGTCCGGCTGGGCTGCTACCTGTTCGACTACCCCCGGCAGGAACTGCACCATGGTGGAGAAATACGACGCCTCTCCCAACGGGAAGCCGATCTGCTGAAAATGCTGGCCGACAATGTCAATAACATCACCTCCCGCAAAGACATGTTGCTCAGCATCTGGGGAGATGACAGCTTTTTCAACGCCCGCAATATGGACGTATACATCACCCGGATGCGCAAGTACCTCCAGCAGGACGGCAACATCCAAATCGTGAACGTACGCGGCCGCGGATTTAAGTTACTCGTCTAAATCTTTACATCCCCCGGTTATATTATTCGCAGGAGAAACAAAAAAATCACACCCCATAGAAAAAAAACATGGACTCATGTTCCATAGCCTGCTTCATCATTTATCAACCTGAATCCATCAGGACCTGTTCACAAGATTTTTTAACACTCATTAAGAGTATATACATACTCGTTAACCTATTCCCCGCCTGCAGCCCGGTAATTTTACCGCATGAAAAAATTGATGCGTTCCATATACCTGTCGGCCATCCTGTTATTGTCTTTCCAGATAACAATCGCCCAGCAGCACCGGCAACAAACACAAACCGGCGACGCTGCCACCGGGAAAACACTGGCCGGCGTATCTGTTAAAATTACTTCCCTCCATGATACAGCTGTCATTCGTACAGCCATGACCGATACACAGGGAAAAGTAACCTTCTCCCTGCCTGACGGGCATTATCAGCTGCATCTGCACAGCCTCGGTTATGCTGACAGTACCCTTTCCTTCAGTGTCCCTGCCGGACGGTTTCCCGCACTGCCCGCCACTATCGCGCTGCAAGCTGCCAGTATGCAACTGCAGGCCGTCACCATCAAAGACAATACGCCACCGGTACAGATGAAAGGCGACACGATTGAATACAACGCCAATAAATTCAAGACAAAAGACAATGCGGTGGTGGAAGAGCTGCTCCGCAAACTGCCCGGTGTACAGGTAGAGCGCGACGGCAGCATCAAAGCGCAGGGCGAAACCGTACAACGCATCCTCGTAGACGGCAAGGAATTCTTCGGCAGCGACCCCGCCGTGGCCACCCGTAACCTGCCCGCAGACATGATCGATAAAGTGCAGATACTGGACAAACAAAGCGATATGGCCGAATTCACCGGCGTAGCCGACGGCAAACAAACAAAAACCATCAACCTCGTCACGAAAAAGAACCGGAAACGCGGCTACTTCGGTAATGCCAGCGCCGGTGCCGGCACCATGGACCGCTACGAAGGTGGCGTCAACGCCAACAGCTTCCTCAACGACATGCAGCTGTCCCTCCTGCTGAAAGGCAACAATGTGAATAAATCCGGCTTCAGCGCGGCTGAACTGATCAAAATGGCAGGCTCCAATCCCGATATGTTCAACAACCTGCCACCCGCGGCGTTGTCAGAACTCATGAACATGAAAGGCGTGAAAATTACCGGCACACCCGAAGCCCTCGCGGAAATAGCCCGCCCCATCGGTCTCACCGATACCCGGTTCGGAGGCGTTAACTTCAACAACGACTGGAACAACGGGTTCAAACTGCGCAGCAGCTATTTCTTCAATGAAACAGATGCCCGCAACAACTACGACTACGCCCGGCAATACCGCCTGACCGACACGGCCTATAACTACCTGCAGAACGGCAACACCACCAACTACAACATGAACCAGCGTATAGACTTCACCGTGGAAACACCGCTAAACACCCATACTGCCCTGAAACTGTTACCGCATGCGGACCTGAACCATTTTAATAACAGCCAGGACCGCGCCTTCCGCTCCTATACCGCAGACGGCACTACCCTGCTCAATGACGGTAATCAAAACACGCACAGTAGCGGCGACAACCGTCTCGGCTCCATGGAAGTGCAACTGCGCCACCGCCTGGCAAAATCCGGTCGCACGCTGATGCTCACCGCCAAACCAGAATACCTGGAGAACAACACCCTCTTACAGAACCGGTCCAACAGTACCTTCTTTCATCTTCCTACAGGAGAAAAAGACAGCCACATCGATCAGCAGATGGCCAGCAAATCCAAAGTATCGGCCATCAGCGGAAATATCGTATATACGGAGCCGTTATCACGGCCATTAAGCCTTCAACTGGGGCAACAGCTGTACTACTCCGACGGCACGTACGACCGGCAAACCAGCAACCGCAGCAGCAGCGGCACATACGACGACATCGATCCGTTGTACAGCGATAACTACAACACCCGCAAATGGCAACAGACCACCAAAGCAGTGCTGGCCGGCAACTATAAGCGTTTCCGTTATACCGTCGGCGCCGGATGGCAGTATAGCACAATCTACGGGCACTCTGGCCTGAAAGGCTATACCATCGACCGGCAGTTCCGTACCTGGCTGCCGGAAGCCTATGCGGAATATAAAACCAACAACAAAGAAAGACTGATATTCCGCTACAATACAGTCGCTACTACGCCCGCCGTCAGCAATCTCCAGCCATTGACAGACAATACCGACCCGCTGTATGTACGCCGCGGCAATCCGCTGCTGGACCAGGAAAAGAGCCACCGGTGGTCATTATCATTCAACCAGGTGGCACCGTCCTCCGGTAATTCCATGTATGCCACCGCCGGGTTCAACTGGTACAGCAGCCAGGTCACCGACAGCACCAGCATCGATAAAAATACCGGTCAACAGCTGATCATTCCGGTGAACGTGCGGGGCAACTACCAGGCTAACCTCACCGCCGGCAAAAGCATCACCATTGCACCGCGCAACTCTTCGGTATCACTTGGCTTCACCGGCACCTATTCGCGCAATACACTGTATAATAACGGCGAAGCCAATAGTAACACCATCCTCACACTGGCGCCTGATGTACATGTCAATTACTATCCGGCAGACCGCGTCAGCATTAATGTTTCTGGCAGCGCCACCTGGAACAACCGCCGATTTGCTATCCGCAACGGGCTGCCCGAAAAGAACTGGCTGCTCAATTACAGTATCGAAAGCATTGTGGTACTGCCATGGAACATGACTTTCGAAACCAGCCTGGAAGGCTTTTCTGCCCTGGGCCTGGCAGCCGGGTACAACAACACCATCTTATTATTGAATGCAGGTATCAACAAAGAAATCGGTAAACACTTTTCACTGCAACTATCAGCAAAAGACCTGCTGAACAACAACGCAGGCATTAACCGCATTACCGGCAACGGCTATATCGAAGACCGCAAAAACAACGCGCTGGGCCAGTACTTCCTGCTCAGCGGCATCTATAAATTCAGACATTTTCCGAAATCCAAAAACAAGTAACAATGCAACGCACTCACATCATGCTGCTCATGACTTTCCTCTTCACCGGATTTACTGCCGCAGCACAAGACAAAACACAAGGTGTAATACATTATGACCTCACTATGTTCCTGCACGCTTCCCTTAAACCCGATCAGCTTCAGTATAAAGACATGATACCGGAAACGGCCAGCAGCCAGGAAGTGCTGTATTTTAAGGGTAACAAGTCGAAGATCAGCCGTCAGCAACCGGAAGAGCTGCATACAGAAGAAGGGGCCAATGTAAAAATCCAGATGGGCGATAACGAGATCGCATTTTATGAAGATGGCGCCACCGGCAAAGCCTGGGCGCTGGCAGAATCCGGCGGTAAAAAAACGCTCACACAAAAAGACCATCCCGAGCCGGCTAAAACCCGCACGGGCAACAATACACGCACCATCCTCGGTTTTGTATGCAAGGAAGTAAACGTGCAAAGCAAAACAGGCCCGCTTACTTTATGGGTAACACCGGACCTGCCTTTCAGAGGCGGCCCCTTGCACACCTGGACACCGGAAGGCGCCGTACTGGGCGTGGAGTCCAAAAAATTCAAAGCCATTGCCACAGCGATCAACTATGAACCTGTGAAAGAAGATGTTGTTAACATCCCATCGTTGTAAGTTTTAGATAGATGTAAAAAAAACAAAAGGCAGCAAATCATTGCTGCCTCTTTGTTTTTGGTTGCAAATGTACTTATCGCATTAGTTCGACCCATCCTTTGTATTTTCTTATACCTTGTTCGGTGCGCAGTTCCAGTATGTAATAATAGGTGCCTTCACTCAGTCCGTAGCCGTTCCACTTGTTGTCGTAGTTCTTGCTCTGGTACACCTGGTTGCCCCAGCGGTTGTAGATGTAGAGCGCCGAGCCCGGGAATTTGCTCAGTCCCGGTATGAAGAAGTTATCATTCTTACCATCACCATTCGGCGTTACCACGTTCGGAATGAAGATATCTTCCCCGGTCACCTTTATCGGGCCGATGACCGATGTATTGTCGCTGATATCGGGGTCTTTTTCATTGCCGCTGATGGTGGCCGTATTGGCGATGTCATCTGCGCTCATCAGTTTCACCGTGAAGGTAAGCGTGGCGCTGGCGCCGGCAGCCAGTTCCGGTATCTGCCAGTTGATGGTGGCGGCAGCAATATCGTATGTCGCCGTGCCTGCGCTGGCATTGAGCGTAAGCGGTCTGCCCAGCATGCTTTGCAGACGGTCCTGCACTACCACGCCGGTAGCCTTGTCTGGTCCGTTGTTAGTGGCAGTGATGGTGAACGTCAATACATCGTTCACACTAAACGGTGGTGTGCTGGTCAGCTGTTTCACCACTTTGAGGTTAGCGGATTTTTCCGTGTTGATGGTAACGATGGACGTATCCGGGATGCTCACGTCCGGCGGGCCGGTCACTACGGCGATATTGCGCACATTGTTACCGGGACCGGTGATCGTTACATCATAGCTCCAGGTGCGGGTTTCACCGGCCCGCAGCAGTCCGGCGTTCCATTGCAGCACACGGGTGGTGCTGTTGTAAACGATATTGCCGGAAGGCGGATTGCTGTACACCGGATCGCTGACAACGCTTGCCGGCGGCAGCGTATCCAGCACTACGACCGGGTTTACGCCGGCGGTGCCGGTATTACTGATCTGCAGCGTGTAGCTGATTACCTGTCCGATGTTGTAGGGACCGCTGGCCGGGCTTACGGATTTCACCACGTCCAGTTTTGATTTGGCGCGAACAAGCGTGGTGGCCGTGCTGCTGTTGTTAGTGCTGTCTTCATCTGCTGTGCCCGCAGGGGTGTTTACCATCGCAGTATTTTGTATGCTGCCAGGCGTTGTTGCGGTAGCGGTCACCTGCAATACCACTTTAGCGCCAACCGGGAAAGTGCCCAGCGTAGCATTCACGGTATTGCCATTTAACGCCGTCTGTACATTGGCCGCGCCGCCGGACACAGACAGTACCGTCACTGCCGGTTGTGTTAAAGCCGCAGGCAGTATATCCGTTACCGTTGCATTATCAGCGTTAGACGGTCCGTCGTTGCTGATGGTCAGTTGGTAGATAGCCTGGCTGCCGGTAAACACTTCCATCGGGCCTGTTTTCACCATGATCAGGTCAGTAGCGCTGCCGATGTTGCTTACCACTGTATTGGAAGGAACATCTTTACCTCCCATATTATTAAGTATGGCGTGGGCGGTGTTGCTGACACTGCCGGAAGGCGCATTCTGTGCCACCGTGCCCTTCACCTGGATGGTCAGGCCGCTGGTATCTGCTGCCGGCATATTCGCATTTACTTTCACATTACTGCCGCTACCAATGGCGCCGCTGTTGATAACCGTGCTGCGGAATGGCGCTGCGCTCCAGGTGACGTTGTTGAGCACAGACGGTATCAGGTCGGTAATATCCACATTGATAGCATCACTCGGACCACTGTTGATGACGCTGATGACGTAGGTCACCTGGTCGCCGCGTATCATAGTGGCCGGACCGGTTTTGCTGATCCTCACTGCCGACTGCGTCACCAGCCGGGTGGTAACGGTAGAAGATTCAGGCGTGGAGCCGGTTTCAGCCGGCGTCACGGTGGCGGTATTGACAATACTGCCACTGGCGTTGGCCGCCACATTGCCAGTAACGGTAACGACTATACTGTTTCCGCTGCCGGCCGGTATATCACCTGTCAGTGTGATGTTATTGCCGGTACCGGATGCCGGGCTTTTAATCACGGCGGTGCCGTTGCGCACCGCTTTCCAGCTTACCTGCGTAAGCGTGGCCGGCACCACATCTGTTACGGCGAAATTCACCGCATTGCTCAGGCCACTGTTGTTCACCAGTATTGTATAAGTGATCGGTTGACCGGCAGTAGCCGTAGCCGGGCCATCTTTCTGGATATGCAGTTTAGGCATGGCCGTTATAACGGTCTGCACCAGTGCTGACGTATCAGGCAGGGCACCGTTTTCTGCAGGTGTAATGATCGCGGTATTATTCAGCGTATCACGGAAGGACGGGCTTACCGTACCATTCACGGTAACGGTTACACTGTTGGAAGCGCCCGGCGGAATATTCACAGTGAGGCTCACCAGGTTGCCGGTACCGGTGGCGGCGCCAACGATCTGCGCATTACCTGCTGTCACGGCGCTCCAGCTCACGTTATTGACCGCCGCAGGCACCGCATCGAGAATATTCGCGTTGGTGGCCATACTGGGGCCATCGTTCTTCGCAATCAGTGTATACGTGATCGTTTGACCGGATTGTAATGCTGCCGGCCCGGATTTGGCGATCTGCACAGATGGTTTCAGTACTATTTCGGTTTCTATCTCAGATGAGTCGGGCTCATTGCCTGGTTCTGCCGGTGTTACAATACCGGTGTTGACAATCTCGCCGGAGAAAGTAGAATCCACCTTGCCCTGTATCATCAGCCGGAGCGTGCCGCCGGCGGGGATATTGGCCACTGCCTGTACATTATTGCCGGTTCCCGTAGCGCCGCTGGTGACTGTCGTTCCTGGGGTGGTGGACTGCACAGACCAGCTCACCTGTTTCACCATGGCAGGTACCTGATCGCTGATAACCGCCTGGGTGGCGTTGCTCAGGCCTTTATTAGTGATTTCCAGCCAGTAGCTGATCATTTCGCCGGCATTCAGTGCCTGCGGACCGCTCTTGCTGATGGTCAGTTCAGGGCGTTGCTCTACTACCGTGATTACCGGTGGTGTTACGACGGTAGGTGTCTGCGGGTCCGGAGAAGTGACGGTGGCCGTGTTGCTGATGGTATTGGTCGCATCGGCATTCAGGGTGCCGGTGACAATGATGGTGACACTGGCGCTGTCATTAGCCGGGATATCAGCAGTCACGCTGATCTGGTTGCTGCTGCCGGTGCCGCCGGCAGTAACGGTGGCGTTGCCGGTGGTGCTGGTGGTCCAGGTCACGCCGGTGATGCGGGAGTCGATCGTATCGGTGATATGCAGGCCACGTGCGAACGCAGGGCCGTTATTTGTTGCCGTGATCAGATAACTGATCTTGTCACCGGCAGTGATGGTAGCCGGGCCGCTCTTGCGGAGCTGCACGTCTGACTGTTTCGTCACAACGGTGTTGACCTGGTCATTCACGGTTGGTGATTCACTGCTGCCGGCAGAAGCCACGTTCAGCACATTGCCGGAGAAATCATCATTCAGTGTGCCCGTGATGGTGATAGCCACGCTGTTGCCGGCGCCACCAGGGATATCGGCCGTAGTGGCTACATTATTGCCAGTACCGCTGTATGGCCCGGTAACAGCCGCAGCACCGGTTACGACCGCCTGCCAGCTTACGTTTTCCACGGTGGCCGGCACCAGGTCGCTGATGTTCACGCCTGTTGCATCAGAAGGGCCGCTGTTGGTGACCACCACCTGGTAGGTAATGGTATTGCCTGCCTGCGCCTGCACAGGACCGCTCTTACGTATCTGCAAACCGGTATGACGGCCAACGGTGGTGGTGACCGTGCTGGTATTGTTGGCCGGGTTGTAATCGGTCACTCCGTTCACCGCCACATTTGCGGTGTTGACAATACCGCCGCTGGCAGCACTGCCGCTCACGGTACCACTGATATATACGGTGATGTAATTACCACTGCCGGCAGATAATTTACCGGGGATGATAATATTACTTCCGGCGCTGTCTATTTCCTGTGCGCCAATGACTTCCCCGGTGCCTGTTACCACAGCTTTCCAGGTGACATTGGTGATGGCAGCCGGTACCTGGTCGGTGATGACCAGTGACGGTGCGTTCATCGGACCAGCATTAAATATCTGCAGCGTATAATTTACCGTTTCACCGGCTGTCACCTGTTGCGGGCCGCTCTTCACGATGCTCACATCGGTGGACTGGTTAACGGTGGTGGTGATGGAACTTGTTTTGTTAGTACCTGCTGCCACCACCGCTGTATTGGTGAAGGTAGTATTGGATGTTGGGTTGACGATGCCATCCACCAGGATGACGATCATGTTACCGCTTCCCACAGGGATATCGGCAGTAGTGCTGATAGTATTATTATTGCCGGAAGTGGCTCCTGTTACGGTGGCAGTACCGGTCGCTGCTGCGCCCCATGAGGTAACCGTCACATCTGCCGGCACCTGGTCGGTGATCAGGGCGCCGGTAATATTGCCGGAACCGCCGTTGGTCACCACGATGCGGTAGTGGATGGAATCGCCCACATTCACCACGGCCGGACCGGTTTTCGCGATACGCACCACCGGATCATTGTCAGCCACAGTTGTCACTGTACTGGTATTATCCGACAGGTTCGGGTCTGTGATCGCGCTGCCGGCTGGCAGTGACACAGTGCCGGTGTTGATGATAGTGGTCCCATTTACAACAGCCGGACTGAGTACACCCGTTATCGTTACCTGCAGGATGCCATTGCCCGCCGGCAGATCGGCGGTAACATCCACATTACCGGTGCCACTGGCGGGTGTAATATTAGCTACGCCGCCGGTGCCGGTCACCACCCAGGTGCCGTTAAGCAATGTTGCCGGCAGTGCGTCCTGGATACGGGCACCCTGTACATTGGACGGCCCATCATTCTGCACCAGCAGGGTGTATTGCATCGGTTCACCGGCGCCCTGGTTGGCAGGCCCGCTCTTCACGATACGCAGGTTAGCCACCCGGTTGATGGTCGTTACCACGGAAGAAGTATCTCCCACCGGAGTGGCAAATGATGGATCATTGAGCGCGATGGCCACGTTCGTGATGTTCGGCAATGCATAGTCAGGATCTACTTTGCCATTTATCTGCACCGTAATTTTAGCGCCTGTGGCAACAGGGATGTTGCCCGTTACCTGTACGTCCTGCGTACCGGAAGCCGCGGAGGTCAGACTGGCGCCGCCTGAAGCAGTGGCTGTCCAGGTGGCGTTTAGTATGCCTGCAGGGATAGCATCTTTAATAGTGATGTTGTTGGCATCACTTGGGCCATTATTGATCACTTCCAGCGTATAGGCGATACTGTTACCCGCCGTGGTAGCAGCAGGACCTGTTTTATGAATTTTCAGGGCCGCCTTGCGGCTGATATTGGTAGATACATTAGAGCTTACCGGCGGCACATTAGGCTCTGCCGGCGTAGCTGTGGCGGTATTGGTGATCACCCCTGCAAAGTCGGTCTGTACCTTGCCCGCGATGAGGATGGCCACACTGTTGCCGCTGCCTGCCGGTATATCGGCCACCACATTCAACTGATTACCGCTACCGGTAGCGCCGCTGGAAATAACGGCCGTACCACTGGCGATGGCAGTCCACGTAGGATTGATGATCGTAGCCGGGATGGCGTCTGTGATCACGGCGGCCCGGGCGTCGCTGGGACCGGCATTTTCCACTTTTACACCATAAATAATATACTCACCGGCGCTCCAGTTGGCCGGCGCATTTTTCTGGATAATGAGTCTCGGCCGTTGGCTGATCACGGTAGTAATAGTATCGGAAACCGCTGGCGGTAACGCAGAAACCTGAGGATCGGCGGTAGCCACGTTTTTAATGGTGCCGGCAAGCGTTGCTGCCGGGATGGTACCGGTTACGGTTATATTCACGATGCCGGTTGTCACCGGAACATTGGCTATCACCTCCAGGCTGTTGCCCGTGCCGGCAGCGCCGGAGAGGATTGCCGCCCCGCCGGTGGCGGTAGCGGTCCAGCTGACGTTGGTGAGCAATGCCGGCAACTGATCGGTGATGACGGCGCTGAGCGCATTGGAAGGACCGGTGTTGGTTACGGTCAACAGATAACGCACGTTTTCACCGGCATTGGCCGTAGCCGGACCGGTTTTCACCACATGCAGCGATGGCTGTTGCACCACTGTCGTCACCACCGGTGCCGATACAGCTGGCTGGGCGCCTGCTTCTGAAGGTTGTGCCGTAGCAGTATTGGTGAAGGTGCCGGAGAAAGACGGATCAACAATACCGGTGATAGTCACCAGTACGCTGCTGCTGCCGCCGCCGGGGATGTTGGCATTCAGCTGCACCGCATTGCCGGTACCGGTGCCGCCGCTGTTGATCACAGCGCCGCCACTGGCAGTGGCAGTCCAGGTAGCCTGTGTCACCGCTGCCGGCACAAGGTCTTCAATAGCCAGGTTGTCCGCATTGGACACACTGGTATTGGTGACTGTCACGGAATAAGTGATACGTTCGCCTGCCTTGCGGGAAGCCGGACCAGCCTTGGTGATACGGATAGCCGGCAGTTTTTTCACCACTACGGTCTGTGTGGCCGTTACCGGAGGTACCGGCTCTGAAGGCGTGGCGGTGGCGTGATTGATGATATTGCCGGAGAAGCCAGGATCAGTTTTACCGGTGACGGTGATCAGCAGTTTGTTGCCGCTGCCCGCAGGTATATTGCCGGTCACCTGTACATTATTACCTGTACCGCTGCCGCCGGCGGTGACAGTGGCCAGTCCTTGTGCGCGGGCTGTCCATTGCACGCCGCTTAATGCGGAAGGTACCACGTCAGTTACCACCAGGTTCAACGCGTCTGAAGCGCCCACATTGGCCACTTCTATGGTATATGTGACGCTGTCGCCCGCCAGTACGCCATCCACGGCGGATTTGGTAATGGTCACCTGCGGCAGCCGTTTAACGACCGTTTGTTTGGTAGCGGTATCACCGGTGCTGCCGCTTTCGGAAGGCACTACGATGGCCGTGTTGGTCAGTGTCCCCGCGAAAGCAGGGTCCAGTTTTCCACTAACGGTGATCACTATATTATTTCCACTGCCGGCGGCGATATCTCCGCCGAGAGAGATATTATTGCCACTGCCATTGACACCGCTGGCAATAGTGGCATTACCGTTGGCCACCGCCGTCCAGGTCACCTGTTGCAGGGTGGCCGGTACCGCGTCTGTGATCTGCATGTTACGTGCATTGCTCGGGCCATTGTTGCCCACGGTAATAATATAGGACACCGAACTACCGGCAGTAGCGGTATCAGGGCCGCTTTTGCTGATAGTCAGCGCAGCTTGCGGCGTCACGGTGGTGACCACCTCATTGGAGGTCACTGGCGGGAAACCGGGTTCCGACGGGGTTACCACGGCAGTGTTACGGATAGGATAGTTTGTAGGCGGTAAAATGGTGCCTTGTACCACGATGCGGATAGTAGCTGTCGCCGCCATGTTGGCGGTCACGCTCAACTGGTTACCGGTGCCGGTAGCGCCGCTGGTGATATTGGCGGTGCCACTGATCACGCTGGCGGTCCAGCTGACATTGTACAGCGCGGCGGGGACCACATCGGTGATCGTGGTGGCAGTGGAATTGGAAGGCCCTTCGTTTTCCACATCTATCGTGTAAGAGATTTGTCCGCCCGGAATAGCTGTTGCCGGACCGTTTTTCACAATCGTGAGTTTCACGGTTTTCTGTACAGTGGCCACGTCGGTATCTGATACTGACGGCACGCCCGGTTCAGCAGGCGTAGCGGTGGCGGTATTGGAGAGCGTACCGGAATAATCGGCGCTGATAACGCCGGAAACACGGATGGTGATAATATTGGAGGACCCTGCT
This sequence comes from Chitinophaga sp. 22308, assembly GCF_052045305.1. Taxonomy (NCBI): domain Bacteria; kingdom Pseudomonadati; phylum Bacteroidota; class Chitinophagia; order Chitinophagales; family Chitinophagaceae; genus Chitinophaga; species Chitinophaga sp. 22308. Next base: position 280,703 of record NZ_JBQEOP010000002.1, on the reverse strand, counting down.
GGGATGTTGCCGGTCACCCTTATCTGGTTGCCGGTGCCGGAGCCGCCGGCAGTCACCGCGGCGCTGCCCTGTGCAGTGGCGGTCCATTGCACCTGTTGCACCGCAGCTGGTACTGCGTCGGTAATGACGGTACCTACGGCATCGCTCGGGCCGTTGTTGATCAGCGTGATGACGTACTGCACAGGTGTACCCGCGATGGCGATCACCGGCGTGGTGCGGCTCTTGTCTATCACCAGGCCCGGGGTGCTGCTGATAATAGTATTGGTGGTATTAGAGTTGACACTGCCTACGGACGTTTCGGTGGGCGTAACAGTGGCCACGTTGTCGATGCTGCCGGTGGCGCTGGCATTCACGGTACCGGTTACACTGATATATACCTTACCGGTATCGGCGGGCGTGTCACCACCGGGATAATCTGCCACGATACGCAGGTTGTTGCCGGTGCCGGTGGCACCAGAAATGATGGTTGCCTTGCCGGTGGCGGTGGCGGTCCAGCTAACATTGGACAGCTTCGAAGAAATGACGTCTGTCAGCACGGCAGCGCGGGCATCACCTAGTCCGGTGTTACGGGCAATGATGCCGAAAGTGATGGCTTCTCCCGCAACAGCCGTAGCAGGGGCGCTTTTCGCCACTTCAAAATAAGGTCGGCGTATGACCGGCACCGTTACAGTGGCGGTAGCCCCGTCAGGGTCAGGCACCACTGGTGATACTGCCGTTACGGTATTGGTCAGGTCCCCATCAAAAGAGGAATTGATTTTCCCGGATACGGTGATGGTGATGGTAGCGTTGCCGGTGGGGATATCTGCCGTTACATCAATATTGGTATTGGTGCTGTTGTTCTGGGTTATCTGTGCCGCACCTGTATTCGTCACGGTAACGCTGCTGGCTGTAAATCCGGCAGGCAGCGGGTCAGTGATCTTCACACCAGTGGCGTTGCTCGGACCGGCGTTGGTGATCACGATACGATATACGAGGGGTTGGCCGGCGATATAAGGGCCTTGCTCCAGTATTTCTTTCGTGGCCTGTATGTTAGCGCGACTAACATAGGTAATGGTCACCTGGTCGGGCAGCGGCGGACATACATTGTTAGTAATAGTCCACGCCAGCGTAGCGCTGGTATTGGGTGGTATGGTGATCGTCGTATGTGGGTCGTTTACATCTGCGATCACCGGGTTGCCGCTGATCACTACCCATTTGCCGGTGCCTACAGACGGTGTATTGGCCTGCATGTGGAAGATACCGGAATTGTACTGGGTAGAGTCTGGGCCGGCATCGGGCAGGGTGGTATTGCCATATTCGGTCACCTGTAAATCGGCGTATGACGGCGGACAGGCGCCGCTGGTGATGGTCCAGCGGAACACATAAGTGCCGGTTACCAGTCCGGACACGTTGGCGTTGGGCAACTGACGGTTGTCGAACGTAGCAATGCCCGGGCCACTTACCTGTGTCCAGGTGCCGGTACCGTTGACAGGCGTGTTACCGGTAAGGGTGGTATTGCCAGTGCCGCATAGTTGTTGATTGGGGCCTACAGCAGCTGTGGTAGGTGTAGGGCTGATATTCAGCGTAACCGGATAGGACGCCGAACAACCAGTGGCCTGATGTGTGAAAGTAAGGGTAAAGTGATAGGTACCCGGCGCCACATTGGAAGGGATCACCACATTGATCGGGGAACCGCCCAAAGTGGCGTTGGTAACGGGACTGAAGCCTGGCATGTCTGCTGACGTAATACTGAAGGCATTGGGATTACCGGATGTTACAGTATAGGGGATGCCGAATAAAGGAGTACCCTGGCATACAGGGTTCACCGCGCCTACGTTGACAACGATATTGGGATTGACGATGACCCGGAACGGATTAGAGGCGCCGGCACCGGAGCATCCGCTAACGGTGGCGGTTACCCGGTAATAGCGGCTGGCGGTGAGCGCGCCGGTGTTCAGGGTGGCGCCGGTCTGCCCGGGCACGGCGGTCCAGCCGCTAACGCCGTCAGCGCTGGTTTCCCAGGCATAAGTGAAGCCGGAAGTTGGGGTACCGGTACCTGCTTTGGGCGTAACGGTGGCCGTCAGCGTAGCACTGGTATTGTAACATATCGTAGAAGGCCCGCCAATGCTGGCGGTATAATCGATCACTTTCAGTTCTGCCGGGTTAGACACCACGCGGCAGCTAACGTTGTTCATTTCCGCCATGCCGCCCGCTGCCACCACACGGTATTCAAAACCTGCCTGGGCGTTGGGAACGCTGAACGTATACTGGTTGTTGCCAAGGTTGTTGATCACCCCACCATCATTGGCCCAGGTGGTGGTGCCCAACGCCCTTTTCTGTAGCTGGAAATAATAGTTGGAATAACTTCCGGCGGGGAGGCTTACGGAGAAACCACCGGTGCCGCCGGCACAAACCACGCCAGTAGTCTGACCGAAAGATATTGGAGGGCCGCAAGCCGCAAAGGCAATATCATCAAGCGCCAGGTCATTACCATTACTGTTGGGGGTATTACTGAAAATACGGAGGATCACCGCGCTGGTAGTAGACGGCATTTGAAAAATGCCCGCCTGCCGCACCCAGGTGCCTGGCGACTGATAGGGTACGGACCCGGTAGACACTGATGCAATCGGCGCACCATTGGGATTATTGGCATCCATGATATCAAAACGCAGGCTCGGCTGTGCTACACCGAAGGAGGGATTGATGTTCATGATCCAGGCGGAGAACTCAAAAGTGGTGCCTGCGCAAAGGCCGGTGATGGTGCGTTCATAGAACTTGTCGGGGGTGGCATTGGCATCCACCACCATACAAAAGCCGCGGCCGTCGGTACTGGTATGGTCCGGCCGGTCCACGAAGTAAGTATTATTATACCCCCGGGTGGTGTTACTGATGGTATACTGGCCGGGATAAGGGCCGGTAGGCCTGGACCCTACGCCGGGCGCGTAATAGGTGTAGGTGGTGATGCCTGCCGGCAGCGGAGGGCCCAATGTTGGTTTGACAGCCGAAGCCGCCTCGCCAAAGGTCTCCTTAAAAACCGGATCGCCTAAAGAGCCGGTACATTGCTGGGCTTTCATCTCATGCGTGGCCAACAGCAACAGCAGCACGCAACACAATTGTTTTACACAGGAAACAGCACTCTGAACATTTACAAAAATGGACAGCTTCTTTACCATAATAGCTGGGTTTGTACAATAACTTGGTTTCATTGCCGGGGGATTCCGACATACTTACAGCAGACGGGAAATAATGGCTTTTGCCAGGTAATAACAGGACAAAAAAAATCCTGCGAATGCCCGATTGCATCCGAAATAGTTTTGCTGCGCTATATGCATGTCGGTCCTGAGAATTCGGGGATGATACCTGCCACTACATACATCGGCTCCGCTGCAGTATCATTGCAAATACTACAACAGTAAAAAAGGGATTATGTTCAAAGGAGAGAATAAGTTTCCGGGGCTTAACGATTAACCATCAACGTGGTAATGACAGGTTTTCTGTTATGGGTAGTTTCCATTCCTGACCACTGTTCCGCAAAAGCGGTGTCTGCTGTTGAAAGGCCTGCGTGGCAAGGGTGTTCGGGATTATAAATAAACAGGTCAGGGGTGACAATGTACCCCTGACCTGTTATTGATCACAGGCTGAAGCCACCGTCGCAACGGAGGATAGTGCCGGTAGTGTTGCTGTTGCGCATCAGGAAGAGCACTGCTTCGGCGATGTCGGTGGCAGCAGCCACTTTGCCGGTAGGCAGCTGGTCGGCATAGGCCTTGAAGGTGTCTGCCTTGGCATCTGCCGGCAGGAAATCCCACCAGGGCGTGTCCACCACGCCGGGCGAAACAGCGTTGATCCGTAAGGGTTGCAGTTCTTTCGCCAATCCCGGCACCATCAGTTCAATGGCGCCGTTGATGGCGGCCAGTCCGGATGTACCGGGACTTTTAGCAGTGGCGCTGATGGCGGTGATCATGGTAATGCTGCCACCGGGCCGCATATAGGGCAGCGCCGCCTGTAAGGTTTGCAACTGGGGCCAGAACTTGCCTTCAAAACCGGCCCGCAGATCGTCCAGCGACAGGTCTTTGAACATACCGGCGCCTTTGGCGCCGCTCAGGGCAATCACCAGGTGGTCGATACTGTTTTGCGCAGCAAAGAACTGATCGAGGGCGGGACGGTCGTTACCGTCCACGACTGCCGTTGCTGCCACGGGAAAGGCTTTAGCCGCCTCCTGCAAACGTTCGGCAGCACGGCCGGTGATGGTCACATGGGCTTTTTCAGCGGTCAGTAAAGCGGCAGTGGCCAGTCCGATGCCGGAAGAACCACCGGCGATGATTATACGGGAATTTTCAAATGAAGCAGACATATTGTGTTTCTTTTATGCTGTAAAATTGGCGCATAAAAGACAGAACATCGTTAACCGGATGCTGCATAAAATTAACCGGATACGGCATTTTTTCTGAAAGTCAGCGGCGTAAGCCCCGTCTTCTCTTTAAAAAAGCGGTTAAAACCCGCAGGGTCGCTGAATTGCAGCCGGTCGGAGATACCGGCGATAGTGGTGTCCGTATAACGCAATGCCGCCTTGGCCTCCCGTACCAGCATGTCTGTAATGGCTTCAGAGGCGGTATGACCGGTATGTTCCCGGATAGCCCTGTTCAGATGGTTGGGCGTAACGCCCAGCATGGCTGCATAATCCGCCACTTTGCGTTTGGTGAGGAAATGTTCACTCACCAGTTTCCTGTAACGTGGCACGAGGTAAGCGGGCTTGTTATCCCGTTCGGTGACGTCGAAGCCCTGGCGCAGATAGCTGCGTTTCAGCTCCAGCAGCATCAGGTACAGGTACATCCGCACGGCTTTATCATGGCCGGACTGGTGCCGTTGCAGCTCTGCGTTCATCCGTTCGGCAAAATCCACGGTGATCTCCAGTTCTTCCGGCAACAACTGCATAAACGGCTCGCCGGCAAAGGCAAAGAAGGGAAATTCCACCGGGATACGGTCGGGCGCAATAATATCTTCCAGAAAACCAGGTTCAAACAACAGGTAATAACCAAAGGCATCATCGCTCAGGCCCCGCTTACTGAATATCTGCCCGGGGAAAGTGAAGCTGATGGTGCCATTACCATGAGTAAAGTCTTCCAGTCCCAATTGTATTTCAGTGGTGCCGCGCACGGAGATGCTGATACGGTAATAGTCCGATTTCAGTGGGCCCATTTGTGCCCGCACGCCTTCGCTGGAATACAGCTCAAAGCCCTTTATACGCGCGGACGGGGCGAGATTATTGTACCCAAACGCGGACGGGTTGCCGGGCACGCGGTGCAATTGCCGGGATTCTTCCAGGCCGTATTGCGGTATTTCTTTGACAGAGGAATGGGCAGGCATTTTTCAGATTATTTATACAGTGACCGGATAATATCGTCAATAGGCTCTTCTTTGCGGCGTTCAGCGAGCATTTTTTCCCGCTGCTTCACCAGTTGAGCAAAAGCGTCCCCTACTTCCATCAGTGCAGCCTTGCCGTAACGTTCCACCAGGATATCATCCAGTTTCCGGTGCCGGCCTTCGGCCAACAGTGGCCGGCTGCGGGCATGTACCTGACCGATGATGCGGATAAGCGCCTGTTTGTCTTCTTCTTCCACATCATGGTACAGGATATAGGACACTTTGAATAAACTGCTGCCTATTTTATGCAGCAGCGTATTCCCTTTTTCTGTAATGTTGATCAGCTTCGCACGCTTGTCGGCCGGATCGCTTTTCTCTGTAATAAGGGCCTTCTTTTTCATCCTGTTAAGGATGTCGATGCCGGTGGACTGTTCCATCATACAGAGACTGATAATATCTGTTTTCCTTGCTTCTTTTTTGTATTTGATGATATTGAGCAGATAAAACCATTCCAGTTCGATATCGGGCCACTCCTTCATCATGATTTTAGCATAGATGGTGTGCATGCCGCTCATCCTGCCAATCAGTTCAGAGATAAGGCCGTCCATGTCGGGCGCCGGGCTTTCTTTGGATTTGTCCTTCTTTTTCTTTGCCTGTTTCCGCAGGTATTGCGCGCAAAAGTCAGTCACGGCAGGCTTGTCAGCCTGACCGGCATATGCTTCCCACGCTGCTATCAGTTCCACTAAAGGAGTCATCTTTAGAAATATTTTATTGAAAAATCAGTTATTTTAAAATAAAACGAATTCGGTATAATTAAAAACGAATTCGTTGTTTTTGCAAGAAAAATGTTCTTTCTTTGTAAAGATAAAGAACGGAACCGTAATAAATCAGTTTATGCAAATACTACTCGAACAATTAATGTCCGACTGTCAGGCGGCACCGGTACAGGCCACGCCTGCACTCACCGATCTGGCGGCATTACTGGAAAGACATGCCTTGAATAAGTATGAAGATCCTGCCGGGTCAGCGAAACTGGCGCACCGGCCTGATCTGTCGGCGCTGCTGTTGACCGCTGCTGACGTGACCAGCCTTAAACATTTTCTGTTTTTTATGTTGATGAATTACCCCGACAGGGCTGCCGCAACAGCGCGTTGCCTGAAGAAATGCTACGACCCTGCATTAACCACCGGTCTGTGTCAGGCGATAGCACTCTACTGGCAGCAGGACGATGCCGCCACCACACAGCTCACGGATGCCATCAGCCAATCGCAGGGGTTTGGCCAGTTCAGCGAAACGGTGCTCACCTGGTTCAAAAAACTGGCTATGGAAGGTCTTCCGGAAACCAGGAAAGATATGGCCCAAAAATTTGCCTATTACCGTAAATTCTACCATGTACAACTTTAGTATCGTCGCCGTCATCATCAGTATCGCGGAACTACCGGCCCTGCTCATCGCCGACCTGCTGACAGAAACAGTCCAGCTGTTGCAGGAGCTTGGCTCAGCGCTCGCACCGCTGCCGCAAAAATAAAAACGGAAAATACAACGGGCCCGTTGTACCTCTTCCATCGCCTTGAAAGCCCTGTCAACACAGGCCCCATACATCTCACTATCGTTAAACGGAAACCGCCTATGGCCTCGTCGCCAGCAGGCACAGCACACACAATACGATACACAATGGCGTAAACAGCAGCATGTCCTTACGGGCGAACGGCGTTGTTTTTACCTTGCGGAAAAGGCCCACATATTTAAAATCGCCGATGGCCCGCAAGGCAAAGATGGCAGCGATGCCCCTGGTGGCCCATATCACCACGGTACGGTTTACCAGCTGGTCAAAAACACCGGTATTGGCAGTCAGCACCAGCGCAAAAAACAGCAACCCGAACGCCACGACAAAAGTGCCCGCAGCACCGGGGTTTAACATTGGCTCTCCGGCAGTATTGACTGGCACCACTTTTCCTATGCCCCAACGGCCGCCGAAAGCCCAGTAAAAATGTATAGCGGAAATAATTACGAAGATGGTGGCCGCCACCACAGCAGGTAGTAACATACGACAGGATTATACCGCAAATGTAGGTGTTACCGGTACACGCCCAACTGATAAATATCAGGATATTTTATTTGGCCAAGAGGTAATGAAGTCCGCCGAAACACAGGCTCATGCCAATCAGGTAAACTACGTTTAGCCGGTACCGTATCAACAGAAAAAGCGATAACAACATCCAGCACAAAGCGGAATAATCCAGGTTGCCGAATGTTACCCCACCGGGGAACAGCACATCTTTCCCCAGGAAGAGCGTCAGGTTCAGGATCACCCCTGTGACCGCAGCGGACACGAAGCCCAATACGCCGGCAATCGATTTGTTCTCCTGTGTTTTCCCGATCAGCGGCGCGCCGGCGAAAATGAACAGGAAACAAGGCAGGAAAGTATAAAAGGTGGTGGTCAGCAATCCGAGAGTGCCCATCCACAATGATCCGCCAAAATGATTATAGCCCGCCATAAAACCCACATAGGACAATACGATGATGAGCGGCCCCGGCGTGGTTTCTGCAAGGGCGAAACCATCTATCATCTGCATATTGCTTAACCAGTTGAGCTTCCCCACACTGAACTGCGCCACATAAGGCAGCACCGTATAAGAGCCTCCCACCGTCACAAAAGCCGTTTGCGTGAAGAAAAGCACCATGCCTTTCCAGAACCGGAAATCTTCCGCCAGCCAGAAAAAAAGCGCAAAAGGCAATATCCACAACAACAGCGCCACGCCTGTCTGTTTGCAGAGGCGCAGCATCACATTCCCGGTGGCCGGCGATTTCGTATATCTGTTGAGGTAATACCCCTGCTCTTCAGCCACCATTGCTTCTTCCTCACGACCGTCCTTTTCCACCAGCGAAGGCCGTATATAGCGCACCAGCACCGCTATGCCGATAGTACCGGCAATGATCGCCAGCAGGGACAAATTGAACCAGAATATGCCTATAAAGGCTGCTGCCGCCAGCACATAGTGCAGCGGCGTGTGCAATGCCTTCTGCCCCACCCTTATCATGGCCAATATAATAATGGCTACCACTGCAGGCTTCAGGCCATTAAACATGGCGTAAATCCAGGGCACGTTACCATATATCACATACATCATGCTCAACGCCAGCAGGATAAACATGGAGGGTAACACAAACAATATTCCCGCGGCCAGTCCGCCTTTTTTACCATGTAACTGCCAGCCCACATAGGTGGCCAGCTGCTGTGCTTCCGGCCCGGGCAATATCATACAATGGTTGAGCGCATGCAGAAAGCGGCTGTTACTGATCCATTTCTTGCGGTCCACCAGGTATTCATGCATAATGGCAATATGCCCTGCCGTACCGCCACAACTGATCCATCCCAGTTTAAACCAGAACCCTAGCGCTTCCCCGAAAGAAGGCCGCTGTTGTTGATTGTTCACATTCATATCTCTTGCATCGTTTTTTTCCAGTGGCACCCCAAAAAATCCCCTGCACCTGCTGTTAACAGATGTGGTGGAAACTATTCATATATTGTTACAGAAAACTGAGATTCATGCTGTATCCGCTGCCGTGCATGGCTTTTTTGAGCAGTTGTAAAGATACGAAAACCCCTCCCCTTATGCAACCCTTATTTCGCTATTTTTCGCTAATTTGCCGCCGATTCAACATTGTCATTCAAATTAACCCGCATGGAGAACCGTTTCGAAACGATTGTCAACGATATTACGACCGCCACCAGTCAACTGCTGCAAAAAATAAACGCTTCAAAAGACGCTGTCAGTATTGTCAAACGCACCACCTTACAGGCAGGCGTACACGATTATGCCCGCTTTTTTTACTACAAAGGCCAGGTACACTGTTTTATGGACGACGGCGGCAGTGACCGCCCCGATGTGAAATATGAAGGCACTGATTTCCCCAATGCGCCGCTTACCAAAGAAGAGATCGATCAACTGCTGCCATTGTTACAGGAGAAACTTACCGCGCTGTATCTCTCCTACGACGACAACCCGATACTCGACTATCAGTTTGAGATAGATGGTAAATTCAGGATAGACGATAAATTCTACCAGCTGCCGGTATTGAGGACCAGCAGCGAGGTAAAAAAAACAAAGCTCCGGCAGGCCATCGATCAATATCTCACCCAAAAAATCCATGAGGGACAATATCCTACCAAAGAACTGGAAACCTTTTTCCTGGCCAAACACCTGATCAACCCGGTATTATACCCGGAGACAGATGTACCGGGCGTCATCGCCATTTTTGAGAAAATCAGAACACTCAATAAACACAAGAAGGAATCCCAGCAACAACATCAGCACCATATTACCTACTCCCTGCGGAGATGGGCTGAAGATATATTTTTGCCGGTCTTTTACAATGTTCATAAACCCGCCTGGGGACTACCGGAATTTGCGTTAAAGGAAAGCCATGAAAGGTCCGCGCCGCCGGACAACCTGCTGGACCTGCTGGTGTATGCCGGTGTGAGCATCATCCGCTTTGAGCCTAACTACAGCCGCAGCACCGGCGTTGGCTTTATCGAAAAAGCAAAAGACCTGGGCAGCGCCAAAGCCGCCCAGGTCCTGAAAAAAGGCAGCGGCACCTTCAGCGATGCCGACATCCAATACAAGGACGCGGACGTGACCTGCACGGCCAACGACGTATTCGCCACCTTCGAAATCAACTTTAAAAACGAGACCGAAACGGCCTACGGCAAGGCGCTGGACTTTATCTGTCACCTGTTGGAGAAAGGCTTTCCACCGAGCTACGAAATCAAGTGCAAGTCCAAAGCAAAAAACCTGCTTCCCATTAAAGGCCTGGGCAAATCCGCCACACAACGTTTCTTCGCCAACGCGCTGCAATACCCTGCACTTTTCCCGCAACTGGAAAAATATGCACAACTGGCCATCCGCCATGAGTATGAATGGTACGAAGACGTGGAAGCGGAACAATGCGCGCGGCCCGGCACCTACGCCGTATTCGGACTGGCGCTGGCTGACGCCCGTTATTTCCCGTTGCTGCAACAGTACCTCGATACGGTAGATGATGAACATCAGTCTGTACAAAATCATTTCCTCGTGCAGTTCATACAACAGCACGGCATAAACGCCGGCACTATTCCCACCATCGTGGACGTACTGCGGTGCGCACAGGATATCAAACCTATTAAGGAATTAAAAGCGCTGGAAACGCCGGAAAATATGGAACAGCTGAAAAGCTATGTCAGGTCCCTTGAACTGGAGTCTTATGAAATAGACCACCTGTCGTGGTTTATCTGGAAAGGGAAGAAAAAACTGGAACTGTGATAAAAACCGGCACAGGGATTATAGCGGAATAACCTGTCTGATATCATTCAAAAAACATTCACTGGTAACGCTGTTCATCTTTGCTATAATCCCTGTGCCGGCCTTTATGGTACTACTTACCGCCAAGGGCGCGGTATAAGGCGATCACCGCCTGCCATTGTTGCAACTGATCATTGATACTTCCTATCTGTGCGCTCAATAAATTCTGTTCTGAAGTCAGCACGTCTGTGTAGTTGGTGCTGGAACTATAGCGCAGTAATTCTTTGGTGAAGTCCACCGCTTTTTCAAGAGATGCCAGTTGTTTTTCCCGGCTTTCTTTTTTCTCGGAAGCGGACGTCAGCGAGTAGAGGGCGTCCGACACTTCTTTTCCGGCTGTCAGCATGGTTTTGCTGAAGTTGTACAGGGCCTCCTGTTGCCTGGCCTGTGCGGTGGTTAGCCTGGCTTTGTTCAGGCCACGGTTAAAGATGGGCTGCGTTAATCCGCCCACCACGTTGCCAAACAGGCCGGCATCGGTGAACCACTGACTGAAGTCGAAGCTGGTAAAGCCGCCTGCGGTGATATTCAGCGATGGATAAAAGGCCGTACGGGCAACGTTGGTATTTTCAAAGGCGTTGCGGAAGGCGTATTCCGCTGCTTTTACATCAGGGCGGTATTGCAGCAGCTGCGCCGGAACACCTGTGGACAGGTCCTGTGGCAGCTGTTGCGTGGTGATACTGCCACGGGCAACAGGGCCCGGCGGCAGCGCCAGTAATATCGAAAGGGCGTTTTCTGTTTCCCGGATCTGTCTTTTAACATCGGGGATAGCCACCGCGGCGGCGTATTGGTTAGCTTCGCTTTGTACTACCGCAGCGCCGTTCACCACGCCGGCAGCTTTCAGCTCTTTCATACTGCTCACATCTTCTCCCCTGTAGGCCAGTGTTTGTTGCAGTACCAGCAGTTGCTGGTCCAGTGCCAGCAATAAATAGTAAGACGCCGCGATATCTGCTACCAGGCTGCTCTGTACGGCCTGTTGCGCGGCCACGGTGCCCAGCAATGCCGCCTGCGCCGCTCTTTTGCCGCTGCGCAGCTTACCCCATATGTCTGCTTCCCAGCTGGCGGCCACGTTCACATCATACTGCGTGGCGCTGTTGATAAGGCCATATCCCTGCGGGAAGGCCAGCCGGCTTTGTTTAACAGAGGCGTTGGCATTTACGTCAGGAAAGAAGGCCAGCTTACTTTGCTTCAGTGCTGCCTGCGCGGCCACTATGCGCTGCATGGCTATACGTAAATCGAGGTTTTCGCGGATACCGCGGGCAATCAGCTGCTGCAACAGCGTATCGGTAAAAAAGCTCTGCCAGGGCCTTGCTGCAATAGTATTGGTATCGCTGCCTTGTGTACCGCGGAACAGATCTTTAGTGTCCACCTCCGGTGACCGGTAAGGTTTGGTGATCCCGCAGGCGGCCGCCAGCGTCACGAGTGCCAGCAGCCAGATATATCTCTTGTGTATCATTGTTACTTTTTTATTGCTCAAAAATTAAACGGCCATTTCTTCCAGTTCCTCTTCCTGCTCTTCCAGTTTCAGATGAGGGGCACCACCGATGCGCTCCTGTAATGCCTGGAACATGACGAAGAGCGCCGGTATTACAAACACGCCGAACACAGTGCCGATCAGCATACCGCCGACAGCTGCCGTACCGATGGAGCGGTTGCTCAGCGCACCTACGCCGGAAGCCAGCATAAGGGGCAACAGTCCGAAAATGAAAGCGAATGATGTCATAAGGATGGGCCGTAAACGGGCCGACGCACCGGATATGGCAGCGCGTACCAGGCTTAACCCGCTCCTGCGGCGCTGTATGGAGAACTCCACTATCAGGATCGCATTTTTGGCCAGCAGCCCTATCAACATAATAAGACTGATTTGAAGGAATATGTTGTTGTCCAGTCCGGCCAAACGGGCAAAGGCAAACGCACCGGCCAGTCCAATAGGCAATGACAGCAACACGGCGAAAGGCAGGATATAACTTCTGTATTGGGCGCTCAGCAGGAAATACACAAACAACAGGCATAGTACGAAGATGAGCAACGTCTGGCTGCCGCTGGAAATTTCCTCCCTGGTAAGCGCGCTGAAGTCAAAGTCCGTGCCTCTCGGCAACGTGCTGGCGGCCACCTCGCGGAATGCCTTAATAGCATCACCGGAGCTGTAGCCTTTATTGGGAGCGCCTGTTACGGCAGCGGAGGTATACAGGTTAAAACGGTTGATGAACTCAGGACCGCTGGTTTTCCGTAACGTCAGGAAAGCAGATACCGGAGCCATTTCACCCTTGTTGTTACGGACGAATATTTTGTTGAGGTCCGCTTCTTCTGCACGGTAGCGGGGATTGGTTTGCAGCATGACTTTATACTGTTTGCCGAAACGGTTGAAGTCAGATGCATAGATGCCGCCAAGGTATCCCTGGAGGGTACGCAGCAGTCCGCCCACGTCCACACCGGCTTCCTTGCAATGCGCCACGTCCACCTGCACTTCGTACTGCGGCAGATTGGTATTGAACGGCGTAGCGGCGTACATAATCTCCGGACGTTTGTTCAGCGCTTCCATGAATTTATCCACGGTATTGCCGAAGTCTTTATAGCTGCCGCCGGTCCTGTCCAGCAGCTGCATTTCAAAACCGCTGCTATTACCAAAGCCCTGCAGGGTGGGCGCTGCAAAGAAGATGATCTGCGCGCCCTTGATACCGGCTGTTTGCGCAAATAGTTTTCCGACAAGGCTGTTGATATCCTGTCCTGGTTTGGTCCTTTCTTTCCAGGGCTTCAGGGCGATGAACATGGCGCCGTACGAACCACCGAAACCGCTGATGAGGTTCATGCCTGCCAGGCGGGAGGTCACCGCTACTTCCGGCATGGCCCGCGCGATGCTGTCTACCTGGTCAGCTATCCGGGTGGTTTGTTCCAGCGTGGATGCCGGTGGCAGGATAATATCGCCGTAGATGGCGCCGGAATCTTCATTGGGCACAAAGCCGGTGGGCGTGGTCCTCAGGAGGAACACCAGGATGCCGGCGAATACGGCGATAGCTCCCAGCGCCAGCCACTTGCGTGCGATCAGTAATTTTACAATGCGTATATACCTTGCCGTTACCACATTAAAACCAGCGTTAAAAGCGTCGTAAAAACGCTGTAACAGGCTTTTCTTCACGTGGCCGTGTTTGTCGTGCGGCTTCAGCAGGATGGCGCACAGCGCGGGGCTGAGCGTCAGCGCGTTGACAGCGGAAATAAGAATGGCCACCGCCAGGGTAAGGCCAAACTGCTTGTAAAATACGCCCGCAGAACCGGTGATGAACGTCACCGGTACAAACACCGCTGACATGATAAGCGTGATAGACACGATGGCGGTGCTGATTTCACTCATGGCATGCATCGTGGCTTTGCGTGCCGAACGCGCGCCCTGGTCCAGCTTGGCGTGTACCGCTTCCACCACTACAATGGCATCGTCCACCACGATACCGATAGCCAGCACCAATGCAAACAGCGTGAGGAGGTTAAGCGTAAAACCGAATATCTTAAGAAAGAAGAAAGTCCCGATAATGGCCACCGGCACTGCGATGGCCGGTATCAACGTGGAACGGAAATCCTGCAAAAAGATAAACACCACGATGAACACGAGGATAAACGCTTCGAAGATGGTCTGTATCAGCTTGGCGATGGAGGCGTCCAGAAAATCGTTGGCGTTGATGAAAACAGCCAGTTTCATGCCCGGAGGGAAATTGGCTTTTGCTTTTTCCAGTACTTTCTCCACCTGTTGGATCACCTCATGGGCATTAGAGCCGGCCGTCTGGCTCACGGCGCCGCCGGAAGAAGGGTAGCCTTGCGAGGTGAGGTCAGTAGCGTAGTTGAAAGCGCCCAGCTCCACATCGGCCACGTCTTTGAGGCGAAGCAGCTGCCCGTTGGCCGTAGCGCGGATGACTATGTTTTCAAACTGTTCCGGTTTTTCAAGGCGACCGGTATATTTCAATACGTACTGGAACGTTTTTTTACTGTTCTCTCCCAGCTTGCCGGGAGCCGCTTCGATGTTCTGTTCCGCGAGCGCGGCCACCACGTCATCGGGCACCAGGCCATAGGAAGCCATTACATCGGGGCGGAGCCAGATGCGCATGGAATAAGCCTGGTCGCTCCATACCTGTACGTCGCCCACGCCGGAGATTCTTTTCAGTTCGGGGAGGATGTTGATACGGAAATAGTTGTCCAGGAAGTTTTCATCATATGATTTGTTTTCGCTGTAAAGCAGGAAGCCGTACACTTCACTGTTCAGTTTTTTTGTGGTGGTGATACCGGTTTTGATGACTTCCGCCGGCATCAGGCCGGTGGCCTTGGCCACTCTGTTCTGCACGTTTACCGCCGCCAGGTCTGGGTCTGTGCCTTGTTTGAAGTTGACCGTGATCACCGCCGAGCCGTCGTTGCTCGCCTTGGAGGTCATATAGGTCATATGTTCCACGCCATTGATCTGTTCTTCCAGCGGGATGATCACACTTTTCATCACCACGTCTGCGTTGGCGCCCTGGTAATTGGCCGTCACTTCCACAGTAGGCGGTGCTATTTCAGGATATTGTGAGATGGGCAGGGAGACGAGCCCCAGCACGCCCAATATCACGATGATAATGGAGATAACGGTAGACAGTACCGGGTTATCGATAAATTTTTTAAGCATACGATCTTTTTTAAAAGGACAAAGCAGTAGCTACCGGTACCAGCGTGTAGCCGGTACCGTTTGTAATAAATCCGCGGGGCGATGATTAACGCGTAGCCATAGCAGCGGCCACCGGTTTTATTTTCGTCCCGTCTTTCAGGGAGCCGATGCCATCGGTGATGATCTTGTCGCCGGCCTGCAGGCCGTTGCTGACGATATAGGCGTCGCCGGAGGAGCGGTCGCTCACTGTGATTTCCCGGGAGCGGGCAGTGCCGGCGACGTCTACAGTAAAGACAAATTTTTTGCCCTGCATTTCATATGTTGCTTTAGCCGGGACCATGAGCGCGTTGCTGACTGGCTGAACAATGCGGATGGTAGCGCTGCTGCCGCTGCGGATGAGGCCTGCCTTGTTGGAGAAGACCGCACGCATGCTGATAGCACCGGTGGCATTATTGATAAGGCCACCGGTAGTTTCCACTTTTCCCTTTTCCGTGTATTCGTTACCGTTAGCAAGCACCAGTTGCACCGGTGGCAGTTGTTTCAGCTTAGCGTCCAGTGTTGTGTTGGCATCTGTACCGGCGAGGTCCAGCAGTTGTTTTTCCGTGAAAGAAAAATACACGTGCACATTGGCGATGTCAGAAAGAATGGTGAGCGGTTGATCGCTGTTAGGCGCCACGAGGCTGCCGATTTTATAAGGCAGGGTGCCGATCACGCCGTCGGCCGGACTGTAGATGGTGGTGTAGCCGAGATTGACGCGTGCGTTTTGCAGGCTGGCCTTAGTCTGGGCGAGTTCCGCTTCGCGGGCTTGCAGCGCCAGTTCAGCAGCTTCCAGCTCGTAGTTGCTGACGATTTCTTTTTTCACCAGCGGCGTTACTTTACGTACCTGCATGCGGGCGGTGTTGACAGCCGCTTCGGCGCTTTTGATGGCCGCCTGGGCGGTGAGCACTTCCTGTTCATATTGAGGCGCATTTATTTTAAAGAGAAGCTGCCCTTTTTTAACGGTGGCGCCTTCGTCTACCAGTATTTGGGCCACATAACCGTCTACTTTCGGCCTTATTTCTATGTTCTGCTGACCGCGTACAGTAGCGGGATAGTCCGTATGAATGGCCGTTTCCGATGCATGGAGCGTCAGTACGGGGTAAGGCTGCGGTTCATTGCCATAACCGGCTTCAGTATGGCCGCTGCTGCAGGCTGTCAAAACAGAAAGTGCCACTAGGGCAGCAGCGGGGAAAGTTAATGTTCGTTGCATGTTATCATGTTTTTATGATGCTCCGGCGCATAAAAGCATAGCGATGCCATTCCGCAGCAGCAGAGCTGCAGCAGTGTTGCTTGCCAGTCTTGTATGGGCATGGGAGTGAAGGCTGGTTACCCACGCCTTGTCAGTACAGGAGCGGATTTCCGGCCATTGAATTGTTTATCTGATGCAAAAATAGTAAATTTGTGAATAAACCAAATAAACACTTTGTTTATTATGAATAATATTTTACAGGAGAACGAAAGAGCGTTGTGGATATTGAAGACCAGGGGGCCTCAGCCTCTGACAGTAGTCGCCGAAGCCCTGAACATAACAGTGGAGGGCGCACGTTTTCAACTCCTGAAACTGAGCAGCGAAGGGCTGGTGGAAGCATCCAACGTATCTAAAGGAAGGGGCAGGCCACAGCAGATATGGTCACTGACCCAGAAGGGGAACAGCCGTTTCCCTGACTCACATGCGGAACTGACGGTGCGCCTGATCAACACCATCAGGGACACGCTGGGGCCGGAAGCGCTGCAGGCGGTCATCAATAACAGCAAAAAAGCGGGGCTGGACAAGTATCTGCAAGTCACCGGAAGCGAGAGCACGCTGGAAGGCAAAATCAACAAACTGGCCGAGACGCGGGACGCTGAGGGATATATGGCCACCTGGGAAAAAGACGAAGATGGGTATATGCTGATAGAGCACCACTGCCCTATCTGCGTGGCTGCGGAGGTTTGCCAGGGTTTCTGCTCGGCCGAGCTGGAAACATTCCGTGAGGTGATGGGTGAAGGAGCGGAAGTAAAGCGGGTGGACCACCTTTTGTCGGGCGCCAGAAGATGCGCGTACCGTATATCTCCCAAAGGGGAACAATGAGTTTATTGAGGGCTGGTATTGATTTTTAACTTATCTTGGCCGCATAGCAGCTTATGCCACGATGCTCCCGGCCAATAACATACAGGAATTGCAGCGCCGTATCAGCTTACACGACGACGAATCAGCCTACAAAGAGCTGTTCCTGCATTTCTATGAGCCGCTGGTACAATTTGCCGGTTCTTTTGTCCGCTCGGCACAAATCGCAGAAGAAGTAGTATCCGACGTATTTATTAATATATGGCAGGGCCGCCGGCGGTTGACGGAAGTCAACAATCTGCGGGTGTACCTGTACGTGAGCACCAAAAACGTGGCCCTTAAATACCTACTGCAGCAGCAAAAGAAAAACGCGCTTTCCCTGGATGAGCTGGAGCTGGACATGGAAAGCCCGCATTACAACCCTGAAGAGCAGCTGATCAGCGCCGAGCTGCTGGCAAAGTTTGAACAGGCAGTGAGCGATCTCCCGCCCCGCTGCAAAATCATCTTCAAACTAATTAAAGAAGACGGTCTCCGCTACAAAGAGATCGCGGAAATCCTGGACATCTCCGTTAAAACCATCGACAATCAACTGGCCATCGCCCTTGCCAGAATTGCCCGCGCGATCAATACCTCCCTGAAAAAACCGCAGCGGTTACAGCCTTAATTTTTTTTTATTTCCCTTTGGTAGATTTAGTGAAAAAAGAGATCCTGTAGGAAGAGCATCTTATTTCACGTTATGAACACGAGACGTATTTGGGAACTGATGGCGCGCAAACTGGCGAACGAAGCTACTGCGGATGAACTGCAGGAGCTGTCGGCGCTGCTGCGTGACAATCCTGACACAGAGCTGCCGGCGGGCCTGGTAGATGAGCTGTGGCAGAAAACGGCAGCAGCCACCAGTGAGGACTCAGCTATGGCTGCACACGACCGGCATATCAGCCGGATGCAGGCCATGGGCATCCCGATTGGCCATGTTCCCACCGAAACACCCACACTACTTACCGCCATACGGTCCCGCCGCCCCTACCTGTGGGCCGCCGCCATCTCTACCGGCGTCCTGCTTTGTATGGCCGCCTGGTGGTGGACATCTGCTAAAAAAAACAGCAACGCCATAACCAGCGAGGTGACCACCCGCAACGGTTCGCGTACCAGCATTCAACTGGCGGACGGAACACGGGTATGGCTAAACGCAGGAAGCAAACTCTCCTATAGCAAAGATTTTGGTAAAGGTGACCGGAGCGTAACACTCTCCGGAGAAGCTTTTTTTGATGTGGCCAAACAAGCAGACCATCCATTAGTTATTCATACGGAAACGATGGACATCCGTGTACTGGGCACCCGTTTCAACGTACGGTCGTACCCGGAAGACAAAACCACGGAAGCCTCTCTGATTACTGGTAGCATAGAAGCCATTGTAAAGCACAACGCCACCCGGATCATTCTTAAGCCCAGCGAAAAAATCGTGGTACTGAACCAGTTGCCCGCTGTTGCCCGCTCCGCCAAAGTGCAGACAGCCAAAGCAGAAACAACGGTCACGCTCAGCCATGTTTCTTATTACGCAGCACAAACCACTGCCATTACAGAAACATCCTGGATGGACAACAAGCTGGTATTTAAAGATGAATCGTTTACGGAACTGGCCCAACAGATGGAACGGTTTTTTGGGGTAAAAGTACGGTTCGACAATCCACAGTTGCAGCAACTTCGCTTTACCGGCATATTTGAGCAGGAAACCGTGCAGCAGGCGCTGAGCGCGCTACAGCTGACAGCCGCTTTCCGTTATGAGATACAGAACGACACCATCATTATCCACTGAATAATTTGACAACGTTATGAACACACATTTAATTAACAGCTCGTGATCCAACCAAAACCAAAACGGGAAATGCGCTAACATTTCCCGCCGAAGATTCAGCCTTATCAGGAAACTTGCCGACACGCCAAGCCGCAAGCTTCCATCACTTTCACCTCTAGATTTAAAAGTATGAAAATATCGCTAAAATTTAGGGACAGGTATTCCTATGCCCTGAAAAAAGCACTTGTTATTATGAAACTCACCACGTTATTATTACTGGCGTGTTTTCTCCAGGTATCCGCCGCCGTTAAGGGGCAGGCTACCATCACCCTCAAGCTCAAAAAAGCGGAGATCTCACAGGTGTTGAGTAGTATTGAACAGCAGGGTAACTACCGTTTTCTGTACAATAATGCCTTGACCGAAATCAGAAAAAAAGTTAATGTAGACGTCACCAATTCCGGGCTAGACGCGGTAATGAGTACGCTCTTCGCCGGCACTTCCCTGCGGTACAAACTGGTGGAAAACAATCTCGTGGTGATCATGTCACAGGAGATAAAAATCACCGGTAAAGTCACCAGCAAGAAAGATGGTTCGCCCATCCCCGGCGCTACCATCACCATAAAAGGGACCTCCAAAGGCACCGTGAGCGGCCCCGATGGCTCCTATACCATCACCGCGCCAGACAATGCCACCCTGGTGGCAAGCTTTATCGGCTTCACTTCACAGGAAGTGCCGGTGAGCAACCGTCAGCAGCTGGACATCACACTGGAAGAATCCGTGAGCCAGATGCAGCAGGTAGTGGTTGTTGGTTACGGCGTACAACGTAAAGTCGATATCACCGGTTCCATCTCCCAGGTAAAAGGAGACGAAATCAACAAACAGCCTGTCACCAACGCCATGAGCGGCCTGCAAGGCAAAGTAGCCGGTGTGCAGATTGTCAACGACGGCAAACCCGGCGGCGTGCCCACCATCAAAATTCGTGGTACGGGCACGGTATATGGCTCTCCCAGTCCGCTGTATGTGGTAGATGGTGTATGGTATGATGACATCAGTTTCCTCAATCCCGGCGACATCGAAAACATGAGCATCCTGAAAGACGCCTCCAGTGAGGCTATCTACGGTATGCGGGCAGCCAACGGCGTGGTGCTGATCACTACCAAAAAAGGACGTGCAGGCAAAACCAGCGTCAACTATACCGGTTACGTAGGCATGCAACGTGCCACTAACAAAGTGAAAATGGCCAATGGCAACGAATATGCAACCATCATCAACGAACTGAGCACTATTAACGGTAACTCGCTCCGCCTTGATCCTAACGCTTATGGTGCCGGCACTGACTGGTTTAAACAGGAGATGCGCAATGCCTTCACCACCAACCATCAGTTATCTATCAATGGTGGTACGGAGAAATCCAGCTATAATTTTTCCCTGAGTTATATGAAACAGGATGGTTTGATCAAAACCAATGATTTCTCCCGCATCACAGCGCGCCTGCAAAATGATTTTCAGGTGTTTGAACCATTGAAAATAGGCTACTCCGTTACTGCGGCAGCTTACAACAGCAACGATATTCCGGATGCTTACTTTCTGCAGCTGTATACTTCCGCCCCAATTGTACCGGTGTTTAATCCGGATGGCTCCTATGGAGATCCCGATAAACTGAACCTCGGTACCGGTGCAGGCAAAAACCCTCAGGCATCCCTGGACTTCTACGACCAAACCACCAAACGGCGCATGATCACCGGTAACGTATATGCAGACCTGCGTTTTGCCAAACATTTTGTTTTTCACAGCAGTGTAGGCGGCGAATATGGTGATAGTATCATCCGGAACTATACACCACAATATTGGGCCACTACCAACCAGTTCAACAAAGTGAGCAAACTGACCCGCACCACCGCCAGTCGCCAGAACTGGATTGTGGAAAACACCCTTACCTATGACAACAAATTCGGTGATCACAACCTGAAAGTCTTGCTGGGCCAGGCAGCGCAACAGCGCCGGTTTTACAAACTGATTGCCAGCGCAGATAATGTGCCCAATAACAACGAAGGCACTAAATACCTGCGCCTGGGCAATACCGACGGCCGTTCCGTGACCGACGAAGGTGAACTGATCAACATTGCTTCCTACTTTGGCCGCGTAAACTATGCGTATAAAGATAAATACCTGCTGACAGCCTCTATCCGTGCTGACGGCGCCTCACAGTTTTCTCCGGGCGACCAGTGGGGCTACTTCCCTTCTGTAGGCTTAGGCTGGGTACTTAGTGAAGAGCCATTCATTAAAAACACCGGTATTTTCGACAACCTGAAACTGCGTGGCAGCTGGGGCCAGGTGGGCAACGCTTCCGTTCCGCCTTCCCTCTCCATACAGCGGATCAATCAATTACCTTATCTGACAGCCATCTTCGGTGGCGGTGTTTATACCGGCGCAAGCGTCACGTCACTGGTCCCTCCTGCCCTCTTCTGGGAAAAATCTGAAGGCATTGATGCGGCCATTGAAGCCAGCGTGTTAAAAAACAGATTGTATGTAGAAGCCGGCTTCTATAACAAAAAAACACTGTCGGCCATTTTCGATGTACCGATACTCATGTCGCTGGGTACGCAGGATTCCAAGATGACCGCCAACCAGGCTACGTTCCGTAACCAGGGCTGGGAGTTTGCAGCAAACTGGAAAGATCAGACAGAAAGCGGTTTTGGTTATTCCATTGGCGGTAACTTCAGCATCAACAACAACAAAGTACTGGAAGTCAGCAATACAGACTACCCCATCTATGGCGGTGGTGACGCATCTACCAGCGGTGGCCTGCTTACCCGTACCATCGTGGGCCAGCCCATTGGCCAGTACTTTGGTTACCAGGTAGACGGTGTTTTCCAGAATGCAGCAGAAGTAGCTGCTTCCGCGCAAAAATCAGCCAAACCAGGTGATTTCAGGTATCGCGATATCAACAACGATGGTATAATAGATGGCAAAGACCGTGTACCTATCGGTAATCCGAATCCTAAATACACCTACGGCATCAATACCAGCTTCAATTATAAAAACTTCGACCTGGCCGTGGAATTCCAGGGTGTTGCCGGTATTGACGTATACAATGCCAACATCGCCTTACGTTATGGCAACGAAAACTTTACCAAAGAGTTTTTTGATAACCGCTGGCATGGCGAAGGTACTTCCAACACCTACCCTTCTGCCAACGTAGGCGGCGGACAGAACTACCTGCCCAACACCTTCTTTGTGGAAAGTGGTTCTTACTTCCGTATCCGAAATATACAACTGGGCTACACAATGGCTAAAGCCATCGCCAACCGCTGGGGCATGCAGAACCTGCGCTTCTTTGCAAGCGCCCAAAACGCGTTCAACTTCTTCCGCTACCGTGGCTTCTCGCCTGAAATTGGTGGTGTCCCCACCAGTCAAGGTATCGACAAGAGTGTTTATCCCCTGTATGCCACCTACAATTTCGGTGTAAACGTGACCTTCTAATTTAAAGACGATGACCATGAAAAGAAATCACACACTATATATAAAACGTATTGCCAGCTTTGCATTACCAGTGCTGCTGGCCATTACCGCCGGCTGCGGAAAAAGTTTTCTGGATGTGCCACCCCAAGGACAACAACCGGCAGAAGTATTCTGGAAAACGGAAGCCGATGCCACCAAAGCTGTTAATGCCATGTACGCCAACCTTCATGAGTGGCGCCAGGTAGCCTTTGCAGCGTTGGCCGTGGAAGACCTGGGCTCCGAAGAAACAGAGAAAGGCAGCGATCCCAACGACGCCAGCTTTCTGAGCAACTTCGATAACTTTACAGTAACTGCCTCTGATGGCCAGGTGGCTGACTTCTGGAAAGGACAATACCAGGAAGTTAACCTCTGCAACCAGGTACTGGACAGCGTGCCCAAGATCGACATGGACGATGCCCTGAAAAACCGTTACCTGGCAGAAGCCAAATTTGTACGTGCCTATGCCTACTTCCGGCTGGTGCGCGCCTATGGCGATATTCCACTTAGGCTACATACCCCGAAAGGTCCGGAAGAATATAACCTGCCACGTACTCCCAAAGCGGACGTGTGGGCAGCCATCGAAAAAGACCTGACAGAAGCTGCAGCCGTATTACCGCCCAGCTACGGCGCCACCGATCTTGGTCGTGCCACCAAAGGCGCTGCCCTGGCCTTACACGCTAAGGTGGCCATGTACCAGAAAAAATGGCAGGACGTGTTTACCTACACCAATCAGGTAATGGGCCTGGGTTACAGCCTTTTCCCCAACTACGAGAAACTGTTCCGCATTCCGAACGAGAACTCCGTGGAATCCATTTTTGAAATACAATGTCAGACCATCATCGGTAACAAAGACGCCTCGAACTCTCAGTATTCTCAGATACAGGGCGTTAAGAGCCAGCCCGGTGGCGGATGGGGCTTTAACACTCCTACGCAGGCGCTGGTAGACGCCTATGAGCCCGGAGATCCGCGTAAAAACGCCACCATCCTGTTCAGAGGCACCATCACCGCTGAAGGCGACAGTGTTAAAAACGTAGGCATCAATCGCCGCTTTAATTACAAATCATATGTGCCTTTCACCCAGTGGGTATCGGGCTATAACGAAGGCGCCGACCAGAACGTACGCGTGATCCGTTATGCAGAAGTACTGCTGATGAACGCCGAAGCTGCCAACGAATTAGGCAACAGTGGTCAGGCGCTCAGCTCCCTCAACGCTGTAAGAGCCCGTGCACGCGCCGGCAACAACGCCATCCTGCCCGATGTGACCACCACCGACCAGGCACAGCTCCGCCTCGCTATCTGGCACGAAAGACAGATAGAACTGGCCATGGAGCGCGACCGCTTCTTTGATGTGATCCGCCAGGGAAGAGCGCCACAGATATTCGGACCGCTGGGCTTCAAAGCAGGCAAAAATGAACTGATGCCTATTCCACAGGTGGAGATCGACCTCAGCGTCAACAAACTGACGCAGAACCCGGGTTACTAATCGTTAGCGAAACCATGCCATGAAACAAATCACATCAACGATCATATGCCTGATATGCCTGCTCGCCTTTGGCGGGCAGGCACAGGTAAAACAACCGTCCATTAAAGCCGATCTGCAGATCCGGCAAAACCTGAGCGACAGCGCACTGCTGGACCTTGTTCAAAAACAAACGTTCCGTTATTTCTGGGATTTCGCCCATCCGGTTTCCGGTATGGCACGCGAACGCAGCAACAAATCATTCGACTATGGTGATGAGGTAGTGACCACCGGCGGCACCGGCTTCGGTGTCATGGCCATCGTAGTGGCCACGGAAAGAGGCTGGATCACCCGCGAAGCAGCCGTAGACAGAATGCTCAAAATAATTAACTTCCTCCGTAAAGCTGATCATTACCACGGCATCTTCCCCCACTGGCTCAACGGCGCTACCGGCAAAACAATTCCGTTCAGCCGCAAAGACGATGGCGGCGACATAGTAGAAACATCCTTCCTCTTTGAAGGACTGCTCACCGCCCGCCAATACTTCAACCGTGACACGCCCAAAGAAGAAGAGCTGCGCAACAAAATCAACTGGACCTGGAGAGAAGCGGAATGGAACTGGTACACCCAGGACGGACGCAACGTGCTGTATTGGCACTGGAGCCCCAACAACGGCTGGAGCATGAACCATGAAATCAGGGGCTACAACGAATGTCTGATCACCTACATCCTCTCTGCCTCCTCTCCTACCTATGCCATACCAGCGTCCGTGTACCATCACGGATGGGCCAACAACTACTATTTCCGCAACGACCGTACCTACTTCGGCATCAAACTGCCATTGGGAATGGATTACGGCGGACCGCTGTTCTTTACACACTACTCTTTCCTGGGCCTCGATCCGCATGGATTAAAAGACCGCTATGCCGACTACTGGGAACAGAATAAAAACCATACGCTCATTAACCGCGAGTATTGTGTGCAAAACCCGAAAGGCTTCAAAGGCTATGGCTCCAACGCGTGGGGACTTACCGCCAGCGATACGTACAACGGCTACGATGCCCATTCTCCCGAAAATGATCATGGCACCATAACGCCTACCGCCGCATTGTCTGCCTTCCCTTATACACCGGAATATTCCATGCAGGCGCTTAAACATTTCTACTATCAGCTGGGCAATAAGATCTGGAGCGAATACGGCTTTACCGATGCCTACAATGAAACGCAGCAATGGTACGCCACCTCTCATCTCGCCATCGATCAGGGCCCTATCGTAGGCATGATCGAAAACTACCGCAGCGGATTATTATGGAAGCTGTTTATGAGTTGCCCGGAAGTACAAGCGGGATTAAAGAAACTGGAGTTCACCAGTCCACATCTGAAATAATAAGTCATGCTGAATTTACCACGTATACTGACAACGCTGCTGTCATGCCTGCTGTTACAATCAGCCTACGCACAACAAACCACCTACTGCAATCCTGTTAATGTGGACTATGGCTACTGTCCCATTCCCAACTTCACTGAATGGGGCAAACACAGGGCCACCGCAGATCCGGTGATTGTCAACTACAAAGGCGATTATTACCTCTTCTCCACCAATCAGTGGGGTTACTGGTGGAGCCCGGACCTGAGCCAGTGGCATTTCGTATCACGTAAATTTCTGAAGCCATGGCACAAAGTATATGATGAGCTCTGCGCACCCGCCGTATGGGTCATGGGCGACACCATGATGGTATTCGGCTCCACCTATAGCAGCAATTTTCCCATCTGGATGAGCACCGACCCTAAAGGCAACCAGTGGAAAGAAGCCGTAGATTCTTTTCAGGCAGGTGGATGGGACCCTGCTTTTTTCCTGGATGATGATGGAAAACTGTACCAATACAACGGCAGCAGCAACCGCTATCCGGTGTACGGCGGAGAAGTGGACCGTAAGACTTTACAATTGAAAGGTGCCCGTAAAGAGCTGTATCTCCTGGAAGACCAACGCTATGGCTGGCAGCGGTTCGGAGAATACATGGACAATACCTTCCTCGATCCTTTCATCGAAGGCGCCTGGATGACGAAACATAACGGAAAATATTACCTGCAATACGGCGCCCCCGGCACGGAGTTCAGCGGTTATGCCGACGGCGTGGTAGTAGCCGATAATCCGTTAGGTCCCTTTACACCTCAGGCCCACAACCCATTTTCCTTCAAGCCCGGTGGCTTTGCCCGTGGCGCAGGCCATGGCAGCACTTTTCAGGACAACAAAGGCAACTGGTGGCACGTCTCCACTATGGTTATCTCTGTAAAAAACAGTTTTGAAAGAAGGCTCGGTTTCTGGCCTGCCGGCTTTGATAAAGATGATGTGATGTATTGCAACACCGCCTTCGGTGACTACCCGCATTATCTCAACAGAGGCAGCAACACCCGTTCCTTTGACACCGACAGTCACACCTTTACCGGATGGATGTTGCTCAATTACAACAAACCGGTAACCGTTTCGTCCACGCTGGGCGGCTATCTCGCCAACAACGCCGTAGATGAAAACATCAAAACCTACTGGAGCGCCGCCACCGGCAACAAAGGCGAATGGCTGCAAAGTGATCTCGGAGAAGTCAGCACCGTTCACGCCGTGCAAATCAACTATGCCGATCAGGATGCCCCCTTTCTGGGCAAACAGACAGACATCTACCACCAGTATCTGATCTATTATTCACAGGATGGAAAAAAATGGCAGACGCTTGTCGACAAAAGCAACAACCGCACCGATGTGCCTCATGATTATGTGGAGCTTCCTCACCCGGTAAAAGCCCGGTACATCAAGCTGGTCAACGTTCACATGCCTGGTGGCAAGTTCGCTGTCAGCGGACTGCGTGTGTTCGGTAAGGGCAACGGTCCCATTCCTGATTCCGTAAAATCATTCGTGGTGCTTCGAACGGAAAAGGATAAACGCAGCGCCTGGATCAAGTGGCAACCGGTAGATAATGCCTACGCCTATAATATCTACTTTGGCGTTGCACCTGACAAATTGTACAACTGCATCATGGTGCATAATGCCAATGACTATACCTTCAAAGGGATGGACAAAGAGCTGCCCTACTATTACAGCATTGAGGCTATCAATGAAAATGGGGTATCTCCCCGGACAGCACCGGTGGAGGTAAAATAGTCTTCATAAAAAAGCGAGGGGAGATCACATAATGTGCTCTCCCCTCGCTTTTTAAATACAGATACTTATTTGATTTCAGCATCCATCTCCTGGTTGCCTCTTTCCCAGATTTTATACTTTACAGAGAAACCTTTAGGCACGTACACTACAATTGGCAGTTTGCTGTTGTAGCGTACCAGTTTGGTGTCGGCAATAAATTTGTCCTGCAATGTTTTATCAGGACAGGCCATCAAGGTAGATCTTACCTTACCGGCAGAGGTGTACTGATAATAAGTGTAGCCCCAGCCTTTTACATCTTTGGCGGCCCAGCTGCCGATCAGTCCATGGTGGTTACAATCCACCTTCATGGTTTTACCAGCCATAATTTCCACCTGGTAATTGTCTTCTGCATCTTTGGCTCGCAATTGGATCACATAGCGCTCTACGCCTTTCCAGGCTTTGGGAAATGGTTTCAGCTCTTTGTCCTGTGAATGGACAGCAGTCATGCCGGCACCCCACAGCAGCAACAGGAGAATAATGTGTTTCATACAGTAACGTTTTATGATAGGTTAACAGCCGGGAAGTGGAATTGTTTGGAAATTACTTCCTCTTCTTCACAGCAAGTGGCTTGTGCCTGAACCCCTGCGCAATGGTTAATATATCTTCATCAAGGGCCACTTCTATTTTAGCGATCGTTTCGCTGGTAAAGTTATGAACGCCCGACATCCATTTACTGATTTCAGATTCTGACTTACTGAGCATTCTGGCTAATTCCGCCTGCGAAATGCCTCTGTACTCCAATATCTCCAGAATCCGTTGACTGATAGCAAAGGATAGAACTACTTTTCGTTTAAGTTCAGGGGGAGTACTTTTACTGACCTTGTCAAATATGGGACTTCTTTTTTCCATAACTGATTTGTTTTTATAGGCCCTCAAATGTTATTATCAGATCTCCTCCTATCTTCGGTATAAGTCTGTTATACCTGTCATATCCTAGCTCTCCCCACCTTATCTTCTCTCTAAAGGCCTGTTCAAATTTCTTTAATAACCTCCAATGAGGTAAACAATCGGGACTATCAGAAATTTTTTGAGAGGATTTTATTCCTCCATTTCCTAATATGATACAATTATTGTTCAATCGTATACAGTACAATCTGATATCCGATTCTCTCGTTGGAATCGCGTGGATGGGCCCCTCCGGGCGAAAGCGGCCTTCCCATGCTCCATAAGTCGCAAATTCTTCCAGAACAGTCGTTATAATTCCAAGACTGTCACTAAAATCGCTTCCATCAAACCTGGAATAAAACTTCTCCGTTTCGCTCATTGTGTCATCATTGACAAAAAAAGTAAACGCAACCATTTGAGGCCCGGTCAGCCATTCAACCAACCGGCAATTAAAATACTTCACTTTTAAGTTAAGTTCAAAGTTAATAAATTATCTGCTTAAAAAGTGAAATGCCAATAAAAACCTGATTTATAACCAATGGTACCTAACACATATGTAATGCACCACTGAACAGAAGGATAAGCGCAGCAAAAATAATCTTTCGGATTTGTCCAAACGTTAACCAGGTGTAAACGGTGTAAAAAATAAAAAAGCCCTGCTGCCATCAGGCAACAGGGCGCTTATGCTTAACAATCCCCCTTTATTTCATGAATATTTTTCTGACAGCATTGTTGTACTGGTCCAGCACATAAATGTTGCCGCTTCTGTCCACATGGATACCGTTCATGTTTTTGAACAAGGCTTCCGTGAGTGTACCGTCTTTGTACCCTGCTTTGAAGGAGTCAAAAGTACCACCGGCGCCGGTTACTGTTTTAACCGTACCGGACGGGGTAACATACCGGATACACATGTTCATGTTATCCACAAAAAAGATATTGCCGGTGGAAGGGTCAAGGACTGTACACAGCGGGCTGCCGAGGCGTGCCACGGGCCCATTGCCATCGACAAACCCGGTTTCAAAAACACTGCCGCACAAATACCTGCTCGTTCCTGATGCAGGCGCCACCACGATGAATGGGTTGTTATAGTCACCGCCTGCGTAGTACAGGTTGCCCAATGCGTCCAGCGCCATCTTGTCCGGAACAGTATGGGGGAAAGAACTGAACTTGGTCAGTGAGCCATTGCTTTCGCTTTTATACACCCCCTGGTACATCTTACCCACGTAGATAGCCCCATTGTTGTCCACTGCCAATGCGCCGGACAGGTTATCGAGTATTGTCAGCACAGTAGTTACATTACCGGCTGGCGTGATTTTACGGACATAATTCCGCTGACCGATACCTTCCAACACATAAATATTGTCATAGATATCCGCAGTGATAGTTCGCGGATTCTGAAAGAGCGCTGTGGCCAGCGGGCCGTCCTGATGGGCGCTGACGGTGCCCCCGGTATAGGTGCTCACGGTACCGTCAGGCGAAAGTTTCTGCACCTGCTGCCCCTGCAGGAAATACAGATTGCCGTTCCGGTCGCCCGTTAATCCGGTAGTGCCTACAAACATACCTGTACCGGGACCGCCGGCTAACGTCATCACACCGGCATGTCTGAATACGGGCCCGATAGCATCCAGGCTGTTCACCTTCACGTTGACGGTACCAGTGGAAACCGTGGCCGGTGCTGTCACTTCGAGCGTAGTGGCAGTAGCGCTCAGCACGGTGGCAGGCACGCCATTAAACGTCACAATGTTGTCCGCAGGGTTAGTGCTGAAGCCTATACCGGCAACGGTAACGGTTGTACCGGCCAGCCCGTTGTCGGGCGAAAGGCTTGCTACGCCAAGGTTCTGTTCCTTGAACTGAGGACCGCCTGTTTCCTGCCCGTTGACCCATACTTTCATATTGCCCGTTCCGGCACCCACCGGGATAGTTACCAGCAACTCCTTGTCAGTGGCCTGCTTTACAACGCCGGCAATGCCATTAAACATCACATTGTTTTCATCAATTTCACTGCTGAAGTTAGCTCCGGTGATGGTCACTTCTTTTCCGGCAGGACCGCTCAAAGGCGCTACTGTTGCCAGTACCGGAGGAGGGATCACCGTAAACACGGGGCCGACAGTTTTTTGCCCGTTGATGGTAACCGTCAGCGGGCCGGTGGCCACATCATCCGGTGTGGCCACCACCAATTGTGTAGTCGTGGCGCTGATCACGGTACCGGCTTTTCCATTGAACGCGATAGCGTTGTTGGCCGCCACCGCGTTAAAGCCTTCACCGGTGATCGTCACTTGCGTGCCCTTACCCCCTTTCAGTGGCTTGATTTTGCTGATATTCTGGAACAGGAACGCGGGACCGTTCACCTCTTTTCCATCTACCATCACTTTGATGGTGCCGCTGCCGGCAGATACAGGCACGGAAGCTATCAACGTGGTGTCGTTCACGGATGTGATGGTGGCCTCCTTTCCGTTGACCAGCACCTTGACCGGCGCATTGATGCTGCTGAAACCTTCTCCCAAAATCACTACGTTGGTACCGGCAGGACCATTAAGCGGACTGACGCCACGTACACTCAGGTCCTGATAAGTATAAGTACCCGCTTCCAGCTCTTTGCCATTGGTTTTAACAGACAGTTTACCACTATTGCCACTGGCCGGCGCCAGTACGGTCATTACCGTGTCGTTTACGTCCAGCACGGTCGCTGCCGTCCCGTTAAACGTCACTTCATTGTCTTTCCGGTTAAAACCGGCGCCGTTAATGGTAACGATAGTACCGGCCTTTCCGCTGTTAGGCCAGAAAGAAGTGATGGAAGGCGGTATGTCCATCCCTTCATCCCGGTTTCTTTTACAGGCCGTCAACAACAGCAGCCCGCATAAAAAATATAGCAATGATTTCATGGTCATCATTTTTAGAATGAATATCTCATCCCGAGCTGCACCTGCGCACGGGAGTTAAAAAAGTCTATCGCGTAGGGCTTTCCCGGATTTTCGTACTGGTACACAGGATAGTTGCCCGGGTTCTGTTTCGCCGGGAAAGCCGGTGTCAGGCCCACGCTGGCGGTAGAATTGAACGTATTGGGAGAAAAATAGGCCCTGCCCCAGGTTTTGTTCAACAGGTTGGTGAAGTTCATCACGTCAACGGAGAAGGTGATAAACTGGCCGTTAGGATCTTTCGAGAAATGGAACTCCTGCGCAAAGTGCAGATCTGCCTGAACGTTCCAGGGCGTACGACCGGCATTGCGCTCTGTGTATTGACCACGACGGCCACGCAGGTATTTATCACCCTCAATATAATCGTTGAAAGCGGCGGCCTGAGAGGCGGCAGTAACCGTCTCCCCTGCTTTATTGGTATAGTCCTGAAAAAACTTCACCGCATCGGCAGCTTCGGGAATATACACGAGGCTCACCTGCTGTGGCAGTCCCTGAATACTGTTGTTCACAATGCCATAGGTGAACGGGCTGCCCGACTGCGCAGTGGCAAACAAGCTCAAAGTACTTATCCAGCTGGTGTTCCAGCGGCGTACATATTGCAGGTTCAGCACCAGGCGGTGGCGGATATCAAAGTTCGAATAAGCCAGTCCAGGATTATTGGGATTGAGCGCCTGGTTCAATTGCCAGTTGCTCTCCATAGAATTGCGGATACCGTTGGACACGTCTTTGGACTGCCCATAGGTATATGCCAGCGATGCGTACAATCCAAAAGGAAAGTTGCGGTTAACGCTGCCGGTAAGGCTGTACCGGTATCCTTTACGGGTATTGCTCAGCTGATAGGCGTTGGAAAAATGCGGGTCTACAGCACCACTGAAAACAGGCTGCTGTTTCGTACTGTCGTAACCGTAATAACGCGGATTATCTTTGATATTGATCTGTTGGAACATCACATCTTTCAACGTTTTAGTGAGAATACCTTCTACCGTGAATTTGTAGCCGTTCCCGGTGGTATAGTCTACAGCCAGGCTGGTACGCCATACCTGCGGCATTACGAAGTTGTTATCAATCACGTCTACCTGTGTTTTACCTGCCATGCGATTGTTGATGACCGTACCATTGCCGGCAATGAAGTCGGCTATGCCGTTCTGGCCAGGCTTCACTGCATCGGTACCGGGCACAAAAACTTTTGCATCTGCTTTCTGGTCAAAAGAACCGTAGTTGATACCGTTGTTATAATAAGCGTAAGCCAGCCATGCGAAAGGAATACGGCCGGTAAACAGACCGGTACCGCCACGCAGTATCAACTGCTGGTTGCCCAGCCAGTCATACCGGAACCCCAGCCGTGGGGACACCTGCACTTTGTTCAGATAGTGATTGGTGATACGGTTCAACGGCGTATAGGCGTAGGTGGTGCCAAAATAATCATCCGTATAGGCATTACGTGTTTGTTCACTCAGGGCTGGTGCATTGGGCAACATGGTATAATCAGCACGTACACCGGGTATCAGCTTCAGTTTTTCTGTCACCTGGATTTCGTCCTGTACATAGGCGCTGAGCATGTTTACATTGAAACGTGCTTCCGGGTTGGCCAGGATATAATCGCGGCTGTTGTTGGTAAAGTTGTAACTGCCGCGTACACGGTAAGGAATGTTGTTCAGGTAGTCATCGATGCTGAGATAGTCTACGCGACCATTCCAGCTGTTCACAAAGCCGTAATCGATATGATAAAATTCATTGTGGGTACCGAAGAGCAGGGTATGCCTGCCTCTCCGCAAGGTGAGATTGTCCGTCACCTCGATGGTGCGTTGTTTCATGTTGAAAATAGACGCTTCCCTGTCGGTGCCCCAGTAGATGGTAGTACCGGGTGCGCGGCCCATGATCTGCACTTGCGGCAAGGCAGGATTGGACGATGGGTCACGTTTATCGTGTACCGTAGTATAGCCTATGATCAGGCTGTTGGAGAGACGGTTATTGAAACGTGTTTTCAGTTCCGCCACGGTGGATGTCTGGTTATTGGTCTGTTCGTAGGCCATACTGCTGAAACGGAAATCCTGCTGGTCGCGGTCCATGTTCATCGCGGAAGAACGGATAGTATTATTGCGGACAGACAGCTGGTTCCGATCATTGATGTTCCAGTCGAGACGATTGAAGAACTTCACGGATTTTGACCAGGCGTTGTAAGCGCCGGCAGTACCGGGATCTGCGTCTTTGCCGTAACGTGCGATGGTGGCGTTGCGGATATCTTCTGCATCTTTCGTGCTCAGGATGTGGGCTGTTTCCTGGCTGCCGGCCAGCAGCTGCGCCGGGTCCCGGCGATGGGTGATTTCTTCATTGGTAAAGAAGAACAATTTGTTTTTGATGATAGGAAAACCAACGCGCACGCCTGCCTGGTAATCATAAAAATCTTTGTCCATTTTACCGAGATGCCCCACCTTGTCTTTCCCGGTGATAGCGGCATTGCGACCGAAACCGTAAATGCTGCCTGTCACTTTATTGGTACCGCTGCGGGTAACGGCGTTAATACTGCCACCGGTGAAGTTACCGATCTTTACGTCGAAGGGTGCGAGGTACACCTGCATGTCTTCAATAGCGTCCATAGACACTGCGTTGGTGCGGGTGCTGGAGCCGGGCATGCCGGAGCTGCCGGTGATGCCGCCCATGGAGGGACTGAAGCCTATCGCGTCATTGTTGATGGCGCCGTCGATGGTAACATTGTTATAACGGAAATTGGTACCGGCGAAAGAGTTGTCTTTAGAGCCTTGCGGTACAAGCTTAGTAATGTCCGTGATACTGCGGGAGATAGTGGGCATATTGGCCACCTGCAAGCGGCTGATATGTTGTCCTGCTCCGAAGGTATTGGCTTTGGCGCCAGTACGGGTGGCTTTCACCTCCACTTCGGAGAGTTGTTTGCCTTTGTCTGCGAGAACAAAATTGAGTTGCAGCGGTTCACCGAGACGGATCGTAAAACCATCGCGGGACTGTGTTTCCATGCCCATCATGCTGACGGTAATGCTATACGGGCCGCCTATACGAAGACCGGGCAGATAATACCGGCCATCTGCGCTGGTGACGGTGCCATATTTAGTACCGGAAGGCAGATGCACCGCCAGTACGGTAACACCAGGCAGTTGCTCCTGCTTACCGTTGGTGATACGTCCGCTCCAGGCACCGTTAGTTTCCTGTGCGTATCCTCCCGACGCCATCATCAGCAAAGGGAGTAAGAGTATAATGTAGAATACCTGCTTCATGTTAAGCTTTGTTGGATTTATTGATTTTCACTCAGCACGTTGCTGATTATATGCAGCACGCCATTTCCTGCCAGCACATTGCTTTTAAGGATGTTGACCGGGGAAGTGTTGCCAGATCCCTGGATGGTGATACCGGTATATTTCACACCTGTCTTCAGCAGTTGTACGGTGATGTTACTGCCGTTATACATGGCCTGTTCACTTTTATCGGTATCATCAGTGGTGAGCACATAGTCATAGACAAAACGGCGACCCGGAAAAAAGGAATACCCCAACATCCGTTGCAGCACAGCGGGATCTGTTTGTCCCACGCTGTCGGCCGTAGGAAAGCCTTTGCTGCGGAAGGCGCTGTTGGAGGGCGCAAAGAAAGTATAGACTTTTTTAGAAGCGACCAGGTCTTTCAAGCCGGCCTGCTGCAGTGCTACGTTCAGAAAGGTAAGCGTGGTATCTGCGGCAATGGCATCGGACAATGTCTGGTTCACCAGTGGTTGCAACACTTCGCTCATCACCTGTATCAGCCCATTGCTGGCCGGTAGGTTATAGGAGATAACAGGTGTGCCGTTGATGGTCAGCACCGTGTCTTTACCTTTTACCCAGCGGGTGGCGTACATTTTAGCACCGGAGGCGGTGGTCAGCTCCTGGTTAAAAGCGAAAGGCAGTTTATTCAGCTCCCAGGTGCCGCTGAGCACATGATAGGTCATCATATGGTTCAGCGTGGATGACCGCTCCTGCAATACAGCGCCGACATTGGCATAGCCGGCTTTAATAAAGGCGTTGTTGTCCGGCACCAGTACCGTAAGCGGCCCTTCACCAGCTAATTTGGGCCCATAGCCGGTACGCTCGATCACTGCATTGAAACTGGAGAAGTTAAATATATTGTCTGCGATCACGTAGGTGATACGATTGCTCAACTGCTGGTCCGGCGCTGTCTTCTCATCCTTGCTGCACGCCGTCATTAACAACAATAGCAAACCGGTATAGAATATTCTTTTCATAATTGTTTGTTTTAGGGAGATGAATGACTATGGCATGAACAGTCCGTCGTTAACAACATGGACCACGCCATTCAACAGGCAGATATTTGTTTCCGCGAGTGGCAATCTGGCAGCAGCAGTGCCGAGCCGCCTTACGCCCAGACCTGTATTGCCGGCAGCAAAATCAAGCCGGTATATCATAGGCGCATAGTTATACACGGCCCCTGTCCTCAGCATCATACCAGAGACACTGCGGTTGACCATCAGCTCATTGACGAAATACACCGGGTAGATTTTCTTCGTACCGTTATAAGCGGCAACAGTGCCGGCATAATCCATACGATTTGGCAGCAGGATCGAATCCATGGCGGTAGTGGGATAAACGTAGTAGAATTTATCATCATAGCCAGGATCGCCAATAGGCAATGACTTGTAACTATACTGGCGTATATCCTCTGCCGTATTAAAACCGCTTTTGTGGAATGCCTCGTTAGTGGGGACAACCAGCGTAAACTGCCCTCCTGAGGAACCCGTGGCGGAAAGTACCGGCATGTTCAATAATGTCGTGTTCCAGGGGTCTTTATCCAGGTAGAGGCTGTCGTTGATACGGCAGGCTTCCAGGTAAAGACTGAATCGTTCATCAGACTGCAGAAAAGACAGCATATCCTGCACCGGCTTTTGCAATACCTTATCTGTCGGGTAAATAGTGGCCGTGGTGCTTTCAAGGGCCTGCCCCCATTTGCTCACCGGCTGTCCGTTGACATAAAGGCTGTCATGGTATACACCGGCAAACAGCATATACTGATAAGGAGGATAACCTTCAAATCCGGGCAGTTCGGCTTTCAGCAGTGTTACCATGGGAACATTACCGATCACTTCTGCAAGAGAAGCCGGATGTATCTGATTGGCGCTGATGTGGAAAGACAACAGGCTGTCCAGCTGTTCCGGCGCAGCCTGATTGATTTTTTCCATCGTCCATCCTGCCTGTTCAAATGCCTTGTCTGTTGGCGCAAAAATGGTGAACGATATCGTGGCCGCTGCGTCCAGGCGGGCATCTATCTTCGCCCGTTTCCAGGCTGCTTTAAAATAGGTATAGGGAGATTTTTCCAAAGTCTCTTTCAAACCCAATACCGGTCCGGTGTAAGGCACCGGCTCACCGACAGGGTCCGGTTCAATATCCTGCTTGCGGCAGGCGATGGTCAGCACCAGCAGTACAGGTAAGCAGTATCTCAACAGCTTGCCTGGTATGTTAACAGCGGTAAAAAATTTCATTTTCAATCAGCTTTAAAACGGTTTGTGCTATTTGCGTAAAGTGGCGGGGTCCAGTAACAGATCATCGATACGATGCACCAGCCCATTGCTGGTCAGCTGGTCGGCCCCGATGGCAAAACCCTTCCGGTAATGCAGCGTAGATGGCCCGTTGGTGCTGAAGTTCTGCTGTATCACGTCCATCATATTGATCAGGACATTCTCAGAATTATCGTACCAGTTGTACTCATAATAAGGCTTGATGGCAAAATTCCCGACGTTGATCATGGAAGAGATAGGACCATAGGTACCGGAAATCTGCACCCAGTCGGTGGAGAAGATACGTTTGGACTTTAACGCCAACGGATATATGTTAAAGGCGACCGCCTCGTATTTATCCGGGTCCAGGCGCGCCGCACTGTCTGCCGTGATATTGTATTGGCGAAAGGCGTCGTTGTCCGGCACAAATACGGTAAACGGCCCTTTGTCTTTCAGTCCGTCCCACAGCTTACAGCGCTTCATCACGGTGACAAAAATGGACAGGCTGGTGTCTGCCTGCAAATATTCCTGGATGGTTCCCGGCCTGTAATTAAGCGGCTTGCGGATAACATGCACCACACCGTTAGACAGTGCCACGTTGCGTTTAGAATCAGGGTACACCAGGGCGCCGTTCACGAAAACATTTCTTTTGTCAGGCGGCGTATAAGTCGCGCCGGGATTGCCGGACGACGACACAAATATCTCTGAGCCCGCCAGGGTCATATATTTATTGCCCATCTGCAATGGGAATTCGGAGATATACTTACGGTCTTTGAACACATGGTACTTCACCATTGTACGCAGGCTTTCCGGGTCCATGGCATCAAAATCAGCCGGACTGGTAATGCCTATATCATTAAAAGCCTTGTTGTCCGGAACGAAGCAGGTGAAAGGACCGGGCTGGTTCAGGCTGTCCAACAGACCCGCTTTTTGCAGGGCTGCAGCAAACAGGCTGAGGTCATAGTTATTGTGAATAAACTCCCCCATAGCACGGGCAGGAGCGGTGT
The DNA here is from genome assembly GCF_052045305.1 of Chitinophaga sp. 22308. Taxonomy (NCBI): domain Bacteria; kingdom Pseudomonadati; phylum Bacteroidota; class Chitinophagia; order Chitinophagales; family Chitinophagaceae; genus Chitinophaga; species Chitinophaga sp. 22308. Next base: position 243,053 of record NZ_JBQEOP010000002.1, on the reverse strand, counting down.
CCCTCGGAGGTGTCAGATCATCTTTCTTACATCCTGTCATCATCAACAGGAAAAAGAAAAACAAACAGGACAAAGTATAATATCGCATAATCATCTTTTTTAAGGCCTGCTTAGTACACAGGTGGTTCATACTTACGCTGGATGGTCATCAAATAAAATTTACCATTGACATATTCGATAGTGTTGACAGTGGCGAAAGACCGGTTTAAATACTTGCCGGAACGGATGGTCACCACCATACCGGTGAGGAAATCCGCCACCGTGCGATAGGCGACATCACCGGGCATACCGGCAGGCCCTATCCGCAGCTCGGAGAAGCGCCCGTTGGATTCGCCCATATATTGTATAAAAGGATTGTTCTCGTAGGTATAGGCAGGTGACAGAAAGGTAAAAGTCTGCGCCATCCTTCCGTCGTATATCTTATTGGCAGTGGTGTCCGGGAACAGCGGAAAGCTGTAATACGGATGTACGGCCGGGTCATGGGAGCGCACTACCTTGTCCATCAGTACACCTATATGACCTGCAACAGGTAAGGGACGGTTCTGTTCATTGACCTTGCCCAGTGAATAATACACATTCATGGTGTCCCGTATCTTCAGGTTAAAGACTTCGGAATTGTTTCGCAATTTTCCGCGTTCAAAAAATCCTGAAGAACTGAGGTTATAGAAATTGACATATACCATCGAATCAGAAAAAGGCTGGTTGATAAATGTCTCCTTCCGTACATAGATACCCGGTGTTTTGGTATCTACATCTTTTTCCAGTACGTGCATGGTATATACTTCCCTGCTACCGAAGTCAATGGTGGTATCAATGATGACCTGGCTGCGCAGGTCTTTCGGCAGCTGAAAGAAGGGCACCTCGCTGATGGGACGGCTGATGAACATCACGCGGTGTTTGCCTGCGGGCACCTGTGCCCAGCTGGACAGGTCGTAGCCATTGAGCACTGGGCCGGCCAATACTTTGGCACTGCCGGGATACTCTGTCTGAAACAGTGTGGTGTTGACCGCATCCGGATAAGGCCTTGCCCATGCGGCGCGTTTATCGAGGAAATCACCGGTAGCTTTGGCGGCAACGGGAATTCCACCTGCATCCAGCTCAGGGTCCAGCAGGAACGTGAGGAACGGTTGCGGCGCTTCCTTGTTGTCAACAGTGATATTATAGTCCAGGTTATTGAATATCCGCAGGTAGGCCGGCTCGGCAATGGTAGTGTATTCCGTTTTCCGGCAGGCCGCACCCACAGCTATCCACAGTAAAAGCAAAAGGATAATTCTGTTATTCATGTTACTGATTATGTTTGATAATGATCATCCGGGCCTTTTCGCTTCCCGGCTTGCTGGTATTGAGGTTGCCGATCAGTGCCACGGTATATACACCGGTTTCGCTGATGGGCGAACGTCCGGCAGGATACAGTTCCGGGCGGGCGATAAAATCACGGCTCCGCAGTGGTGTAACCTCCCGCAGCCAGTTGCCCGGTATCACATTTTCCGCAGAGGCATAGGCCAGCACGCTTTGATAAAAATTGGCATCCAGCATCACGTAAGGGTTCTTCACCATCGGGACGCCCAGTTGCAGGCGCTGACCAGCAAGCGTAGTACCCAGCACCTGCCCGTCATCTGTTGTGAAAGTGGCTTCCGGCAGATCAGGACAGAAATTCATAAAGCGTATCCAGCTGGGGAATTCGATTTTAGTAGTGCTGTAGCTGCCATCTTCCGTGGCGCCGGAATAAAAGCTGTTGCTCAGGTTATTGGCCACTATGCTGATCGCCGCTTTACCGTTTTTTTCATATACCCATATCGTATTATTATCACCCGGTATCAGCGATACCGTACTGTCGGTCAGCGCCGTGCCGGCGGCGTCGGTCACTTTTACCACATGCGTGCCCGTTATATATGGTTTAAAAGCGGAAGCTGCTGAAAAAGCGAGGGCATTGCCCAGCATATTTCCATCCACCGATACGCTGACAGATTTGCCAGGTAGTACATTGATAGCCTGTAACCGGGCATAGGTATTGTTTTGCGGCTCTGCATCAGCGATGATGCGGAAAGCATTGTTTTTGCCGGGATAAGTTTCGCCGTTGTCACTACCGGTAGGATAACGGAAAGTGGGCTGATCGGCTACCACAATGGTATACACACCCCCTGGCTGATAAGTCTTTAACGGTGCGAAGGTCAGCTTGCTGTCCACAAAACCGTTTACACGGGGCTTGGCTTTTACGCCAGGTAACATGATGGTGCCCGTCGGTGGGTTGATCACGTTGAACTCCTGCGTGCTGCCTCCTACGCCCGGCACCATCTGACCGTCCATGGCCATTACTTTCAACTGGTAAGTGCCGTAAGGCAGTTCCACATATTCGGAATACTGTCCTACTCCAATATTATCCAGTCCGGCTACTGTTGTGCCATCAGCCCACACTACCCGCATATTGCCGCCGAAGGCTGCGCTGGAAGAGCTGAGGTTCAACAGCCGCACTTTACAGTGCTCCGGGTTCGCCGGCGGTGATACTGAGCGGGGAATAGCAAACAATGAATCCGTCAATTGCCCGGTATTAGGCGCGAAATAAGTGAAGTAATAATCCACCGGATGGTTAAAATCATCCTTCGCCACAAAACCTCTGGTCAGCGCCAGCGAGAAACTACGTACAAAGGATGCAAAACGTATATCCTTCACCGTTCCATCAGCACTAACAAGTTGTTGCGGGATGGTATAGGTAAGGCCCATACGGCCCGTTTCCGGGAAAAAAGGCGTGCCCTTCGTGGTGTTTTCATCATAGTAACCCTCATAATTGGGCAACATAAAAGCAGACAGCTGCTTTCCATTCACCATCAGCTCCGTGGCCCCGCGCAGGTTCACAATACGAACGCTGGAAGCTGCATCGGCCTGCGGATTAACGCGGTTGTCATACGTAAAGTCCTCTTTTTTGGTGCAGGACGTTAATACGCCGGCACTCAACAGGTACAACATCACCGTGTGTAAGCATCTTTTCATTGTATTCAGATTAGCTTGTTTCAGTTAGTATTTACAGGGTGTAGCTCAGTCCCAGCATGATCTCGGTACCGCGTTTATAACTGCGGCGGATATACTCTTTTCCGTAGTATCTGCCACCGGTGTTGGGATTGGCATACACTTCCTGCAACGGACGGTCCAGGATGTTTTTGGCATACCCTTTAAACATCAGGCGTTTGTAGATACGCTGGCTCAGCACGAAGTCCAGGACAGGATTGGGCCTGGTGTACAGGTCAGGCGTACCATCGAGGTTCACCTGTATCAATCGCTCTCCCACCATGTTGAACGTTGTAGTCACATCGGTACCTGACTTGCTGTTGAAATAGTTGAGGAACACGTTAATGGAATAAGGGGCCTGTTCAAACAACGGACTGTTGGACGGCGCGCGGCGGTCCAGTGCCTGTGAGGCCTGCATTCTTTCTGCTGTTTTTTTGATTTCGCTTTGCGCAAGCAATAGGTTGGCGCCCAGGTTAAAGTGGTTGAGCGCCGGCACCAGGGTGCCCAGATTCTTTACAGCTTCCAGCTCTATCCCGTATACGCGCCCTTTGTTAGGATCGTTCTGGAACTCAATAGCGGGGAACTCCGGGAAACGTGCATCCAGACCGGAAGTCTGTTGTTTATATACTTTCGTCAGCTGGTTATCGATCTCTTTATAAAAAACAGAAGCAGACAACACCTCTCCTGCGGAAGGAAACCATTCCCAACGGAAATCGTAATTGGTGGTCAGCTGGTTTTTCAGTTTCGGGTTGCCTACTACCAACGCAAACTGGAACGGATCGAAGTCAAAAACGTTGGTCAGTTCCCGTAGTTCCGGACGCGCCAGGGAATTGCTGTAGCCCAGGCGGAAATTCATTTTCTTGTTCAGTGTATAAGTCAGGTTAGCAGAGTAGTAAGGCTTGTAATCTGTTTTGTAGATAGAGTTGGGTTCGGTATATACCAGGTTCACTTTGTTGCCGTCTTTGTCGGGCGTACTGATGGAGGGATCGAGGAATACGCCGGAAGTGTCTACCGCGGCCTGGATGTCTGTCAGCTCGAAACGTACACCGCCCGTGAGCCGCAGGTTGTCCGTCAGGTGCAGGTCGAGCATGCCATAGAAAGCGCGTGTTTCATAAAACCCTTTATAGTTGTTGGGGGATTTCTGGATATTATACAGGAAACCACCGACAACAGGCTGGCCTTCGGGATTGTAAGCAGACGGCGGACGCACACCTATACGGTCATAACCTACGAGGCGGTTCAGGTCACCATTTACTTCATACAACGGCAAAGCCTTGTTGGCGGAGTAATTGGAGCCAGGCAGGAACAATACGTTCTCTGTGAATTCGCGCTTGCGGTGCAGATAGTTGGCACCTGTTTTAAATTCCTGCCTTAGCCCCGCCACTTTAAAAGGAATGGTCAGATCAGCTTTATAGTTATAGTTTGTTTCATGCAGCTTACGGAAACGGCGGCCGTTAGGATCGGCCTGGATAATGCCGTAAGGGCCATAGCCATTCACGTAGCCGGACACCAGGGAGTACAGGTCCGGGGTATACGCCCAGTCATAAGTGCCGCCCGGCATCTGGGTAGGCTTCTGATAAGCGCCGCCACCAACGGGTTTGTAGTCCGCCAGGTTCACAAAACGGTAATCCGGATCATCCTGACTGGAAGAGGAAGTAGCCAGGTTATAACTCAATCGCGGGCTGTATTCCCCTTTCAGGAACTTGTGTTCACCCTGCAGGTTAAAAGTATTAAGGGTACGGTAGCTCTGTTTGAGGGAGTAGATGATATTGGAGACGGTGCCTGGCAAGCCGGTATACTCATATGCGCCATAGAGGTTGGTGGCTTTGGTTTCCGCGCCACGGCTGCCCAGGTACTGCATGCTGATTTCATGCTGCGGGTTAAAGCGGTATGCCAGTCCGCCCAAAAATCCATAGTTAAGGGTTTGAACACCGGTATTCTCTTTATATGTGAGATACTTTCCCAGATGAATATTATTTGGGGTGATATAGTTCGGGATGATCCGCGGGCTGTACACATCGTTGCTACCGGTGAGCACCCCCTGGTAGATGCTCCACTGGTTGAGCTCTCCGCCGTGGATATCTGTTACGCGGCTGTAGTAGTTGGCGCCGGCAATGATACCTACCTGGTGTTTTTTAAATACTTTGAAGTTGTTACCGTAGGTGAGTGCATACTGCTGGTTGAGCGGTGCCGATTTATATTGTGTGGTCAGCACGGGATCAAACTGATGCATGATGCGGTTAATGCGTGCAGCCTCGGCCTGCATGGCAGGATCGTTGCGGCTGAAGGCGATTTTGTCCTGTATCTCGCGCAGGCCGTTGGGGTATTGTTTGGCGAGTGCCTGGAATTCGTCGCTAAGGCCTTTGCTTTTGATTTTTCCGCCGAGGAAACCACTTTCACTGTTATAGAAACTGTTCATTTTTCCACCGAGGCCTACCTGTGTATTGAAGCCGCTCTGGATGGTGATATTGAACGTTTCACGGTCAGGGATGGATTTTGTTTTCAGCTCTACGATACCGGCGGAAGCATCTGCCGGTTTATCGGGCGTGCTGCTTTTATAAACGGTGATATTGTCCAGCAGGCTGGAAGGCACCAGGTCGAGGGGGATAGCGCTGCGGTCCGGATCGGAAGATGCGAGGCGTACGCCGTTGAGTTGTCCTATCACGCTGCGGTCGCCGAGGCCGCGGATGGCCACGTATTTCTCATCGGTGATCGTTACGCCGGACACACGCTGCAAAGCCTGCGTGGTGGTGATACTGGCGGTTCTTTCGATGTTCTGTGCGGAGATACCGTCGGATATCACGGCCGCGTTTTTACGGTCGTTAAGCAGCGACGCTTCCGTATTGGTACGGCGACGGGCTTCCACCGTTACGCCGCCGAGTGTTTTGCTGTCGGGCTGGATATGGATGTCCAGCGCTTTGCTGGCGCCTACTTTCACCATTTTGGTGGCATAGCCCACGAAGTAGACCACCAGTACGTCCACGGTGTCTTTTACTTCTACGGTGAAGCGGCCGCCGGCATCGGCGGTGAGATGATTACCGTTGCTCTGTACCAGTATCTCTGCACCTCCGATAGGCATGTTCTTTTTAGCATCTCTAACGACACCGCTTACAGTGCGCCATTTGCGGGGCGTTTCCGTTTTGGGCTGCGCTTTGCGGATGACGATCTTTTTATTGTCGGCCATTTCAAACTCCAGGCCGGTGCCCTGCAGCAGGTACACCACCACTTCCTGTACGCTTTTGTTGTCGAAGCCGATGTTGTATTTTTTGCCGGTGGCATTCACTTCGGCCGGGTTGTAAAAGAAAGTGACGCCGCCGCGTTGCTGCACCATTTCGAGGCAGCGGACCAGTCCTTCGTTTTTAAAGCTGACACTGATCTTTTTAGCCAGCGCGTTGTCCTGGGCGGCCGCTGTTGTCAGGAAACTCAACACCAGCGCAAGGCTGCACACCCATCTCCACCCTGTCTGTTTTAATCCCGGTAAAATTTTTTCCTTCATTCGTTTTGATTGTTTTTTGAAAAAGATCCCCCGTTACCACCGCTGGCGCGGTGGTGTAAACAGGTGAGTGTTTTAGTTTTAGCTGTTAGTTGCTGATGTTTATTGTTCCGTCTTTATGTTTCTGAATGGTCAGCCGGTAAGACAAGGCGATCACTTTCAGCATGTCCGGCAAAGGATCGCCGGCATCGAAGGCGCCGGTAAATTTCAGCTGACGGATGCTGGTATCGCTGACCTGTATTTTTACTTTGAACAGATTTTCGATTTCGCGGAAGACTTCCGATAGGGACGCATTGTTAAAAACGAGCTGCTTGGTGGTCCACCCGAGGTCTGCCTCATGATGACGGTTGATGTTCACGACGCCGCCGGCTTCATCATAAAACAGTTCCTGGTTGGCCGTCAGCTGTGTGACGGGGAAGCCTTTTGTTTCGGCAGAAACGGCCACGCGGCCTGTTTTTACGCTTACCCTCGCCGCCTGTACGTGGCTGCTGTCGGTCATCACAAAGGAGGTGCCCAGTACCTGTACCTGCAGGTGCGGGGCGGTAATGGTGAACGCTGCGGAAGGGTTGTGTGTAACAGTAAAGAACGCTTCCCCATTGAGCCGCACCTGGCGTTTTTTTCCACGGAAATGACGGGGATAGCTGATTTCGCTGCCGGCATTGAGTACCACGACGGTGCTATCCGGCAGTACGACCTGCTTTACCTGGAAAGCGCGTGCGGTAACTGTTTCCAGCGGTACGGGATCTATAGCGTCGAGGATATCGTACTGGTATTTCCAGGCGAGGGAAGCGCCGCCCAGCAGCACGATACAGGCGGCCGCTATGCTGCGCATTTTTGAAAAACGTATAACCTTTCCTGTTGGTCCTTCGTTCATTTCAAGGCGCAGGCGCTCCAGCACTTCCTGCCGGTAAACTTCGCTTTGCGGAGAGGCGGGTGTTTGCCGGGCTTCGTCCAGCGCTGATCCATACCATGTTTCTATCAGCGCAGTTTCCTTACCCGAGGCATTTCCTGCCAGGTACCTGTTGATGATCCGTTTTAGTTGTGCTACATTCATAATGACCGTATATCAGGCGCTCCATGCCTTCGGGTAAAAAACTGAACTTCTCTATCTATATGTTCCCGGGAAAGAGGGTATTGTCCCGTTCGGTCAGGTTAAGGAATTATTAACAAACAAAAAGATCGGCCAGAACAAGGGCAACAGCAATGTGGTGGCGGAGCGTCTTCAGCGCGATGTGCAACTGGTTACGGACGGTTTTTTCGGATACGCCCATCCGTTCAGCTATTTCAGCGATGGACAGCTGCTGGCGACGGCTCAGCAGAAACATTTCCCGGGTGCGGGGCGGCAGTGTTTCCAGCTGGGAGGATATCTCATTAAAAAGGTCGGATTCATGAAGTTTATGCCAGATGCTGTTGAGCACCGGCAGGTAATGTTCGTGTACCCGGTCCAGGTGTTCGGGTTTGTCGAGTATTTCCTTTAGCCGTTTCAGTGACTGGTACCGCACGGCCTGTAACAGGTAATGTTGCAGGGAACCGGTGATCTCCAGTTGTTCCCTTCTTCCCCACAGGGAGATGTACACCATTTGCACCACGTCCTTGGCGTCGTCTTCTGATTTGAGTATGCGTTCTGCTAATGCGTACAATAGCTGCCAGTGCTTGTTGAAACAGGTTTCAAAAGCCTTTTTATCGCCATCCTTGATCTGTTGGAGCAACTCGAAATCTTCACGGGTTTGCATGAGCAACTGCTTTTTTTGACATTGCCCTGCAAAGTAAAGCAATCCGTTTTCGGGGTTATTTTAATTTAATGTTATCAATTATTTTTACCAAGCGATGCTGTAACTCTGTCGTTTTTAAATACAATTAAAAACAATGTGATAATTTTTCAGTCGGTCGATGGAGGGAATAATCAATACCTGCGTTTATGATACAGAGAGTTAATTGATTTATTGTGCCAAAGCAACATTTACCTACGCCTGTATTTTCACTGTCCGTCGCCAACCGGCTGCCATCTTGGTTTCAACGTCCGCTGACAGTGACTGTACTGTATTTCATCGGTACGCTGGTATTGTTTATCCAGTCACTGGCGACACAGCGATATAATAACTTTATTATTTTCCGCAGCTCGTGGGACCACATGCTGCATCATATGCCGTTATATCAACTTTATCCCGATACCTATTTCGACTATTTTTTATATCACCCTACTTTCCCTATACTTTTTGCGCCACTGGCCATTTTACCGGTCACGCTGGGGCTTTTTATCTGGCTGATGGGCAGCGCCGGTCTTTTTCTGTACGCCCTGCGTCAGTTGCCGGTAGCTGCCAACAAGCGCTATATCATCAGCTGGCTGCTGTTGTTGGAGCTGTTGAACGCCATCCAGTCCTCGCAGACGAACCCCATCATGGCAGCGCTGATGTTGCTCACCGTGATTAACCTGGACCGTGGTAAACCTATGCTGGCCGCGCTGTTCACTTGTATTTGTTTTTTCATCAAAGGATATGGCGCCATTACCGGCCTGGTATTTCTTTTCTACGACAGGAAGCTCACCTACCTCAGTTACTGTGCGTTGTTTGGCATCATCGGCACCCTGCTGCCGCTGGTGGTGATGTCGCCGGCGGAGCTGTTACAGGCTTATCATGATTGGTTTAAGCTGATCACGAGCCCTGTCATTCTGGAAGACGGTTCCGTACGCGGAATGATCTATGCGATGCTGCATCTGCCACAACAATCCGGGGGCATCATCGGGAAGACCGTTACCGCACTGGCTTTTTCAGGCCTCGTGTCCGCACTTTATTTTGCCTGGAAAAACAGGCCGTTGCACTATCACTGGATCATTGCAGGCTACCTCCTGCTCTGGGTGGTATTGTTTAATCAAAGTACCGAATCACCTACCTATATCATGGCGGTGACCGGCGCCGTGGCCGGACTGATGATGCTGCCCGAACGGCCGCTGTCTGTCATCCTGCTGGGACTGCTGGTGTTGGTCACCTCCCTCTGTCCTACTGACCTCGTGCCTTCCTTCATCAACAAGGTGGCCGTAAACTATCAGCTGAAAGCGCTGCCCTGCCTGCTGGTGCTGCTGTATTTTCAGTATTACCTGTGTTTCACTCAACCAGATGATACTTCGCGGCAGCAGCTGGCCGTATAGGCGCTTGTCCCCGTTTTACGGCGCTCCTGTACTTTACTTTTTTATGTCCGGCGGAACGGCTTACTTTGTCCGGTATGAAAAAGCTGACGCCTTTATCACCTTACTGGCAGTGCCAGCTGGCCGGCTGGACGATCGCCGCCCTTTACTGGGAGGTGGACGCTTTTCTGCGCAGCCCGACTTTTAGCTACTCCTTTGCCGCGCTCAATTTCGTAGCGGACATCGGCGTCAACATATTGCTGACGCATAGCTACCGCCGGCTGGCGCTGCAACACGACTGGCATCTGTTGCGCCCCAAACCATTGATGCTGCGCATTATTCCTGCCATCGTAGTACTGGCGCTCTGCTTCGCCCTCGCGGTGACACTGCGTTTCTACTGGTTGGGCTCTCATGAACAAACATTTTTCCGGTACCTGCAAACCAACAGCCAGGTGCCATTGATGACAGGCATCCGTACCATGGCTATCTGGGTGCTCGCATGGCACCTTTATCATTATGCCCGGCAACAAAATGCGGCCGCGCGTGAAAACGCCCGGTTACAGCTGCTGGCAAAAGAAATGCAGCTCGACAATCTCACGGCTCAACTCAATCCGCATTTCTTTTTTAATTCGTTAAACAATATCAAATCACTGGTGCTGGAAGATCCAATGCTGGCACGCAGGGCCATTGACCTGCTCTCCGACCTGCTGCGCAATGCGTTGTACAAACGGTCCGATCAACTAGTGACGCTGCAGGAAGAACTGCAACTGGTCGGCGATTACCTGGAACTGGAGAAACTGCGTTTCGAAGACCGGCTGCAGGCAGATATCCGTACTGACCCTGCACTGACAGGCATTGCCGTGCCACCACTTAGTATTCAGACGCTGGTGGAAAACGCTATTAAACACGGTATCGCACATAGTATAGCAGGCGGTTGCGTCACCATCAGCGTCGCGAGGAACGGCGATCAGATCTGTTTGTCGGTACAAAATCCGGGGGTATTACAATCGTCCGTTTCCGGCGGGCTGGGCATCCGTAACCTGCGCGAGCGGCTGCTGCTGCAGTTTCAGGGGCGTGCCTCTTTTCACATAACAGCGTTGCCGGAACTACAGGTATTGTCTGTTATTTCCATCCCGTTTGTGGAGCTATAATAAAACAGCATGCAAAAGATACAGGTAGTGATCATAGACGATGAACGCGCCGCCCGGGAAGAAATCAAACGGGCGTTGCTGCCATACACCGATTATGAAGTGGCGGGAGAAGCCCGCCACGTGCCCGAAGCCCTGGCGCTCGCTAGGGATATACAGCCCGGCCTGTTGTTCCTTGACATACAAATGCCTGGCACCAATGGCTTCGAGCTGTTGGCCCAACTCACGAATGTACCTGACGTTATTTTTACAACAGCCTATGACACTTACGCCGTTCAGGCTTTCGACAGCAATGCGCTGGACTATCTGTTGAAACCTTTCCGTACAGAACGGTTTGCACAGGCCATGGAAAAACACCGCACCAAAGTGCGGGAACGGGCGGCATTGTCCGGCAGCACGGTACCCGACAAACAGTTATTCATCAAAGATGGCGATCAATGTTTTTTCCTGCGGCAAAACGATATCTACCTGATAGAGTCGGTGAACAATTACGCCCGTATCTGGTCAGCCGACAGGCAGGCGTTGATCAAAACCTCGCTGAACCAGCTGGAAGAGCGGCTCGATCCCGCCTGTTTTTTCCGGGCCAACAGGAACCAGTTGGTGCATGCCCGTTATATCACCGATATTACGCCTGTCGACGGAGGCCGGCTGCAGCTGATTATCCGCGGAGACATATCCGTCATCGTGTCCGGCCGGCAGACCGTTCGTTTCAAACAGTGGAATAAAATGTAATCCTCCCTTTAATACTTTATAAGATGATTTTCAAGAGACTTATTCTCCTGCCGGCATTGTTATGCCTGTACGGGAACATCATTGCACAGTCCTTTGTATTTCCGCGCGAAGCCGCCACCCATCCGGAAATCCTCGCCCGCGAAATGCCCGTCCTGGCAGCAAAATTGCTGCCACAGCTCCATCCCGGGCAAGATACCTGGGCTTACCTGCAACAGTTGCTGATGGTGCAGCTGACCGCCCGGCAATATGCCGCTGCCCTCGCCACCATTCAGCAGTACCGCGATGCCTATGCGCAAAGTGATCCCGAAAAAGCAGCCGTGCGGTTTATTCAATACGAAAGCTATGCGCATGCCATGCAGCGCAGACAGTCCACGGATGAAGCCTTCCGGGAATCGTTCCGGATATCACTGTCACGGCTGCACGCCAACAGCAGGTATGACATTGATAACTGGTATACCGCCGATAGCGCCTTCCTGACCGCCGATCTGCATCGGCAGTTGGCCCAGCAGGCCGCACAGGACAGTATTTCCCTGCCAGACGCCATACAGCTGTGCCGGCGGTATACCGCATGGCAACTGATGCCCCGTATTGCCGCCATGGCCGCGCCGCTGTTACGGCAGGTGGACCGTGACCACTACCTCATCCGCGACAGCCTGCTGATAAATACACGCGATGGCGCCCGTGTGTCTGCAATAGTAGTGAGGCCCAGGCGTCAGCAGGGACCGTTGCCCGTTATCTTTTTCTTCACTATCTACACCGAAGTGGCTAATCTCACCATAGCCAAAGAAGCAGCCGACAAAGGTTATGTGGGCGTAGTGGCCAATACCAGGGGAAAACGCCTTAGTCCGGAAGCAACGGAGCCTTACGAGCGTGACGGCCATGACGCCCGCGACGTGATCGACTGGATCAGCAGGCAGCCCTGGTGCAATGGCAGCATCGGTATGTACGGCGGCAGTTACGTAGGCTTCACGCAATGGGCGGCTGTCAAGGATGGCGTGCCGCCTGCGCTGAAAACGATTGTGCCTTCCGCCGCCGTGGTGCCAGGTTATGACGTGCCAAAAGAAAACAATGTATTCATGAGCTTCGTATATCCGTGGATACCTTATGTGACCAATAACAAATTCCTGGACAATGTAACATACAACGACCGGAACCGCTGGCGCAATATGCAGTTCAACTGGTATCACAGCGGCGCGGCCTATCAAACGCTGGACAGCGTGGACGGCACGCCCAATCCCATTTTTCGCCGCTGGCTGAAACATCCGGCTTATGATGCGTACTGGCAAAACATGACAGCTTATAAGGAAGACTTCTCCCGGATCAACATTCCCATACTGAGTACTACCGGTTACTTCGATGGCGCGCAAATCGGCGCCATGTATTACTTCCGCGAGCACCTTCGGTACCACCCCAACGCAGAGCACTACCTCGTTATCGGGCCGTTCGACCACCTGGGCTGCCAGCATGTACCGGCCCCTTACCTCAACGGCTATACGTTAGACAGTGTGGCACGCATCAGTATCCATCAGTTGATTTACCAGTGGTTTGACCACATCCTCAAGGGCGGCCCCAAACCTGCGCTGCTGAAGGACCGTATCAATTACCAGGTAATGGGCACCAATCAGTGGAAACATGCGGCTTCCCTGCAGCAGATGAACAATGATACACTGACGTTTTACCTGGCGCCGCAACAGTTGTCACAACGACCACCTGCTGATACAGCATTTATTTCACAGCAGGCAGACCTTTCCGGCAGGAGCGGTCCGTTTACAGGCAACTACATTCTCCCCAGCCTTATCAATAACAGCATCAATACGGCCAATGGCCTTGTGTTTATAAGTGAACCATTGCCGGCTGATATTTGCATCAACGGGTCTTTCTTTGGCCAGCTGCAGGTCATCCCTAATAAAAAAGATATAGACCTTGGTATCAACCTGTATGAGCAAACGCCCGACGGGCGGTACTTTCAGCTTTCCTATTTCCTAGGGCGGGCCAGCTATGCCGTCAGCCTGGAAAAGCGTCACCTACTGACACCAGGCAGCATCAATGATATTTCGTTTAGTAATACCCGTATGATCAGCAAACGATTATCAAAAGGCAGCCGGCTTGTAGTGGTGATCAATATCAACCAAAATCCGTTTGAACAAATCAATTATGGCACAGGGAAAGATGTCAGCGAAGAAACGATTAACGATGCCGGTAAGCCGGTGAAGCTGCGGTGGAGAAATGACAGCTATATTAAAATTGGTATCTCACACTAGAAAAGATCACTTGACAAGAATATATTTATTGTAAAATTTTTATTTACAAACAATTTGATATAATCAAAATAAAATATATTTTAGTGTCCGACAGTAACAGACCCAGTTTGTAAACCATAAAAAACGAGGAATAATACATCACACATAACAACCTATGAAAAACAGTTACCAGGCCACGGGCATGGAGGTTACCGTTTTTGACTATTATCAATAAGCGAACTATTCAATTATCAAATCACATACATAACAACCTATGAAAAAACAATTACTCGCACTGGCGGGCATCGCCGTATTGTTTGCAGCCTGTTCCAAAAAAGATGATGCACCTGCTGAAAACCCACTCACCGGCCTGCTGAAAGGCATGTACAGCGTAACAGACACCAGCCGCATTGAATACAACAACGACAAAACCGTATCCAAAATATCCTACGGATGGATCGATGGCACAGATGTTGGCGGCGGTATCACCACCGTGAAATACGCTAACAACAGGGTATCTGAAATCTGGGAAACCACTTACGCGGAATCAAAAGTATTTGGGCCGAACGAACTGGTTGCCCAATTTGTATATGTGGACAACAAGATCCAAAAGATCATCAATCCGGCTAAAACCAACGACTACCTATACTATGATTCTGCACGTTATAATGCCAGCGGAAAAATTGAGAAAGTATTCAGTATCGGTGGCATGAAACCCAATATCTATAAAAATAGTACAGACTCCATCGTGTGGACAGGTAACAACATTACCAAGGTAATACATGAGAGCTTCTATTTGCAGGATGGAGTTGAGGTGCTTGGCTCTACCTATACGGACACCTACACGTTTGACGACAAACCAAACTGGCAGGGGCCTATCGGAGCAGCCGGGATGGAAGGCGGTTTTGCCCCAGAAGCGCTCAATGCCAACAACATCCTGACACATACAAGAACGCAGGAAGGACAGGCCGACCGTACCAATACGTATGCCTACGAATACGAGAAAAACAAAGTCATCAAAAGAACAGCTACCTATGTGTTTGACCAACGTGCCGGTACAGAGGTATCAGTTTTTGAATACTATAAATAATTAAGATCACCATCAAACAAAAGAGCCGTAGCATCTGGCTACGGCTTTCTTGTTTATGCATTGCGCCATATTTCCAGCAGCGAGTAGTTGCCGTCTGGTTCAAACCGGATCTTTTCAAATCCGGCCTTGGTGAATTTGGCTTTAATATCATCAATATGGGCAGTCCAGGCCTTGCCACTATCCATTATCCGAAACCATTGCAGGGTTTTGATATGCATGATATCGCCCAGGTGTTCCAGTTTGGAACAATCGGAAATATCCAGCCGTTCCAGTTTGGAAAGATGCTCCAGACCTTCCAGCGACACCAATTTCTTATTCCACTTGATTTCTGCGTCACAGAGCTGGCGATACCCTTTTAGGCCTTTAAAGTCCTCGTGTTTGCCCTCCATCCAGCCGGCAAACTGCAGAGAATCTGAGCCTGCCAGATTGAGTGTTTCTACGGCATCTGCCTTATAGAGGAAAAGGTTTTTCAGATGGTGGCATTTTCCGATTTCGGCGGGGTCCAGCTTTTTATTGCCCAGTGTAATTGTTAGTGTGGTAGAAAGACCCGGGAAGCTGTCTGCGTAAAAGTCAGACACCACTCTTCCGAGGTCCAGCAGCTGAATGTGTTTCAGCACAAGTGATTTATCCCAGTTCACTTTAGGCTTGTTATCGCTCAACACGCCCACCTGCAATGCTTCCAGGCTGGGAGGCAGATCTTCCGCCTTCAGATGTGGTACAAACCATGAAGGGATGATCAGTGTTTTGAGATGCGGCAGAGTAGCTACTACCGGTGGTATTTTAGTGGTATTAGTATCGTCAGGCCACAGCTCCAGGAAATCAATATCAGCCAGTTTGTTTTTTTCCACAGCACCCCATTCCAGGCCTCTGTCTTTGTATCCTTTGAACTTCTCTTTTTCCGCGGTATGCAGTGTTTGTCCCATTAGCCAGCGGGGTGTGCCCGAAGGAATAATTTTACCGATATAACTGATAGGCATTCCTGATTTATTTAGATTAAAACTTTTATTCAGTCCAGTCTGCGCCGGCCAGATCGCGTTCTCCCTGGAATTCTTCCACCCGGTGTTCTGCCGCTGCGCGGATGGAGTTTTGTGACCCGTTCATTTTAGGCACGTTGCCGTTTTCGTCCATTACTTCCTGCTCAAAGCTTCGCAGCACGTGGTTTTTAGCTCGCCCTTCGGCGATAGGCACCTGACTGAGATCTCCCATATCCACTTTTTTGATGGTGAGCGTTACATCATCTCTCATTTTACCATCGGCATCAAACAACATCTCCGTCGCCTTTTTGTGTTTCTTTTCTCCACTGGCCAGCCTTTCCAATAAATTGTCAGCCGATCCGGTGTATACCTTTCCATCATGTTCGATATGATATACCCCCGGACCTTCCGGTACGCCTGCCGCCCTCAGTTGCGCCTTGCGGCATTCCAGGCCAAACGCATCGATGAAGGCATTGGGATCTTTTACGTAGGCGTACAGGGTAGCGCCATTTCCCAACAGTCCCAGTGGGTCCTGGCTGATGTACTGCCCTTCTTCCGGGCTGTAATAACGGAAACGGTTATAGTACAAACCGGTCTCTGCATCTTCATACTGTCCCTGAAAACGGAATGGTATAAAGTCCTTAGCTCCTTCGAACTTACGCACATTCCCATAAATATCCAATTCAGCTGCCCATATTTTCGTACCCTTGCTGTCATAGGCTTCACAGGGGGTTCCCAGATGATCTGTGATAATAGTGTACCGGCCTGTTGCCGTGAGTTTAGCCGCAGGGCACATCGTTCCCTCATCAAACACCCAGGTGACAAGGCTTTCCGGTGGCACTGGCTCAGGACGGTCTATTACCAGTTCTCCATATTCGTTGATCGCTGACACCGGTTTTTTAGACAGCGGATAAGACCATTCATGCAATAATTTGTTTGTATCCCAAACATACCGGGTGACCTGTCCGTTAAAAATCTTTTCTGTTCTGCGGCCCAATGCATCATACCGGAAAGAAACTGTTTTCTGGTCCGGGCGCAGCACTGTTTTCAACATACCATTGGCATACCAGTCGTACTCCCAGGTTTCCGGTGAGCCTGATGCGGTGACTATCTTTTTACGCAGATACCCTTCCTGATCGTAGGTGAAGCGGGCAGTGTCTGTTTCCTGTAACCTTCCACCGTCACCGTATTTACGGTCCTTCCGTGTTTGCGTTTTATACAGGTTGCCACCCTTGTCGGGCAGACGGTAATCGTAACTACCATCTTCATATTGTGCCCAGACGAGGTAAGACGATTCATCATAACCATAATTGACAGTTCCCCGTGTCCGTGCGTCCAGCAGCTGTTTAAGCCGTTGGTTGGTGTCCCAGTGGTATTGCCGGTGCCGGGTGATGTTTCCGTTACTGTATACCTGATGAATATCCGGTGTTCCTGCAGCGGATGAACCGGGATGGTAAGTCCAGCAGCTCTTAACGCCTCCCGGTAATATGCGTTCTGTTTCCAGGCCCAGCAAATTACGCTGGATATGCGCTATCCATGGATCATTGTCCGTTGTGTCAGCCGATATGCCCGTGAGCGCGCCAAAGCTGTCCCACTGCATTTTTATATCTGCGCCCAGACTGCTTTTCAGTGCTATCCGTTTACCGTCAGTATTATAGCGGTTGTTAATGACGCAACCGTCTTGCCACTCTGTGATGATATTGCCGACACCATCTCTTTCGAAACGTACCACACTATTGTTATTGGCAGCCTCAATGATTTGGCCGTTGCGGTTGTAGTTGAAAGTCTCCCAGCTGCCATCGCTCCACTCCACACGCGACAAATCCCCGTTGACGCTATATTCAAAACGCGTCCACTGGTTACCCGGCCGATGCACCTGAACAACACGGCCGGCACTATCACGTTCAAAGCGGCGGACCACTCCGTCGAATCCGGTTTCTGACACCACCTGCCCTGCAACGTTACGGGCAAACCGGTAAGTTTCTCCCTGTGCGTTCACGATGGCCATCAACTGTTCATCGCGGTTATAGACATAATGGGTCTTTTTGCCGTTTTCCTCGCGCTTTTTCAGGCTGCCCAGCGCAGTGTATTCATAATATACTTCATGCTGTTTATCCCTGGCCGTCACCACTTCTTCGTAAGCATTGTATTCCAGCTGAATATGATTTCCGTCCGGCAGCCATACATCCGTGGTACGGCCCAGTGCATCATAACGGAACCGCTGCAGCTCACGGAATGGATTGGTTACCGTCAGGCATTGTCCCCAGGCGTCGTAGCTCCACTCACTGTGGGAACCATCGGCCATCGTCACACTTTGTACGTTGTAGTCCTCATCGTAGGTGATAGTGGTAGCACTATCGTTTTCTTCCTCAATACGTCTTAACAAATGTTGTTCATTATACCGGTAGATCCGTATGCGCCCATCTTGTTCTGTGATGGTATGCAAGAGGCCGGAACCGGCATAATAAATAAAAGTACGGCTGTTCCCTTCGGCGTCGGTGACGCTGATTAGTTTGCCCTGCTCATCGTAGATAGCCCTTGTTTCCGACCCATCCGGTTTTACCATACCCGTTTTCAGTCCGTTGTCATCATACGTATAGCCGGTAACGTTACCTTCCGCATCAATTACCCGGTAAATTTCCATGTCGGGCGTGTATTCATAAAATGTGGAATTGCCTAAAGGGTTTTTTATCTGATGTACTACAAAATCCGGTGTATAATAATAGGTGGTGATGTGTCCCTGTGCATTGGAGACTTCGTTATAGCCTGCTTTGGGGTTATAAGTAATAAATCCTTCCAGTACGCCGCCATCGCCGAAAGAATGAATACAGCGCTGTTGCCGGTCATATTCCCAGTAAAACGAAACTCCATCGCGGCCGGTCTTCTTCACCATCAAATGGTCACGATAGGTAATATGGGTGGTCTGGTCCAGCGCGTCCGTAATGGTCAGCAGGTCGCCATTTTCGTTATAGGCATAACGCACCAGTACTTTCTCTTCCCCACGATGACGGCCGGTGACACTGAGGATACGGCCCCTGTCATCGCTGGTCATTAGCAGATGCCTGCCGGCGCTGTCAATAACGCGCAACAGATGGCCGGACGCATTGTAATGGAAACTTATCAGAAAACCGCTTTCTGTACTGATGCTCATCAACCGGTATTGTTCGTCCTGCGGATGTATCTTACGGAAGATACAGGTATGACGGTTATCCTGTTGGAACAATGCAAATTCATCGGAATGGGTACGTGTAAGTTGCAATCTTTCATGCCGGTTGTAATCCGTATCACCGGCAAAGGGCAGCATGTCAAATACAGCAGTGCGGCCATCTCCCAATAATACTGCAGTAGCGCCTTCATTCGGCAATTCCTGCAGCCGCATGTCATATTTCAGATGGGTGCCATGCCCCAGCAATCCTTCAAAAGGACTATCGCTATTCCATGATCGCTCCCATTTCAATGGGATAGGCCCGGGCAACTCAAAGTCGGTATAGTCGTAAATAACAATGCCCTGCACCAGGTCCACCGGTTCCAGTCCTTTTTTACACAGGAAACTGCTGAGTTTATTGCTGCCTATTTTTTTCTGTAGTTTATTGTTAAACTTTGTCAATGCCTTTTTTCCCAGTTTCCCGGCACCTTTCATCAACGCCCCGAAACCAAACGACATAATGAGGTTCAACAATACTCCCGCCCAATCCGGCACAAAAGGCCCTCCCACCATTACCGGTTTCCCGAAAGACAATGGAATAGCATAAGAGGTTGGGAGATACAGGCTGGGGATGGGAATAAATTTTTTTCCCGGCTGCAGTGACAGCGGCATCCCTATATCGTTGCAGGTCATCAACATATGCCCGGATGGGCTCATCAGGTTGCCTTCCACCTTTACTTTTTTGCTGCCGAAAAAATTCACCGAATCATGCCCTATCATGGGAGCCAACAAAAAAGGGCCACCCATGGGAATATGAAAGAGAAATACCAGCATTCCGCTGGTGTCGCTCTTTCCTCTTGGTACATGATTAATCTTTGTAGAAGCCCCCATAAAGGGGATGTAGTCCATGGGGTCCACCACCAGCCCTATATACGGATGAGGCAGCGGCACAGGAAAACCTAACAGGATAACAATGTGAATATCCAGCCCCAGGACGGGCGTAAAGTGTTTATTTGTGACTAACATCGATATGGTTTGGGGGCCACTTTCAGCTGACCGGATTGAACAAAATGGTTTAACCTGACTCTTATGTATAAATATAAGAAATCCTAACCAGGATTGGTACGTCCGGAGTAACAAATTAACTATCTGATGATATAAGCAATTTCCCCTGTTTACCTGAAAATATAAATTTTCACCGGTTAACCAGAAAATGAACAATACGACAGACACTGCCTGGCGTAGTCGTTATTTTCAGTGTATGCGTCCCCGTAGCCAACCCGTCGCCCAGCACCAGGTACCATGGCAGATAAAGGCTGCGGCTCCATTGTGTGCGGGTATCCAGCTGTTGCTCCGCCTGGCCGTCAATACTATACCGGATAATACCCGCATCGGGACCTGACAGCAGCGCCACGCCCACCGCGCGGCCGGTGAAAGGCAGCTCCAGAGAGGCCTCCGTAGTGCCGGACACCAACATAGGCACTTGTACAAATCCAGGGCGGGTATGCACCTTGTCTGAGGGTTTCCAGGATTCATCCACCACAAAACCTTGCAGATGATTGGCTATATGTACGTCCACGTAGTGGCCGCCGGCATAGTTGAACGGATCTGTCGCCCGCGGCATTTTCGCGGCCACTGACTTCTCCGGCACCGGCCTGTTGAACGCGCTGTCCAGCAACTGCCGGATGGTATTGAAATAAATCTCCTGTCCAAATGGCGACGGATGCAGGTCTTTAAAATCCTCCTTCCAGGAGAATTCGCCCGCATCAATACGGGTGGTGACTTCCTTCGCCAAATTGACAAACGGCAGCTGGTAACGTCGGGCCATCTCCTCATGCAGCGCCACTTCTGCCGGTATTTTCCCGGCGCGGTAGTCCGTCATTTTATCTTCATCCACGAAAGCCATCAGTACAATATTCATACGCGGATTAGCCGTAAGCGCATGGCGAATAATACCTTCCAGCGCCCGGCGCTGCATCGTTGCCGGCGTACCATTCACCTTGTCATTCACCGCTGCTTCCACAAAGAGCAGGTCCACCTGGCCTTTGTCCAGCACGTCCTGCTGTAACCGGAAAGCATGCGGCAGACTGCCCAGCGAAGGGATACCGGCATTCAGCAGGGTGAAAGCCGTGGCCGGATATGTACGGGCAAGATAATCCCCTACCCTGCCGCGCCAGCCTTCCATATTGGTAATGGAACCGCCCAGAAAAGCCACCGTAGCCTGCTTACGGGCACTGATCCGGTACCAGGCATTATCAAGGTTGCCATAGCGGACAATAAAAGCTTCACTTTTTAACTGTGCCCACGCAGGAAGCATGGCCACTAATGATAACAATAGCAGAAATATTTTTTTCATAACGGAACATTCTGCCGCCAAGATAATCAATCAATCCCAGGGCTAAGGCCCTGGGCTACATTTTGTGGATGTTCTCTGATGTAATACTTTGTCACATAAGATTTTCTATTGCAGTCCGAAGCTATATTCTGTGGCCATTTCTCTTTGCAGAAGCACTTCCCGTTACTTTAGTACGCTGCAACCAGGCGAACCACTTATTGTAGCCCAGGGCTTTAGCCCTGGGAATTCCGGCATTTTTCTGAATTTGAATATTAATTTGATTTAGCTATCTTAAAGCTGCTAATGCTGCCAACAGCGATGATGTAATTTCATGGACCTGATATGAACAACCTGCCTGATGATGCTGCAATGATGACCGGCCTGTGCCAGGGCGACAGAGCGTCTTTTGTACTGCTGTATGAACAGCATGCCGGCGAGTTATATCGTTACATTTATCTTTTTATCCGTTCCCGTGAAGATGCGGAGGATATCCTTCAGAATGTTTTTACCCGTATCTGGATGAAACGGGAGACCCTGGGAGAAGTCCGTTCCATGCGCAATTTCCTCTTCCGTGTTGCCCGCAACCAGGTGCTCAATTATTTCCGCAGCGCCAAGGTGAAGATGCGGGTACAGAAACTGATGGCCACTGAAGATGCCGCCGAAAACGCCGACGCTGGCGAGCTGCTGCAATACAAACAATATTATGAACTGGCCAAAGACGCTATCAATAAACTGCCTAAACGCCGGCAGGAAGTATTTCGCCTGAGCCATGAAGGCGGACTCAATACGCACGAAATTGCCGACCAGCTGCATATCTCTTCTTCCGCGGTGAAACAACACCTCTATGCCGCTTCAGACTTTATCCGCGATTATTTGCAGAAACACGGCGATATCACCGCTTCCCTCCTGATTTTCCTGACACTCTTCGACAATTGTTGCTGACGATCGGCTTCTTAAAATCCGTCCACCCCACCTACTTATCTTGTAGGCATACTTTAAATACGATTTAGGTATCTCGCTAAGAATTAAAAAATTTTTTTTCTAACTGACCTGTCTTATTTTGGGAGACGCGTGTCTTACTAACAGCTGTGCAACCAAAATGTCGCTTTATGAACAATGAAGAAGCAGGCCTCTTCGTAAAAAGATATGCTGCCGGGACCGCCACCCCTGAAGAACATGCGGACTTTGAGCAATGGATATACGAACAACCACTACAGGAAGTACAAAGCCTGCTGGATGAATATACCCTGTTGCTGGAACAGCATCCTATATGGCTGCCTGCCAACCGGGAACTACTGGAACGCATGTTGCGTGAACTGGACCTCCAGCAACCGGCCAGGATAGTTCTTTTGCCATGGTGGAAAAGAAAACGTACGCTCGCCGCAGGCGTGGCCCTTCTGCTGGCCGCCACCGGTTATGCGCTGTGGCAGCAGACTGCTTTCCGCAAACAGTCCCTGATGGCGGCGGCAACCATTATCCCCGCCGGCAGCAGCCGCGCTACCCTGCAACTGGCAGATGGCACCACCATTGAGCTGGACAGCACCGGCGCGGCAGGGGCCATAAAGCCCAGCCACGTGTTGAAAATAGCGGCCGGGTTACTGCAGTACGATCCGCAGCAACAAACCGCCAACACCGTATTTAATACCCTTTCCACGCCGCGTGGCGGGCAATACCGGCTGCTGCTACAGGATGGCACACGGGTATGGCTAAACGCAGCTTCTTCGGTCCGCTTTCCGGTAGCGTTTAACGGTAACGCCCGTACGGTGGAAATCAGCGGTGAAGCATATTTTGAAGTGGCGCCGCAGGTGAACAAACCCTTTATCGTAAAAGCAGGCAACATGCAGGTCAACGTGCTGGGCACTCATTTCACCGTCAGCGCCTACCCGGACGAAAATCAGGTACGCACCACCCTCGCAACAGGCAAAGTGGCCGTCACCGCCGGCAATAACACCCTGCAACTGTCACCCGGCCAGCAGTCCGTACTGCCTAAAGGCAGCGACGCCTTCACCCTCCGCACAGTAGATACCGAACAGGAAATGGCCTGGAAAGACGGACGCTTCATTTTCAACGGCAACATCCGCGACATCATGCCGCAACTGGAACGCTGGTATGACATACAGGTGGAATATGAAGGCAATATCAGTAACCAGGCATTTATAGGAGATATTTCACGGAATGAAAACCTGAGCGAAGTACTGAAAATACTGGAGCTCACAGGAAACATACATTTCAGGTCGGTTAACAGAAAGATTATCGTATCACCGTAAAAACAGCATATCGTATCAACCAAAATTAACAACATGTAATTCCATCAGAACAGGATAACCGAAGAAAAACCCAGACGCGGTCGCAACGCGTCCGGGGAAGTATTGCCCGGTCTTAATCCTTCATCAGTGGACTGAATGAATTCTTAACACATTAAACCAAGCGTACCAAATTTATGCTTTTTAAACAAAAGGTCAAACGGGGTATGCAGGCCACCGGCTTGCCCCCCACAATTCTGCTGTTTATGAAACTGACGCTCGTCCTGATGATCGCAGCTACCTTACAGGCCACCGCCGGCGCCTTCGGCCAGCAGGTGACACTTCACCAGAAAAACGCCTCCCTGCTGGAAGTGCTGAAGTCTATCCGCAAACAAACCGGATGCAGCTTTATCGGCGACCGCCAGATGCTGCAACGCACACACGGTATAGACGTCACCGTGACCAACGCCACCCTGGAAGAGGCCCTGAAAGCCTGCATGAAAGAGCTGCCCCTCAGCTGGTCGGTGGTAGGCTCCACCATTATCATCCGCGAAAAGGAAACGCCCACGCCTGTACGTAACCCGGCAGTGGCAGACTCGACTATCGTTATCCGCGGAAAAGTTACTGACAGCAGCGGCATGTCACTGCCTGGCGTGTCCGTTACCCTGAAGTCAGACCCCAAAAAAGGTGTACAAACAGACGCAGGCGGTAATTTCACCATGCGCATGCCCACGAAAGATGTCCTCGTCTTCACGTACATCGGCTTCGACAAAAAAGAAATACCGGTGGCCCGTAGTGGTATCATCACCACTGTCCTGGACCCGGTAGACAGCAAACTGAATGAAGTGGCCGTAGTGGCCTACGGCACTCAGAAAAAAACCAGCATGGTAGGCGCTGTCACCACCATCAATCCTAAAGAACTGAAAGGCCCCACCAGCAACCTCACGACCATGATGGCCGGCAGGCTGGCAGGTGTGATATCTTTCCAGCGCAGCGGAGAACCCGGCCGCGACAACGCCGAGTTCTTCATCCGCGGCATCACCTCCTTCGGTAGCGGCAAGGTAGATCCGCTCATCCTCATCGACGGCATGGAAATGACACCTAACGATCTCGCCCGCATCCAGCCGGATGACATCGCAGGCTTCTCCATCCTGAAAGATGCCACCGCTTCTTCGTTATACGGCGCCAGGGGAGCCAACGGCGTTATCCTCGTTACTACCAAGTCAGGCCAGCTGGGCAAGACAAGGTTTAACGTACGCGTTGAGAACTCCACCTCTTCCAATACCCGCAACTTCAAACTGGCAGACAACATCACCTATATGAAACTGGCCAATGAAGCTGTCATCACCAGGGAACCGCTCACCACCAGGCCTTATACACAAAGCCAGATAGCTCATACTGCCGCCGGTGATGATCCGTATGTTTATCCCAACAATAACTGGATCAATGAACTGGTGAAGAACACGACCAACAACCAGCGCTACAACCTCAACCTCAACGGCGGCGTGGAAAGAGCGCAATACTATATCGGCGCCACCTACAACATCGATAACGGCGTGTTGCGCACCATCAACGATAATAATTTCAACAGCAACGTTAAAACACGTAACTACGAAATACGCTCGAACATCAATATAAAACTTACTCCTACTACCGACGCCGTGGTCCGTACTTCCGGCAGGTTCTCCGACTATAACGGGCCTATCGGAGGCGGTGGTGAAATATTCCGGCAGGCCATGAGCGCCACGCCCGTGCGCTTCCCGGCCTACTTTCCCGCCAGCTTCGCGCCCGATGAAAAACATCCGCTCTTTGGCAATATGAAAGCCGATGACGGCAGTTTCTATACCAACCCCTTCGCCAACGCGGTGTCCGGCTTCCAGCAGGAAACATCTTCCACGCTGATCGCACAGCTGGAACTGAAGCAGAATTTCAACTTTGTCACCAAAGGGCTGTCAGCCAGAATGATGGCCTATACCAAAAGGTACTCCTTCTTCAACATGAGCCGGAAATTCAACCCGTTCTACTACAGCGTCAGCATCGACCCGGAAGAAGGCCTCCGTGGCCTCACCCTGCTCAACGAAACACAAGGCACGGAATACCTGAACTACAGCCCCGGCGACAAGCAGGTGACCACGTTCACTTACATGGAAGCAGCAGTGAACTATGATAAAGTGATCAACGACCGGCACGCTATTAATGGTATGCTCATCACCATCCTCAACAACCAGCTGAGCGCCAATGCCGGCTCCCTTATTGCTTCGCTCCCACGCCGCAACCAGGGCGTATCCGGCAGGTTCACCTATGCATATGACGACCGCTACATGATGGAATTTAATTTCGGCTACAACGGCTCCGAAAGATTCGACAGAAACCACCGCTGGGGCTTCTTCCCGTCTATCGGCGGCGGCTGGACCGTCAGCAATGAGGCGTTTTTTTCCGGCCTGCTGCCTGTCGTATCACGGCTGAAACTCCGCGCCACATATGGGCTGGTAGGCAATGACCAGATCGGCAACAACGACGATCGTTTTTTCTATCTCTCTGATATCGATCTCGGTGGCGGTAACGGCTATACGTTCGGTGAGAATTTTACAGAAGGCAGACCCGGCGTCCGTATCAACCGTTATGAAAACAAAAACATCACCTGGGAGAAAGCCTACAAAACCAACCTGGGCTTCGAACTGGAGCTGTTTAAAACCCTGCACCTCGAAGCAGATTTTTTTCATGAACGCCGCACCAATATCCTGATGTCGCGCGCTTATATCCCCACTACCATGGGACTTTATGGCACCCCGCAAGCCAACGTCGGCATCGCTGAAGGCCGCGGCGTGGACATGACGATGGAATATAAACGCAACTTCGGCAAAAAGACCTGGCTACAAGTACGGGGCACCTTCACTTATGCCACCAGCAAAATACTGGTCAATGAAGAACCGCTGTACCCCGACCAGAACAAGTACCTCTCCCGCGTTGGTTATCCTATTGCACAAACGTGGGGCCTCGTGGCCGAACGTTATTTCGTCGATGAACATGAAGTGCTGAACTCTCCCCGGCAGAACTACGGCAAGTACATGGCCGGCGATATCAAATACAAAGACATCAACGGCGACGGTCAGATAACCGATCTCGACAGAGTGCCCATCGGTTATCCCACTACACCGGAAATCAACTACGGCTTCGGTTTCACCTTTGGATACGGCGCCTTCGATATTAGCGCGTTCTTCCAGGGCTCCGGCCGTTCATCCGTCTTCATCAACCCCGGCGCCATGGCGCCCTTTATCACCGGCCACTATGGCTCATCTCCAACAATGGACCAGCATGGCCTGCTGCAGGTCATCGCCGACGACCACTGGTCAGAAAACAACCGTGACCTGTACGCCTTCTGGCCACGCCTCAGCTACAGCTATCAAAACAATAACCTGCAGACTTCCACCTGGTGGATGCGCAACGGCGCCTTCCTCCGCCTTAAGACCGTGGAGCTGGGATATACCCTCCCGCCGCGGGGACTGAAACGCTACGGCCTCAGCCAGCTGCGCCTTTATGCCAACGGCTTCAACCTCCTCAGCTTCAGCAATTTCAAACTATGGGATGTGGAAATGGGAGGTAACGGTCTCGGCTATCCGGTGCAACGGGTGTTCAACGTAGGCGTGAACCTCGGATTCTAACGCTAAATATTTGTCACATGAAGAAAAACTTTCTACACAGCATATACGGAATAGTCTTCACCGCGGGCATGCTCACCACCGCCTGTAAAAAACCGTTCCTCGATATCGTTCCGGACAACGTGGTAACGCTCAAAAACGCCTTCTCCAATAAAACGGAAGCAGAAAAATACCTGTACACCTGTTACGGCTATCTCCCTGATGCAGGACCAGTTTCCAATATACTGTTCTTCGGCGCCGATGATATGTGGACCTATTATGAAAACAATTACTTCTATCAGTCGCCCTGGAAGATAGCCCGCGGCGAACAGAACATCGTGAACCCATGGGTGGATTTCTGGAACGGTAACAATCACGCCAGGCCTTATTTTAAAGCTATCCGCGATTGTAACATCTTCCTGGAAAACATGATGGAAGGTGAATCCTACAAACATATTTCCTATCTCAGCCCCGATATGCAGAAACGCTGGATAGCAGAGGTGAAATTCCTCAAAGCTTATTATCACTTCTACCTGTTACGCATGTACGGACCTATTCCCATCACCGATAAAAGCCTGCCCGTTTCCGCTACGCCGGAACAGGTAAAAGTAAAACGCGATCCTGTCGATAAAGTGGTGGACTACATCACCCGGCTGCTGGACGAGGCCATACCTGAACTGCCCGCCGATATCACCAACCGTGGCACGGAGCTGGGGCGTGTCACCAAACCCGCAGCACAGATGCTGAAAGCCAAACTGCTGGTACTGGCTGCCAGCCCGCTGTTCAACGGCAACCCGGACTACTCCGCTTTCAAAGACAAAGACGGTCAGCTGCTGTTTAATCCTGATTATGACGCCGCTAAATGGGAGAAAGCCGCCGCCGCCTGCGAAGCAGCCATACAAACCTGCGCCAGCACAGGCATCCGGCTGTATGAGTTCACCGATCCTTTTGTGAAGATATCCCCGGCTACGGCCACGCAAATGAGCATACGCGGCAGCGTCACCGAACGATGGAACACAGAAACGGTATGGGCGCTCTCCGGCCGCGTGGACAATGTGCTGCAAACCTATTCCATGGTGGACCGCATAGATCCCACCTTCCCCAATCCGACGTACCTGAACTCCTATATGGCGCCTACGATCAAGATGGCGGAGACATTCTACAGTAACCATGGCGTTCCTATCAATGAAGATAAAACGTGGGACTATGGCCGGCGCTATGAACTACGGACAGGCACCTACGCAGACAGGCTGAACATACAGGAAGGCTACACCACCGCACGGCTCAACTTCGACCGCGAAAACCGCTTCTATGCCTGCCTCGGTTTCGATGGCGGCCGCTGGTTCATGCAGAGCAATGCCTCCGATGAAAACGCCTGGAACGTGAAGGCCAAATTCGGACAGCCGCAGGGAAAAGTGTCTGATCAGTTCTACTCTGAAACCGGCTACTGGCCCAAGAAACTGGTGAACTGGAAATTTACGCAGACCAATAACGCCTATACCACCGAAAGTTACCCCTGGCCCGAGATGCGCCTTGCAGACCTCTACCTGCTTTACGCAGAAGCCCTGAACGAAACGGGCAAAGGAACGGAAGCCATTACCTGGATCGACAAAATCCGTAAACGCGCCGGCCTCGACGGAGTAGTTAACTCCTGGGCCAATTACTCCACCAGTCCGGGTAAATTCTCTACCAAAGAAGGTCTCCGCGACATCATACACCAGGAACGTATGATAGAACTGTGCTTTGAAGGATCACGCAACTGGGACCTGAGAAGATGGAAAAAGGCAGTCATATACGAAAACAAACCCGTACTGGGATGGGATGTGAACCAACGGGTGGCCAGCGAATACTATCGCCCCCGCGTGCTGTTCCAGCAAACTTTCGTAGCACCGCGGGATTATCTCTGGCCGCTCCGCGAATACGATCTCACCGTAAATACCAACCTGGTTCAGAATCCCGGCTGGTAAACCATCATCCTCTACTAATACATGCAACTTATGAAACGATATCTCTTCTTAATACTCGCTATCAGTTGGCTGTCCGCCTGCAAGGAAGAAATAATGAAACCTAAGCTCGATGACCCCACACCGCCGGAGAATGTAACGAAGATAACGGAAACGCCTACACCGGGCGGCGCCAAACTTACCTACGTATTACCTTCCAACACCAACCTGCTGTATGTGCTGGCGGAAGTCTCCACCAAACAAGGGCTGGTCCGTCAATTTAAGGCCTCCTATTATACCAACAGTTTACAGATAGAAGGCCTGGGCGATACTTCCCCCTACGAAGTGAAACTGTATTCCGTCAACAAAAGCGAGGTACGCTCTTCACCGGTGTCTGTCACCATACATCCGCTGGAACCGCCTTTCACGGACGTATTCAAATCTTTTGCGATGATCGCTGACTTCGGAGGTGTGAACCTGAAGTTCAGCAATCCATCCGGTTCCGAACTGGAAATAGGTTTCTGTGGCCCTGACTCCGTCAATAAAAAGCTTGCCTTGCTGGACACGTATTTCTCCGCCGCCAAAGACGGCAATCATACGTTCCGTGGCCTGCCGGCCGTCAAAGCCCGCTTCGGTGTTTTTATCCGCGACAAATGGGGCAACACTTCCGATACCCTGTTCCGGGAGCTGACACCGCTGTTCGAAAAAATGCTCGACAAGTCAAAATTCAGAGAGATCAAATTCCCCGGCGACGGCCCCGTGTATACGACCGAATGGAACATCGCCACCCGCTTCGTCTGGGACGGCAAATATTCCTCCACGTTCGACAGCCCCTACGACGGCAACGGCAACAACTGGCTTAACCTCTCCACCAACGGCACTACAGACGGCACGCCCATCCATGTCACCATCGATCTCGGGCAAACAGCGCACATCAGCCGTTTCCGCCTCAACAATTATTACCGCTTCATCAATAAAGCCATGCGCAAGTATGAACTGTGGGGCAGCAACAATCCATCCGCCGATGGCAGCTGGGACAGCTGGACCAAAATACTTTACTACGAACAGGTAAAGCCTTCCGGGCTGCAGGGTGAACAATACAACGACGCGGATGCCGAAGTATGGCTGCGTGGCGATATGGCCAACTTCCCCGACGGCATGCCTGCCTTCCGTTACATCCGTATCAAATGCCTGGAAAACTGGATGGGCAATGGCAATCTGTGTTTTTCCGAAATCACTTTCTGGGGAGATACCCAATAACGATCAAAAGTATACCACATGAAAAATCAATCCGTCTTATTATACCTGTTGTGGGGCATGATGATCTTCGCCAGCTGTTCTAAAATGGACGCTTACCTGGATATCGCCGGGCGGCAGGAAATATCCTACACCGGCCGCGTAGACTCACTGAAAGTATTGCCCGGCGATGGCCGGCTGCTGCTCACATGGCTGCTCATCTCCGATCCCAAGATCACCGGTATCACCATTTACTACAACAGCAAAAGAGATTCTGTGATCATGCCCGTCAAAAGAACACAGGGCATAGATTCCATGGACCACCTGTTCAGCAACATGCCGGAAGGCTCCTATAGTTTTGAAGTGTACACCTGGAACAATACCGGCTCCCGCTCTGTGCCCGCTTATATCACAGGACGTTCTTACGGCACTATCTACAAGAACAGCCTGCTGAACCGCGCGCTGACCAACGCCGTCATCAGTGAGGGCGATGCTGTGCTCAGCTGGGGACTGGCAGAAGAAACCGTTACCGGTATGGAGGTGACCTATACCAACAATGCCGGTTCCACTATCACGGTAAAGGAGCCGCGCACTGCCGGCAGCACCACATTGAAAGATTATAAGCCCGGCAGCAGTTTTTCGTACCGCACCTTATTCCGTCCGGACACGCTCTGCATAGATACGTTCTATACTACCGCCGTTACCCGGACACCACTATAACCATTATTCACTTTTAAACCGGCATATTATGTTAAAACTATCATTACTGTTGACAAGCCTGGCCTTCGCGGTATCTACGGCTTCTGTTACTACTTCCTGCCAGAAGGTACAAATGGTGGCATCTCCGGGGGGAGAAAAAAACACCGTCATGGCGAAGCCCAAGCCTCAGCCAGCACCCGTCTTCTATATTTCCGACCTGGCGTTGATCTACCAGGGTGGCATCCACCGGCTGCCCTGGACAAAAGACCAGCTCAGGCCTTACGTTTACCGCACCACCGGTACCGGTGCCACAGAATGGCTGTTCGATGGCTTCCTGTTCATCGAATTCACAGACGGCATGGGCCATGAGTATGCAGAAGGTTATGAGCCCACGCCCGCCGGCAAAACAGAATGGCAATGGCTGCTGGACCGCAACTTCGAAGCCGGGAAAGCGCTGCACGCCCTCGATGATGAACTGGACAGCCTCGCACAACTAAACGTGAAGCCTGCACGAAAAAGAAGGGTGGTATTAACACTGCCTGAACCTATCCGCAGCCTGAGCAACTGGGGCGACCTGAACGGCAAAACGCTCAATTTCGCAGACAGCGCCGACAGAGTGGCCGCCTGCACCTGGTTCGTGGAAACAGCCATAGCCAAATGGCAGGCAGCCAATTTCAAACATATTGAACTGTCAGGCTTCTACTGGGTAGCAGAACAAAATACCGGTGCGGTGGAGATACTGCCTACCGTGGCCAATATGCTACACAACAAACAACAACGTTTTTACTGGATACCTTACTACGGTGCCGCAGGCGCGGCCAACTGGCAATCCATGGGCTTCGATATCGCCTATCAGCAGCCTAACTATTTCTTCGATCTGTCGTCACCGTACTCTATCCTCACCGGTGCCATCAACTTTGCCAAAACCAATAAAATGGCGCTGGAAATGGAATTTGACGATCGTCTGATGACCCAGGCCGGCTATCGCCAGAAGTATACCGACTATATGAACGAATTCGGTAAAAGCGGCGCCTGGAAGAACCTTCCTGTGGCCTATTACGAAGGAGGCGGTGCCTGGCTGAAAATGTGCGGCAGTACAGATCCCGAAATAATGGGGCTGGTAAAAAGACTCTCTGACACAATTGTAGTCAGACAAAAAGCGGCAGGCAATTAACAGTGAATTAGTCTCGTCCCTCAGTCATACCTTCACAGTGCAAGCACCCGGTCATCCTGTATGAACCGGGTGTTTTTAATAGCGCCGGGGCCGAAGAACCTGTATTGCAGCCCTATAATATCTGTGGCTGCACCGGGGCAGTCCATTTCATATGCCAGTTTTTCGTTTACCCAAAACCTTAGTCGCCGGCCTTTTCCTTCCACTTTCAATGGCACCCAGTTGTCGAGGTCACAACCGAAGCCCGAGAGATCGGCTGCTTTGCTGGAAACACTGCTGCCACGGCCATACAGCTGCAAGTCGCCCACGCAGCCTTTGGGGCATAGCGGCACCACGATCACATCGTCCTTGCACAACAGCAGCACCTGCACCAGTTGACATGCAGCGCTTTTATCGTTCTTCGGATTTTTGATCATCGTTTCAAATACAAAATGATCGTTTCGTAGCGGGCCCATGTCCTGTACGTTCACAAAACGCACAGGCGCCGGTTCCGGCTGGTCATAGAGGTAGTATTGCTGTAACAGCGGTACGTCGACCGACAATACGCTGTCACGCTGAAATTCGTCTTTTTTGAAATACACCGGTACCGGCGATGTCTTTTCACACAAAGCCACCCAGCCTCCGGAAGTAATCAACAGATCATGCGTCTTTACGATCTGCTCTCCCACCATCAGCTTCGCTTTAAAATAACCCGGTGTGTAATAGATGGCAGAGTATTGATGTTTGTCTTTCGGCACGGCCACTTTGCGGCTTACATCCCATGTCTGGGCAATAAACACGGTGTCATCGCCAGCTGCGGCCGCATCATAGTTAAAGACAACAGAATTGGGCACGCCTTCGCTGACCATCTTGTTACTACTGAACTGATAGGCAGTAGTATTGATCTTTTTCACCGGCTGCCGGCCCCGCCACCACCATACAGCGCCGGCTATCAGCAACAATAACAGCACCCACCATGTATACCACCTGTGCTTTTTATCTTGTTGAGGGAGATCACTTGATATTGAATGATGATCTGTTGTGGATATATCTTCTTTAGGGAGATGATTTTCTGCGGATACGTTTTCCGCCACAGGAAGATCGGCCTGCTGTTTAAAATCCCGCCAGTCTTCATACCCGGCAAAACGTGCGATCGTGTTCAACGTCGTCATGGCCGGCATATGTTGATAGGAAAGTTTGCCCCACAGTCTTTTCAGCGTAGTCACGCTTAAGGATACACCCGTCGCTTCCTGTATCTCCACGCTGAGTTTATCAAAGTCGTACGTGGTCCATTCGCCGGAACATCCCCGTTTCAACTTTGTTTCCACCTGTTGCAGGCACAAACGTATATAGTAATTATCGGTATTGTTTTCCATTTAAAAACAGCTACTTACAAACTTGCACACACTTGCACCAACTTGTTGGCGCTTTGAATCGCCGTTAAGTTACTCATTATTCACTTTTGCCGCATGTGAATTTCAAATCCAAAAATCAACAGATCATGACAAGAAAAATCACCGGTATGGTGCTGCTGTTTATCAGTATGCAGGGAGTAGCGCAACAGATACCTTTAAAAGAAAACAGATGGGAATTTGCACCTGACAAAGTCCGGTTTCTGACCCACCGGGACATGCCTGCCATGCAACTGACAGCGCCCGACAGCCATGCCTTGCTGAAAGGCCCCGACTTCACCGACGGCACCATTGAATATGACATCGAACCACTAGGCGATGATTTTTCATCGATGTATTTCAGAAGGGCCGATGCAAAGGAAAAAGAATGCTTCTATATCCGCACTCCCTTTGCCGGACAGCCCCATGCGCCGCAAGGCGTGCAATACGCGCCCTTCATCGATGAAGTCAATCTGTGGGACCTGCTGTACCAGTTCCAGGGCAACGCCCCTTTCGACAAGGGGAAATGGAACCACGTGAAGCTGGTCATTTCCGGAAGACAAATGCGGGCATATGTCAATCATCAACCTGTATTGGCTATTCCTTACCTCGAAGGCAATACCGATCGCGGCGCCATCGCTTTCGGCGGGCAGGCCTATATCGCCAATCTGGTGATCAGGCGCGGCGACACAGAAGGGCTCTCCCCCGTCCCCGGCGTCGACCCTACGTTTAATGATCCCCGTTACCTCCGCAAGTGGCTGGTCAGCAAACCCGATAGCCTGCCGCACGAACTGAACATCCTTACCGGCCTCCCCAAACAAACCACCTGGGATACCATCACCGCCGAAAGACGCGGCCTAATCAACCTTACCCGTCAGTTCGGTAAAAGCCACACGCGCCGCATCGTATGGCTGAAAACCACCATCCAGGCCCAGGCTGCGGGCATGAAAAAAATCAGCCTCGGCTTCAGCGATGATGTATGGGTATACGTTAACGGTCAACCGGTGTACCTCGATAAAAACAGGTACGGCACACCGCTCGCGAAAGTGCCCGCCGGACGCTGCACTCCCGACAATACTTCCTTTTACCTGCCACTCAAAGCCGGCAATAATGAACTGGTGATCGGTGTGGCCAATGATTTCTTCGGCTGGGGCCTCATCGCCCGCATGGACGACCTGGACGGCATACAACTGGAATACTGATGCACCCTCCTTCCGCCAATAAAGAAGGCTGGCCTTTTACAGGCCAGCCTCACACAGCATAATTGTTACGTACCTCTCTATGCGACCGCAGCTTTCGCCGCTTTTTTAGCAGGTGCCGGCCGCGGCTTTTTCTTTTTACGCCCCCACCAGATCAGGAAACCGGTGACGGGCAACGTAGCGCCAATAAGGCTGCCAAAGAAAGCCAGGAACTTGCCCGGCAGTCCCATGATGCTGCCTACGTGAATATCATAGTTCATGCGCCGCAGTTTGGTCCCGAAGCCTGCTTCTTCATACCGTTGCGCATATACGCTGTTGTCTTTTATTTCCGCCAGTGTATAACGGTCAAATGCGTACCGGATATTATTGTAATACTGGCCCTTGCTGGGGTAAACAATCATCGAGATCACCGATGCCGCTTTGGCCGTATCCGGGAAACCCATATAAAAACCCGTGGCACGGGGGTTTTTAGCCGCTACCTCATACCAGGTTTTATCCAGCGCTTGTGGCAAGGTGAGGTGGCTGTTGACCGCCTGAGTACTGTCGGATTTCAGCTCCGTATATTCCGGCAGCGGTTTTCCTCCGGCAGTTACCCAGTATAGTCCTTTGCTGAACCATTCCAGTCCCCAGACCATACCGGTAACGCCTATGGCAAACAAAAGCAGCAGCGCATAAAAACCCAGTACATTGTGCAGGTCATAGTTGACCCGCTTGAAACTGGCTCCCCACTTGATCTTAAAGCTCTGTTCCCGCGTGGCCTTCGTCCATTTTTTGGGCCACCACAGCACCATCCCTGTTACCAGTGTGATCACAAACACCAACGTGCTGTAGTTCACAATAGGCCGGCCTATCTTATATGGCATCCACAGAAAACGATGCCCGTTCAGTATCCAGCGGAAAAAATCCACTTCGCCCTCTTTACGGGTCACTTTACTGACGATATCACCCGTGTAGGGATCAAGCTTCAATGTAGAACCGCTGCGGCGGCCACCTACATTGACCTCTATCACCCTGCCTTCCCGGTAGATGGCGTAACTGGCAGCTTTGCCCGGGTATTCCCGCGCGGTTATTTCCAGGATACGCGATGGCTGTATCACCGGCGCATCCCGCTTTGCGATCTTCGTCTCCGGCTCCAGCCATCCGGTGATCTCTTCATTAAATACCCAGATGCAGCCCGTCACGCACACAATGACCATGATAATACCGGAAATGAGCCCCAGCCAGAGATGCAGCCAGGCAGAGATCCGGTAAAACAACGACTTGTTCTGTTTCTTTTGCAATGTCTTTTTCATAACGGCGGATTAATAGATCATTTTAGTGATCGCTGTGATAGTACCACCTTCGACTTTCATTCCCGGTATTAACATGCCTGATGCGATGTCTATCTTATATATCTGGTTGCCGGAGGGCGTGTTCAGTCCGATGAAAGCAGTCTTCCCGTCGTCAGACAAAGTATTGTTGTTATAAGGTGCAGAAGTACTGATAACACTTTCCGGCGCACCTTTCGCCCACTCAAAGGTCTGGCTGGCCAGGTCCACTACGGCCAGTTTCAGGTTACCACTGAAGGCGCCGGGTTTATCGTACATCATCAGCAGCATTTTATTGTTGGCCAGGTACATCTGGGCAGAGATGTTATACCCTCCGGATTTCTCCCGCACATTAAAGAAATAGGACTGGTCAAATTCCGTAGTACCGTTCAACACACGCACAATAGCGGATGGTTTTGTAGAAGTATATTTTGAGCCGTTCTTCGCAGATGCCGGTGAATAACCATACACATCGCCTTTTTCGGTGACGGCCAGTCCATTGTTGAAGTAATTTCCGATAAAGCTGGTGCGGTTGTCACGGATTACTTTTTCCAGGTTGAGGTCAGGATAGGAGAATACGGCGATCCAGCTGCTATCCGGATAAGCAGTGCCGAAGGCATCACCGCAGCAACCTTTGATGCTCATATAGGGCGCAAACACTTTATTGCCTACCTGCGTGGCCCATGTGAAATGCGCGCGTTCGCCATTGGCCGCCAATTGCACAATGTTCACCTGCTTCTCCCCGTTCACCCTTGACTTCAACGCGTCAATGCGGTAAAAGGATGCATTCTCATTACCGGAACGGGGCACCTTCATCAGCAACAATTCGTCCTGCACTTTGGCCAAGACCTGTACAGTTTCAGCCTGGAAAAAGCGGGTCATCACCAGTTTACCTTCCTGTGTGAGGCGATAGGTGGTCACATCCCCGGGATTGCCTTGCCCATATAACAGGCTAAAGAAACGTCCCTTATGGGTGAGATAATAACGGTAAGAACCATCCTGCTCTTTACCATTGCCACTGGTGGAAATAGAACCGCCGCTTACGTCCTCTGCTGTCAGCAGGTAGTCGGCGATACCGGTAGTACCTACAGGCGTGGCCGTTATAATATATTTGGTTTTGCCCTGCGGCTCATATTCTTTGAAATCCTCTGTACTCAGGGTATCGTCCTTATCACAGGCGGACATGGAAAACACAATGCCTGCCGCCAGAAACAAATATTTGCTGATTTTCTTCATGACTGTTTATTTAACCGCTGTCCTTATTAATTTTTATTGAAAAAGTATCTCACCTTGGCGTAGAATGCCCGTCCTGGTTTCTGCAATGTGAAGTTGTCATACAACCGGTTATCAGCCAGGTTCTTGCACTCCACTGCGATGTTGTACCTGCCGTTGGCAAGACTGTACACCAGGTTCACATCCTGGCAGAACTGACGGGGAATTTCCAGCTTCTCATCGCCCTGGCTGGGCCATGACAGGTAATATGCATGTACATACAGGAAATTGTAGCCCAGTGTCAGCGTATTGCCTCTCTTCAGCACATTATGGAAAAAGAGGGACGCGTCCGCATTACCAAAGAGGTAAGGCATATTGGGAATACGGTCACGGTACAACGGACTTTGTTCTTTCTGACCGTCTTCAAAACGGGTGTTGTTACGCAGGTTCTGGTAGGTCATGTTCACACCTGCGGTGAACAGTTGTTTGTAAGAGTAACGTACTTCTCCGTCCACGCCCAGGTTGGTCACGTCCGCCAGGTTACCGTTGGTTTGTTTGGTCTGGTTGGGGTTCAGCATAGGCCGGATAAAGTCTTTGGCATCACGGTACAGCAGGTTCCCATCAAAACTCAGCCGGTGATCTTGCTGTATATTCATCTGATAACTGATACCCAGGTTGTAGTTGTTACTGCTCTCCGGCTTCAGGTTTACATTACCTTCCAGATTGATCAGGTCACCAAATAATTCTTCTGTTTCAGGAAGGCGGTAGCTTTTTTCGTAGGAACCCTTTATCTGTAGGGAGGGTTTGATAAAGTAGGTAGACGCCACGCCATAGCCTACTTTATTGAAGCTGCTTTCCTGTTTGCTGTAAGCCACATCGCCCCAGTTACCGGACGGATTGTAGCTTTGGGA
Organism: Chitinophaga sp. 22308; assembly: GCF_052045305.1. NCBI lineage: Bacteria > Pseudomonadati > Bacteroidota > Chitinophagia > Chitinophagales > Chitinophagaceae > Chitinophaga > Chitinophaga sp. 22308. The sequence continues at coordinate 204,843 of NZ_JBQEOP010000002.1, read as the reverse complement.
ATAGCTGTTGCGTTGGGCATAGTTCTTTACAAAAACAGAAGTATTCCATTTTTCGCTGTAGTCAAACTTGTAGCCCAGGCCAATTATATTCTTGCGTACTTTCTTTGGCTGGTCATATTTTTCATCATTGGGAAACAGTTCATCCTTACCGGAACGGCTAAACGTACTGAACACGTCGTTCAGGATGAAGGAATGACGCTCGCTAAGCTGGTAGCTGAGATTGGCAGTGGCCAGGCCGTTATTGTTACGGAATTTATACATAGACCGTTCACGCTCGCTGCCTTTGCCGTTGTACTGTTTGTACTGCTGAAACCAGTTGTAGCGGCGGTACATGGTGTCGATGTTCTGTTCGTATCCCAGGTTGTAGTTGCCGGTAAGGCTGAAGTTGAGGCCTTTGATGAACATGTCTTTCACCTGGTATTTAATACTTGGCATAACGATGTCGCCTCTACGGTGCCAGTCCCCGAACACGCTGACCATACGGGCGCCTGTCTGTATCTCTGAGTAGTTTTTTCCCAGGGTGATGCCCACCAATAGTTTATCAGCCCACTTTTTGCCCACCACACCTACGTTGGCGATCACGGTTTCGTTATGATAAGTATCATGGAAACGCCTGATATGTTGTTTAGGGTAATAATCGCCGGTATTGATATCCGCTACATTGACCCATACCTTATAATTATTATCGGAATAGTTCTGGAAAGCGTTGAGCTGCACGGTGAAGCCGCTTTTGGAGGTATAGCCGGCATTGAGCGTGGAGCGGTGTGTGTTAAAAGATCCGAAGGAATAAGAAACGTCCACATAAGTGTTGCGGTTGGTGTTGGTCACTATATTGATAGCGCCGCCCAATGCGTCAGCGCCCAGCCAGATAGGTACTACACCTTTATAAACTTCCACTCTTTCCGCCAGGTTGATCGGGATATTGTTCAGCTGGAAAGAGGAACCAAAGTTATCCATTGGCACGCCGTCCAGGAAGAACTTCACCTGCCGGCCGGTAAAGCCGTTCAGGGAAAAATTCATGCGGGAGCCAAGGCCACCGGTTTCGCGTACTCTTACACCGGAAACACGGTCCAGCGCGTGTGACAGGTCAAGCGTGGAGTTATAGAGTTTTTTTGCATCGATGGCCGTTACATTGAACGCCTGCCTGTTCACTTCCTGGCTGGCAGAGCGGCCAATCACCGATACGGCGTTGATCTCACTGATAGCATTTTCCAAATCGATATTCAACTGCAATTGTTCACCTTCTTTCAGCGTCAGTTCTTTCTTTTGGCTTTTAAAACCTACGGCAGATATCAACAGCGTATGTTTGCCCGGATGGATGTTTTTAATATGATAATAGCCTTCCATGTTGGAAACAGCATAGGCGGTGCCATGCTGCACTTTGATGGACACGCCCGGCACAGCCGAGCCGGACGCATCTTTCAGCTTTCCCCTGATGCTGCTCTGTGCGTACAGGAGTAGGGATAAAATACTTAAAAAGCCTGTCAGTAGAATCTTTTTGATGTGCATTGTTTATATGTTGTTAGTTCGTTTCGTTGGGTACAGGCAATACGATGCCGGACGGGAATTCCCGCCTTTCTTAACGATACATGATTGTCTGGTCAGTGTCCGGAGCTACATTTCCGGAAAAGAATGTACAATGTGTTATAGGTAATCGACCGGATGCAAAAGTATCTCACGAAAAATGAAATCATTTTCGATATCAGGAAAAATTACGGCCAGTATTTTTTCCGCATTGCGAACAGCGGATAAAAGGTACCCGGAAAAAAATGTCCGTATCTGAAGATTTTTGCCCTTATTGTCCGGCATCGTGATTCATTTGACATTTGTGTCATCAACGATAAAAACTATATAGCGATGACAACAGCAACAAAGAAAAAAGTCAGTGTAATAGGATTGGGAGATATGGGCGCGGCACTGGTACGCTCCTTTCTTCAGCAGGGACATACCGTGACCGTCTGGAACCGCAGTGCCACCAAAGCAGCACCACTGCAGGAAGCCGGTGCCCTCGTAGCAGACAGTGTCACAGCAGCCATTGCCGCCAGTGAGGTAGTTATCTTCTGCGTGACTAACTATCCCATCAGCCGTACGCTGCTGGACACGCCAGGGGCAGCCGCCGCACTGAAAGGAAAACTGTTTGTGCAGCTCTCTTCCGGCACGCCGCAGGAAGCGCGCGAGCTTGACGCCTGGGCCACGAAGGAAGGCATCACTTACGTTGACGGCGCCATTATGGCTGTACCGGACCAGATAGGCCGGCCTGACACTGTGTTTTTTATGTCCGGTAACCACGAAGCCTATACGCAAAGTGAAGCCACATTAAAATCCGTGGCGGGCGCAATGCAGTATATGGGCACCGACCCCGGCGCCGCCTCTGCATGGGACATGGGCTTCCTCTCTGTGCTCTTTGGCGCCATGAGCGGATTTTTCCATGGCATCAAACTTTTCGAGTCAGAAGGACTGACAGCTGCCGCATTGGGTAATATGATCGCGCAACTGGCGCCGGCGTTAGGTGAAATGCTCAAACAGCAGGGTGACATCATTGCATCAGGCAACTACAAGGTAAACCATAGCTCGCTGGGGCTCTGTGCAGGCTCGATGGACATGTTTATCCAACATGCCAAAGAAGCCAATATATCCACGGAAGTGCCCACCTTTATTAAAGGCATCTTCCAACGCGGCGTAGACGCAGGTTATGGCAGTGAACACGTGGCAGCGGCCTACAAAACCTACTAGGTACGTCACATCCTCTTCCACACGTTTCCCAAAGCGGTGAAATATTGTTAATATTGTAAGTATGCAAAACAATACCAATCGCTTTAGTAACCGTGTGGAAGACTATGTAAAATACAGGCCACACTATCCGGAAGAGATGATCACCTACCTGGAGCAACAAGCGGTACTGCAGCCGGGCATGCTGCTGGCCGACATCGGTTCCGGTACCGGTATATCTTCACAACTGTTTCTGCAAAAAGGATACACGGTACTGGGCGTGGAGCCCAACAAAGAGATGAGAGAGAAAAGTGAGGAACTACTGAAAGACTACCCGCAATTTAATGCTATAGACGGCACTGCGGAGCATACTACCCTTGAAAAACACTGTATCGATGTGATCGTCGCCGGACAGGCATTCCACTGGTTCAACCAGGAAGCTGCCAACACAGAGTTCCGGCGCATCCTGAAAAAGAACGGCCATGTGCTCCTCGTCTGGAATGAAAGAATGACCGGCTCCCCTTTTGAAAAGGCCTATGAGCAACTGATAGAGCGCCATGGCAAACAATATAAAGAGCTCAATCACCGGAACATAGATATTGCCGTGATAGAAAAGTTCTTCCACCCTTCCACCGTAACACTCACGGAGTTCGCCAACAAACAGGTGTTCGATTACGAGGGACTGGAAGGCAGGCTGCTGTCATCTTCGTATATGCCATCCCGGGAGGATGAACGATATCCGGCACTGGTGGCTGATCTTAAACAGCTGTTCGACCAGTTCCAGGAAGATGGGTATATCACCATTCATTATACCACCCGGATGTACTGGGGACAGTTGTCCTAATCTATAACTTCGGATAGATGACTAACAAGATTCCTTTTTTAAAAGATGATCTGTTGCTCGAAGATAGCTGGGAAACGCTTTCCGTGTCAGACATCGATGCCTTGTTCCCTGATCATTTTAATGGCGGGGAGGACTTTGTGAGCTTCTGGCTGGCGGCCAACGGCGGGTATTTCACCAAAGGCTGTGTGTTTTACCGCGATCATTTTTATGACGTGTCCCAAGACGGCTACACCGATGTGGAAATTGAGTCTTTCTATTTTATTCCGCGGCATGCCGGAGATGATTCTCCCGTGCTGCTTTCTATCCCGGATGTTCGGGAAAAAAGAAAACGCTACTCCGCTGGCATGAAAAAATTCTGCGAAACGCATCTTCCTTTTGCCGGTGATGGCGGCGACCATGATTATTGGCTGGACTTAAAAACCGGGGTTATCAAACTGATGATACCGGAAGAAAGTGAGGAGGCGATATTGATAGCTCCCTCTTTCAAAGACTTTTGCACCTATCTTCAAGCTTCACGCAGATAAAAAACAAAAGGTGGCCGATAGCCACCTTTTGTTTTTATGTTGCATCTCAACCAGGTTGTTCTACGCTAAAGCCGTACTTACGGTAAATAGCCTTTGCTTTGTCACTTACCAGGAAATCCATGAAATCAGCCGCAGCCTGCTGATGTGGCGCATTTTTCAGCTGTCCGGCCATATACGTGGCCGTTATATTATGTTTATCTGGAATAGTGATCAACGACACCGGGTGACCGATCATCTGTTGATACCAGGCTTCAGAATACCATACCGGCGCAGCGTCGCTCTGGTGATAGAGTATCCGCATGGGTGACTGCCGGTGGTGGATCTGTGTCAGGAAAGTGGTGCTGTCCTTTACTTTAACGTCCATGATCTGGTGCTTCAGCTGTTCACCGCCCGCTTTCACATAAGCCTCTTCTATCCTTTTGCCGATGCCTTCCCAGGCGGGATTGGGCATGGCCACCCGCACACCAGGCTTTGCGAGGTCGGCCAGGCTGTTCACGTTCGCCGGATTGCCTTTAGGCACCATCAGCGCCAGTTTGTTATAGGCGTATACTTCCGTCCGGCTGAAGCGGTCTGTCATAGCGTTGATACGTGTTTTACCGGCGGTGTACACATCAGGCTTCAGTGTTATCCGCATATTGCCCAGCGTCAATGAGCCACCTTCTATCTGCTGCGCCAGGATACCCGGTGGCAGCGTTTCTGCAAACACGCGCTGATAAGCGGGGTACTGTTGTTTGAATGCCGCCAGCAGTTCATCGATGCACATAAACTGGTTTCCGGCAAAAAACACCACCAGCTGCGGGTCGTTAATATCACCATACAGATCGGGCACATTGTCCACGCCGGGCACGGTAAACATTACCTTGCTCTCCGGCGGCTTATTCCACGGCGGATCGAAGCGGTGGTCTTGCGCATAGGCGCTATGTGTCAGTCCTGCCAGCAGCAGGACGGGAAAAAACAATCTTTTCATCAGCATTATGGTTTAACGACAGACCAGCCTTCGGCCTGACGGATGATCAATTCTCCATTGCCGCTGGGCACCAGTGCGATGAAGTCATACAGCTGTTCTTTCGGAATTTTTCTTTCCTCGAGGGTGTTCTGGCATTGCGCCACAATTACGCCGCGGCCTACCAGGGCTTTCAGCGCCTCTTCATACTCGCTGCCTTTGAGATAGGCGTCAGTACCGGCAGAGAAGGCCACCAGTTCTATTTGCAGCTTGCCTTTGAGACGCGGGTCATTCAAGGCGTTATTGATATTGCGGATGGCTTTCTGGATTACTTTAGGATCGTTCTTGTCAAGCTGATAGATGGCGTGGTACTGCTTCTGTTTGGCCACAGCGCCGGTATATTCGCGGTTTTTTCGCAGCTGTGCGTCGGTCGTTTGTGCGTAACCGGTATACATCATCATCATCAGTGGAACTACAAGGAATTTCTTCATATCTGGGTTTTTATTTTGTGCGTTGTTGTGCTTCCTTTATCGGTTGGTAAGGACCAAATTTATGTTGCTCCTCCGAAAAAGTGTCGGTGTAAGGTTTGAAAGGAAAATCCACGGGCTTTTTCGCCACTACTTTCCAGTCGTTGTCCTGGTTAAGATGTGGCCGGGGCCGGCTGTTGACAAACGCCGCCACGTCCCATGCTTCTTCTTCTGAAAGCAGCGGGTTGTGGTAATTGGTGCCCAGCGGCATATTGTTATACACGAAGCCCGCGAAATTACTTAAGCGGTAAAGTCCTGCACCGTCGTTATAACTATGCGGTCCCCATAAAGGCGGATAGCTATACCCCGGACCAACCGGGCTGGGCTGTCCTTCTCCTTCTTTACCATGACAGCTGCTGCATTTCTCTTTGTACACCAGCATACCGGCGGAAGGGTTGGCGCTTCTGTCGAGATAGGGCAGCTTCATGATGCTGGTGCCTGGTGGCCTGACGTCTTTCGGCACATCTTCGCCCAGCCATTGTATGTAGGCGTAGATGGCCTGCATCTCCCGGCTGCCGGTGTCCGGCGCATGACCGTTAAGGCTCCTTTCAAAGCAGTCCTTCACACGGTCGTAGATAGTCTGTACGCCGTTGTTGCGTGCCCGGAACAACGGGTACGTGGCATATACCTTGCCGAAGTTGTTGCCATAAGGGACCGTACCGGCCTTCAGATGGCAGTTCTGGCAGTTCATGCCATTGGAGATCTGCGCAACGGCGCCCTGCGGTCCCAGGTATTGCGCGGTGTTGGCGATCAGGTCGTGGCCATATTGTATCAGGCGGCCACGCTCTGTGGAATTAGGTATCTGGCTGCTGGCTGAGCCACTCCAAACATTTTCCGGCTGGTGGGTCGTAAGCCAGGCGGCGTAAGCCTCGTCATCTTTTTTCTTTTGACGACGGGCGCTGATACATTCATTTGCTACTACGAGGCCGGTAGTGGCAAAAAGCAAAACGGGAATCCAGTCTTTTTTCATTGTACTATAGTTTCCGAACACAATTCAATAGCTCAAAGATAATAGCAGCCTCAGAGTTGTTATCATCACAATTGATTATCATCCATAACCGAAAGTTATAAAACCGATAATACATTTCAAAACCGCAAGAAACGGGTTTGTGACGAATGGCAGCCGTCCTACTTTTGTAATGATATAATCACGACATATGAGCAACATCATCAAACGGCTGGAAACACAGGACTGGAAAGACATTACAGCAACGCTGCACGACAAGGGGTTTTGTGTGGTGGACCATGTGCTGACAGAAGAAGAATGTAACCAGCTGATCAGAAATTATGCTTCGCCCGACCTGTACCGCAAAACGATCGTCATGGAGCGCTACCGTTTTGGCAGCGGGGAATACAAGTACTTTAAATATCCGCTGTCCACGCTGATCACCGCGATACGGCAAACGGTATATACGCATATTGCCCCTGTGGCCAACAAATGGATGGACGTCCTGCAAACAGGAAAGACTTTTCCGGACACGCACGAAGCACTGCTGCAACAATGCCAAACCGCCGGGCAGGACAAGCCCACGGTGCTCATCCTGAAATATGGCGCCGGTGGTTTTAATACGCTGCACCAGGACCTCTACGGCGATATTTATTTCCCGTTACAGATCGTGCTGTTCCTGAATGAGCCTGGAGAAGACTATACCGGCGGCGAGTTCGTCCTCACCGAACAAATCCCCCGGGCACAATCAAAAGCCAATGTATTACAACCCCGGAGAGGCAGCATGCTCATCTTCACTACCAACTTCAGACCTGTGAAAGGCAGCAAGGGCTATTACCGGGTAAACATGAAACACGGCGTCAGCCCGATCCATAACGGTAACAGGCATACGCTGGGCATTATTTTCCATGACGCGTTATCCTGAGGCATTATGTTTTATCATGCAGCAATGGGAAAGAGCGCTATGGCGCGCAACCGGCAGATATGCCGGCTCAGGCAGGAAGGGCGGCTGACGCTGGGCGGCAACCGCAGGCTTAAAATATACGGACTGCTCTCCTGCCGTTCCGGCAAAAGAATGCTAACCGGCAACAGGGTATTTTTTTCGGGAGAAACAGAAGCACTGGCACATGGATACCGGCCCTGCGGACATTGCATGCCGGAAGCCTATCGCTGCTGGAAAACACAGCAGGGCTAACTGGTTTTCCGGTAGTTCCAGATGGCCCAGCTATTAAGCACTACCGCAAAACCCACGAGGTACAGGAACTCTTTCTGCACATCGGCAAACGCACTGCCTTTGAGCACAATCATCCGTACTACTTTCACAAAATGTGTCACCGGCGTCAGCGCAGCGATGTCCTGCGCCCAGCCAGGCATACTGTCCACCGCGGTAAACAGCCCGCTCATCAGCATAAAAATCATCACAAAAAAGAAAGCCACAAACATCGCCTGCAACTGGCTATCGGTATAGGTAGATACCAGCAGGCCAAACCCCAGCAACGCCACCAGGTACACCGCGGCAAACAGGTACAGCAACGCGAAACTGCCCACCGGCCATATACCGTACACTACCCGCTCCACTGTGAGCGCCAGCGTAAACACCACCAGTCCCATCACCCAAAATGGAATCAGCTTCCCAAGGATAAACTGCCATTTTTTAATCGGCGTCACATTGATCTGCTCAATCGTCCCCATCTCCTTCTCCCGCACAATATTCAACGCAGAGAGAAAACCGGCGATCAGCGTCAGCAACAGCACCATCACCGCAGGCACCACGTAGAAGCGGTATTCGGCCAGAGGATTGTACCAGTTGGAATACGTGATACCGATATTCATGCCTTTGCCGGGAACAAATTTCCCACCTTCGTTCAACCGGACATGCTGGTTAAAATCAGCGATAACGGTCAACAGGTAACTACCTCCCAGCGCAGCCTTGGTACCATTGATCGCGTCAACGGACACGCCTATATGCTGTTCATTTTCCCGCACCAGGTTACGCTCAAATCCCGGCGGAATCTCCAGCACCACATCGGCCTGTTCCCTTTCAATATATCCCAGCGCCTCACGGAAAGAAGGCGCCGCCGCTATAATCCGGAAATAACCTGAAGCACCTATTTTGTTGATCAGCTGTTGCGACCAGGTACTGTGATCGTTGTCCACCACCGCCAGGTTCACATGCTTCACATCGAAGTTCATGGCCAGTGGCAGGATGATCAGCTGCACCGTCGGCATCACCAGCATCATGGCCAGGATGGTCTTGTCACGGAAAATCTGCCGGAACTCCTTCTTCAGAATGAAACGCAGCACCTTCATGACAAACGGATTTTGAAGTTCTTTAATGCAATGGAAAGCGCGGTCACCGTCATCCCCAGCAATACCGCCGTTTCCTTCCAGATATAGGAGAAGCCCAGCCCCTTCAGCATCACCGCCTTAATGATCAGAAAATACCAACGGGCGGGCACTACGTAGGAGATCATCTGGAAGATCCATGGCATATTCTCCAGCGGAAACATAAACCCGGTAAAAATCAGCGTGGGTATCATCATGCCCATCATCGACAGCAGCAGGGCCGTTTGCTGGGAGTTAGTAGTATTGGAGATCATCAGCCCGATAGATAAACAGGCAATGATAAACAAAGTGCTCACCAGGAACAGTAAAATGATGCTTCCCTTTACTTCCACATGCAACACAAAAACAGCCAGTATCAATATCAGCGTAAAGTTGGCCAGCGACAACACCAGGTAGGGCACCGCCTTTGCCAGCAATACCAGCAAGGGCTGAAAAGGCGATACCAGCAGTATTTCCATGGTGCCCAGTTCTTTTTCGCGCACCACCGCTACAGAGGTCAGCGCCGTGCATACCAGCATCAGCACCAGTGCCATTACGCCGGGAATGAAGTTCAGCGAACCGTTTCCCTCTTCGTTGTACAACATGCGTTGCTCCGGGATAATCCTGTACGGCAGCTGCGCGCCCGGACTGATCTCACGCTGGTAGGCCGTGAGGATGGTCGTCAGGTAGTTGATCACCGTTTTGGCCATATTGGGGTCGGAGCCGTCTGTCAGCACCTGCACCTGCGCCTGACCGGCATGCTGCAGGTCGTTACCAAAACCGGCGGGGAAAATCAACGCACACTTGGCAGTGCCCTTTTTAAAAGCCGTGCTTACCGCGTCATAGTTGACCGCTGATTCATCGACAATAAAGTAGGAAGAGGATTTTATCTTGTTGATGATCTGGGTGGAATTTACATCCCGCGCCTGGTCTATAACGGTGAGGGTTATATTTTTCACTTCACTCGTCAGCGCAAAACCGAACAGCACGATCTGTACCACCGGCAGGCCAAACATGATCAGCAGGGTGCGTTTGTCCCTGAACACGTGAAAAAATTCTTTCCTGATGAATACCAACAGCTGTTTCATATCATCGTTTTAATCGGCCGACCTCTTTGCGCCGCGGGCCAGTTGATAAAATACTTCATCCATGGAAGCAGCCTGGAACCTGGATTTCAGGTTTCCGGGCGTATCCAGTGCCTCCACTTTCCCGTCTACCATTACCGTAATCCGGTTGCAATACTCCGCTTCATCCATGTAGTGCGTGGTGACGAACACCGTGATCCCTGAAGCAGCCGCTTCATAGATCATGTCCCAGAACTGCCGCCGGGTGATGGGATCTACGCCGCCGGTAGGCTCATCCAGGAAAACGATCTGCGGGTTATGAAAAATAGCCACCGAAAAAGCCAGTTTCTGTTTCCAGCCTAACGGCAACGAGCGAACGAGTTTTTTCGCTTCCTGCGCCAGTCCCAGTTTATTCACCAGCTGGTCGCTGCGGCGACGTATTTCTGCCGGGGACACGCCATATACGCCACCAAAAAATTCTATGTTCTCCACCACCGTAAGGTTTTCATACAGGGAGAATTTCTGGCTCATATAACCGATGTTCTTTTTGATGGACTCCTGTTGTTTGTATACATCAAAGCCGGCCACCATGGCTTTACCGGAGGTAGGATACGACAGTCCGCACAAAATACGCATGGCAGTGGTTTTCCCCGCGCCGTTGGCGCCGAGGAAACCGAATATCTCCCCTTTTCTCACGTCGAAGGATATATGATTAACGGCCACAAAATCGCCGAATTGTTTAGTCAGTTCTTCGCATACGATCACCTTGTCATTCATGGCTGCGCATTTTGTTTTTCATTCATGAGGCGGATAAAACTGTCTTCTATCGACGGACTGATTTTTTTTGCTTCCACCTGTTCATGTCCTTTTGCAGCAAGGCTTTGCTGCCACTGCTGCAAATCACGGCCGGTATCTTCCCTGAAAGTTACGTGTACATATTCGCCAAAGGCGTAACAGCTGTCGATGGCCGCATCTTCCCGCAGTGATGTCAGCAGGCGGTAGATATTGGCCGCTTTCACCGCATATAGCGTTACCGGAAAAGTAGCGATCACATTGGCCGGTGTGTCCACTGACATGATTTTTCCGCCCTGCATGAGCGCGATACGTTCACAGAGCACCGCTTCATCCATGTAAGGCGTAGACACCACGATGGTGATGCCCTGTTGTTTCAGTCTGCGCAGCATTTCCCAGAACTCTTTGCGGGACACTGCGTCCACACCGGTGGTAGGCTCATCGAGGAACAGCACTTCCGGCTTATGCACCAGCGCACAACACAGTGCCAGCTTCTGTTTCATGCCACCGGACAGTTTGCCGGCACGGCGGTCGCTGAATGGTTTTATCTGTTCGTAGATATCGCGGATAAGGTCGTAATTGGCTTCAATGGTAGTACCAAAGAGCGTAGCGAAAAAGTGCAGGTTCTCTTCCACGGTCAGGTCCTGGTACAGGGAAAAACGGCCGGGCATATAGCCTACGCTGCGGCGGATGGCTTTGTAGTCTTTCACACAATCCCGACCGTTGACAGACGCAGCGCCTTTGTCGGGCAACAGCAGCGTGGTCAGGATGCGGAAGATGGAAGTCTTGCCGGCGCCATCAGGGCCGATCAGTCCAAACAGCTCACCTGCGACCACTTCCAGCGATACATCGTCCACCGCCAGCACTTTGCCGGCTTCATACGTTTTGGTAATATGGTCCAATACGACTGCGTTCATGTTGCTGTTATTGATGGATCAGCATTTCACCATACATGCCTATTTTCAGATAACCGTCATTTTTCACCCTTACCTTGATCGCATATACGAGATTGGCCCTTTCATTTTTTGTTTGAATGGTTTTCGGGGTGAACTCTGATTTATCCGAAATCCAGGTGATGGTGCCTGGATAACTCTTGTAATCTTTTTTCCCCTGGTCAATACGTACCTGCACCTCCTGCCCCAGTTTGATATTAGGCAGGGTGATGCCCGTCACGTAAGCTTTCAGGTACAATGTATCGATGTTGGCGATTTTGTATAATGGTTTGCCCACCGTGGCCATCTCCCCTTTCAGGGCGTAACGGGAAAGTACCACGCCGGCCACGGGATTGATGATCTGGCCTTTGCGTACCTGCTCTGCAAACTGCGCCATCGATTTTTCCAGCGGCACCTGTTCACTGAGGATAGAGCGGTTCTGTGTAGCGATGTTTGAATTATAGAGATTACGTTGTTGCCTGGTGACGTTCAGTTGTTTCTCCAGCTGGTCCACCTGTGCGTTCATATCGTCCAGTTGCTTTTGGGTGGCAGCATCGCTTTTCACGAGGTTCTCTGTTCTTTTTCTTTCGTGGTAGAGTTGTTGCAGCTGTGCTTCCTGTACGACCAGCTGCCGTTCTACCAGCAGGGCTTGTGGCTGCGGGTTGTTGGTTTTCTGCCGCAGGGCCTGAATGGAAGCCTGTACCTGTTGTTGTTGCAGCGCCGGGATGGTCACATCGATCTGACCGATCACCTGTCCGACGTTGAGTTTATCGCCTTCATTCACCGGGAAGGAAAGTATTTCGCCATTCTGTTGCGCAGATACGATCACTTCGTCCGCTTCGAAATTGCCGGAGGCGTCATATGCCGGTTTGCCGTCCCCGCAGGCACTTATCATCATCACGGCGGTTGCTGTCCAAATGAGATGGTATTTCATGTTACAAGAAATTAATCAGTTCCCGGAAGTGTTTTTATAGTTGTATTGTGCCTGTAGCAGCTGTATTTCGTGCAGGATACGCGACTGTTTGGCCAGGTTCTCTGCGTTTACCTGTGAGATGTATTCGTGTACGGTGATCACGCCATTGTCCAGCTGGGCCTTGGCAGATTGCAATACGGCGGAACGGAGGCGGATCGCTTCATCATCCTGCTCCATCAGGGCGGCGTACTTGTCCACGTCCTCCTGTTGTAGCTGCATAGTCAACGTAGTGTTGAGCAGGAATGTTTCCCGGTTGACATCTACCATATGCCGGTTGATGTCTAACAGGCGGCGGTTGTTTTTAAGGGAGTAGAGGCTGCCGAGCGACCAGTTGAGGCGTATGCCGCCCATCCACCAGGAACCAAAATCGTTGCTTACAATATTGAGGGTGGGCCGTCCATAGCCGCCTTGCAGAAAGGCGTTCAGCCTGGGGAGGTAGGCTGATTTCAGCTGCCGCTCCTGCACATCGTATGTTTTTTGCTGATAGTCGTATAATGCCAGTTCGGGGCGACGGATGCCTTCAGCCGGGCGGGCCGCGTCCGGATATGCCAGTACGGCACTATCGCTTAACGGCTGGTGGATGAAGGTCGCCAGCATTTTCAGATAGGCTTTACGGTTTGCGCGGAATTCTGTTGAGGCCATATCGGCATTCACTATTTCCGCCTGTAGCTCCGCTACGTTGCTCCTATAGGCGACACCGTTAGCCAGCGCCGCTTTCATTTTGTCGGTCGTGCTTTGGAGGTTGCTGCGCCGCAGCGCGTTCTGCCGGAGCTGCGCGTCCATGAGCAGCACCGCAAAATAAAGCTGGGTAACCCTTTCGCGGATAGCATAAAGGCTGACTTCCAGGTTCTGTTGCTGTACTTTTTCGTTGGCAAGGCTGGCTTCCTGCTGATAGCGGGTGACGCCGCCGTCATAGATTTGCTGGGATAGCTCCCCCTGTAAGCGGTATTGGTCTTTACTAAGCTCCGGTGGATGCAGGCCCGGGACAGGCGGCAGCACCGCTGCGAAGTTCACCACCTCCGACTGGTAAGAGGCTTGCCCGGACACGGTCAGCTGCGGCAGGTATAGCTTACCGGCATTGGCAACAGTATAGCGACTGGTACGGGCTATCAGATCGTACTGTTTGATGAGCGGATAGTTCTGTCTGGCCAAGGCGTAACATGTTTCGAGGGTCAGCGCCTGTTGTTGCTGCGCCTGTGCCGTCAGCCCGGCCAACATCATGATACAACCCAGCAGTTTACATACTTTCATGATGCATGATTCGGTTTGAATTATTGTTTTAAAAAACTGTTCAATCCATCTGCAAAAAAAGGGGCGGTTACCCCAACATGCCTTTCAGCCATAACGGGATCAGCTTTCTACGTTCATTCATCAACGTTACGAACTCTCCGTCTTTCACCAGCTCGTTGCGCTCCAGGAGTGGCCTCGCCAGAAAAGGCATCACCACCAGCCCTATTACGTTCATCATAATATGCACCGGGTGAACAGATAATTTACCTTCTTCTTTCATGGCAAATAATTGCCTGAACAGGTCCGACTGGAACAGTGTGTTCTGCTGTGCATAACGGGTAAACATATCATCTCCCGTAATCACCTCATTGACCAAAAACAGGGGAAAATCGGGGTTTTCCAACAGCAGGTCAATATAATAGTTGACCGCCTTGGTGATCTTCTCCGGGATGCTCAGCTGTTTATCATTAAAAAAGGTACTGATCTCAAATACCAGCTTTTGCACAGCTTCCGCCATCACCACTTCAAAGAGTTTCTCTTTACTGCGGAAATAGTAATTGACCAGCGACAGGTTGATATCCGCCTCCGCAGCGATATCGCGCACCTTCGTGGCCGCGAATCCTTTACGGGTAAATACTACCCGTGCTGCTGCCAGTATTCTTTCTTCTGTGCTGGCATCCTGTTCCTTTTTTCCTGCCATATACCTGATTTTACCATAAAGCTAAAGCAATAAATTGAAAATTGAACAACTTTTTAAAACAACTTTTCAAATTACAATCAAAGAAGCCACAGCAGCGATCCTACAGAAAAAACCACCATCCAATTAATTTTAAATCTCCAGAAAAACAGCCTGAATCACATCGTAGCCCAGGGCTTCCGCCCCGGGACGGGATCACGTTCGTTTCTTCTCCTCTTCATTGCCGGTGCCCCGTATTTCCCGCTTACGGGTAGATTGTCCCAGTTTGTAACTAACGGAGAGGCGTATATGACGGTTCACCTGAAAATGGGTAAACGTCTGCGGGATGTAGTTCACTTCAGACCGTATGACACTGGCACTGGACCGGAACAGGTCTGCCCCGTTGAGCGCAATGCTCATGCGGTTTTGCAGGCAGAGGGCTTTAATGCCGAGGTCCATATTGTAGTAGGTATTGGATTTGCCATTATGGTCCACTTCGGGGAACTGGCACCAGAAATTGAGCGCCACCATCAGTGTTTTGTCTTTATTAAGCGCAATATTATTATTGGTGGCCAGGTATACGCTCATGCCATCAATATCAGGGATATTGGGCAGCGCGCTGCGGGCGTCGGTATGATAACCGCTCACCTGGTTAATGCTTTCCAGCCAGGGCAATGGCTGCAGCGTAGCGCTGGCAGAGAGGCCATAGCGGTATATCTTCAGGAAGTTTAACGGTGTGGTATATACGGTATGATCATCCGGCATGGCCAGGGTGATGCGGTTAAAGCCGTTGTTGGTGATATTCAGAAAAGCTGCGGCAGTAAAGCGTTCGCGCCAGTGATGCGACAGCTCGAAGTTGCTGTTGTATTCCGGTTGCAGGTAAGGGTTGCCTTCCAGGTAGCTGTAGGCGGTGGTCAGCGACTTATAGGGGTTCAGGTCCCAGAATACCGGCCGGTTGATACGTTTACCAAACGTAAAAGCAAAATGGTTATCATCATTGTAATTCCAGGCAGCGGAGAAAGACGGGAACAGCTTCACGTAATTGTTGTTCATGGTTTTGTCCTGCACATGGGAAACCCCTTTTGTCTGTGTGGCTTCCATACGCAGGCCGGCATTCAGTTTCCATTTACCCGCTTCTTTAGATGCGGTGGCATATACCGCCTGCGTATTTTCCGTATAGTCGTATTCGTTACTCAGGTTGTTATCATACTCCATTTCACCATGGAGATTTTTATAATAGAAGACGTTGCTGTAGTTATCAATAAAGCTCAGTTTTCCGCCGAAGGCGTAGGCAGCAAAGGTGGTAGGCCAATGCAGGTCGGCTTTCAGGGTGTAAATATTGATGGCCTGTTTGTTGGTGTCAAAATATTTGGTGGTGCCGTTGGCAATGGCATCTCCTTTTCCGTCATACCGTTGACTGACGAAGTCTGACTGATCGGTACGGTAGTAGTTGAAATAATCGGCATCGACAGACAGCTGTCTGCCACTGGAATCCAGCTTTGTCACCAGGTGCAGGTTCAGCCCTGTGCTCCAGGCTACCGGTTGATAGGTCGCAAAAGTCCGCAGCAGCGAATCGAGCTGCCCGCGGGTGTTATACACCGGGTTGTTCACATGGTCATCACCAATGTAGGCGGTACGGGCGCCGCTGTAGTTAAATCCGATGGTGGTGCGGTTACTTATCTTGTAGTCCGTACCCAGCACCAGGTTGAGATTACGGATTTTATAGTTGCCGGTGTCCGTCTGTGACCAGAACTGATTCGGATATTGCAGGTCTATGCCGAAGCCTTCCAGGAAGCGGCCATGTTCGTAGTTGGCATTGCCATAGAACGACCATTTATGGGTATTGTAGCTGAAATTGCCACCTACCGCCGCTGTGCCGTAGTTAGTCACCCCATACAACGGTTTAAAACCGTAGTCCGACAATTTGCCGCTGGCCTGGATTTCCCCGCTGAAGCCCTGGTTCCTGTCACGCCGCGTAACGATATTGATCAGACCGGCATTGCCATCTGCATCGTAAGCGGCCGACGGATTGGTGATCACTTCCACGCGGGCTATCTCTCCTGCTGACATGGACTTCAGGTACCGTTGCAGGTCTTCCCCTGCCAGCGGGATAATCCGTCCGTTGACCATCACCTTCACCGCACCTTTGCCGGCGATGGCGACCAGGTTGTCTGTCACCCGTAGTCCCGGCACCCGGGCCATTACCTCCAGTCCGTTGGCGCCGGCAGCACTCACGCTACTGGTCACATTGTAGATCACACGGTCTGTCTTCCGCTCCACCAGCGCTTTCTGTTGCACAACAGAGATCTCCGACAGCTGGCGGACTTTAGGCGGAAGCACCGTATCTTTAGAGGGTTGCTGGGCGTGGGCCAGTACAGGTGTTATCAAAAGAAATTCAGCCAATAGAAAAAATGGCAACAGGTTTTTAGTTCCGGGCATGGTTGATAGTGGTTATTAAGAAAAGCGGTGGCTAAAGATATAAAAGTTATATAACTTGCTACCCATAATGTGAAATTCAACCAGTCAAGGAATAAGGAAAGTCGCCATGAACATTGCACACGAACTCAAAAACATCTTACCTGATAATCGTATCAAGTCCAGGTATATAGATCTTATCTCATATGCCTCAGATGCAGGCTTCTACCACCTGGTGCCGCAGGCGGTGGTACAACCGATCGGTGAAAAAGAGATCGTGGCGTTGTTTCGTTTTTCGCAGCAGCACCGGATTCCGCTGGTATTCCGTACCGGTGGCACCAGTCTTTCCGGCCAGTCCATCACTGATGGCATCCTGGTAGACCTCAGCCAGTACTGGAATAAAATACAGATAGAGGAAAACGGGCAGGCCGTGCGTGTGCAGCCGGGCATCACCGGGGCTATGGTGAACACCTATCTGAAAAAACACGCCCGCAAAATCGGGCCTGATCCGTCCAGTATCAACTCCGCCATGATGGGCGGTATCCTGTCCAACAACTCCAGCGGCATGTGTTGTGGCGTAGCGCTCAATTCCTACCATACCACGCGCTATATCAAATTTATCCTGCCTGATGGCAATACCTTCAGTACAGAGCATAAAAATGATTATGCCCGTTTTGAGATGGAGTGTGCGCCGCTGTTTGTAAGCCTGGCTGATTTCCGCGACCGGATCGCCGCAGACCAGGCTTTACACGACCGTATCCGCCAAAAGTACCAGACCAAAAATACGGTAGGCTATGCGCTGAACGCTTTCATCGACTATCACCATCCACTGGACATCATGGCCCACCTGCTGATAGGCGCCGAAGGCACCCTGGCGTTCATCGCCGAAGCTGTGATGGACACTGTGCCGGACTATGCCTACAAATCCACCGCGCTGCTGTATTTCCCGACCATCTACGCCGCCTGCCAGGCTATTGTGCCGCTGACCAATGCCGGCGCCCTGATGGTGGAGCTGATGGACAGGGCTTCCCTGCGCGCCGTAGAAGATATGGACGGCATGCCCGCCATCGTGAAAACGCTGCCCGAAACAGCTGCCGCGCTGCTGATAGAATTCCAGGAAGAAACGCAGGCCGCCCTCGACGCCCGTGTCAACGGTTTCATGGCTTCCGCCACCAGTCTTGATATGTCCGAACCGCCGGTGTTCACCACCAACCCGGCCGAGCAGGCTTTCTTCTGGAAAGTGCGTAAGGGGCTGTTCCCCGCCGTAGGCGCCGTTCGCGCCAGCGGTACCACCGTTATCCTGGAAGACATCGCATTCCCGGTGGCCAAACTCGGCGACGCCATCCTCGATCTGCAGAAGCTTTTCGTTCAATACAATTATCTCAACGCCATCATCTTCGGGCACGCAAAAGATGGCAACATCCACTTTGTTGTTACGCAGTCGTTCAACACGCCCGACGAAGTGACCCGCTACGAGCTTTTCATGCAGGACGTGGTGGCGCTCGTAGTCAACAAATACGACGGCACCCTCAAAGCAGAACATGGCACGGGCCGTAATATGGCGCCGTTCGTGGAAACAGAATGGGGCGGCGACGCCTATGAGATCATGAAAAAGGTCAAAGAGGCCGCCGATCCGCATAACCTGCTCAATCCCGGTGTGATCATCAATCCCGATGCCCGCGCGCATCTCAAGCACCTGAAGGAGCTGCCTACCGTAGAAGAAGAGGTGGACCGCTGTATCGAATGTGGCTACTGCGAACATAAATGTCCCAGTCGTGATATCACCACCACGCCCCGCAGAAGGATCGTTATCCGCAGGGCGCTCAAACAATTGCAGAAAAACGGCGACAAGGCCAATTATAAAGTCCTCCTGGACCAGTACCAGTACGATGTGCTGGAAACCTGCGCAGTGGACGGCCTATGCGCCACCGCCTGCCCGGTAGACATCAATACCGGCGATCTGGTGAAACGCCTGCGCCGGGAAAACCATTCGGCTACGGCCAACAAGTTCGCGCTGCAGGTGGCCAAACATTTCAAAACTGTGGAATGGGCCGCCAGGACAGCCATTCAGGTCGGTACCGGCATTAACCAGGTATTTGGCGCCAAGGCGATGACCAACCTTACCAAAGGCATCCGGAGCATTATTCCTTCCGTGCCGCTGTGGTCCACGCAGCTGTCACCTGCGCCTAAGCTGAACATCCTTCAGCCGCGGCAGTCTGCCGATGCCTCCATCGTATATTTCCCGGCCTGTATCTCCCGTATGCTCGGCACCTACGAAGGGAAATCCAAAAACCTCATGGAGACCTTCCTGAGCGTATGTGACAAAGCCGGTATCTCCGTAGTCGTTCCTGATAACCTCAGCGGTACCTGCTGCAGCCAGATCTTTTCTTCCAAAGGATATAAAGATGCGTACCAGCATACCGCCAATCATATCATCGACAAGCTGTGGGACGATACCCGTCAGGGCACGCTGCCGGTAGTCATCGATGTCAGCTCCTGCGCTTACACCCTGCATCATGTGCGCCCTACACTCACAGATGCCAACAAACAGAAATTCGATCAGCTGCAGATCCTTGATGCCGTAGACTTCCTGCATGATTTCGTGCTACCGAAAGTAACGGCTGTCAACAAGAAAAAAAGTATCGCGCTGCACCCGGTGTGCTCACTGGAGAAAATGAAGACCGGGCATAAGTTTGTCCGTGTAGCACAGTTTTTTGCAGAAGAAGTGATTGTGCCTAAAAACGCAGGATGCTGTGGCATGGCCGGAGATCGCGGGTTCTTGTTTCCCGAGCTAACGGCGTCGGCTACACGTCCTGAGTCAATGGAAGTGAAATGTAACGAGCATGATGGATATTATTCTTCTACGAAGACGTGTGAGATCGCGATGTCTGCGGCGGTGAAGAAGAATTATGAATCGGTGTTGTACCTGGTGGATGAAGGATTGTAGAAATTTTTCTCTTATAGAAAGGGCTTGCAGCGCTGCAAGCCTTTGTTATTTTATGATACTTTTTCTCTTAATACAACATCTGTATTACCATCGCTACCTACTTCCAGTATTAACTCCCAGTTTAATTTTTCAGCGATCCTGGTTAACAAATCCACATAGAAGGCTTCATTTCCAGGGTCCGCTTGTGACCCTACCACGGCGATCAAAGTAACCCATTCACTATTAAAATCCTCCTCCCGGCCATAGTTACCATTACTTGAATTAATGGCTGCAACGGTCATCCATGGGAATCCTTCCATATTAGTGAACTGTTGATTACCGATACGTCGCAGTTCTCCCATAGCGCCCAACACGCTGAGTACGTCACTGGTCAACATTTTCTGGCTATAGGTATCATCAGCTCTTAATTCGTAATACCAATACATCGTTTTGGGTTTAGTCCGTAAGCACCTGACATACTAACTTTAGCATTCAGCTTCATCAGCGCCACCGTAAAGTTATCATTTCTTTCACAAAGGAATTGTTTGTCATGAGTTGGCGGAAATAGTTCAAATAAAAATCGCCAACCGCCAAACATAAAATTTATGCTGACGATTGACGACTTTCCACATTCTATTTCACTGCAGCAACTATTGAAACATATTTGAAGTGAATAGATTTTCCTGTTAGATCGACTCAAAAAAGCAACAGGCGGTGTACATGTATAAAAAAGGGAAAATAAGCTTCTTAAAAAACATCTCACAGGATATGCAGGCTTCCCATGCCTGAGCTGTTATATACGCCTGCGCCGGCATCTGCCAATAGCTTCAGCGCCTGCCCCGCGCCTTTGACTTTGAGCCGGAAGTTAGTGTAGCCGCGGATCTTCGTCTCCTGTGGTGTATCAGCCTTAATAGTCACCAGCCGTGATTTGGGTGGTTTTTCCATCATCACCACTTCTACGCTGACCGGATCAAACAGCGTGTCTGCCTGGTCTTCGCCGTACATAGTGATAAATTTCTCACGCCAGTTATGCACCAGCTGCGTCACGAAATCAGGATGCTGTGGCGACAGGAAATCATAATATCCCCGGTCGTTTTTGGTGCCGCAAACCAGCGGTGAGAACGGCTGCAGCAGGATTTCCCGGACTTCCCTGTCCGAAATGTTTTCCAGCGGCGTCGGCGTGGGATGTACTTCTGTCACGACAAACGCCGCCTGACTGCGACGGTCGCCGATTTCAATGGTTTCATCGAGAAACAGCCCCCGGATAAAACTTTGGGCAGCCTGCGGCAAATGAAAAGAGATCATGAACATCGCCTCATCAGTGAGAAAACGGAAACGGTCTCCTTCAATGCGAAAGGCTGTACGGATCTCTGAAAAAGAAAACAGTTTAAATACTTTGAGGGAGCCGGGACGGGAATATCCTCTGTCATGGAGGAAAGCTGCATATGCTTCATCCGCCTGGTGTAATATCTTAAAAATCACTGCCGATAAGGCGTAAGGGTAATTAATTGGAATGACGGCTGCTGGTTGAGTGGCTTTTAGCTTAATTCGGAAACGCATGTTTACAAATGAATAAATGATGACTGTTGCAAACAACAACACGAACAATACAATCAGTTTTCTGAACTACTAACTGCCTTAGACCCCAATAAGTACTATCAACCCAACAAAAAAAATGCAGCCGTGGGTGAACGGCCTCCTTCAACCCCGGCTTTTCACCCCCCTGGCGGGCAGATCCCAACCTCGTATTATGGCCCCGCTCCCATTAAACTGCGGAATTGCTGCGGCTAATTAACGTCACAGTCTTAATTTTAGGTGCGTCCTGTTTTGCCCTGCCAACTATCCCGGCCTTATTCGAGCCAACGAACGAGCAGATTGATCCGTGAAGACTGTTTACCACCGGTACAGGTTATCAAAGCACCCAAAGCACGCGTCCACCTCCGCTTTTTAAACACTTAAATATTCAGTTTTATGGAAACAACAACACTTCCGGGGCTGTATTGCCCCTTCCCGGGAAAACTCAATCCTTTGGTTGAAAAAGCCGACCGTCATACGGCCGCGTGGGTCAGGAAATTCGGGCTGGACAGCGGCAACGGCCAATGGCAGCTCTACCAGGAACAGAAATTCTCCTGGATGGTGGCCCGCATGTTCCCCAATGCCAACCTGTTCAGGCTGTCTGTTGCGGCCGATTTCAACACCCTGCTTTTCCTCTGGGACGACGAGATAGACCGTATCACCCTCAACAACCCCGGCGGCTTTGAAGCCCTCGCCGGTAAAATGATCGGCGTACTGAAAGGCAAATATCAGGCGGTGCCACAGCAAGACCCGCCCCTGCTGCTGGCCATGCAGGACATTTGGCTGCGCATGGTACAGATAGGACCGGCCGACTGGCAACAACGGTTCACCACCAGTCTCCACGCCGCCTTTATGTCCAACAGCTGGCGCATGCAACATGTGACCTCCACGGATGATATCACATTAGAAGATTATATGCTGCATCGCCCGGGTATTGGTGGCGCCAACTTCTTCCTCGACCTGGCCGAAATTATGGAAGACGTGTTCCTGCCAGCGTCCTGGTATGCTGACTCCCTGATCAAGGACCTGGGCCTGCTTACCAGCAGGACCATCTGCTGGGCCAACGATCTGTTTTCCTATACCAAAGAACTGGAACAGGGAGATGAACTGAATCTGGTGATGATGATCAAAAACAAAAAACAGGTGTCGCTGGAGCAGGCAGTCCACGAAGCGGCCGCTATCCATGATGACGAAATCAGGCAATTCCTGCATACGGCAGATGTGGTGCTGTCGCTCAGCTCCGGACAGGATTATCCGTTGCTGGACCGCTATATCCTTATGCTGGAACATATGATGGAAGGGAATATCTCCTGGAGCACGCGCGATACCAGCCGTTATGGCATTGCCCGGACCAACTACGAATTACGGGTTACCAACTACTAGTGGTCCTATGCCAACTACTGCTTATGTGAATTTGTAAGACGGGGCTCAAATTTGACCATTAACTCATTGAGGGTTTTCAGATCGATAGGTTTGGTCATAAAATCATCGGCGCCGGCTGTGAGCATCTCTGCGATGGATGCTTCGGCCGCGTCGCCGGAAACGATGATCACGATGGCATCCTGCGTTGCGGGGTTTTCCCGCAGCGCCGCCAGCGTGGCTTTGCCGTCCATTCCCGGCATATGGGAATCCAGAAAGATAATGTCAGGATGTGTGCCGACAGCTATTTTCAGCCCTTCTTCGCCGCTGTAGGCCGCGGTGGACAGGCATTCCATCCGTTCCAAAAAACGGCAGAGGATCATATTGCTCATCTGGTTATCATCCACCACCAATGCCTTTACACCGGGAAATGCACGGAGCGTGATGTTCCTGTTCACCGGAACAGCCGGCGCCGGTGTTTCTTCTACCACCACCATCGGGAGGCTGACGGTAAATACAGACCCTTCACCGGCTTTACTGGTCACGGTAATGGTACCACCCATCAGTTCCACGAAACGCTGTACAATCGGCAATCCCAGCCCGGTACCACCGAAAGCATGCTGCTCAGACACATACGGTGAAAAAATAGTCGACAGGCGGTCAGGCGGGATGCCTTCGCCGCTGTCTTTCACCATCAGCTGCCATTGCCTTCCATCGGGCCTGATCTGTACGGTGACCGTACTGTTTGCATGGGTGAACTTGATGGCGTTAAACAACAGGTTGTTGAGTATCTGGGTTAATTTGATCTTATCTCCCTCCACCCGCGCAGGCATCTGAGGGTCTATCTCCAGCACAATATTGACATCCCTCACATTGGCGATGTACTGGTAGATAGCTGTTGCTTCGCCGGCCCAGTCCCGCACGTTAAACACACCTGTTTCCAGCTGCGGCGCCACGCCTTCCTGCTGCCGGAAATGTTCCAGGTTGTTGTTGAGGATCTGCAACACATTATGCGAGGCCGAATACAAATGCTCGATAGAGGCTTTCAGCTCAGCCGGATACAGATCGCTTTTCTGTACCTGCATTAACAGGTCCTGCGATATGCCGTACACCGCGTTAAAAGGGTTCCTCATTTCATGGGAAGTTTCCATCGCCTGACGCCTTGTGGCCTTGTCAGCCATTTCCAGCTCGGTGGCTTTCCGCTCCAGCTGTGCGTTTTTACGCCGCAGCGTACGTACATATAACGCAAAAGTGATCACGTCCAGCACCAAAATGGCCGGGATGGTCACCCAACGGATGAGGAACTGCTCTTCCACCGTCAGCGGCAGCGGTTCTATGAAATAGTAGTAGTAATTCAGTTCGCACAATACCAGGCATATCACGGAGATGGCTATACTGAATTTTATCAGTAGCGGTTTACCATGAAACACCATCAATGCAGCGCCCAGCAGGAAAAAAAACAGCAGGTACACTTCTGTTACCATGCCCAGCAACGCACTGAAATAAACGATGGAAAGGTTATGCACACAAGCCGTCAGGATGGCTGCTGTATTATGCCACCTGAAATGGTTGAGCATAAGCACCACCACAAACAAAAGGGCTTCTGCGTAAGCGGGTATCAGGATCTCCAGGTTACTGGTAAGATAGTAGATAACAGTGCCGAAGATCAGACAAAGAGCAATTGATGCAAGACTGAGGGTGTTGATGATACTGACTCGTTTCTTCTCCTCTCCTTCCAGCTGGGCAGTCCCGGTATGTATAATTTCCCGTGCGAGCAGCACGGGGTGGAACAATCTAAAATAGGTCATTGGGATATCGGTTTGCTGAGCACATTCTCCACGGTGAACATCACATGCTTGATTTATTCTGTTACGAAATTAATCACAAATCGCCGTATAAAGATAAAATGTATTTTTGCAATATATTTTTATCTTTCGATGAATAAATTACTGATTTTTTTGCTCTTTTTAGCATTCGCGCCACAGATTGCCAAATGCCAAACTTACAAAGCCCCTACAAGTACCAACGCAACATTTCTGGGCACCGTTAAAGGTATCAGTTACACCTATCAGAACGGCGTTATCACCGTTAAGAATAACGGCCGGTACAATATCGGTATCCTGCGCATCGCTGCAGAATCTACGGCTGACAAAGAACTGTACGGCGTAGCCCTCTTTGAAGACGGGCTGGATAAGGGGCAAACACTGAAAACCACGGTATATTTCACCCGTGGCCTGGATAATGATAAGGAAATTCCCCTGAAGGAAATCGATGCCCAAAAGCTGGTGTTCTGGATTGACAAGGCCACCAGGGCGCAATAGGCATATTAACGGCTGCTCGTTTTACCCCACTCATCGCGATAAACCAGGATGCTTTTCCATTGAATCCCGGAAGAACGCACGCTGCGGAGCCACTCCGTGGCATCTGCAGCCCTGACGACCTTAATGCCGGAAATCTCCGCTCCCTTTACGTCATCGAGGAAGAGCGCATACCGGCCGTCCTGTTTCTCATAGCTGAACGAGCTTTCCCTGACCGTCAATCCTTCCACATGGCGCGCCCACAGCCCGTACGAAGGCTGGATTTTCAGGTTTGAAACAT
This sequence comes from Chitinophaga sp. 22308, assembly GCF_052045305.1. NCBI lineage: Bacteria > Pseudomonadati > Bacteroidota > Chitinophagia > Chitinophagales > Chitinophagaceae > Chitinophaga > Chitinophaga sp. 22308. Next base: position 179,485 of record NZ_JBQEOP010000002.1, on the reverse strand, counting down.
TGTATTGTCCCACGCCAAGCTCCGGTGGCCGGTTGGCCGTATCTGCCAACGGACGCCCCCCTTTGTCGGTAATGTGTACATCGTTAAAAACAACATTCCGGATGTAACCGGTATGACGGCCATCCGGCAGGGTGAAGTCCAGTCCGCCTTCCACATCACCGGATGCCGGCAGGCCATAACCGGCTATGATGGAGGTAGACCGGCTTTGTGAGCCATCGAACGGCTTCCAGCGGATACCATTGCCGAAAGAACTGCCGCTGTACACTTCCGAGATATCTATACTGTTGACAAGGATGTTTTCCACCTGTCCGATGCTCACGTTCTGCACCAGCAATTCCGTACGTTTCCGGTCTTCTTCCCGGAAGGTGTATTTACCCACGGTAGCGCCGATGACCCGTCCGCGGTTGGAGATGGAGATAAAAAACGGCGCCGTAGTGCGCTGCATGCGGGAACGCCGGTTCACCGGACCGGTATGCCCGCAGTTGAGGTGGATGTCTTTCACATGGCCTCCGTCATTCGTGGAGATGGAGAACCCGGCTTTATTAGCGCCCAATACGTATATATTGTCCACGCAGATGTCCATGATATCGTCCGCTGTTTCAGAGCCAATCTGGAAAAGATTGCAGTTCGTGTCGCCGATCACGTTACGTACCCTGTAATGCCGCGCCGGACGGGTAAATCCGAGAGAGCAGTCAGATCCTGGCTTGATGATATCATCCGAACTGACGCGGGAATAAATATTCCTGACCGTTACCTGGTTACAGCCCATAAAATCGTAGATGTCCCGTACGTTGGTCTGGTCCATTTTCCCGAAATAGGTATCATGTACAAAGAGCGTGTCTGTACCGGTGGCCAGCAGCACGAAATGGCCGGCGCGGTCTATCTGTAGCATGTTGCTGTCATCAGCTGTATCCAGACCTTCATAGTAAGGCATGTCTTTGGTAAAATCGTACCACAGGTCATTATCCCGATGAATGCCGCCTATCTCCACATTGGTGCATAGTTTCAGCGAGAACATCTTATCTGCGCGTTTGTCTGGCTGGTTGTTCATCACTTTGTCGCTGGTGACGAGGTTTCCGTTTCCCGTAATAAGGCCGTTGCCGATGATTTTGATGTTGTCCAGCCGTTCGCCGAAGAACATGGCATTGTGAAAGTAGTGATGCCCGACGTCTTGTTTGGTGAGGTAGTTTTCCGGGTCTTCGTAGGGACCGGCGTCTGTCGGAGAAAGGCCGGAGCGGTAGGCTTTATCGCTGAACCAGGTGGTCTCCGGTGCATCTGCGCCCTTCAGCGCCCGGATCGTTGCCTGCCTGCCGATATAGAGGTACACGTTGCTTTGCAGGTGTACCGTACGCACGTTGTAGGTGCCTTCGCTGAAAAGCAGTGTGCCGCCACCGATGTTATGGACGAAGTTGATAGCCTCGTTGATGCGGTCCGTATGATCGGTAGTATCGCTGCTCTGCACGCCGAAGTGTTTTACATCCAGCAGGCCGGTATAATAACCGGCGATATTGGAACCGCCGCCTTTGAATACCAAACGGAAATGATACAGCTGGTCCTTCCGTAAGCCCGTAACCGTAGCAGTGCCATGTTCCGCGTCTATTGTGGCTTTCGCGGCCGACCAGCGGCGGCCGGTGTCTGTAGACAGTTCCATCGATACTTTGGCAGCACCGTGCGGCGTCCAGCGGAACTGCGTCTGTGTATAGTCATTGGAATGTTCATGATAAGGTTTGTCTTTTATCAGCACTCTTTTAAAATCGGAGATGTTGTTCGTTACCCAGAGGGAGGTTGTTTCTCCTGCCAGTCCGGAGCTGGTCAACACGGCGGGCTGCGACGTGGTGCAGGCAGCGCTGATGAAATACCGGCCGGTATTTGCCGGTGTTACATCATGTATTGTCAGGACGATGTCCGGCCCGTTCGCCGGGCGCAGGTCCAGGTGGCGGAGCGTGAGGGTATTTCCATTACCTGAGATGACGGCTTCGCCCGCACGTGTATAGGAATAACGGGTGCCGGTGCGGCCGATAGATTGATGGGGAAGGTCCTTTAGCAGTACGGCGCCACGGCCTATTATGTTGACCGTGGTATTTTCCTCCGTGATGTTAATGCCTTCCGGGAATTTTATCACTACCGTGGCATCCGGGCTTCGCTGGCCGGCGATATAATGCAGCGTGATGGTGTTTTTTACCTGCGCCGTTATTGTTGGTCGTTGTAGCTCCAACCGGCCGGTGAGGGCTTGTTGTTGCGGCAGCAGGTAGTAAGTCGTGCTGCCTCTGGCGTTGGTAAGTGTGAAGCGGTCGCCTGCCGCGATAGTGCCGGTGTCTTTGGGTTTTCCATCCGCTCCTGTGATCTGGCGGCTGTATACGGCTACGTTGGTTTGCAGTTCTGCTAACAAATGCGCTGCCGTAGTGGCGGTGCTGACCAGGCCTTCGTTGGCTTTCGTATCTACGGTGTAGGCGTAGGTGCTGCCGGTAACGACTTTTATCGTGTCTGCGGAAATAGCAGCGATGTGCGGGGATATTTGGCGGGGAATGGCGCGGGGTAGCGGCAGCGGGATGGTCGCGTTGCTATTGGGCTTTCCCGGGCCATTGGCCGCCATGGTGGCCGTTGTACTGAGTATACTTACACCTACTAGGAAGAGTATTTTTTTCATAACGGAAGGGAATTGGGGTTAAGTTACGCAATCGATTGAAATTTTTATAATTTGAGTTTAAAAGAAGGGGATTGACGGCTTCTGTTCTCCGGCAATTGTTGTTTTAATTGGACGATACGGGAGTCGAAACTACACCAGCGTTCCGTGTCAATCAATATCAGAAATAGTATTAGTTGTACCTTCAGGAATTAACACCAATCCTCCATCATGAAAATATCACACCTCGACCACCTCGTCCTTACGGTCGCCGACATAGAGGCCACCTGCCGCTTCTACCAGGAAATCCTGGACATGGAAATCCAAACCTTCGCCAATAACCGCAAAGCCCTCAAATTCGGCCAACAAAAAATTAATCTGCATCAAAAAGGAAATGAATTTGAGCCGAAGGCTACACATCCAACACCCGGCTCGGCGGACCTCTGCTTTATAACGGAAACACCTATACGCGAAGTAAAAGAGGAACTGATCAATAAAAATATTCCCCTCCTGGAATCAGAAGTAAAGAGAACAGGCGCCAACGGCCCTATCATCTCTGTTTACTTCCGGGACCCGGACGGGAACCTCATCGAAGTGAGCAATTATCTGTAATAGCTAAATATCCAGCTGCCGCTGGAACTCTTCCAGGAACAGCCCTACATGGTATCCGTCCATCAGTGCATGGTGCACATGTACAGACACCGGCATCATCATCTTCCCTTCTTTTTCGGTCATCTTACCGAAAGATATTTTAGGGCAACTGTCTTTAAAAGAAAAACTGCGGGCATGTGATAATGAGGTGAACTCAATCCATGGCATGGAAGAACAGTGTACTACGTTTTCTCCCGATACCGCAGGCACCAGCCCGGTGCTGTTCCGCACGCTTTCTGCTTCTTCTCCTGCGGTGGCTGCGAAGGTCTTAAAATCGGCATGGTACGGAAAATAGGCAAAGCCGAAAGTACCGTCCGGCCGGTTGATGGTAGGCGAAGGATCGATATGGTCATATACCCACACCTCTTTATCGATGATACGGTAGCGGAACGGTTCTATAACGTTCATGGCTACCATGGCTTTATGCAGGTAGTACAGGAAAAAGGAATACCCGTTTGCCTTTGATGCAAAATACGCACGGGTACAGTCCACGTTTACGCATACCCCAAAGAAAGGCTCCTCGAACTGACTAAAAAACTGAAAATGGTCTTTTCTGGCCCAGGTGTTGATGTCCAGTTGTTGTTTCATGACAATAGTTTCGGCAGTATGGCCGTAATGTTTTCAAATGAATAAAATCTTTCGTCTTTCACTTCTCCTTCCACTACTTCATGTGCCCATACGGTATGATAAGGAATGTGAATGGCATGCCCGCCGATGGCCAGCACAGGTAAAATATCTGATTTGATAGAGTTGCCGATCATCAGAAAACCTTCCGGCGGACAGTCCAGGTGACGCAACAGTTTGCGGTAATCTTTTTCCTGTTTGTCGCTCATGATTTCGATATGATGGAAATAGTGTGCAAGACCGGATTTATTGAGTTTCCGTTCCTGGTCCAGCAGGTCGCCTTTGGTGGCCACTACAAGGCGGTATTTGCCTTTAAGCGCTTCGAGGACATCCTTCACACCGTCCAGCAGTTCTATGTCTTTATTCAACTGCTCTTTGCCATATTCAAGCACTTTAGCAATCAATACCGGATTGGCGGCGTTCTCCGTTACGCGCAGGATGGTTTCTATCATCGCCAGCATGAATGCTTTTACGCCGTAACCGTACAGCGACAGGTTCTGCATCTCTGTTTTAAACAGCTCCTGCTCTACGGTATGATGCGGCAGATAGTCTTCCAGCAGGCCGCAGAATTTGTTCTCTACTTCCCGGAAATATGGTTCATTGACCCATAAGGTGTCATCAGCGTCGAAGGCGATGGTTTGTATGCCTTTCATAAATTCTTAAAATTTCTGTAAAATTAATAGCTTCAACTGCGAAAAAACGGGACATTTGTCCCAGCTCATCATGATACATACCAATCGCGCAATATTAACATTCATTGAAAACCAGCTGACGGAAGCCGAGAAAAAGGACCGGGTATTTCTACAGTCATGGCCCGCCGGCAGCCACCTGCTGAAGCAGGGACAGGGCAACAAGTACGTCTTCGTACAACAGACAGGGCTCTCCAAAGTTCACATCACGGAAGACAACGGGAAGGATTTTATTGTCCAGTTTTTGGGAGAAGGGGAACTGCTGGGAGAAATTGAAGTGATTCAAAAGACACCGAACCTGACCACCGTGACCGCCCTCACGGAAGTAACCGCCTGGTGTATCACCACCGATTATTTTGCCTACCTGATCACGCATAACGCGGAACTGAACAGGCTACTGCTGTTATCACTCGCGCACCGGCTGAATCAGACCTCCGCCCGTGCCTCCTATCAGCAGGTTTACCCGGCGGAATATGCCATGCTGAAATTGTTGTCTGTCCTGGCTACCCAACAGACCAGCTTCGCTAAAAAAGACCTGGCCGATTACCTGGGCGTATCGGTGAGAAGTTTTAATCGCTCCCTCAAACAACTGCGGGAAAGAAGTATTGTTCACCCAGATAGCTTTGACCTGTATATTGAAAGAGATGTGTTTGAACGACTGATGCGGGAATACGGGGAATAAAAAACCCCGGCGGGAGGCCGGGGTCGGATATATGTCGCTTAATATTTATCCAGCAACTGTTTCATCGACGATACAATTTCCGGGTATTTACCCGCCACATTGTGTTTTTCACTGTTGTCCAGTGTCAGGTTATACAACTCCACTTCAGGCGTTTTGCCTTTTTCCGCAGTAGCGATGCGCAGTTTCCAGTCACCGAGGCGAACGGCCTCCAGTTTACCGAGCGCGCTCAGATAAAAGAGCGGTCTTTGCGGCAGCTGTGGCTGCCGGCCGGTAATATGTCCCCAGCAATTGATCCCGTCCAGGTTAGCGGGCAACGGCTGCGTATAGCCGGTAGCGGTAGCCAGCGTGGGCAAAATGTCATTGATGATAAAAGGCTGGTCCCCTTCGGTGCCCGCAGGGATACGGCCCGGCGCCCAGGCAATGAACGGCTCACGGTGACCGCCTTCATAGGTATTGGCCTTACCTCCCCGGAAAGGGCCGGTGGAGCCATGGTCCCACGGTTTTACGATATCACGCTGCAACATGCGGTCGGGCATGGCGTTCCATGGGCCGTTGTCACTGGTGAACATCACGATAGTGTTCTTGTCCAGCTTCAGCTGACGCAGCAAGGCAATGATTTTTCCGATACAGGCGTCCTGCTGTTCAATCACATCGCCGTATAGCCCTGCCCGTGACTTGCCTGCCCATTCCTGCGGAACGGCCAGCGGCGCATGCGGCATCGGAAAAGGCAGGTACAGGAAAAACGGCTGGCTGCTCCTGCCGGCGCGGTTGATGTAAGCCAGCGCGCTGTCGGTATACCAGCCCATCAGTTTACTGTAATCCGGTTTTTCGATGACACGGGTATTATCATGGAAGACGGCCAGCGTGGTGTCTGTGTTCACAAAAGGCGACTGGTAATCGTGGCTGTACAGCATGCCGAAAAAATGGTCGAAGCCATGTGACAGCGGACGGCTATTGGCCTTATCACCCAGGTGCCATTTGCCGATCATCATGGTCTGGTAATGATTGGCCTTAAACATTTTGGCGAGGGTGAAAATACTGTCTGCCAGCGCGTGACTGTCACCCGGCGCTACGGCATAGGGCATGTTCACTTTATCAGGATAACGGCCGGTCAGCAAAGAAGCGCGGCTGGGCGTACAAGACGGTGCAGACACCATAAAGCCGGTGCTGTGGAAACCCTCTTTAGCCAGGCGGTCCAGCTGTGGTGTCCGGATCTGCGGACTGCCATAGCAGCTGGCATCGCCATAACCCATATCATCGGCCAGGATAAAGATCACATTAGGCTTGCGCTGCTGGGCGGGGAGCTGTAAGGACAACAGCGCCGGCAGCAGCCATAAAAACGTTTTCTTCATTGTTGTACTGTTTTCGTACTGCGAATTACATATTTTACCACAGAATTTCCGGAGAAATTATCCACGCAGGAAGCTGGCCAGATAAGGGGCGGTGCGGCTGCCCTTCGCTTTGGCCACCGTGGCCGGCGTACCGGCAGCGACAATACGACCGCCTTCTTCACCTGCGCCGGGACCGATATCGATCACCCAGTCACTGGCAGCCACCACCCGCATGTCATGCTCCACGACGATGACGGTATTGCCGGCATCCACGAGCCCTTCCAGCTGGGCAACGAGTTTTTCCGTATCGGACGGATGCAGGCCGGTGGTGGGCTCGTCGAGTACATACAAGGTGTCTCCTCGTCCCATACGTTGCAGCTCCGTCGCCAGTTTAATACGCTGCGCTTCGCCGCCCGATAGCTGCGTGGCCGGCTGACCGAGGCGCAGATACCCCAGCCCCACTTCCCGCAGCACACTGAGCGAACGGTGTATTTTCGGATCATCGGCAAAGAATTCGTAAGCCGCATCTACCGTCAGCTCCAGCACCTCCGCAATGTTTCTGTCTTTATAGACCACCTCCAGTGTCTTCGCATTGTACCGGGCGCCATGGCAGGTAGGACAAGGCGCATAAACACTGGGCAGGAACAGCAGCTCCACCATCACAAAACCTTCACCCTGACAGGTTTCACAACGTCCTTTCGCTACGTTGAAGGAAAACCTGCCGGCATCATATTTACGCGCACGGGCTGTCTTCGTGTCCGCAAACAGCTTCCTCACATGATCAAACAATCCGGTATAAGTGGCCAGGTTAGAACGGGGCGTACGGCCAATGGGTTTCTGGTCTACCTGCACCAGGCGCTTGATGTGTTCCATGCCCCCGGTGATGTGTCCTCCCAGCGTGATGGGCGCCGGTTGGTCCAGCCCATCCCCTTCTTCCGTTTCAGCAGCGAGGTCCATGCCCAGCTGCGTGGCCACCAGCTCCACCAGCACCTGGCTGACAAGGCTGGACTTACCGGAGCCGGAAATGCCCGTCACGGTGGTCATACAGCCTAAGGGAAATGCAGCGGCCAGCTCATGGAGGTTATTGCGTGTCACGCCCTCCAGTTGCAGCCAACCAGCTGGCTTGCGAATGGAACGGGGTACTGTCTTTTCTTCCGCGAAAAGGTATTCGCGCGTACGGGAGGCTTTCACAGCTGCCAGCCCGGCAGTAGGGCCGCTATACAGAATATGCCCGCCATGCTCGCCAGCAGCGGGGCCTACGTCCACGATCCAGTCTGCATGCCGGATCACGTCCAGATCATGCTCCACCACAAAGAGAGAATTGCCGGAGGCTTTCAGTCTTTCAAGGGCACGCAGCAGGGCGGCGGTATCCGCAGGATGCAGACCGGCAGAAGGCTCGTCCAGCACATATACTACACCAAAGAGATTAGAGCGTACCTGTGTGGCCAGTCTTAACCGTTGTAGTTCACCGGGCGATAACGTAGGCGTGCTGCGTTCCAGGAGAAGGTATCCAAGCCCCAGGTCCAGCAACACCTCCAGCCGCCCTACCAGGTCTGCTGCAATGCGTTGGGCCACGATGGCCCTTTCCGGGTGATCGGTGTTGTTATTGACTTTCCCTTCCCCGTAAGGACGCATCAGTTCCGTCAGCCGTGACAGCGGCAGGCGGGCAATCTCCCCGATGTCCATACCCGCGAAAGTCACCGACAGCGAAGCCGGCTGCAGCCGTTTACCATGACAGGTGGGGCATTCCGTACTCACCATGTACTGTGATACCCTTTTCTTCATGGAAGCGCTTTCTGTATTGGCAAACGTATGTAACACATAACGACGGGCGCCGGAGAAGGTGCCCATATAGGAAGGTTCTACTTTTTGTTTGATGGCCCGCTTCACCTCTTCATGCGTGAAACCGGGATATACCGGCACCACAGGCTGTTCTTCGGTAAACAGTATCCAGTCGCGGTCCTTTTTGGGCAGCTCTTTCCATGGTTTGTCCACATCATAGCCCAGTGTGATAAGGATATCGCGCAGGTTCTGACCATACCAGGCGGTAGGCCACGAAGCGATGGCGCGTTCGCGGATGGTCAGCGTATCGTCTGGCACCATAGAGCGTTCCGTCACTTCATACACCCTGCTCAGGCCGTGGCATTGCGGGCAGGCGCCGGCCGGTGTGTTGGGTGAAAATGCTTCCGCTTCGAGGTGTGGTTGCCCTTTGGGATAATGCCCGGCCCTGGAATAAAGCATACGCAGCAGGTTGGACAAGGTGGTGACGCTGCCTACCGAAGACCGCGTAGTGGGCAGTCCCCGCTGTTGCTGCAACGCCACGGCCGGTGGCAGCCCGGTGATTTCATCCACCTCTGGTACTGACATCTGATGAAACAACCGGCGTGCATACGGCGATACTGATTCCAGGTAACGACGCTGCGCCTCTGCGTAGAGGGTACCAAATGCCAGTGATGATTTGCCCGAGCCTGATACGCCGGTAAACACCACCAGCGCATCTCTCGGTATGTCGAGGTCTACATTTTTGAGGTTATGCTCGCGTGCCCCGCGTACACGCAAAAATCCTTGTTGTTCTGGTGATGCAGGGTTTCCTGTTGTTTTTTGCATGATTTGGGCGCACAAAGACTGTGCCCGCTGTGGTCATCCGCCAAAAACATAATGAATAAAGTTTCCAGCAAAAAGGCTAACGTTCAGGGCGGGGCAGGTAACAAAAAAGTCACACGTTCATATAATAAATCATCAACTTATCCTGTTTATATTGCAGCGTTATCACCAAACAACTGTTATGAAAGATTTATCCCTGTTCATCCTGCTAACAATATGCGCTACAGGCATGGCCTGTAAAAAAGACACGACCGGCGGCAAACCTGCTACTCCCGGCTATGAGGCTGTGGATAAAATACTGGATGATTCCGTACCGGTGAGGTTCGGCGGAAAGTGTTATACCGTTATTCATGTTGATGGAAAGGAAGTATATACCCGGAGCTATGGCGGCTTTGACGGCAATACCCGGCAACTGGTCGCGTCCTGCTCCAAATGGCTGTCAGGCGCAGTAGTCATGAGCCTCGTAGATGAAGGGAAACTAAAGTTGACAGATACCGTAGGGAAATTTCTGCCGGTATTTACAGCCAACGCTAAAGGAAATATTACGATCGCACAACTGTTTTCCCATACTTCCGGATTTCCCGGCAGTTCTGCGCAAGGCTACGAATCCAATCCGGCATTGACAATGGAAACGGCCGTAAATGCCATCGCACAGAATGTGGCGTTGGACAACCCTCCCGGCAAGGTGTTTTATTACGGCGGTGTCAGTATGCAGATAGCAGGACGCATCTGCGAAGTAGTCAGTGGTAAAAGCTGGAGTGAGCTGGCTGCCGCGAAAATATTCATCCCCTGCGGGATGACCAGCACAGATTACGGTATCAGCGCCAACCCTCTGGTGGCCGGCGGCGCGCGCAGTACCGCCAACGACTATATGAAATTCCTGGACATGCTTGCCAATAAAGGAGTGACCACCAACGGCACACGGGTGCTCAGCGAAGCGGCGGTCACCGCGATGGAACAGGGTCAGATAACCGGATCAACAGTGGGGTACAGTCCTTATCCGCTGGCATGGCTCAACACGGCCAATTTTTACGGCATCGGCAACTGGCGTGACTATACCGGTCCCGGCGATGTGATCATCGAAAGCAGCAGCCCGGGCGCCTTTGGCAGCGCTCCATGGATCAATTACCCCAAAAAGATAACGGGCATGATCTTCACCTTCATTATCAATGACGGCTATCTCACTACGGCCCCCACTTATATCAAAGTGAAGACCACAGTGAGAAATATCGTTCAGTAAAACAATTACTTGTTAACGGCCAGCTTTTTAACGGTTTCCCTGGAAGGAAGCCTGTACCACTCTTTAGCGTATGGTTTTAGCAGGTTGCCGGCAGCAGCAGGTCCCCAGGTACCGGATTCATAAAAATGTAACTGTTTGGACGGTGATTTCTTCCAGGCATCGAGAATAGGCATCACCACTTTCCAGGCAGCTTCCACCTGGTCGGCACGCATAAAGAGCGTGGCATCGCCCTGCAGCACGTCCAGCAGCAGCGCTTCGTACGCTTCCGGGAGCGACTCCGTATAGGCTTCCTGGTAAGTAAAGTCCATCTCCACCGGTACCAGCTTCATTTGCAGGCCTGGCACCTTGCTTTCAAACAGCAGGCTGATTTCCAGCTCCGGCTGTATGCTGATGATCAGCCTGTTGGGAACGATGTCGTCTTTGAAGATCTTATGCGGTGAATCCTTGAACTGCACCACGATCACGGAAGACTGCCGCGCCATGGACTTGCCCGTACGCAGGAAGAAAGGAACTCCCTCCCAGCGGGGGTTGTCGATCATCATCTTCAGCGCCACGAATGTTTCGGTAGTCGATTCCGGTGATACCTGCTCCTCCTGGCGATAAGCGATTTTGGGCACATCGTCCACCTCTCCGGCGGTATATTGTGCCCGCACCACATTTTTAAATACCTGTGGCGTGGTAAAAGGACGGATATTTTTCAGCACTTTGGTTTTGGCATCACGGATAGCTTCGGCCTTATAAGCGCCGGGGCATTCCATGGCCACGATACACAGCAGCTGCATCAGGTGGTTTTGTATCATATCGCGCATGGCGCCGGCAGCGTCGTAGTAGCCGCCGCGTTTGCCCACACTCACCTGTTCGGCTACACTGATTTGTATATGATCGATGTAGTTTTTATTCCATAACGGCTCAAATACGAAATTGGCGAAACGGAACGCCATAATGTTCTGCACCGTTTCCTTGCCCAGGTAGTGATCAATTCGGTATATCTGTTTCTCTGAAAACCGTTTGGTAAGAAAGCGGTTCAGTTTCTTCGCAGTGTCCAGGTCGGTACCGAACGGCTTTTCCACCACTATGCGGTCATGCACTTTATTGCTGCACAATTTGCGGGTGTACAACGCTTCGGCGATCACTTCTATAAACCGTGGCGCTACAGCGAAATAAAACATACGGTTGCCCCGCTGCTTGCCGCTTTTCTCAAAGTCTTCCACTTTTGATTTCAGGGAGACATAGGTTTCTTTTTTGGTGAAATCCCCTTGCAGATAACTGATACGTGCGGCAAAGTCGGCCCATTTCGACGGTTCCGCCTTGCCATTGCGACTGAATTCATTCACACCGGCAAGCAGGTCGTTTTTAAATGCAGCTTCATCTACTGTCTGAAAATCCACACAGAAGATCTCGAACAAAGCGGGAAGATGGTTCTCTATAAACAAATTATACAGCGCCGGGATCAGCTTACGACGGGTAAGATCGCCCTTGGCGCCGAAAATTGTGATGGCGGCAGGATATGCTTTTCTAGGTTTCATATCCTGAAAGTAGTCCATTTTCAGGAGATGCCCGCAACAGTTTTACAGTCTGGCGGATGAGTATCACGTTTTTATATTCCTATTTTTTTTCTTAATAAAAACATAGTTTTTAAAATAATTTATAAATATTATATTCATCTCCTGGTAACAATTCCATCGCTCATGAAAACACATGTTATACTGTTATTGGCATGCCTGGCGGGCAGCCTTGGCCTGGCGGCCCAAACACCCAAAACAATTACTTTACCGAAAAAAACACTACAGGATAAGATCAAGGGCGGATGGGCCGGACAAACCATCGGCGTCACCTTCGGAGGCCCCTATGAATTCCGGTACAACGGCACCTTTATCCAGGACTACCAACCGCTGGAATGGCACAAAGGCTACGTAAAAGAAGTGATGGACAGCTTCCCCGGCCTGTATGATGACCTGTACATGGACCTCACCTTCGTAGACGTGATGGAACGCCACGGCCTCGATGCACCGGCCGACTCCTTCGCACAGGCGTTTGCCCATGCAGGTTATGTCCTGTGGCATGCCAACCAGGCGGCCCGGTACAACATTCTTAACGGCATCCGCCCTCCTGCCTCCGGCCACTGGCAACACAACATGCACGCGGATTGCATCGATTACCAGATAGAAGCCGACTACGCCGGCCTGATGAGCCCCGGCATGCCCAACACGGCTTCCCGCATCAGTCATAAGATCGGGCATATCATGAACTATGGCAACGGCTGGTACGGCGGCGTATATGTAGGCGCCATGTACGCACAGGCTTTCGTCTCCAACGATATCAAACAGATTGTGCGTGACGCGCTGCGCGTTATTCCGGCCAGGAGCAAGTTTTACCAGTGCATGTCCGATGTGATACGCTGGCACCGGCAGTATCCGGACGACTGGCACCGCACCTGGTTTGAGCTGCAAAAGAAATGGTCTTCCGACGTCAGTTGCCCGGACGCCATCTTCAACCCGGTGAACATCGACGCTACGATCAACTGCGCCTACGTGATCATGGGATTACTGTATGGCAACGGCGACTACGCCAAAACACTGGAAGTGTCTACCCGCGCAGGCCAGGACGCGGACTGTAATCCTTCCACCGCCGGCGGTATCCTGGGCACCATGTTAGGATATGAAAAAATCCCGCAAAAATGGAAAGACGGGCTGGCAGGAGCAGAAGACATCGACTTTAAATATACCACCATCTCACTCAACAAAACCTATGATATCAGCTACCGTCACGCATTGGAAAATATCAAACGGAATGGCGGAAAAGAACAGGATGACAACGTGATCATTCCGCTGCAAACACCCGAAGCAGTGGCATTTGAAGAGAGTTTCCCCGGCCTGCTTCCTACTGATAAAAAAGAGTTTCATGTCAACGGCAATGAGATCACACTCACAATAGAAGGCAATGGCTTTGTATTAGGCGGCTATGCCGCGAAGAAAAGGGAAGTGGCCGACCATGTCATCACCGCCACGGTCAGCATCGATGGTCAGGTGGCTGACACCATCCGCATGCCGACCAACTACCAGCTACGCAAAGATGAAATCTGCCACCGGCTGGACCTGCCTGCTGGTAAACACATCATTAAAATACAGGTCACCAATCCGCATCCGGATTATGAACTACGTACAGGCTATTACGTGACCTTCCTGAGAAAGTAATATTATCCGCCGATCAAGCGGGCAATGGCAAAGGCACAGCCTGCAGCGATGGTACCGATAACGGCTACACGAACGCCGCCGAGCAGGGGATTCAACCCGGTGAGGCGGCTCTTGAAATAGCCGAAAACGAAAAGGCATATAATGGTGATCACGGCGGAGATCTTCAACCCTTCCAGGCCGTCGTTGACAAAGAAATAGGGCATCAGTGGTATCAGTCCGCCTACGATGTAGGACATACCGATATTGAGCGCGCTTTTAGTGGCCCTGCGTGCATCCGGTTTTTCCAGCCCCAGTTCATACTTCATCATAAAATCGGCCCAGCGGTCTTTGTCGGTGATCAGTTCCGCAGCAGCTTTCTGCTGCAGCTCCCGGCTGAGGCCCAGTTCTGCGAAAAACGTTTCCACCTCTTCTCTTTCTTTTTCGGGAACGGCTTCTATTTCTTCATATTCCCGTTTTAGTTCACTGTTGTAGTGGTCCTGCTCCGTTTTACCGGCCAGGTACCCTCCCAGGCCCATGGCAATGGAGCCTGCCGCTATTTCCGCCAGTCCGGCGATCACAATGAGGTTCACATCTTTCACCGTGCCGCTGAGGCCCGCTGCCAGGGCAAAAGGTACTGTCAGTCCGTCGGACATGCCGATCACGATATCACGTAACAACTCAGAGCCGGTGAAATGTTTTTCCTGGTGTGTCATAAAAATGAAGCTGTTTGAAAAGAAGGAGCTATAGGACAAAAGTAGTCTGTCTGTCCCAATAATCTCCTCTGCGGTTCGATTTTTTATCGGGTATCAATTTCCAAATATGATTATCTTTGCCCCGTTAGTCATTTATGAAGAAGGCCACTGCAATATTTCTTTTACTGGTGTACCTGTTTGGCAGTACCGATGCCAGCCAGTTGCTCAAGTTCCCGTTGCTGGTGGAGCATTTTCGGAAACACAAGCAGGAAAATACCCATTTGACCCTGCAGGCGTTCCTGAAACTGCATTATGTGGATGAACAGCCTTTTGACGATGATTATCTGCAGGACATGCAGCTGCCGTTCAAAACACCGGACATTATCTGTATGACACTTCCCACTGTAGGCCCACCCGCGCCGGTCACCCTGTTTACTCCTGTGATAGAACTGCCCCGGGAAGATTACCTGGTCATCAACGACGGGCCTCCCCCCTACCGGCTGCCGGACATCATTTTACAGCCTCCCAAATCCTCATCAGCGCCCTTGTCCTGATATAACTGAATGATACAGGCTACTGTACCCTGCGCAGCGTTTTACGCCGCAGCATGGTCTTTTTTCCTGATGCCTGAACTTTTTCTGTCCTCCCCGGGTTAAAAAACGGGCGTACAACACTGTTGTGCTGCCTTGCGGGGAATACCGGAAAACGTATCATTCTGCATTCGTCAATTTTTTAAAGTTTACGTTTTGTTAAACAGCATTATCCATTTTTCCATTAAAAACAAACTGATCATCGGTTTGTTTATGCTGGCGCTGATTGGATGGGGAACCTATTCCGTTACCCAACTGCCTATCGACGCGGTGCCCGACATCACCAACAACCAGGTACTGGTCATCTCTTCTGCCCCCAGCCTGGGAGCACCGGACGTGGAACGTCTTATCACCGTTCCCATTGAACAGGCCACCCGTAATATTCCCGGTATTATCGAACAACGCAGCTTCTCCCGCTTTGGATTGAGCCTTGTCACCATCGTCTTCAATGACCAGACAGATGTTTACTGGGCCAGGCAACAGGTGAGCGAGCGATTGATACAGGTGCGCCAGCAAATACCGCCAGGTATTACTGAACCGGAACTGGGGCCCGTTACCACCGGCCTGGGCGAAGTGTTCCAATATGTCGTAAAGCCCAAGCCCGGCTATGAAGGCAAATACGACCTCACCACCCTGCGCGATATACAGGACTGGACCGTGCGGCGCCAGCTCCTTAGCACCGAAGGCGTGGCCGATGTCAGCTCATTTGGCGGTACCGTCAAACAATATGAGGTGGCCGTCAACCCCGACAAACTGAAAAGTTACCAGATCACTATCTCCGATGTGTTCCGCGCCCTGCAGGAAAACAACCAGAACACCGGTGGCGCCTACATCGAAAAAGGGCCTAACGTACTGTTTATCCGCAGTGAAGGCCTTGTTCAGGGACAGGAGGATATTGGTAATATCGCGGTAAAAAGGATCAACAACGGTATCCCTGTCCTCATCCGCGATGTGGCCACCGTGAAAATAGGCACTGCTATCCGTTACGGCGCCATGGTGTTCAACGGTGAAAGTGAAGTGTCTGGCGCAGTAGTGATGATGCTGAAAGGGGAAAACAGCAATAAAGTCATCAAGAATATCAAAGAGAAGATTGCCGCCATCGAAAAAACACTGCCTGAAGGTGTGGCCATCGAGGCCTTCCTCGACCGTACCAAGATGGTGGACAACGCCATCTCCACGGTAGAACGCAACCTGCTGGAAGGCGCCGCCATCGTGATCCTGGTATTGGTGATCTTCATGGGCAATATCCGCGCAGGCCTCATCGTGGCCTCCGTCATACCGCTGGCCATGCTGTTCGCCCTCATCATGATGAACCTGTTCGGCGTAAGCGGCAACCTGATGAGCCTCGGCGCGCTGGACTTCGGCCTGCTGGTAGATGGCGCAGTGATTATCATCGAAGCAGTGATGCATAAGCTCACACGCGGCGCCACGCTCAGCGGCGTAAAACAGCTTACGCAGGAACAGATGGACGAAGAAGTGGAGTCTTCCGCCAAAACCATGATGAACAGCGCCGCTTTCGGCCAGGTGATCATCCTGATCGTATACCTGCCCATCCTCTCGCTGCAGGGCATCGAAGGCAAGATGTTCCGCCCCATGGCAGAAACCGTGTCCTTCGCTATCCTCGGTGCCTGCCTGTTATCACTCACCTACGTGCCTATGATGGGCGCGCTCTTCCTCAACAAAAAACTCAGCCATAAAGAAAGCTTCGCAGATAAAATGATGACACGCATCAAACGTATCTACGATCCGCTGTTGCAGAAAACACTGCGTATTCCGATGCTGATCGTTAGCGTGGCGGTAGCGCTCCTGATCGTGGCGGCGTTTATCCTTTCCCGTATGGGCGGCGAGTTCATCCCCCAGCTGGAAGAAGGCGATTTTGCGGTAGACACGCGGATGCTGACCGGCTCATCACTCTCCACCACGATAAAAGGCACCAGCCAGGCTGCCCAGGTGCTACGCAAACAATTTCCCGAAGTGGAAAAAGTAGTAGTCAAAATCGGTTCCGGCGAGATACCTACCGATCCCATGCCGATGGAGGCGGCAGACCTTATGGTGATCCTCAAGCCCAAACATCAGTGGACCAGCGCCTCTTCCTTCCCTGAGCTGGCCGGTAAAATGAGCAAGGCGCTGGAAGCAGTACCGGGTATCAATACCGGCTTCCAGTTCCCGGTACAAATGCGTTTTAATGAACTGATGACCGGCGCCCGTCAGGACGTGGTCTGTAAAATATTTGGCGATGATCTCGATTCCCTTGCTGCCTATGCCGATAAGATCGGCGCCGTGATCGGTACCGTAAAAGGCGCGAAAGATCTTTATGTGGAAACCGTGACCGGCATCCCGCAGCTGGTGGTCAACTATAACCGCGAAGCCATTGCCCGCTACGGCGCTTCTGTCAGCGATGTCAACAACACCATACAGGCCGCCTACGCCGGCGCCGCCGCAGGACTGGTATTTGAAAACGACCGGCGTTATGACCTCGTGGTACGTATGGACGATCAGCAGAAACAGGACCTGGACGAAATCAGTAACCTCCAGGTGGGATTGCCTAACGGGGAACAGGTACCGCTGCATGTACTCGCTGATATCAGCATCCAGGACGGCCCTTACCAGATACAAAGGGAAGATGCCCGCCGCAGGATCACCGTCGGTTTCAACGTGCGCGGCCGCGACGTACAGAGCATCGTAAAAGAACTGCAATCCAAAGTAGGCAAACAGATCAAACTGCCTACCGGCTATTATATCACTTACGGCGGACAATACGAGAACCTGCAGCATGCCACCAAAAGACTCAGTATAGCCTTGCCCGTTGCCCTGCTGCTGATATTCCTCATGTTGTTTTTTGCCTTCCGTAAATTAAAATACTGCCTGCTGATATTTTCCGCCATCCCGCTGTCCGCTATCGGCGGCGTATTCACGTTGTGGCTGCGAGGCATGCCTTTCAGCATCTCCGCCGGCATCGGTTTCATCGCGTTGTTTGGCGTGGCAGTATTAAACGGGATTGTATTAATCGGAGAAATGAACCAACTAAAAATCAGTGGTATGACCAATATCCGGCAGATTATCGTACAGGCCACCCACGACCGGTTGAGGCCCGTACTGATGACCGCCACCGTGGCCTCCCTTGGCTTCCTGCCCATGGCCCTCAGCACCGGCGCCGGCGCGGAAGTGCAACGTCCGCTGGCCACTGTAGTGATCGGCGGACTGATCACCGCTACCATGCTCACGCTGGTAGTGCTTCCCGCCCTCTTTTTATTATTTGAAGAAGGATGGAAAAAACCGAAACCGGCTGCGCTGATGATACTCCTGCTGGTAGCAGCCCCCTCTTTGCTGAAAGCACAGGATGCCCGTCCGCTGACGTTACAACAGGCCCTTCAGACCGCGCAGCAACAGAACCTGCAACTGAAGCTCAACCAGCAACAGGCGGCCTATTATGAAGCCATCACGCGCAGCAGCACTGATCTGCCCAAAACCTCGCTGGCGGCTGAATTGGGAAGCGTCAACAGCGCCATGTTCGATAATAAATTCACGATATCGCAGGGCTTCTCTTTCCCCGCTGTCTACAAACGGCAACGACAGGTATACGAAGGCGAATGGCAACAGGCCAAACTGCAGACAGCACTGCAACAGGCAGAAGTAGCACGCCTCGTGAAGCTGGCCTATCTTCAGTTGCAATACCTGAAAGCCAAGAAAACATTACTGCAAAAAACAGACAGTATCCTTTCCAGTTATTCCAGGGTCGCCAAAATCCGCTATGACAACGGCGAAAGCAATCTCCTGGAAAAAGCGACGCTCGATAACCAGTCGCAACAGGCCCACATACAACTGGATATGATACAGTCTGACCAAAAAACTGCCGTCACCCAGCTGGGCATGCTGCTGCATGAAACCACGGCCAACATCGATCCGGTGGACAGCCTCTCCAGCGCCGTCGTGCTGTTTGACAGCACCACGCTGCAACAACACCCTTTTCTGCGCGCCTATCAGCAACAACAGCAAGTCAGCAACAGCAGAACACAACTGGAAAAAGCAAAACTGCTGCCCGACTGGAATCTCGGCTATGTGAACCAGTCCTTTATCGGATGGCAGTCAGACAAAAACCAGGTAGAACGCTACTACGGCGGCGGGCACCGCTTCTCTGCCGCACAGATAGGTATTGGCATTCCCATCTTCGCGTCGGCGCAGAAAGCCCGTATCAAGGCAGCGCAGCAAATGCAGGCCAGCGCCGCTACCGCCACAGAACTGGCCACCGTACAGCTGCGCACACAACTGGAACAAAACTGGAACGACTATCAGAAATACCAGCAGGCGGTCCGCTACTATCAGCAATCAGCCCTGAAACAATCCGATATCATCATCCAAACAGCCAATATCAGCTATAAAAACGGCGAAATAGGGTACATCGAATGGAGCACCCTCATCAGCAACGCCATCGCCCTGCAAAGCCAGTATATCGATGTTTTGAAGGAACTGAACACCCGGAAAACAGAACTGGAATATTTATTACAATTCAATCAGCAATAGCATGCGGAAGATATTCATATACATCGCCATCACCGGCTTCCTATACGCCTGTAACAATAAACCGGCAGCAGAAAAAACACCGGCGGAAAACAAACCAGCAGCGGATAACAACACCGTTACTCTCGACAGCGTCCAGAAAAAAAATGCGGGCATCGTACTCGATACCGTACGGATGGTCAATATGCACGCCACGCTCCGCGCCACCGGCACCGTAGACGTGCCGCCGCAAAACCTTATCTCCATCAGCTTCCCGATGGGCGGCTACCTCAAAAGCACGCGCCTTCTGCCCGGCAGCCAGGTGTCCAGGGGAGAGACGATCGGCACCATGGAGGACCAGAGCTATGTGCAGCTGCAACAGGAATACCTGACCGCCAAAGCCAATATGGAATACCTGTCGGCCGATATGGACCGGCAACGCACCCTCAGCGAAGCAGATGCTATCAGCAAAAAACGATATCAACAGGTGCTCAATGAATATAAAACCGCACAGGTAACGCTGAAGTCTGTCGGAGAAAAGCTGCGTATCATCAACATCAACCCGGACAAACTCACGGTAGGCAATATCTCGCGTACCGCGCCGCTCTTCTCTCCCATCAACGGTTACGTCACCAAAGTGAATGTTAACATCGGCCGTTATGTAATGCCTTCTGATGTGATGTTTGAACTGGTCAACCCGGAAGACATCCACGCAGCCATCACCGTGTTTGAGAAAGATATCCCCGCCTTCCACAAAGGCCTGAGAGGTAAAGTGACGCTGGTAGACAGGCCCGATAAAGTGTACGATATTGAAACCATCCTCGTCACTAAAAACATCAACGACAACCGCAGCGGCCTGATACACTGCCACTTTGAAAACCCGGGACACGACCTGCTGCCGGGCATGTTCCTCAATGCCACCTTTGACATGGACAGCCAACAGGCGCTCGCCGTACCGGAAGACGCCGTAGTGCGTTATATGGGCAAAGAATATGTGTTCACCACCAAAGATGGCAACAGCTTCACGCTGGTACCGGTTAATACCGGCCTGAAAGAAAGTAAAATGGTGCAACTGCTGCCCGGCGGTAAAGACCTTACCAATGAGAAGATTGTGACAACAGGCGCCTATTCGCTGTTAGGGAAACTGAAAAATACCGGCGAAGGGGAAGAGTAGTAAATTTTCGATTCTGGAATTTTTTGATGTTGGGATTTTGGTGGATGATCACCAAAATCCCAACTTTATTTTAGGGAGAAACGACATTACTGCAACAGCGCGCCCAGCGAATAGTCTTTACCAGCTTCGGTATTAAGCACCACGATCTGATCGCGGTAACGCACCTGGCAGCCACCGTTTTTGGTGGCATGCAGCGTAGCTGCCGCCAGGCGGCCGTCTTTCCACGACATATTCACCACAAAACCGCCACGGGCACAAAGGCCGTTGACCGTCCCGTTTTTCCATTCCGCCGGCAGCGCCGGTAACAACGTCACCATATTTTCATGGCTTTGCAGCAGCATTTCGGCGATACCGGCAGTAGCGCCGAAGTTACCGTCTATCTGGAATGGCGGATGCAGGTTGAATAGGTTGCTTGCTGATTTATGTGCCAGGATGATATTAAAGGCCTTTAATGCTTCGGGGCCGTTTTTCAGGCGCGCCCACATGTTGGTCACCCAGGCGGCGCTCCAGCCTGTCTGTGCCCCGCCGTGTTGCAGGCGATATTCGAGCGATTTACGTGCTGCGTTGACATATTGCGGTGTCTGGGCTTCATTGAAGGCAGATCCGGGGTACAGGGCATATAAATGCGACATATGCCGGTGTCCTGGTTCTTTCTCGGGGTAAGGTTTGGCCCATTCCAACACCCTGCCGTCTTCACCTATCTGCGGTTGTAACAGGTTGTTTTTAGCTTCGCGCACTTTGTCCAGGAATGGGTCCGACTGTTGCAGCACTGTGGCGGCCTGTAATACGTTGGTGAACAGCTCCTGTATCACTTCCTGGTCATGCGATGGCCCCATGCTGATGGTACCGTTGCTGCCGTCCGGCGCTTCGAAAGCGTTTTCCGGTGAAGAAGCCGGACCAGACACCAGTTTGCCGGTCTCCGGGTCTTTCACCAGCCAGCCCAGGTAAAAACGGGCGGCTTCGCGCAGTGTGGGATATACCTTACGCAGATAGGCCGTATCGCGGGTGAAAGCAAAATGTTCCCAGAGATGTTCGCAGATCCATCCGCTGGCGCCGGCAGTAAGTCCCCAGGAAGGCTCTTCACCCGGTGAGGTAAAACCCCACACATTTACGATCGGGCTGACACACCAGCCACTACCGCCAAACTGTACCGCGGCCGACCGGGTAGCCGGTTTTTCAATGCCCTGGATAAAGTTAGTCAGCGACAGATGCAACTCACTGAGGTTGGCCACTTCCGCCGGCCAGTAATTCATCTGCACGTTGATGTCGGTATGATAGTCGCCGTTCCAGGGGGCGAGTGTTTTGTTGGCCCATATCCCCTGTAAATTAGCCGGCAGCGTGTTTTTGCGGGCAGAAGAGATGAGCAGGTAACGGCCGTACTGGAAATATAATTCTGTCAGGTGGTTATCGTTGCCCGTTTCTTTTATGCGTTGCAACCGTACATCGGTTGGGATATCGTCTGTAGTATCATCAGACAGTTGTATCGCAACTCTGTTAAACAGGCGCTGGTAATCTTTTACATGTGCCTGTTTCAATTGCGCGTAAGGCTGCGCGGTAGCGGCTTGCAACGCTTTGGCCGTCAGGCCGCTGAAATCGCGTCCTTTATAAGTGGGATAGTTAGGCAGATAATCCGTGGATGCAGCCAGGTACAATATCACTTCGTCAGCATTCTTGACGGTCAACTGATTGCCGGTGTACGTTACCTGTCCGCCTTTGTTGCGCGCTTGCAGGCGCGCCATGTATTTCATGCCATCGCCGCCTTTACCGTTGTTTAAAGCCCCGGTCATTACGAGTTCATGGCCGCTTGCTTTTGTGGTAAACCGTTCGGGGCGGTCCATGGTAGCGGAAAAACTGATGGCTCCTTTTTTGTCGGCCGACAGTTTTACGGCCAGTACATTGGCGGGCGCGCTCACAAAATATTCGCGGGTATAATGCACACCGTCCTGTTCATAGCTGACACGAACAGTAGCATCGTCTAGTTGCAGGCTGCGCCGGTAGCCGGAAACAGCACTGCTTTTACCGAAATCCAGCCGCAGGTCGCCCAGCGTCTGATAGGAACCGAAAGGCACGTTGGAGCCGTTGCCATGACCGGAGCCGGCGCCTTTGCAGATCTGTGTTTTATTGGTAAGGGCCGTAGCTTCTTTAAACTTGCCCTCGAAGAGAAGCTTTCTTATTTCGGGGAGATATTTGGCTGCCTCGGGATTGTCATTATCATCGTTGCTGCCATTCCATAACGTCTTTTCGTTTAGCTGTACCCGTTCCTGGTTGACATCGCCGAAGACCATGGCGCCAATATTGCCATTGCCCAGTGGCAGGGCCTGTAGCCATGCCGGATCATCTTTCCAGGGAGAAGTGCCGTCTTTCGCGGTAGCGCTGGCAGGGGAAGTGTACCACAGCTTCATCGGACGTTGCTGTGCGAATCCTGTGGCGGTGGTTGTAGCCGCCAGCAGGCAGGTGATCAGGTATTTCATATGCGCTGCAGTTTACATGCTATGGACGAAAGATAATAATATTATCGGCTATCCGTATGCCTGTAACAAGCTGTTAACGCCACTAATCGTATTTTAATGCCGGAGTAACGGTATTTTAACTTTTTCGCGCCAATTCTATGATTTAAATTGACGGACAGAAAAGGTTGGTTATGGCAAACGAGAATAACAAATCACCACACATCCTCAATACCTCCAGCAACCTGCTGGGGTTTTGTCTGATAGTGCTCACCTCCATCAAGGTGGCACATTTTAACCAGGTCACTATTATCGATGATATTACGGGGGTGGCAGCTATTTTGCTGACGGGCAGCTGTATATTGTCTTTTCTGTCAATGCGCTCGAAACAGCGAAGGAGAAGTGAAAAACTGGAGGAAGCTGCGGATTACATCTTCCTCCTGTCTTTGGTATGCATTAGTCTAACGATTATTATCGTTTCATTTAACCTGCTGGCTTAACAGCTTATTTTTTGTCTTTAATACGGTAAGAGTAACCCAGTACCACTACACCTGCACCGGTGTTGTTTTCACCGTTTTTGGTGTCTTTCTGGATTTTCACGAAACCGTAGTTGCCACCACCTTCAATGAAGATAGCGCTTCTGCTGTTGACATGGTACGCTACACCTACCTGACCGGAGATACCAAAGTTGGCTTTCTTCAGGTCATCTTTGATGTTCTGGGTATGGTTGAAATCCACAGCAGGGAAAGGCAATTGTTGTGTGTGCGCTTCGTCCAGGTAGATCGGGCTGCTGCCGCTGGTTTCATTTTTACCGTCCAGCAGGAAGCTCACAAACGGACCCGCAGCTACATACACGTCCCATTTAGGACTGAAGCCGAAGTGGTATTTGGCCAATACCGGCACCATCAGGTAGTTGAACTTGGCAACGCTTTTATATGTTCCATACAGATACTGAGGAACAGGTTGGCCCTGCTGTTGAAAGAAACCTGCCATTTCCGGAGTTGGTGTAAAGCCCTGGTTACCGTCTTTTTTACCACCCTGCGCAGAATATCTGATTTCAGGCTGAATAGAAAAACGTTTGGTAAGGTGAAATTCTGCATGTATGCCTGCGTCCAGCCCCAGTCTGGAACTCCAGCCGCTATTAATAGGATTGGATGAACTGCCGGAAGTCAGGTTAGGGATACTTAAACCAGCCTTTGCACCGAGATCAATTTGTGCTTTCGCAACGAAAGGAGACAGCGCAGCCACTGCTATTACGGCAACGGCTAAACGTAATTTTTTCATAAGGTTTTGTTTGTAAAAGAATAGTTTCCCGGTAGCATTCTATACCGGTTGATCATATAAAGCTACGACTATAGGATTAATTACAAACAATATTTTTGTTAATCACCCAGACAAGCCAGAATGGCATCTATTACCCTCCGGGTATCTTCGGGGTCTCTTACGGCCACACAGCGAACGCCGGCCTGCAACGCCGGGTAATCGTTTCCCCCTTCAAACAGGGCGTCTCCTACAAACAACATCTCTTCAATAGTGACATGCAACGTATCGCGCAGCTTACGGATACCATATGCTTTATCTATACCTTCTTTCGTAATATCAACAGATGTCATGCCGCCAAGATTAACAGCAAAGCCAGGAATCAATTTATCAAGTATCTGTTGTATCTTCTTTCGTTTGGCGAAATCAGGGTCCCATGTTTTTTTGGCATCTACGGGCGCTTCCTGTCCCAGCGCTGACCATGTGATCTGGCTGCCACGGTCTTCTATCTGTTCACCCCAGGTTTTTTCTACGGCATAACCCGCTTCACTGACAGCAGTTTGCAGTGATTGGATAATTTTCGTTTTTTCTTCTTCGGTAAAATTTTCTGCGTACAGCAACTGCCACGACTGCTGGTAATGATAAAACTGCGTGCCACAGGTAGGCAATATGTACAACGCGGTGAGACGCGCTTCCGGCGGCAACAGCCGCAGCACCTGCTTTTCAAACTGCTCCCATTTGCCTCCGGAAATAATGGCCACCTGTGTTATCTGTGTCAACCGCGACAACAGACCGGCCATCGCTTCGTCAACAGGTGACTTGCTCACCGCCAACGTCCCGTCCAGGTCAAACACGATCAACTTTTTCATGCTGCAATAGTTTACGCGATTTTTCCAACACGTTGTCTACGGTAAATCCATAGTGTTTGAACAGTTCTTTTGCCGGCGCACTGGAGCCAAAATGGGAAAGACCGATCATCACGCCTCTTTCACCGGTCCATTGTCCCCATCCTTCCGGTGAACCCGCTTCTATTGCCACACGGGCTTTCACGGCCGGCGGCAGTACCTGGTGCCGGTAGTTCTCCGACTGCTCGCTGAACAACTCCCAACTAGGCATACTGACCACCCTGGCGTCAATATTTTCTTCCCACAGCTTTTGCTGGGCATCAAGTGCCAGCTGCACTTCTGAACCGGTGGCGATCAATATCAGCGCGGGCATGTCTCCTTTTTCCTTTGACAGGATATAGGCGCCCTGCTGTAAGCCGCGGGCACTCCCTGTTTTGGTGCGATCGGTAATGGGCAGTTTCTGCCGCGTCAACACCAGCATGGTAGGGCCTTTGGTGCGGGCAATGGCCGTATGCCAGGCCCAGGCGGCTTCATTAGCGTCCGCAGGCCTTATCACACAAAGATGCGGCATGGCGCGCAACGATGCCAGGTGTTCTACAGGCTGGTGCGTGGTGCCGTCTTCTCCCAGTCCGATACTGTCATGCGTCATCACGTAAATCACGGGCAGCTCCATAATACAGGCCAACCGGATAGCGGGCCGCGCATAGTCCGTAAAAATGAAGAAGGTAGCGGCGTAAGCCCTGACGCCACCGTGTAACTGCAGCCCGGAGCTGGCGGCGCACATCACATGTTCGCGTATGCCCCAGGCGATATTGCGGTTTTCATAATGTTCTTTGCTAAAATAACCGGATGATTTGATCATCGTCAGCGTGGACGGCTCCAGGTCGCCGCTGCCGCCCATCAGCCAGGGCAGCTTCCCCGCTACGGCGTTCAGGAATGCGGCAGAGATTTCCCGCGTGGCCTTGGGACCGTCTTCCGGTTTGTATACCGGCACATCTTTGTCCCATCCTTCAGGCAGCGCCTGGGCAACGTACTGCTGCAACAACGCATATTCGCCGGGATATTTGTTCTGATAATCTTCCTTCAGCTTTTCCCACGATTGTTCGGTATCCTTCCCTTGCTCAATGACCTTTTTCATGTACACCCGCACATCTTCGGGCACATAAAAATCTTCATCCGGTGGCCAGCCGTAAAATTCTTTGGTGAGCTTTATTTCGTCAGCACCCAGCGGTGAGCCGTGCGCTTCAGGCGTATCCTGTTTATTGGGGGACCCATACCCGATATGGGTACGCAGCAGGATCATGGAAGGCTTGTCTGTCACCGCCTTCGCGGCCTCGAAAGCAGCTGATATGGCTTCCAGGTCATTCCCCCTGTCGCCCTGGTCCTGCACATGCCAGTGGTATGCCTCAAACCGTTTGGCCACATCATCGGAATAGGCCAGCGATGTATTACCTTCTATCGTGATATGATTATTATCATACAAACATATGAGTTTACCTAAGCCCAGGTGGCCCGCCACCGAAGCGGCTTCATGAGAAGCACCCTCCATCAGGTCGCCATCACTACAGAAAACATAAGTGTGATGGTCAACGATCTTTATATCGTCTTTATTAAAAACAGCAGCCAGGTGCGCTTCGGCCATGGCCATCCCCACAGCGGTCATAATACCCTGTCCCAGCGGACCGGTGGTAGTCTCTATGCCCGGCGTAAGGCCATATTCGGGATGTCCTGGCGTATTACTGCCCCACTGCCGGAAAGCCTTGATATCATCCAGTGAAATATCATAGCCGGTGAGATGTAATACCGCATATTGTAGCATCGAAGCGTGGCCATTGGACAACACAAAACGGTCGCGGTTAAACCAGTCCGGCTTCCGTGGATTATAACGCAGATGCTTCGTCCATAATACAAATGCCGCCGGCGCCAGTGCCATCGGCGTGCCCGGATGCCCTGAATTCGCTTTCTGTACCGCATCCATTGCCAGGCAACGAATGGTGTCAATACACTTTTCTTCGATGGTCATAGCTTTCATGTTATGTTTTTTAGTGGAGAGGGTAGGTAGGCAAAGCCACAAATAAAGTACCAACTGACGTAAATCATCCGCCGGCTGACTGGTATCATTTACCACCCTTACAGACCGGGGTACTTTTGTGTTGTCAAAACAATGATCCTGACCACTAAAAATATTCAGCCATGAAACAGACATTCAGAAAAGAACACGACTTCCTCGGAGAAAGAAAAATAGATGACACCGTATTTTATGGTATCCAGACATTAAGGGCCATCGAAAACTTCCACATCACCGGCGTGCCCGTTTCCCGCGAACCGGTGTTCATCAAAGCCCTGGGCTATGTGAAGAAAGCAGCGGCCATGGCCAATATGGAACTGGGCGTACTGCCCCGCGAAATAGGCGAAGCTATTATGAAAGCCAGCGACCGGCTCATCGCCGGTGAACTAACAGACCAGTTCCCTACCGATATGATACAGGGCGGCGCCGGCACTTCTGTCAACATGAACGCCAATGAGGTCATCGCCAACGCGGGACTGGAATATATGGGCCATCCCAAAGGAGCATACGAATACCTGCATCCCAACAATCATGTCAACTGCTCCCAGAGCACCAATGACGCCTACCCTACCGCCATGCGCATTGCCTTGTACCTGAAAGTCAATGATCTCCTAACCTCCATCGATCTGCTGCAAAAGTCTTTCGGCAAAAAGGGAGTGGAATTTGCCAACGTGCTCAAAATGGGACGCACACAGTTGCAGGACGCCGTGCCGATGAGCCTCGGCGCTGAATTCAACGCTTTCGCCACCACGCTGCGGGAAGACGTACAACGCCTGCGCGAAATACAGGCGCTGCTGACAGAAGTCAATATGGGCGCTACCGCCATCGGTACCACTATCAATGCACCGGCCGGCTACCCTGAACTGGTGACCCAATACCTGGGCGAAATTACCGGATTGCCGATCGTGCTGGCTACCGACCTCGTGGAAGCCACTTCCGATACCGGCGCGTTTGTACTGCTGTCCGGCATGCTGAAACGTACCGCCGTAAAAGTGTCCAAGATATGTAATGACCTGAGGCTGCTGTCTTCCGGACCACGGGTAGGGCTAAACGAAATCAACCTGCCACAGCTGCAGCCCGGTTCTTCCATTATGCCAGGCAAGGTAAACCCGGTCATCCCGGAAGTAGTGAACCAGACAGCCTATTACGTTATCGGCAGCGACCTGACCATCACCATGGCCGCAGAAGCAGGCCAGCTGCAGCTCAACGTGATGGAGCCGGTGATCGCTTTCAGCCTGTTCAATATGATCACCTATCTGCAGCATGCTTTTGATACGCTCCGCCTCAAATGTGTGGACGGTATCACCGCCAACGCAGACGTTTCCAAAGCAATGGTGATGAACAGCATCGGCATCGTTACAGCGCTGAACCCGTTGCTGGGCTACGAAACCTGCGCTGCCATTGCGAAAGAAGCTTTAAAAACAGGCAAAACCATCCATCAGATAGTAGTAGAAGAGAAAGGATATATCACAGAAGAACAGTGGAATGACATCTATTCATTCGAGAACATGATCCATCCGCACGGCATTTACACAAAAGCATAACTAAAAATGGAAAGCCCGGGAACAGTAACGTTCCCGGGCTTTCCATTTTTATTGTCAGCTCTTATTTGATCTCTTTCAGCATTTCTTTCACAGCAGTTTCCAGCTGATCATCTTTGCCGGCCAGGAAGTCCTCATAACGCAGCGGCACACGGATATCCGGTTCCACTTGCAGGTTTTCCGTAGGACGGCCCTCTTTACCGATAGTAGCGATCATCGGAATACCAAATACCAGCGTAGGATCTATTTGTGTTTCCCACCATACGGCAGTACCGGTGCCCGGAACAGGCATACCAATGAGTTTGCCCAGTTTACCCTGTTTGTAAACATATGGGAAGATAAACGCATCACTGTAGTTGCCTTCGCTCATGAGCACGCAGCTGGGGCCCTGCCACTGGCCTTGTGGCTCACCGCCCTTCACCAGGTTGCCCTGGGGCGCAAACTCCAGGTATTTCTTGCCGCTGAGGAAGTTGTACAGATCATCGTGCAGCCATCCGCCGCCATTGAAGCGGGTATCCACGATCAATGCCTGTTTGCCTCTGTTTTTACCCATCACTTCGTCGTATACGGAACGGAAGCTGGCGTCGTTCATGCCTTGTACATGTACGTAGCCTACTTTGCCGCCACTGAGTTTGTCTACCAGCTTACGCATGTTGTTCACCCAGCGTTTGTACATCAGGCCACTTTCTTCGCCGCGGTTGATAGGTTTCACGGTTTCTTCATAGTGTTTGCCGTCTGCATCGGTGAAGCTGATCAGGACATTACGTCCTGCTTTGCGGTTGAGCTGTTCTGCCCAGTCTCTTTTGGCAGTAACGGCTTCTCCGTCAATTTTATCGATCACGGCGCCGGCTTTCATTTTGCTGCCAGCTCTGTCAAATGGTCCACCGGCAATAATTTCGTCTACTTTCAGGCCGTCTTTGGTGAAACGTTCATCAAACAGCAGGCCGAGGGAAGCAGTCGCGTCACCATCGGGGCGTACCGGAGAATAACGGCCACCGGTATGGGAACCGTTCAGCTCACCCAGCATTTCGCTGAGCAGCTCCTGGAAGTCGTAGTTATTGCTGATATGCGGGAGGAAACGGGCATAAGTGTCATGGTACATTTTCCAGTCCATGTTGCGGATGGTAGGATCATAGAATTTCTCTTTCACCTGTTTCCATGCATGGTCCAGGATGTATGCACGTTCGCCGGCCTGGTCCAGCAGCATCTCAGAACTGATGCTGATAGGCGTGATTTTGCCGGAAGCGGCATCCACTTTCACTACGCTGCCTCTGTTGCTCACAAAGAGGGAGTTGCCGTCTTTGCTCAGTTCAATGCTGCCGGGTGAGCCACCCAGTTTAGCGAGGATTTTGGTATCGCCGGTGCGGGGCTCTGTTACCCACAGGTCGTAGCCTTTTTCAAAAGAAGCGGTGTAATACAGCTTACTGTTGTCTTTGCTCATCACATAGTCGCTGATGGAAGCGCTGTTGATGGTAAGGCGCTGCTGGCGGTTTTCCAGGTTATTGAAATCCGGGCGGAAATCTTTTTTAGCGGCAGCAGTATCTTTTTTCGTGGCCGTGTCTTTACCGCCTTTCTTCGCGTTGTCTTCCTGGTCTTTCAGGAGATTAAATTCATCTTTGGACAGTTTGTATTTGTCGTAAGTTTCCTGGTCAAAGAACACCGCGTAGATATCTGTTTCGCGGCTGCCCTGGCGTGCCAGTGATTTACGGCCTTCACGGCTGCTTTCCCATGTCATCATTTTGCCATCGGCGCTCCATTTCACGTTGCCTTCACCAAAACCGCTGCTGATAGGTCTGATAGGTTCACCTTTTCCATCAACCGGGATGATGGAGGCATTGCTGGTGAACGCATACCCGCCCTGGTCTTCCACTACGATCCACTTGCTGTCGGGGCTCCAGGAGAAGGTCCAGTCGCCATCGGAATAGGAGTGGTTATGGCCTTTAGGCAGCAGTACGCGGCTTTTGCCGGAAGCGATGTTGAATACTTTGAGGATGTTACGGTCTTCCACATACGCTATTTCTTTTCCGTCAGGAGAGAACAGCGGCTGGAATTCTTCCGCGGCGGTAGCGATGAGCGGCTCTTCCTTCAGCACGGTGGCAGCGAAGAAATAAGGCTCTTCTTTACGTTCGATGGTGCTTTGGTAGATGTCCCAGTTGCCGTTACGTTCAGCGGCATAAACGAGGCGTTTGCCATCAGGGGACCATTGCACCATTCTTTCCTGTTGTGGTGTGTTGGTCACTCTTTTGGTCATGTTGCCTTCCACGCTGGTCACAAATACTTCACCGCGGGCCACGAAAGCCATTTGTTTGCCATCGGGGCTCATCGCGAATTCAGTCACGTTACCGTTAACCGGCAGCGGTTTCTGTATGCCGTTACGGCCATCATTGAAGATGCGCACGTTTATTTTCTGCGGCTGGGCGCCTTCTTTCAGCGTATATATTTCACCGTTATAGGTAAAGCAGAAAGTGTTGTTGGCGGAGCGGGACAGGTGACGTACCGGATGTTTGTCAAAACGGGTCAACTGTTCCATTTTACTTTTATCTGTCAGCGATGATTTGAACAGGTTCTGGGAGACACCGTCTTTTTCGCTCAGGTAGTAGACGTTGTTATCACTGCCAAACAGCGGCTCACGGTCTTCCCCTTCAAAAGTGGACACCTGCTGATAGCTGTTTTTGTTGATGTCATACACCCAGATATCGCGGGTAACAGAAGACACATGATGTTTACGCCATGGGTCTTCATAACCTTTGCGGTCCTGGAAGATGATCTGATCGCCTTTGCTGTTGTAGCGGGCAAATTCAGCACCGGCAGCGCTGACCAGCATAGGACGGCCGCCTGATACCGGAACGGTGTACAGGTTGTCGAACAGGCGGTAGCTAAAGCGGATGCTCTGGGCGGGGGCATTACGCGCCGAGCCGAAAAGCACCTGTTTGTTGTCCGGTGTAAAATCGTAGGGATAATCCGCGCTGCTATTGCTCGTGAGCCTTACGGGCGTACCGCCTTCTGCCGGCATCACAAAAACATCGAAGTTACCGTAACGGTCACTCGCAAAAGCGATGTATTTACCGTCATGGCTCCAGACAGGCATCATGTCCTGTGCCTCATGAATGGTAAGGGGAACAGCAACGCCGCCGTTGGCGTCTACGCGGTAGATATCTCCTTTATACCCGAAGGCGATGGTCTTCCCATCCGGGGAGATGGCAGGATAACGCAGCCAAAGCGCGTTCTCCTGGGCATAGGTGGCAGTGGCCATCAGCCAGGCTGCACAGGTGAAAAGCAATTTCTTCATAAGCTTTAAAAGCGATTTGTTGTTTGGTCAGTAAAGCAAAATAAAAAAAAGCGGGGGGAGTTCTTCCTAATTAATGATAAATGGCACATTCAGGTGATGGTCAGTGGTAGGCGATTTCCTCCAGCCTGCCGGGCTGCTGCAAGGTAATGCTGCTGCCTTTGATGGCAATCAGCTTTTCACTACGGAATTCACTCAGGGTGCGTATCAGCGATTCGGTGGCGGTACCGGCCAGCGCGGCCAGCTCATCACGTGCAATATCAATGGTATAGTTGGCGGAACGGTCTGCCTGGTATTTGTTGCGCAGGTGTATCAGGGCGCTGGCCACTTTCTTGCGCAAGGTGTTGTAGGCAATGCCCAGCAGGCGCTCTTCTTTTTCGGTGACGTTGCGCGCCAGCAAACGGACGAAACGCTGTATGATCAACGGGCTGTGATCGAACAACGCGATAGCGTCGTCTCTGGGGATCAGGGCTATCTCGGCATCTTCCATTACTACAGCGGTGGCTTTGTAGGTCTCTTCTTCCAGCAAGGCGATGTAACCGAAAAAATCACCGGTATTATACAAACCGATCACCAGGTCTTTCCCGTCTTCATGGGTTTTGACCGTCTTCACTTTTCCCGACATGATGTAATACAGGTACCGCGGCGTACCGCCTTCCCGGTATATTTCTTCGTGCGCGGCGGCCCGGATGGTATTACGGCCTTCCAGGAAGCGGGTTATCACCGACTTAAAATCATTTTCCGTTTCCGGCTGATGTGCATATAACAGCTCTTTTTTCTTTAACCGGTTCACGATGGTCTGCACCAGGTCGTGGCTGGTATAGGGTTTCACCAGGTAATCGTCGGCGCCCTGGTTCATCACCGTGCGGAAAGCGTGTGGTTCATACTTGTCTGCCAGCATGATAAAAGGCACCGGCAGAAAACGGGTGTCTTGCCGCAGGATGTCCAGGACCGCCGGCCCGTCGGTACCTTCCATGGCCATTTCGCAGAGTATCAGGTCCGGCAGGTGCAGCCGGGCTGTTTCAATGCCGTTTTTACCATTGGAGGCCGAAAGTACTTCGTAGCCCTGTAATACCAGCATATCGCGTATAGCTGTGGCCGCAGTTTTTTTGGTCGAGATCAGTAAGATGGTATGCATACAGTTTGATTAACAACTGACGCCCGGCATTGTTACGCCTCCAAAAAAATTGTGGGCGACCTTGTCCAAATTGCGGGCAACCTGTTCGTCACTGCATTAAAATATACTGATGAGAAAAGACAAATTCATTTATTGGGCCACAACTGTCGCTATTGCACTGATTTCCGCCGGTGGCGGCCTCGGACTGCTCACCTCCTCTTTTATGATCCGGACTGTTGACCTTATGGGTTATCCCGCATATTTCAGGGTGGAACTGGCCATTTTTAAAATCATTGGCGGCATTGTATTGCTGCTGCCGGTAGCACGGCGCGTCAGGGAATGGGCGTACGCCGGACTGGGCATCAATGTGCTCTCTGCTTTCGTGGCTTTTGCGGCTATCCACGGAACGCCCGGCCAGTATATATTTCCAGTGGTGGCGCTGGTGCTGTTGATTATTTCTTATCGCTACTTTAATAAAATTAATACGCCGACAGGCGCTATCGCTTAATACTTCCCCGCAAATCTTTGCTGAATAAGCAGGCCACTCCTCCCCGGGCTATAAAGCCCGGGGTTAATTTGTTTGCCCCTTTCTCTCCTTTATTTGTTTAAACACTTATTAATTTTATTAAACTTTAAATCAATTTTATTAAAAATTGATTTAACTTTGTTCAACAATGAAACAGATAAAAAAATCTTTGCCTCTTTCCTGCCCCAGCTGTGCCTCACCGCTCAAGGTTACGTCCCTGGCCTGTGAAGCCTGCGACACCACGGTATCCGGCAGCTTTGAGCTACCGTTACTGGCGCGCCTGTCGGCAGATGACTTACAATTTGTGATTGATTTTGTAAAAACCAGCGGCAGCCTGAAACTCATGGCGCAGCAGCTGGGCCTGAGTTACCCGACAGTACGCAACCGGCTCGATGACATTATCGCCAACATAGAAAAGATTGAAAAAAATATAAAAATACCCTGATGAACACCTGGTTATTACGTCCGTTTACCTACATCGCCGGCGGCAAAGCGCTGCTGGCAGGATGGGTCATCATGCTGATCACCTCCGTGGTGGCTTATTTCAGCAAAACCCATTTCGATGGCGCCATTGATGCGCATATCGGTTCCACTGTTACGCCTTATTATATTTATCTACTGGAGACGCTGATAGCCTGGGGATGTATGGTGCTGGCCTGTTATGCAGCGGCCGCCCTCTTTGCGCGTACCTCCTTCCGCCTCATTGATATTGCCGGCACCCTGGCCCTCGCCAGGGCCCCGCTGTTGCTCGCCGCGCTGATCAACTTTGCCATGCCGGCCAGAGTAGACCCTACTGCTATTGACCCGATGGTGATAGTATTTGCACTGATTTGCCTGCCCGTCTTTGTCTGGATGTTGGTACTGATGTACCAGGCGTTCAGTATCTCCGCCAACCTGAAAGGCAACAAAGCGGTGATCATATTTATCGTTACGCTGCTGGTAGCGGAGGTAGTCTCCAAGTTATTGATGCAATTCACCCTTCCGCTCATGTTATCCTGATTTTTAAAAAAACGGTATGAAAAGAATTTGTTTACTGACAACCCTGTTGCTGTCTTTTTCTCCGGAGATAGCAGCGCAGGCAGATTACCCCACTGCTGCCGCAAAAATCCAACGCTACTACAACCGGCAGCTGGCCGACAGCCTCTATGGCATGTTTGGCAATTCCATCAAATCTGCATTGCCACCGGACCAGACCAGGGCCATGCTCTCTCAGCTGCAAAATCAATTGGGCGATATGATGCGCCTCACCCCTACCGGCGGCGATGCCAGTTACCACACCTGGAAAGCGGATTTCGCCAAAGGCACCCTGACAATGATCCTCGCGCTGAACACCGGCAATCAGCTGGAAGGATTTCGCTTCGTGCCTTACCAGGAGAAAAAAACAGCAGAAAACGAAGTGGACAACTATAACCTGACGACTACCGACGCCACAATCCGCGGCACGCTCACCCTGCCGGTAAGTAACGGCCCTGTACCGGTAGTATTGATTATTGCCGGCTCTGGTCCCACTGACCGCGACGGCAATAACAACATGGGCCTTAAAACCAATGCCTATAAGATGCTGGCGGCAACCCTTCAGGCTGATGGCATCGCCTGCGTGCGCTACGACAAAAGAGGCGTAGGCGCCAGTGCCACCGGAAAACCGGAAACAGACATTTCGTTTGAAGGCACCGTCAACGACGCCGCAGGTTTTATCAAAATGCTGAAAGCTGACAAACGTTTTTCCCGCGTTATCGTGGCCGGCCACAGCGAAGGTTCCATGATCGGTATGCTGGCCATACAACGCAGCGCCGCCGATATGTTCATTTCCATCGCCGGCGCAGGCGAACCAATCGATATCATACTCCAGCGGCAACTGGCCGCACAATCTCCACCGTTGGCGGCCAAGGCGAAAAATATGCTGGACAGCCTCAAACAGGGACATAGCGTGGTGAATACAGAACCGGCATTACAAAACTTGTTTTACCCGGCCGTACAACCTTACATGATGTCATGGGTAAAATATGATCCTGAGAAGGAAATCGGTAAGCTAAAAATCCCCGTACTGATCATACAGGGCAATACAGATGCACAGGTAAGCATGAAAGACGCGCAACACCTGAAACAGGGCGCCCCCACCGCTCAACTGGAGATCATTGACCAGATGAACCATGTGTTGAAAGACGCTCCGGCCAGTGGCGGCATCAACGATATTACCTATGCTGATCCTACTAAACCGTTGAGCACACAGTTTGTAAAAGATGTAAAAAACTTTATCAAAAGCAGGTAAAATTATTTTTCCCGTGAACTGTGTTTACGCATCTCCTCAAAAAAAGGCGTCCTGCGTTCTTCCACGCATCTCAGCGCATACAGGTACAGCGCCGCTGACCAGGATTGCCAGTTCTGTCCTTTAGGCAAGCCATTCTGCGCGCGCAGCCATTCGTTGAATCCATATTCCAGTGGCTGCGCGTGCGACGGTTTTACTGCATGCGCCAACGCTATAAGTTTTTTCTCCGCCAGC
This sequence comes from Chitinophaga sp. 22308, assembly GCF_052045305.1. Lineage (NCBI taxonomy): Bacteria > Pseudomonadati > Bacteroidota > Chitinophagia > Chitinophagales > Chitinophagaceae > Chitinophaga > Chitinophaga sp. 22308. The sequence goes on along the minus strand of NZ_JBQEOP010000002.1, from coordinate 143,325 downwards.
TGGTATTTGCCTGCGGCCACTAACGCCGCTATATACACGCCGCAGATAAAAGGCCATATGCCACCATTATGATAATCGCCGGGCATATTAAATTGCTCGTCCCGCTTCCGCCAGTCAGGATCACCAGGCTGTACAAAAGGGAAAAAATTGGGCGGCAGCTCAGAAGCCAGGTCTCCTTTTTCCCGCATCACCGCACATTCTGCCTCAATCCACGCAATCATCCGTTCTGCCCTCGATGGTGAGGCGATGCCTGTCAGGATAGCGAGACTGTTGCCCAGCAGGTCAAACCGTTCGCTGCTATAAATTTTATAAGACCAGCAGGCATAGTAAGGTTTGTTTTTCACGGTGAGACCTTCGTGTACATGCTTGTGCATAAAGTTGCAGGTAATTGTAAAATGCCTCATCTCCTGCAAAAACGTGTCGGCACGCTGATGCCGGTCAAACATGCGCAAGCCGGCATACACCAGTGTATTGACGTATAGTCCATACCCCAGCACCCATTGTTCATCGCGCCAGTCACTGGTAGGTAATTGAGCCACCAGCAGCCGGTCAGACGGACTTTGGTAATACAGCCAGACGAGCGCTTTCTCCGCTGCCTCCTGCAAATAATCTGTCTCACCTGTAAGCTGCCGGTAGATGCTGATCCCTACGAGGAACAGCGGCGTAGTATCGCTGGCGCCGAGGTTTTCAGCGTCATGCGCCAGTGAAGGGATATGCCCGTGTTCCGTCTGGTTGTGCGCCAGCGCGTCCAACACCTTCCGCATACTGATGATCAGCTGCTCATCGCCGGAGACAGCAATGCCAAAGAAGGTGAACACCATATCGCGGGTATAGGGCTCCGGATAAGCCCAGCCGGCAGTGCGCGGTAAACCGCCAAAAGGCCCGCGGCGGTTATGATGCAATACCTCCAATGCCGCTTTCCTCGCCTGCTCCACTTCTTCGGTAACGGTATACTTTTTCATACGATACCCAGTTTTTCATGTACTATCTGTAAAAAACGACGGGCCACCACCCGATAGTCAAAACGCTGTTTCACCCGCTCTCTGCCGGCGGTGCCCATCTGTATCCTTAAGTCCTTGCTGAGCAGCAACTCACGCAGGTGCCCGGCAATATCCGCTGCATTGGCGCGGTAATCCACCGTGCGTGGCTTATCAAACACCACGATGCGCCGCTTGTCAAAACCTGATTCGGTGCCTACTTCCACTTCCTTCAGCACTACTTCACGCTCAACGCCGGCCAGCAATGCTGTTTCCCCGTGTACGAGCGTATCCAGCATGCCCATCGCCCGGAGGCTCACCACCGGTTTGCCACAGGCGCCGGCTTCTACCTGTGTCATGCCAAAACCTTCCAGCCGGGAAGGCGCGGCATAGATATCACAGGCGCTTATCAGGTAAGGCATGAAGTTGCGTGATATTTTATACTGTGTGTAAATTACCCGCTGATCTATGCCCAACTGTTTTGCCAGCTGCATGTCCGCCTCATTCTGGCAATTGGTGCGTTCCTGCGGCCATACCTTGCACACGTATTTCCAGGGCGGCATCTGCCCGTTGAGCTGCGCCAGCGCATGCATCACTTCCTGCGCACCTTTAGAGGCGGCATCACCGCCAATGGTCAGTATCATCAGCTCATCGTCACGGATGCCCAGCGATTCCCGTACAGCGGCCACTTTAGGATCTGACGCACTGAAAGGACGGAAACTGTCCGTATCACAGCCCACAGGCAACACTTCAATATCACGGCCGCTGATGCCGTCACGGACGTACATTTCCTTTACCCAGTTGGAGGTGACCAGTATCAGCGGCAGCGTGTTGAGCACGTCCTGGTAATTGGCGATAAAACCATCGGCCACCAGCCAGGGCACAGCGGTACAGCCAAAATGCTGCGGATGCAGCACCAGGTGCGGGATATATCCCCAATAGCCAACACCCGTGACCACGTCCGGCTTAAACCACCGGTAATACCATTCCTTTTCCTGGTTGGATTCGTAATGTACAGCGTGAACATCCACGCCCAGTTCTTTCAGGCCTCTGTATAGCAGGTCTCCCTGTGTGGCCAGCCCGCCGGGGCCGGCCGGATAATCGTATAACACAAGTACTTTCATGGCAGGATACGGTTTCTGTTCAGCCATTGTGCCGCCTCCGCTACCGTGCTGAACGTCCGGAACGCTTCTGCGGAAGGGGTGATCTTCGCTTCCCAGCTATCGTGACTAAATCCATATATATCGGTGATGATTGTTTTTTTCTGTTGATAGATGTCCGCCGGCAACGGCAGATAGATGTCCGCCGTGGGGTCTGCCAGCGGGAAACGGCTGCGGCCGGCGTCATCGTAGGCAAAGAACCACAGCTCCGGTGATGACAAACGCTGCTGCTCCCACAGTTGAAATACCGCTTCGCTGACTTCCTCATGGCGGCGGTGCCTGGTATATTCCCCGGCAATGTTGTGGGTAATGATCAGGTCAAACTGTGTATATGGCAACAGTTGCAGTACCTGTTCCGCCACGGCCGGAATGGGCAATGGGGTTTGTTCCGGTCCGTCGTCCATGTCCGCCATGCTCCCCGTGACGCCCAGCGCCTGTAATACGGCCGCGAAGCGGGGCGCCCTGTCTACGTCGCCAGCCCGGCAGATACAGGCCACAAAACATTCCCACTCAGGATGGGCCAGCAGTGTGCCGCCTGCCCACAACGTTTCATCGTCCGGATGCGCCACGATGACGGCCACCTTTTTGCGTCTGGAGAATTGCATGGTTCGTTCTGATGTGGTATACAGCTGAGCAAGGCATCAAGAAACGTACCTGAACGCAACAGGCTCGCCTCATTTTTCGGTGATAATACAACTATCATGTTAACACTCATGCCTACCGGGGTTTTCCCCGATAACATTTGATTAACCATGAATTAATCATATTGATTTTAAATTTGTCCGGACTTTTTTTGGTTAGGACATCTACCATAAAAAAATCAACCAAACTGGTGGCTTAACCCATCTGCTGTATGACCCAAAACCAACCATTTTCCGCTGATACCGGAAAACTACAACGTTATGCAACCATAGCTGCGTCTCTCGATGAGCAGCTCGACAGTATGCTCCGACGGGGAGATCTGACTACCTTCTCCCTAGACAAACTGACGACAACGCCACTGAAAGAAGTCAGCCAATGTTATCCGCAGGCAACAAAGCCAGTCAGCCCAACATGCGATTCCTCTACAACAGCGGGCCAGAAAGACGGAATATCCTGTCAGCCTGTGGAAGAGCCATCCTTGTCCAGGAACTGTTTACCTCCGCCCGCGGCGCATAACAAGCCTTCTGCCTCCCCCTCCCGGGACCCTATGCTTCGCTGGCTTTCATTGGTATGTGAGCAGTTGCTGTCTTTACATACCATCGTTCCCCTGGTGCAGAAAATCAGGCAGGGCGCAGTCATTTGGTATATCAGGGACAATATGGCCAACAGCATACAGACAAGTATGTCTGCCCCTCGGCAGTCCATCGGTTTCCGCAACAATAAGGCCCGCGAGCTGGCCTATCGTCGCAACAGGGTAATCCACCTGCCGGTATTCCCCAACATTGTGTTACCTATACGCATTATATTTCGTACCTTGAAACTGCACCCCGACGATGGCAAGGATGGCGATGGTGATAATATTCCAGTCATCAGGAATAATTATCACTAACACACCAAACTTGCTAATAATGCTTCTAAGAGAAAAAATCATACAGATGGCAAACGACGCCATCGCCCGGATGGAAGCGCGTCCCGACAGAAGTGAGGAAGACAACGATATATTAGAGTTACTTCTGATACTCCGGGACGGAGTAACAGAAGTGAGTTCCGAAGAGGCGCTCGACCAATGGCTTGATTTTATGTGGAAAGTGCTGACTGATCTGGGATTTTCATATTGAAACAACGACCATGAACTTTGGAAAAGTCATTAAAACGCTGAGAGAGCAAAAACAACAGAACCAGCGCGATTTCGCTGATTACATTGGCATTAGCCAAACCAGCCTCTCTTTAATTGAAAGCGGGAAAACAACACCTACTGATGCGACCCTCGACAGGATCGCTGCCCGGTTTAATACCCGGAAAGCCTTACTGGTAATGGCCGCTATTGAAACAGAGAAGGACCTGCCACCCAAAACAAGAAAGCGGTTTAATGACCTGTTTCCCTCTTTCGAGGAAGACATATGGTCGTTGATACTCACTAAATAAACGTAAAAGGAGTAGCAGGGGCGCTACTCCTTTTTACATTATATCTTCAGGCCGACCATCTCCCGGTACGCACCATGGTGACTGACCGACGCCGGAGAGACTCCTCCGGCACCACTGATAAAAGGCACGCCGTCGTCATCTTTCTGCAACGTTTCCGCCGGCTGCAACCGGTACACCACCCGCGGCCACCAGCTTCCCGATGCCACCGCCACCGTATGCAGGCAACTACCGCTGACCACCGTACGAAAAGGAAATACCTTGTCAGCATATTGAATGAAGCCTGTATCCACTCCGGAAAGCCGTACTTCATATTTCAGCGGTGCATAAGCCCGCTCCCGGGTATCGCGGTGAATGATCTTATATGCCGCTTCCTTGGCGCTCCACAGCAGCCATACCATGCGATGCTGATCAACAGCCTGCGCTATTAGTTGTTGTTCTGCCGGAGAGAACAGTTTATCCAGATAGCCCCGTCTCCGCCAGTTGCTTTCCACTGCCGCCAGCTGCAGGTCTATCACATCATTGCCGATCATGGCGTGGCGAGCTTGTTTTCCACTACTTCCATGGCAGCACGCACATTGATCATCTTTTCCATGGAATCGTTATCGATCACGATATTAAATTTCTCTTCCACGTCCAGCACCACGTCCACCAGGTTGGCCGAGTTGATTTTGAGGTCACGGATAAAGTCCGTGTCTTCATTCAGCGTAGCCAGCGCTTCGGGATTTTTGGTATAAGGCGCCACCACTTCTTTGATAGTGGCCATTAAAGCTGTTTTATCCATGATATCAGTATTTGTATTTTTTTAAAATGATACAGGCATTTACATCGCCAAACCCGAAGCTGGCCTTGGCGATTACCTGAAGGTCTTTATGTACCAACTGCTGTGGTATTTTCTCCCGGGGCACGATCGCGGCAATCTCCGGGTGCAGGTCTTCGCTGTTGATATTGGGAAACAGAAATCCCTGTTGCAGTTGCAGCACCGCCGCCACCAGCTCAATACTGCCGGATGCGCTCAGGCAATGCCCCACCATACATTTCAGCGCGTTCAGGTAGGGGAACTGCTCCCCGCTCCTGTTCAGCGCCAGGCTCCAGTTCATTACCTCCGCGGCATCTTTGCTGGTAGCTGTCAGGTGCCCGTTGATCGCATCAATGTCATCCGGATGAATGCCGGCGTCCCGCACGGCTTCCCGGATACAACGTTGTACCGCTTCACTGTTGGGGGCCGTCATACTGCCTTCATTGCGCTGACCGCCTGAGTTCACATGCCCGCCGGCGATCTCCGCGTAGATGTGCGCGTTCCTTTCCAGGGCGCTCTCCAGCGATTCCACCACCAGTGCGCCGGCACCTGCGCCGGGCACAAATCCGGTAGCGCTGGCGCTCATAGGCCTTGAACCTGCCGCCGGCCGGTCGTTGTTTTTGAAGGTGCAGACTTTCATGGCATCAAAACCGCCCCATACATAAGGGCCGCCGTCTGTTGTACTGCCCGCCAGTATCCGACGGGCTTTGCCGGCGCGGATACGGTCATAGGCCATCAGCACGCTTTCCGCGCCGGTGGTACAGGCCGATGAATTGGTGGTCACCTGGTTGCCCAATGCCAGTTTACCGCCCAGCCATGCGCTGATGCCGCTGGCCATGGTCTGCGCCACTACGGTACTGCCTAAACGCCGTACCTGCAACTCGTCCATACGGTAAATAGCTTCCCGCATTTTATCAACACCGGAAGAACCGGTGCCAAATATCGCCCCGCTGTCCCAGTCCGGATGCTGTATGTCGTTACCTGCGGGCAAACCGGCGTCATGCCATGCTTCCATGCCGGCCATCACGCCGTACAGCACCGCTCCGCTGTTGAAGCCTTTCAGCTCCAGCGGCTCAAAATACCGCAGCTTCATTTCTTCTGTCACTTCGGGCGTGCCGGCTATGCGGCAGGAAAAATCCAGTGCTTCCAGCTGTGGATCGTAACGGATGCCCGATACGCCCTGCCGCACCGCTTCGGTAAAAGCGGGGACACCTGTTCCGTTGGGAGCTACCACGCCCAGCCCTGTTATCACTACTCTGGTCATCATTTACAAATTATGATCAGCAGGGTTGATGATCATGCCCGCTATCTCTCCACCACTCACTTCTTCTCCTTGCGCATTGGTCATCGTCACCCGGCATTTCAGTTTACCAAAACGGAAATATAGTTTTTCGCCGGTCACCGTCACCTTTTCTCCCGGTAACACCGGCCGCATAAACTCAACATTAGTGGAGGTAAGCCCGAAAGTCATGCCCTCCGGGCCTCCCGTGAGATAGATACCCAGGCACACCAGTCCTATCTGCGCCATCACTTCTGTCAGCAATACGCCGGGGGTGACCGGATATCCTTTAAAATGTCCTTTGTAACAATCCATCTCCGGCCGGAAGGTAAAACTTCCTGTCACCTTCTGTTCATCAATATCTTCCAGTGTATCAACAAACAAAAAAGGTTCCCCGTAGGGTAATTTTTCCAGTATTGTCGTTATCGTCATAAATCCGTTTACTGTATATGTGCGCCTCCGTCTACGGGGATAACGGCCCCGTTCACCCAGGCGGCTTCGTCTTTACATAAAAGGTATACTACGTCCGCCACATCGTCCGCTGTGGTCAGCCGTCCAAACGGACTGCGGGCAATGCTGTGCTCCAGCAGCTGCTCATGGCCGGGTATCATCCGCAACGAACGGGTGTCTGTCACGCCCGCCTGTATACAATTGGCCCGGATGCCGTATGGCGCAAACTCCAGTGCTATGCTACGGCTCATCGCCTCCAGGGCCGCTTTGGCGGCTGATACGGCCGCATAATGTTTCCAGGCGCGATGGCTACCTTCGCTGGTGAACGACAGCACGCGCGCGTCCGCGGCAAAAAGCTGCTGCTCCCATATGGCACGTGTCCAGTCGTACAAACTCACCGCCATATGTTCCAGCGTGATCATCAGGTCGTCCGTTTGCAACGCCGGCGCAGTTGTCATGCCTTTCAAAGTGCCTTTGGCCACACTGTGCAAAAGACAACGGACACGCCCCTCCGGCCCCATCTTTTTCCGCAGCTCTTCCAATACCAGCGTGCGCCGCTCTGCCTGTGCCGCATTGATGTTAAATGCCAGCACCTGCACGCCGGTGGCACGCAACGCTTCAAAAGCAGTATTGACGGCGTCCATCTCTACGCCTGCATTACGATGCACAATACAAAGGTGCATGCCATGCGACGCCAGCCTGTACGCAGACGCCAGGCCCAACCCGCTGCTACCGCCCAGCACCAGTGCCCAGTATTGTTTGGACGCAAATTCTTTTACCATTGTAATAATATTCTTTGTGCGGAAAATCCCGGCCCGAAACTCAGCATCAGCCCTTTGTCTCCCGCCGGCACCCCCCTGTCGAGGATACGCTCCAGCACATATAACACGGTGGCGCTCGACATGTTGCCGTATAACCGCAATACTTCTTTGGTATCGTCAATATTTTTCCCTGAGCCGGCAAAGAGCTCTTCCACTGTCTGAATAATTTTTCTTCCTCCCGGATGGAAGATCAGCTGGTTCACTTCTTCAATGGAAGTGCCATGGCGCGCCAGGAAAGGATGAACAATATCCCCGAAATGCGACGCTATCTCTTCCGGCACAGCGATGTCCAGCACCATCTGTAAACCGGAGTTGGACAGATGAAAACCCATCAGGTGCGTGGCATCATAAAAATGGTACATCTCCGTTCCCACAATGGCCGGCCCGGGGTCTTCCTCATGTGACGACAATATCACGCAGGCGGCGCCATCACCGAAGATGGCCGCACTGACAATATTGGCCATGGAAAAATCCTGGTGCTGGAAAGTGGCCGTAGGCGACTCCACCGCCACCACGGCCGCCCGTTTCCCCGGATTGGCCTTCAGGAACTGGTAAGCGTAGATCATCCCGGAAACTCCGGCGGCGCAGCCCATCTCCGTCACAGGCAAACGCACAATGTCCTGCTTCATCTGCAACGTATTGATCAGGTAGGCGTCCATAGACGGGATCATAAAACCGGTACAGCTGACAGTGATGATAAAATCGATATCGCCACCCCTTAAACCAGCTTTGTCCAGCGCGCCCTGCAGGCAACGCCGGCCCAGTTCCGTGCCCTCGCGGATATACAAATTGTTTTTTTCTTCGAAGGAAGTGGCGTTGAACACTTCTTCCGCATTCATGATAGAATACCGTTGGTCAACCGCCGCGTTCTCAAAAATTTTTTTAACCTTTCTGATAAACCGCTCGTCTTGTCCTGCCAGCCATAAGTCCAGGTACGGCATAATTTCACTGGTAGGCCTGGTATATGGCGGCAATGCCTTGGCTACTGATTGAATTTTTACACTCATAAATTAGATATGATCCATTGGTAACGGAAAGCCCATTGCCAACGGAGGCTTTGATGCCTGATATTTAGTTTTTTTGACAGTTGTACCAGCTCCGAACGTTTGAACCCGCGCATGATGGAGGTAAGGCCATCATAACGGGTCATTTCTTCGAGGCGCAGCGTATAACATAACAGCTGAAAAAGCCGGTAGGCGATACCACTGCGGTGCAGGTCGTTGACCACGATGCCGGCAGTGGCGCTGCGGCGGAAACGTTGCATCAGCGCCAGTATTTCCTGGTCTGTGAAATGATGCAGCGTGAGTGTCAGCAGCAGGATGTCTCCTTTCATTTCGGGAAACGGCCCTTGCGTCACATCGAAGCAGTGGTAACTGATTTCCGGATATGCGGCCGATAACTCTCCTGCCAGCCGGATGGTGAACGGATTGGCGTCGATGCCTGCCAGCTGCAGGTTCCAGTTTTTTTTGCGGCCATGTGCGGCCAATGCCCGCAGCATATCACCGTTGCCGCAACCGATGTCCACGATGCGCACCGTTTTGCCTGCCGGCAGCTGACGCATCAGCATATCTACGCCTTTTACCGTGATACGGTTGCCTCCCAGGCGCCGGTTGATCTGTGCGATTTTTTCCAGCGCCCGCTGCAGTTGTTCCCCTTCCATGGCAAAATCGTCCATGATCTCTGGTGCCAGTATACGTTGTCTGGTATCGGGCATAAATTCATTTTAATATTCTGTTATTTGATCATTTAACTGTTCTAATGGCTGTATGTGTTCATGACCGGACCGTTAAATGGCAAAATCTTTTGGTCGTCCGTGTGTTTGCCTGATGATAAATGGCAGCACTGCCGGCAGTGAAGCCATTTGTTGCACCAGCCAGGTGGACAACCTGTCTTTCAGGAACAGGTTATTCAGCAGTCTTCCCATTTTCATACGGCGGCTAAATGCTTTGTCCCATTCCCTTGCATAGTCGGCTTCCATACGGCTACGGTCATACGATGCGTCGTTACAGAAGCGCAGTACCGTTGTGGCCGCCAGGCGGGCGCTGTGGATGGCCATGGCCATCCCGTTGCCGCACAGTGGATGGATAAGGCCGGCAGTATCTCCCGTCAACAGCATATGTTGTTCCACTTTTGTCTTCTGTTCAAAAGAAATCTGGCTGATAGCCAGTGGCTGATCAAACAAAGGACGGCTATTATTAAAAATAGTTTCCAGGTGATGGTTTTTGAACAGCACGGCTTCCCGGTGCTGGTCGATATCGCGGTAACGGCGGAAGCTGTCCATCTGTACGAGGTAGCAGATATTGAGCGTGCCTGTTTCAGTTTTGGAGACGCCGCAGTAGCCGCCGGGAAAGTTATGCAAAGCCACCTGTCCGTCGGGGAACGGCCCTTCGTAGTGCCCTTTTACCGCCAGCCATGGTGCAGGCTTGCGGAGGAAAGAACGGGACAGCCGCTGGTCGAGGGTGGAGCGTTTGCCAAAAGCGCCCAGCACGACCGTGCCGGTCAGTGGTGCATGTGATTTCGTATAGACCATGCAGTGGTCGCCCTGGTATTGCACGTCCGTCACCGTATCGGTGATCAGTTGTGTGCCGGCGGCCAGTGCTTTGCGTAACAGGAAGTGGTCCAGTGTGTACCGGCTGACGCCGAAGCCGCCGAGCGGCAGCGGGGCCGTGATGGTTTTCCCGTTGGCCGCCGATAACAGCAGGCTGGAAATGTCCGCCGGCGCCAGTTCAGCAGGATCGGCGTGTAGCCATTGCAGGTATGGCAGCACTTCATTGGAAATATATTCTCCGCAGACTTTATGTCTGGGGTAGGTATTTTTTTCGATCAGGGACACCCGCAGTCCGGCCCTGGAAAGGTGGATAGCGCTGGTAAGGCCTGCCAGGCCGCCGCCGATAATGATAATATGATGCTCTAAGCCCATGTACATTAGCAATATACGACATATTTAACAGTGCAGTTGCCGTTTTGCCGCAGTGGGCCGAAGCAGGAGGTCAGGGAGAGCGGGAAGCGTTACGGGAAAGGACGTCTGTTACCGGTGCTGTGGGCGAAGTATTTTTGGTGCTGATGATGATCACTTTACCGGATATCTCCCAGGAGCAGTGGAGCGGCTGGAGGATTTCATCGAGCAGGCTGCGGAGTTCCGTGCCGGTTTGCTGAAGGGATACTTTGGCATCGTAAGGGGTGGTGTTGCTGCCAAAGAAGCGGAGGCCGGTTTGCTGGCTGATTTGCCGGAAGACTTCCCGGAGCGGGACGTTACGGACATTGACGCTGACTTTTATTTTCTCCGCCTGGTTAGACGAGCTATGGGGTGAGAGGGAGAAAAGCCAGAGGATAAGCAAGTGTGTCTTCATATATATTAAAGAGGGAAGTTTGGAATGGTGAATAGCTAAAGGGGTAATACCGGGCAAGGGTTTCAGAGAGGTCTTTCATCAAGTCAAAAAAACAATTCATAATCTAAACGCGGTGAACGACAAAAAGTACCATCGGCCACTATAAACTGCGCCCTGTTGTTAACAAGTCACCGGTAATAAATTCATGCTTTACAAATGCTTAACAATCTGTGATGGTTGCGGTTGTTTCGCCGATAACAGAATATCTTAATTTGGTAACAATATATTAACCTGGAGTTAATATTACACTTGTAACTGTTCTGAAGACCCCTTTTCATTTTCATTCCCGGACATAACCATTGGCAGATACAGGAGAATATTATTTATTGACAGGTAAGCTATGTTAAACTCATTATTCAACAGGGGGAAAGTACGATGGAACCTTACACTGATGCACAATTGGTAGCAGACCTGAAGGTCGGCAGCGAGTGGGCATTCACCCAGCTTTACAATCGTTATTACAAACGGCTGCACATAGAGGCCAACTACATCCTGAAGGATGCGGAGGAAGCGGCTGACGTGGTACATGACGTTTTGATCGTGATCTGGAACCGGCGCGACAAGCTGGTGGAAAATCTCCATCTGAAAAGTTACCTGGCCACCTGTGTGCGCAACAAGTGTATGGACCGTATCCGGCGCAGTGTGGTAAAAGAGCGTAATGTACATCAATATATGAGCCTGAAGGAGCTGACCGTTTGCGTTAATCCCATGGAACGAAAGGAACTGTCGCTTCAGCTGGCCACCGCCATTAATGCGCTGCCCCTGGCCCAAAGGGCCGTTTTTGAAATGTCATACATGGAAGATAAAACGCAACGGGAAATTGTTGCGGAAAAAAACCTCTCTCTCCAAACGGTGAAAAATCAAATGAGCACTACCCTCCGTATTCTCAGAAAAAAACTAAAATCTTCCCGTGACCTATAGTACTTTTTGTCGTGAACACCGTTAATAGGATAACATCCCATTCAAATGGATTATGAAAAAATCAGAGACCTTTCTTTGGATGAGCTGCTGGGAATGATCAGCGAGGAAGACAAAACCTTTCTGCAAAGCGCCATCAGGGAAGATCTCCAGGCACGCAATATCTGGGAGGGCATCCAACGTGAACGTTCCCGGCTACTGGCTGATGCAAGCGAAAGCCATGATCAGCATCCCGTTGAAGAGGTACTGGCAGACCTCAACAAAGGGAACAGGCTTCGTCTTGTCAAAAAAGCCGGCAGCATTGCCGCAGCCTGCCTGATCGCCCTCACGGGAAGCTGGTACCTGTTCAAACATGCGGCCAGGCAGCCACTGGCAGCATTACAGGACAGTTCCGTCCACACTATCCGCCTGGTAACGGCTGAAGGCAAAACCATTGACCTCAGCAACGACTCGGCAGGCATCCGCGTGGGCAACACCGTATTAAACAACACACAACATACACTCAGCTTCGATGCCAGCCACCAAAGCGGTACCGGGATTAACACCCTCACCGTGCCGGCAGGCAAGGACTACCACCTTTTACTGGCAGACGGCACACAGATACAACTGAATGCCGCCACCACCATCAGCTTCCCGTTCACTTTTCCGGGCAAAACCCGCGAAATAACCATCGACGGGGAAGCCTACCTCCAGATTGCCGCCAAAGCAGACCAGCCCTTTATTGTGCACCTGCCCGGCAATACTGTCAACGTACTGGGCACCGCCTTTAATATCAATACCTATGATGCAGGCCTCGTGAAAGTAGCACTCGTGGAAGGCGCAGTGAAAATAGCCACCGGCAGGGAAAACGTTGTCCTTAAACCCGGCTACGAAATCACCAGCAGCCACAACGGCGTCACCAAAGAAGCATTCGACGCTGACAAAGTGCTGGGCTGGCGCACAGGGGTGTATACCTTCGAAAACGCCTCCCTGCAGGAACTGGCCCCCGTCATACTCCGCTGGTTCGGCGTGACCATCGCCCTGGACAACCAAAGAGTCAGCAGCAGACGCTTCTTCGGCATTATTGACCGGAACCAGCCCCTGCAGGCTTTCCTCCATAACCTGGAACGTGCAGACGGCATCAAATCCAGATATGACCAGCAAGGCGTCCTCCATTTTGAATAGGCCCATGAACTGGCACTATCCCCCAAAACCAACCAAAATACACGGCTGCGGCCTGTAAGCACCCGCATAACGTATATTATAGACATCGATTATCTAGTTATTATTAACCGACCTGAACATGTTACGACAAATCAGCGTTGCATTCCTCGTTTTGGGATGCTCCACCCTCAGTATCCTCGCATCCGGCCAGACGGCGGCATCCTGGAAAATGAAACCGTCCCCTCTCCAGACAAGATGGGCCAAAGAAGTCAGTCCCTCCAACGCCCTGCCCGAATACCCCCGGCCACAAATGGTACGGCCCAATTGGGAAAACCTCAACGGCATCTGGCAATATGCCATCACCAGCGCCGGCGACCAGACACCGCCCGCTTCGTTCAACGGCGAGATACTCGTTCCATTCCCACTCGAATCAGCCCTCTCCGGCGTACAGAAAACCTTGCAGCCGGACCAACGCTTATGGTATAAAAGAACTTTCAATAAACCCGCCGCTAAAGGAAAAGACAGAGTACTGCTGCACTTCGGCGCAGTCGATTTCGACGCGGCCGTTTTCCTCAACGGTAAAAAAATCGGCACCCACACCGGCGGCTACACCGGCTTCCAGTTCGATATCACCGACCAGCTGAAAGACAAAAACAATGAACTGGTCGTGTCTGTACTGGACCCAACCGATGCAGGCGACAACCCGCACGGTAAACAGGTGCTGCAGCCCCGCAATATCCTCTACACCGGCAGCAGCGGCATCTGGCAGACCGTTTGGCTGGAAACAGTGCCGGCGGTGTATATCGACGGACTGAAAATGGTGCCGCAGGTAGACCAGCAACACCTCGACCTACGCGTAAACACGCCTGGTAACGCTGCCGGCTACACCGTGGAAGCCGTGGCATCCTCCAACGGCGCCGCGGTAGGCACCATCAAAGGCAAACCCAACACAGATCTGCAACTGCCTGTTCCAAACGCCCGCCTCTGGTCGCCCAACGAACCGTTCCTTTACAACCTCACCGTAAAGCTGCTGTATAACAACAAAGTTGTCGACACCGTTGGCTCTTACTTCGGCATGCGTAAAATAGAAATCAAAAAAGACGAGAACGGACAGGAACGTATCTTCCTCAACGGAAAATACACCTATAACCTCGGCGTGCTAGACCAAGGCTTCTGGCCCGACGGGCTGTATACCGCCCCCACCGATGACGCGCTGAAATTTGATGTCCTCGCCATCAAATCCATGGGCTTCAACACCATCCGCAAACATGTGAAAGTGGAACCCGCCCGCTGGTATTATCATTGCGACAAAGAAGGCATCCTGGTATGGCAGGATATGGTTACCTGTCCTAACAACAGCGCGGACGCCCGTAAGAATTTCGAAAAAGAAAACGCGGCTACCGTGGCCCAATGTTTTAACTCCCCCTCCATCGTTTGCTGGGTACTGTTCAACGAGGGCTGGGCGCGCTATGACCAGCAACGCCTCACAGAAACCATGAAACAGATGGACCCTTCCCGTATCATCAACGGCCACACCGGCGAAAACTATGACCGGGAATCACCCAAAGACCCCAACGAAAAATGGAAAAGCAGCGACCTGACAGACATACATGATTACCCCGGTCCCGGTATTGCCCCTGCCCTCCCCGGCAAAGCAAGAGTACTCGGCGAATGGGGCGGTGTGCAGGTAAAAACACCGAACCATCAATGGAATGAAGCCGACGGATGGGGTTATATCTCCATCCCTGCCGCTGCCTTCGCACGCAAATACGGCTTCATGAACAAACACCTGAAAATATTCGAAGAAGAAGGCCTCAGCGGCTCTATCTATACAGAACCATTTGACGTGGAAACAGAAGAAAACGGCCTGATCTCCTATGACCGTGAAGTGATCAAAGTACCGGTGGTCCAGTTGCGCCAGATACACAGCGCCTTCATTCCGCCTACCAGCGATGTGGCCGCCGCCTTCATCGTTAAAGACATCGACACCACCAATCCGGACAACCAGTATGCTACCATGCTCGACGCCTACAACAAAGGCAAAAAAGACGGCCCGTTCCTCCAGCAACTGGCACAAATGGCCCTCCGTGTAAATGACAAGCCCAACGCAACTAAAATATCCGATGACTATATCGGGCAGATGAAAGCGCCACTGACACGCAGCCAGATGGCATTCATCAATAAATTCACTACCAGCAGCCGCGACAAAGGTTTTGCGCTACTGATGGACAACCGCGACCAGATCAATAAAACCCTTGGTCAGCGCCAGGCCGACGCAAGACTGATGACCATCATCTACAGCGAAGAAATCAAACCTTATGTACAAGACGCTGCCGCCCGCCCCGACTGGAATAAAATAGAAGCAAAAACCAAACAATATGGCGCCCCCGGAGAAGAAATATTCCTGCGCGCCAAAACGATCCATCTTCTGAACCAGAAGGACTGGGACAACTTCGCCGCCACTGCTGACCAATATGTGGGCAAATGCGCCGCGTACATCGCGCCGAATGAACTAAACACCTACGCATGGACCGTCTTTGAAAATATCTCTGACCCAACGCATCTCAACAATGCGGCCAATTGGTGCCAGCACCTGCTGAAAGCAGACAATAACCCGGCCTACATAGACACTTACGCTAATGTGCTGTATAAAGCCGGTAAAAAAGACGACGCCATCGCCAATGAAGAAAAGGCGGTGGAACTAGCCCCCTCCAGTGATAAAAAAACATATCAGGATATCCTGGATAAAATGAAAAAAGGTGAAAAAACATGGAAATAAAATGAAGCCAGCAGCGGCATATTATGAGATGTCATTGCTCGCCGCTGCTCATTTTAATGTCCAACCCTTCCTGGCAGACTACGTGATGGTACATACCCTTTTCCCATTGTGCCAGGAAACAGCAGCCGGTTACATGTCACAGGGCGCACTCAGAAGGTTACTGCTTAATACCCTCGGGAGTTTTCAGGTGAAACAGGAAAAACACCAGCTGCTGCTGACATTTGAAAACGGCTATACCCTCGCCCACTATAACAGCGATATCACCTGGACCGATTTTTTCGCAGGTGGATGTATACCGTTTGAAGGTCCTGTTCTCAATAAGATAAGGGCGCAATACAAGGACTGGGGGATGACTGAAAACTGACCAACATTACTCATTTTGGCGACCATGATCATAACAGAAGCCTGCATTGTGTGTACAATGCGGGCTTCTTCTTTTTTATAACCGGCCATTTTTTTATTGTAGTTTTAATTCGTTAATTCCGTTTGCCCGTTAATCACACGCCATGAATACCACTTTACGCAACGCCACGCCCACGCAACTTGAAACTGCCATCGCGCAAAATCATTGTGAATTATTCCTCCTCGACGCCCGTATCAAAAACGGCATCATACACCAGGAAGAGGGCCTTTCCTGGACTTACATTGAAGCAGAAGGCAGCGGCACAGTTCTCTTTCCTGCACTGTCTGCCGACACCGCAAAGCTGAACGATATGATGGACTACTATCAGGCCCATCCCTCCCGTAATCTGGGTTGCTGGTCACTTAACCCGCCGGCGACACCGCAGCTGGACGTACTGCTGCTGGCCCGTGGATTTCAGCCGGGATGGCAACCCTGCTGGATGGCGCTGGACCTTCAAAACATCAACACCACCTACGTATCGCCGGAAGGGCTGCATATCACAGCAGACAACACCACGCCGCTGCACACCATTAAAGAACTCCCCTACGCAGCCAACAACAATAAAGGAACGACCGGCCTGCAACAGGAAAGCCCGGAGCTGGTGCAACGTTTTGTCGCCACGTTAAATGGCCGCATTGTAGCACAGACACTGTTGCTATTTGGAGGTGGCGTAGCAGGCATTTACAACGTAGGTGTGGTGCCGGAGGCGAGGGGCCGCGGCATTGGCAAGGCTATCGTGAACGCCGCCTGTATACATGCCCGCGAAAAAGGATATCATTACGCTACGCTGAATGCCAACCCTATGGGCAGGCCCATATACGAGCAATTAGGCTTTCAATGGATCAACGACGGACTTACCTGGTGGATCACAGACGACCGGCTGCAAACCCGTCCGCCTGGCGCTGAAGAGATAGCGCTGGCAGAGGCAATTGGCAAAGGCGATATCACTGCATTACAAGCCTTCGCTGGCGCCGACCTGAAGGCGCCCCTCTGCAATGGCATGCACCTCATGGACCTGGCGGTGCATTGTCAACAGCCGGCTGCTGCTGAGTGGCTGATAGCGCATGGTGTTGCCTGTGGCGCGCTGGACGCCTGGAAACTGGGCTGGAAAGACCGTACCGCGGCCCTGTTGGCGCAAAGCCCGGGCGAAGTGAACCGCCTGTACGGGGATTTTCAGTATACACTATTACACGCGGCAGCTGAGAAAAACGATGTCGCATTGGCGCAACTGGCCATCTCTGCGCAACCCGACCTGGAGATCAAAGACGCCATACATAAAGCCAATGCGCTGGACTGGGCCGAATATTTCGACAGAAAAGAAATCGGGGATATGATCAAAGCATTTAAGTCAGCATAAACCGCCTGTCATTCCGCGCTGGCACTGTCTTCCAGGTTATTCACATTAACGGGAACGGTACCACGATAAGTGATGCCGATACCATATGGATCGCAGATCCGGAACCGGCCGTGGGCAAACCGCATAAACCATTCCTCAGCTTCATAAAAAGTAATTTCCGGAAATTCCAACGGAAACTCGCTGATGTCCACATCCAGCCAGGCACGCTCTGCCGGGGTGATCCCGTACGCTTCAGGATCATTGGCCAGCGTCTGTTGGATAAATGTCAATGACTTTTCAATGTACGCTCCCACGTTGGCAACGATCTGTTCTGTAAAGCCGAGCATGTCGGGCGACAGTTGTGCTTCTTTTGTGATGAGATAAACCGGCACTGTTCCGGTGAACAGCGGATGCTGCAGCGTAATATCGCCTTTCCAAAAGAACTGGTCGTCCGGGGCGGCTTCTGCCTGAAGTAGTCCGAAGGCGGATTGATACGTTGGAAGGGGGTTAGTCATGGCTCAAATATAAAACATCAGGCCCAAAACAACGACAGGGAAAAGGTACGTTGTCATCTCCCCACATCAGGCGAATCAGTAAAAATCATGGTCGTCACAATCATAGCCAGTCTTCCGGCACATCTGCCAGTTCCTGTACCACGTTGAGCGTAGGCAGAAAAGTAAACCGCAATTGTAGTTTATTGATGGCTGTCAGCAGGCGGCGAAGCCAATGGGCAGAGCCGGCATCCACAAAATCGAAAAGTTCGGGATAAAAACGTTGCATGCCCAGCAGATAAAAGCCGCCATGTTGCGCGGGGCCGATGACCACCTGGTTATGTTTCAATGCGGCAAAAGCCTCTTCCAGCAATTCAGGAGACAGGTGCGGGCAATCCATGCCCACCATTACCACTTCCTGGTAACCAGTGGCAAATACCAGGTTAAAAGCCAGAGACATCGATTCACCAGCATCGTTGCCCAGTTTAGGGAAAATAATATATTCCTCCCACAAGCCGTAATCAGCCATTTCTTCCAGCACTACATACTTGTCCATATTGATATAAGAGGCTGTTTCCTGCGTATGGTTCAGCAGCTGGTGGAGTATTTCACGGGTTTTAAAGTCTCCGACAGAGTCTTTGAGACGGGTGTGAGCAATGGTAACTTCCTTGTCTCTCGCAAGGACGATCAGTGCCTGATTAAACGCTATCATAAAATCCAGGGTTTAAGGATTTAGCACTAACAATTTACGGCATTTCAGGGGGAAAGGTTGTCCCAAGATTGTTAATAAGAACATTTACCCCTTGTAATAATTGTTAATCTTCTCATAATAACCCGCGATTAATGTATCCCGCCAGCCTATTAAAATCCGGCAAAAACAGTAAATTGTCCGATATTTGTTACCCTATTTCAACTTTTTATGAAAGTTTGCATTGCAGAAAAACCAAGTGTGGCCAGGGACATAGCAGAAGTAATCGGTGCGAAGCAACGTAAAGACGGCTACTACGAAGGCAATGGCTACCAGGTGACCTGGACTTTCGGCCATTTTTGTACACTGAAAGAACCACATGATTATTACGAACAATGGAAATTCTGGCGGCTGGAAGACCTACCCATGATACCTCCCAGTTTTGGTATCAAACTGATAGAAAATAACGGCGTACAAAAGCAGTTTAAAGTTATCGAGCAGT
The DNA here is from genome assembly GCF_052045305.1 of Chitinophaga sp. 22308. Classification (NCBI taxonomy): domain Bacteria; kingdom Pseudomonadati; phylum Bacteroidota; class Chitinophagia; order Chitinophagales; family Chitinophagaceae; genus Chitinophaga; species Chitinophaga sp. 22308. Next base: position 124,126 of record NZ_JBQEOP010000002.1, on the reverse strand, counting down.
TGGTACAACAATGTGATGAAGTGATCAACTGCGGTGATGCCGGCCAGGAAGGTGAACTGATACAACGATGGGTGCTGCTCAAAGCGAAATGCACTGCTCCCGTCAAAAGACTCTGGATTTCCTCTCTCACGGAAGAGGCTATACGTAATGGCTTTCAGCAGCTCAGGGATGCCGGTCAGTACGACAATCTCTATGCCGCCGGCAGCGCCCGCGCTATCGGCGACTGGCTGCTGGGCATGAACGCTACCCGTCTCTTTACCAAAAAATTTGCCGTGGGTAAAACGGTACTGTCCATAGGGCGGGTACAAACCCCTACCCTGGCCATGATCGTTGCCCGGCAGAAAGAGATCAATGCCTTCGTGTCGGAAGATTATTGGGAACTGAAAACGGTGTACCGCGACACGGAATTTACCGCCGCCATCGACCGCCTCGGCAGTGTGGAAAAAGCGCAGAAAGGGTTGGCCTACTTACAGGAACATCCGTTTGAAGTGACATCCTTCGAGAAAAAAGACGGCAAAGAAGGTAATCCCCGCCTGTTTGACCTCACCTCACTGCAGGTGGCCGCCAACAAAAAATATGCATACTCCGCAGACGACACCCTCAAATACGTGCAGAACCTCTACGAGAAAAAACTGGTCACCTACCCGCGCGTAGATACCACCTACCTCTCGGAAGACCTGCATCCCAAAGTAGCCGGCATCCTGCAGGACATGACGCCCTACGCGGCGCTCACTGCCCCGGTGCTGGCCAATCCCATCCCTAAACTGAAAACCGTTTTTGACGATAAAAAAGTAACGGACCACCATGCCATCATCCCCACAGGCGTGCATCCCGGCGGCGGACTGCCACCGGAAGAAAAAAGGATTTACGACCTGATCGCACGCCGCTTCATTGCTGCGTTCTATCCGGAGTGTAAAATATCCAACACCACCGTACTGGGAAAAGTAGGCCAGGTACCGTTTAAAGTCACTGGTAAACAAATCATTGAGCCAGGCTGGAAAGAAGTGTACGCCAACGATACCAGCATCAAAAAAGAAGGCGAGGAAGAAGAGAAATTTATTCCGGACTTTGTGGTAGGAGAAAGCGGTCCGCATACGCCCCGCATCCATCAGGGCAAAACATCCCCGCCCAAAGCCTTTACGGAAGCCAGCCTGCTCCGCGCAATGGAAACGGCCGGTAAACAGGTGGATGATGAAGAAATGCGCGAACTGCTGAAAGACAACGGTATCGGCCGTCCTTCCACCCGCGCCAATATCATCGAAACGCTGTTCCGCCGCAAATATATCGACAAAAGAAAAAAGAACATTTTCGCTACACAAACCGGTATCGACCTGATTGACACCATCCAGACGGAGCTGCTCAAAAGCGCCGAACTGACCGGCCAGTGGGAACGCAAACTGCGCCTGATCGAGAAGGGGGAATATGCCATGGACACGTTCAAAGATGAACTGATCTCCATGGTGACCGATCTTACCAAAGAAGTGAAAACGGCGAGCTATAAAACCATTACCATCGCACCGGATGCGCCGCCGCCATCAGCAGACAAAGAAGAGAAACCGAAAAAAGAACGTAAGCCAAGAGAGAAAAAACCGGTAGACCTGGCGGTGCTCAACTGTCCCAAATGCAAGGAACACCAGCTGATAAAAGGCAACAGCGCCTACGGCTGCGCCAACTTCAAAGTATGCGGCTTTAAAATTCCGTTTGAGGTAAAAGGGAAAAAACTGACCGATAAACAGATACAGGACCTTGTGACGAAGGGGAAAGCCGGCAAACTCTCCCTGACAGCCACTTTTGAGATACAATAATATGGCAGCCCCGGGGCTTCGGCCCGTGGACCCGGGGCTACCATATGAATTAATAAGCGGTGCCTACGGTTGTCGCTTTCCACGCTTCCACGTCTTCTTTAATTGCATTGATTTTAGTATACACCAGGTTATACGCATCTTCACCCAGGAAGAGATGTACCGGCGGATTCTCCACTTCGCTCACCTCGATAAAGGCTGCTGCGGCTTTTTCCGGATCACCAGGCTGATTGTGGTTGATTTCATTCTGGTGACGGGCGAGTTGCTCCCTTACCTGCGTGTAGTCTGCAATAGGCGTTGTAGGTACGCCGAGCGAACTACCAGCGAGGAAGTCAGTCCGGAAATACCCGGGAGAAACAATGGTCACATGTATGCCGAATGGTTTTACTTCCGTGGCAAGAGACTCGGAAAGACCATCCACTGCGAATTTGGTAGCGCAGTAAATACCAAAGCCAGGGAAACTTCCGATGAAGCCGGCAATGGAAGACACGTTGAAGATATGCCCGGATTTTTGCGCGCGGAAATAAGGCAACACTTTACGGATGACATTGAGTGTACCGAAAACGTTGATATCAAAATTACCGCGTGCTTCGCTGTCAGACAGTTCTTCGATGCTGCCAGCCAGCCCGTAGCCGGCGTTATTCACCACCACGTCTACACGTCCAAAGCGCACGACGGTATCTGCCAGGGCTTTCGCTACGCTGGCTTCGTCAGTCACCTGCATGGAGAGGGGCAGGAAATTATCGTCTGTAGCTATTTTGCTCAGCTCATCGAGATTGCGGGAAGTGGCTGCCACACGGTAACCGCCGGCCAACAGTTTTTTTACGAGGTCGCGACCCAATCCTTTGGAGGCTCCGGTCACAAACCATACTTTTTTGTTGCTCATAAGATGTTTAACTTTTTATGACAACAAAATTAGTGGCGGCGGAGATGCCGGTTGTTACGCCAGACAAACGAATGATTGCAAAAATCAAACAATCCGAAATCCGGTCGGCGTCATGCGGGTATGTTTGCGGAAGAAGTTGTTGAAGTGGGACGGCTCTTCAAACCCAAGACTGTAGCTGATTTCAGACACGTTCAGGTCAGTATGGCGGAGCAATGCTTTTGCCTCCGTCACGATTCTTTCCGCAATATGGGTGGTGGTGGTTTTACCCGTAGTTTCTTTTACGGCCCGGTTGAGGTGGTTGACATGCACTGACAGTTCCGCGGCGAAGTCGCTGGCAGAACGCAGCCGGAACAGCTGTCCCGGCGTTTCAATAGGAAACTGCCGTTCCAGCAGTTCTATGAACACGGCAGTAATTCGTTCGTTGGCATTACGGTGCTGGTAAAGCTTCTCCGAAGGCTCCATTTTCATGACCAGGTGCAACATCTCCATGAGATAATTACGGATCAGGTCATATTTTCCCCGGTAATCACTGTTGATTTCATTCAGCATTTTAATGAACAGCCGCTCCACTTCTTTTTCCAGTTCCGTAGTAAGCCGGTAAGAAGGCTTTCCCTGCGGGTGGAACATGGGCAGGTCCCTCAGCGTATGCCGGCCCATCTCTGTCAGAAAAGATTCACGGAAGATACAGAAGTAACCGCTTGCCTTTTCCTTGGACAACTGTTCCCACGCATAGGGCACCTGCGGATTAAAGAACAGCAGGTTTCCGTCTTCTGTCAGTATGCTTCTGTCGGCATAATGGTAAATGAACTTGCCCCGCAACAGGCTTATCTTATAAAAATCCCGGCGGTTGTATGACATGCTGGGACTTGCAGGCTGACAATCTTCCATCCGGAAAACATTAAAATGCCCGATGTCCTGCTGGAGATTATCAGGAATACAGTGAATTTTCTCGTGATAGAATTCTGTGATGGTTTGTGCTTTTGCCATAACGCTAAGTTACGAAAATCAAACATCAAATCTGCTACCGTCGTATTCCGGGTTGGCTCCTTCGCAGGTGGTAACAAACCCGCTCACTTCCACGGCCAGGTCCAGCGCCGCCGGTACCGGGCGTCCTTTCAATATTTGGGACAGGAATGCGGCCAGGAAGGAATCGCCACTGCCCACGGTGTCTTTTACCGTCACCTGCTTGGCCGGACGCCCGAATTGCCCGTGCCCGTCCACATACACGGCCCCTTTGCTACCGCGGGTGATGATCAGCTGCGGTACGCCGTAACGTTGCATCACGATACGGGCGCCCTCTTCCGGCGTGTCAAAAGTATCTCCTGTTGCATGCAGCACCAGTTGTAGTTCTTCTTCGTTCATCTTCACCAGGTCGACGCGGCGCAGCAGTTCACGGATAGTGTTCATATCGCTGTGAGGCGGACGGATATTGATGTCCAGCACCTTGTAGGGAGCTGCGTCCAGCAGTTTCCATAAAGTTTGGCGGGACACTTCGCTGCGGATGGCGAGGCTGCCAAACACAAAAGCGCCGGAGCGGCGTACCAGTGCCTCCTGCTCCGGTTGCCAGGCAATAAAGTCCCACGCCACTGGTTTCAGGATATCGTAATGCATTTCATGATTGGCGCCCTGCGTGGCCTGTACGGTGCCGGTAGGCTGCTGCGTGTCCAGCTGTAACATGTCTTCCGGCACCTGCCACTGCCGCAGGATTTTCCGCAGCGCTTCTCCGGCTTCATCGGCGCCGGTGCGACTGATAATATGGCTGTCCATCCCGAGACGGGAAAGGTGATAGGCTACATTGAAAGGGGCGCCGCCGGGCTTGCGGACGCCGTTGGGAAACACATCCCAGAGTATTTCTCCAAAGCATACGGTAACAGGCTTCATGCAAATTATTTTAGAAACAGTGACCGGGAAGATACTACTTTCTGTTATTCGCGGAATAGTTTTTCCAGTCCTGCCAGCGCCGCTTTCATGTTGATACCCTTACCCAGTACAGGTTTGAAGATATCGCCCTGTTCCCGTGCACGTGCTACGGCGTTATGGATAGTAAAATCTTTCATGGTCAGCCCTTTTTTCACTTCTTCCCAATGCAGCGGCATAGACACTGTGGCGCCGGGTTTGGGCCTCAGCGAATACGGCGCCGCTACCGTGGCCTGTGGCCTGTTCTGTAAAAAATCGATGTACATTTTCCGCTTGCGCCGGTTAGTAGCGCGTTCTATGCTGGTCGTTTCCGGCAGGCGGCCATGCACCAGCCGCGCGATGATACGGCCGAACTCCTTGGACTGTTCATAGGTATACTTCGCGCCCAGCGGGATATAGATATGCAGCCCCGTAGAACCGGAAGTTTTACAGTAACCGGGAATACCGGCGGCATCCAGGATTTCATGCGTCACCTGCGCCGCTTCTATCACCTGGTCAAAGGTGGTCTTGTCAGGGTCGAGGTCAATGATGCACCAGTCAGGATTTTCCGGCTTACGTAGCCGGCTGCTCCAGGGGTTGATTTCAATGCATCCCAACGATGCCATGTACAACAATGTGGCCTCGTTCTCGCCTACGAGATATTCTTTTTCGCGGGGCTCGTCACTGCTGTGATAAGGGAAAGTAGGTACCCAGTCGGGCGCTTTGCCGGAAACATCTTTCTGATAGAAACTCTCTCCGTTGATGCCGTTGGGGAAGCGGTTGAGCGACTGCGGCCGGTCTTTGATATAGGGCACTATAAAAGGCGCCATCTGATAGTAGTAGTTGATCATATCCCGTTTGGTGATCTTTTCACCTGGCCAGTAAATTTTACTAAGATTGGTGAATTTGAGCGCATGGCCGTTGATGGTGCGAACCTGTGTTTCTTCTCCGGGATTGAGCAGTGTCTGCCGGACCTTGGCTGCTGCCGGTTTCAGCGCCTTTTTAAGGGTGGTGCTTTTTGCAGCTGCATTTTTCGTTTGTGCTTTGGCGTTAGTCGTTTTTATTTTAACCGGTTTCTCGGTTGTTACCTGTGTGGGGGTTTTATCTTCCCGCATGCCTTCGAAAGAGGGATGGCGCATCACTCCATCGCTGGTCATTTCGCGGAAACTCACCTCACAGATGAGCTTTGGCTTCAGCCATACGGCGGCAGCCTGTGGCGGATTGGGCCTAAAGCGGGAGGGTTTGTTCACATCGGGGATAACGGCGAACGGGGATTTTTTTGTTTCCAGCGATGTAAACTGCTTCATCATCTCCTGCTGTTGGACAAGGGAAAAACCGGTACCGATCTTTCCGGTATATTGCAGTTTACCGTTTTCGTATACCCCTACCAGTAAGGAGCTGAACGGTTTGGAGGAGCCTTCATTTTTCGTATAGCCACCGATGACCACCTCCTGGCGGTTGCTGGTTTTTATTTTGAGCCATTCACGGGTACGGACGCCGGGGTGATAATGACTGTCCGTCTTTTTAGCCATGATGCCTTCCAGTTTGAGTTTTTTGGCCTGTTCGAAGAAATCGGTACCATCTGTTACGAACCCTTCGCTGAAGCGAAGGATGTTGTTGTTGACCGGCATCAGTTGCTGCAATAGTTTTTTCCGTTGCATAAGCGGCAGGGAGGTAAGGTCTTTCCCATTGAGCCAGAGGATATCGAAGAGATAATACACCAGCTGGCCGTCTGCCTCGCTGCGCCAGTCCTGTAGCTGGCTGAATATCGTGTAGCCTTCCTCGTTGATCACTACAATTTCGCCATCTACTACCGCATTAACTTTCCATTGTTGCAACGCCTGATGAACGGGATAATATTTTTCATCGAAGGACTTGTTATTACGCGATCTTAGTTCCACTTGGCCTTTCTCCAGAAAAGCCAGGGCGCGGTAACCATCCCATTTTATTTCGTATAGCCATCCGGGTTCGTCCGTAGCGGTGGCTGCGAGGGTAGCCAGCATGGGCGTAGTATTGCCGGGTTTGGGCATTATTTGTTTACCGGAAGTTTTCTGAGCGCACATATGCAGCAGAGTTTATGACTTTCGCCGGTTGTACAACAGGGCTCCGGTAGCCACCAGTGTGATCACGCCGGCCAGTATGAGCCACTTGGGAACGCGGGCCGCCGGCACATATTCCACGCCGTTAACCCCTGCGACGGCGGATTCTTTCACGTACCTTCCACAGCGGGGCTTTGCCTCCGACTTGAAGTGATCGGCGATCCATTGCAGGCGTTGTTGCATAGCGGCGCCATACAGCGGGCGGCCATGGCCGGTGGCGGCTATTTCCGGCTGCAGTTCCGCTAGTTTCTTCACGCTGGTTTCAGCGGATACCCAGTCGGAGGTGAAATATTTCGGCGGACCGGAAACATGTTTTGTCTGCATCATGGTGCTGCTGAGGGCTTCTGCGCGGGTGGTGACGAAAGCGTCGCCGGCGAGCAGCAGTTTATCCTCTTCCCGGAAAAGACTTATATGACCGGGCGTATGACCCGGTGTTTCGATGTAACGCCAGCCATCCAGACCGGGAATGGTTTTATCTTCCGGCAATAACAGCAGGTGACCGTTGAGGTCAATCGGGTCTGTAGGAAAAGTCCAGGACATCATGGTCATTATGCCGCCGCCGGCGCAAGGGTCTGGCGGCGGATAGGCCGACCGGCCGGTGAGGTAAGGCGCTTCCAGGTAATGTGCATATACCGGCACTTCCCATTCCCGCAGCAGTGAGGGCAATGCGCCTACGTGGTCAAAGTGGCCATGCGTAAGCACAATCGCAGAAGGTACAAAGTGCGGCGCAAACAATTGCCGGGCGGCCCTTTTGATTTTATAAGCCGATGTACGAAGTCCCGCGTCTACCAATACCCATGAGCGGGTACGGGCATTCTGTACCAGGTACATGTTCACAAAAAGATCGCGGATACCCCATACGCCCGGCGCTACCTGGAACCATGCCCTGTCTGCCAGCTCTTCGATGTTGGTAATGTTTTCCATAATATGGCTTTTGGAAGTAATTACCACAATTCCCGTTCCTGCAATAAAGCATGAGCCTGCCAGGTTTTAACAAGCCAGTATAAACGGACCTCCGTCATCCCGGAACTTTCTTTCGCTGCTATGTACGGGCACATCATTGATAGCCGCAAACCGGCGCTGCATGAGGCCGTAGGCGTCGAATTCCCATAACTCGTTGCCATAGGAACGGAACCAGTTGCCTGCTTTATCATGCCATTCGTATTCAAATTTCACCGCTATTTTATTGTCGGTAAAACTCCACAGTTCTTTCTTCAGGCGATAGTCCAGCTCTTTTTCCCACTTTTTGGTCAAAAAAGCGACCACTTCTTCCCGGCCGTTGATAAACTGGTCACGGTTGCGCCATTCCGTGTCAATAGTGTATGCTTTGGACACTTTCTCCGGATTACGGCTGTTCCAGGCATCTTCAGCCATCTGTACTTTCTGCAGGGCTGTTTCGTGTGTAAAGGGAGGAAAGGGAGGTCTCTGTTCCATGGTTTTTGTTTTTTGATTTAAAATTACAGACAGACCGATCTGTCTATTTTTAGTAAAGATAGGATTTATTGTGAATTGACAAAGGAAATTTTTTGGGGAGGATAGAAAAATGGGCAATAGATAATCAGGGAGTAATTATTGAATCGACGGAAACGGATTTCAGGGCGTTAAAGAAAAACTAATGAATCAATGGCAATAGACTTTAGGGTATTATTAAATCATTGGAAAGATGATTTTTAATCCCTAAAAAGCAACCATGAAAAATTGGAGAAATCGTCTTTAAAAATATCAAAGAGAAATCATCATACAAAAATCAAAAAAAACCAGTAGAGACAACTACGTGTATACCTGGGGAAGCGACCGTTGCATGGACTGAATATAGCCACGGTCAACCATTATAGCGATTGCTCTGTTATAACCCGCAGACAGTTTTAACAACTCTTTATCTCCTCTTCAGCTTGCTATATCTAAAAATTCGACTAATTTAAATTTGGATTTGACAGACCTGAGCCACACATTTTTTCATCCACCGTTTTGATAATACGCCAAATATGCAATTAGAAAACGTCTACATCACCGCCGCCGGTAAATATCTTCCCGGCGAGCCTGTCCACAATGATAAAATAGAAGAATACCTGGGAACGATTGGCGGCAAGCCCTCCCGCAGCAAAACAAAAATGCTGTCACAGAACGGCATCCAGTCCAGGTACTACGCGCTGGACCAGCAACAGCGTACAACCCACACCGTTAGCGGCATGACTGCAAAGGCCATTGAAGATTGCCTGGGCCGTAACGGGACCGGTAAAGAAGACATTCACTTTATATCGGCCGCCACTACGCAATCAGACCTACCAGTACCGGGATTTGCCAGTATGGTACATGCCGATCTGGGCAATCCGGCCTGCGAAATTGCCAGCCACCAGAGCGTTTGCGCCGCCGGCCTGATGGCTATCAAAAACGCCTATACGAATATTCAGACCGGCGCGGCACAAACAGCCGTGGCCTGTGCAGGAGAACTGGCCAGCAGGCTGTTCAAAGGCAAACGGTTTGAACACCAGCAGCGTATCCTGGACGGACAAGGACTGGAGCTTGAAACAGATTTCCTCCGCTGGATGCTGTCTGACGGCGCAGGCGCACTGCTGTTACAAAACAAACCCGCCGCGCAACACATCAGTTTACAAATAGACTGGATAGATCTCCGCTCCTATGCACACCTGTACGAAGTGTGCATGTATGCAGGCAGGAACAAAGGCAACAACGGCCACCAGCCACTGTCGTGGATGGACTATGACAGTTTCTCCGAGGCGGACCGCGATGGTGCGCTCAACCTGAAACAGGACCTTCGCCTCGTGGACAACATGGTGAAACTGGGCGTACAACGTTTCTTTGAACTGATCGACGACGGGAGATTCGACGCCGCGGGCTTCGACTGGTTCGTATGCCACTATTCTTCCCATCACTTCAAAGAAAAAATTATACAACTGCTGGCAAAGGGCGGCGTGAGCATTCCCGAAGAGAAATGGTTCAGCAACCTATATAGTGTTGGCAACGTGGGCACGGCCTCTATCTTCGTATTGCTGGAAGAACTGTTGCGCACCAAACCATTGAAGGCCGGCGATAAAATACTGTGCATGGTGCCGGAAAGCGGCCGCTTTATCACCGGCTTCATGATGCTGACAGTTGTTCCGCCTACGGCCACACAAACATTTGATCCCGCTTCACTCCTCACCGAAATCAAAGCTCCCGAGATCAGGATACAACAGGACAATCCCACCCTCGAATGGCTGATACGCCAACTCACCACCGTGTGGATTGACTTTGAAAGTTCCCTTCGACAGGTACCTGTCGTGAAGAAAATATTTTCCGGCACGCTCACGTTGGAAGAGTACAAAGCACTGCTGTTTAATCTTCGCCAGCAAGTGATAGACGGTTCCCAGTGGATTGCACGTGCAGCCTCCAACGTGAGCATCGAACACTTCGATATCCGCTCCTCTTTTATCTCCCACTCCCGCGACGAACACCGGGATTACCAGATACTGGAAAAGAACTATATTCAGTGCGGCGGCACCCTGGAGGAATTGCAAAAAGGTGAGAAAAACATCGGCAGTGAAGCGTTGAGCGCCTACATGTTCCAGCGGGCAAGCCAACCGGACCCGTTTGACCTGTTGGGCGGCATGTTCATCATTGAAGGTCTTGGCAACCGGGTGTCCGGCAATTGGGGCCGCGCCATTCAGCAACAGTTGCAGCTGCATGACGACCAGGTTTCTTTTTTCACCTATCATGAAACCAGCGACTCCAATGAAAATCATTTCGAACGGTTTGAAAACGCTATTCAGTCGGGCCTCCTGACCACCGCGCTTGCAGAAAGAATTGTAAAAACAGCGAAGGTGGTCGGTCGTTTGTACCGCCTGCAACTGGAACAAATTGGAAATTACTGAACCGAACCCGTCATCTCTGTATGAAAGACAGTACTTATTTTGAGAAACTGGAGAACAACCCGAGAGATCCGAGCCATTGGCATGCGTTGTTTCTCGACAACAGTATCCCGTTCAATCCTGACGCCAAGGCAGCATTTCTGTATGATGCCAGTCGCAGGACCAAACAGTTCCTGTATCCTTTTGTAAAAGTGTTTGCCCGTTTGGGTATTATTCTGTTGCAGATCTTTAAGGCCATTGCGCCCAATGTGATCAACGCGCCGCAGCGGCTGCACCGCTGGCTGTACAGGGGCATGAAATACTGCATCACGCCGGAGGCCAATTTCCTTATCCTGCGCCATTTTTACCTGGGGTCGGAGGTATTGCGTTTTATCAAAGACAATGTGAAAGATATTGACGACATCCCGATGAACCCGTTGAAACCGGTGTCTGTCAATGCCGTGAAAGATGATCTTTTTTTAAACCACGATCTCAATCTCTACAACTTTATCATCAACCTGAACAATGCGCTCAAAGCAAAAGGCAAAGCCATCACGAAAGTGGAACAGCCGGATTTCAGCGCTATCAGCACCGGACCGCTGCCTTTTGAGCCTTTCCGCGACAAGTGGAGCAATTGCATTGATTTATCTACCGCTATTGAGATATTCACACCGGTGTACCAGTTTTTTCTGACCGACAGCGATTTTTGGAGGGCTTCCAATTCGTTGCAGCTGGATGAAGTGATCGGGTTGTATGCCGCCACCATCATGGACTGCCCGGAGCGGCTGGTAGCGTTGAACAACAAACATCCCATGATTCCGTTGCCCACGTATGGCGCAGCTTTCCGGCTTACGCTGCATGGGCTTTCCACAGAAGTGTTGCATGCATTGTTGGTAGAACAAAAACTGAAACAGGCCGCGGCCGGCAATTAAAGCAGTTCGGCCACCATCCTTCTGGCCTCCTGTACCGGCCATTGATTGGCATACAGCTGACTTTCCACCATGGCCGATTCAAACAGCAGGTACACATGGTCCTGCACCAGCTGTTTTTCTTTGTTGAGGATACCCGCAAAATAGGCGCGCAGGTCTTTTTTATGATCGCGGATGATACGGAGGGCTTCCCCGTCCTGTTCTGTTATTTCGGAGAGAATGTTCAGGAAGGCGCATCCCCGGTAATTTTCTTTTTCATTGATGTCCAGCAGGAAGTCGAATGCCGCGAGGATTTTCTCACGGGGTTTGGATGGCTTTTCCGTAAAGGCCTTCAGTGCATCGAACCAGTAGTTGTGGCGGTATTCCAGGAACGCTTCCAGCAGCGCTTCTTTAGAAGCAAAATGCAGGTACAGGCTGGCGCGGGCCACGCCTGCTTCCTGCAGCACCTGGTTGATGCCGGTAGCGTGGTAACCTTGCCGGTAAAAAAGATCGGTGGCGGTATCAAGCAACCGCTGGCGGGGATCACTGCTTTTCTGCTTCATTACACAAAGATAAGACAGACTGATCTATCTTTCCGGAAATACAATCGTCAACCCGTTTTTACCGGCGATGATGGCTTCATGGGCCATGTGATAAAAGAGGGAGGTTTCCAGTATTCCGGGTATGGCTTTTAACTGTGGATTAATTTCTGCAACCGGGGGAAATGTCGTGAACCAGATGTCTATCAGCAGATTGCCGCGTTCTGTAATGACCGCGCCGTCTTTTTTGTTGCTAAGCCGCAATTGCGGGCGTGCATCGGGGTAAAGGCGCAGCAATGCCTGTTGCACAAAAGATAGTGCGTCCGGGATGAGTTCTATTACTACCGGCACGGTAGGCAGCAGCTTTTCCACGTATTTGGCGCCGTCGCCTATCAGTATAAACCGTTGCGCCATGGCAGCCAGCAGCTTTTCGAGGGTATGTACGCCGCCGCCGCTTTTCAGGGCGTTGAGGCTACGGTCGAACTGATCGCAGCCATCGAAGTGGATGTCCAGTTGTGCCAAAGAAGCCACGTCCCTGACAGTAAAACCGTGTTCCTGCAACAACAGCCGGGTGTTGAAAGAGGCCGTCGCCACGGAGATGCTTTTCAATAGTGCGGGTACCGCCGCCAGTTCCTTTACCAGGTGGGCGATGGTGCTGCCGGCACCCAATCCTATGGTATACCCCTCACGCACATACGTCATCGCCTTTTTGGCCGCTTCCAGTTTGTAGTCAATCGTTTCCATGCTGTATAACTTCACCTAAATGTACCTAAATACTTCAGCAGTAATCACTTAAAAAACAGTTTTTTTTATTCAGAGTTTTTTTCTTTTCTTGCAATGCAAACGATTGCATAAATGAAGACCGTTAGTTATCCTGAGAGACCTTTAGACCGGCTTTACACAACCCATTTACTCCCTGCAACCATACTTTAAACATTCCACATGAGAAAAAAGCTACTCCCTCTGCTTGTACTGTGCTGGCTGACAGTCGTACAGGCCACCGCCCAAACAACGGTAACGTCCCTGTCTGCATTGCAGACCGCCATCAACAACGCCAATCCCGGAGATGTGATCATCGTGGCCAACGGCACCTACACCGCTTCGGCTGATATCTCCATCACCAAACAGGGAACGGCCGCCCAGCCCATCACCATCAAAGCGCAATCAGTGGCAGGTGTGACCATCGCCGGTACCGGCGGCTTCAACATCGCCAGTCCCGCCCAGTACATCATCGTCCAGGGGTTCAAATTCACCCACAGCGCCAGCAAAGCCAAAACAGGCAGCGGCACGTCCTTCTGCCGCTTCACCCGCAACATCTTCGAAACACCGGGCGATGGGGAAAACCTGACCATCGCCGGTAACAATCACGAAGTGGACTACAACACCTTCCAGCATAAAAACGCGATGGGCCGCTTCCTGGCTATCCGCGGCTCCGGCAGCCAGATCGCCGAAAGCCTGTGGATACACCACAACTATTTCCTCGACCAGCAGCCACAGACAGGCAACGGCGCCGAAACATTCCAGTTTGGGCTGAGCGGCTACAGCATGTCTTCCAGCAACAGCATCGTGGAATACAACCTCTTTGAACAATGCGCCGGCGAAAATGAAATGATCTCTGTGAAATCATCAGCAGTAACAATACGGTACAATACCATCCGCAACTGCGCCGCCCAGTTCACCTTAAGGCATGGCAACAAATGCAAGGTGTATGGCAACTACTTCGTCAATACCCCAGGCATCCGCATCTTCGGTGACGACCACGTCATCTACAGCAATCATTTTGAGACCTGCAATCCCGCGATCAACATCGGCAACGGCGACGGTGAAGTGGCCGACGGCTCACCGCTCACCTGCCACGACCGCCCCGACCGCGTACTGATAGCCTTTAACACACTGGTCAATAATACCAGCAACATCACCCAGTCAGGCCGAACCAACGGTCTGGGCGCCACCTATACCAACGTGGCCTACAACATCATCCAGGGAGGCAGCACGGCCGCCACTATCGCCGGGCCATATACCAATCCCACCTGGAAAGGCAATATCATCTACAACACCAGTGCCGGCGCCATCCCCAGCGGTGGTTACGTAACTGCCAACCCGCTCGTGGCACGCGACACTACCGGCACCTTCCACCTGCAGCCCGGCAGCCCTGCTATCGGCGCAGCCACCACCGCTTACCCGGACGTGAAATTTGATATGGACGGCCAACCACGCACCTCCCCTCTGGATGCCGGCGCCGACCAGGTGTCTACCGCCCCCGTGACAGCCGTTATCCTTCAGCCTTCCATGGTAGGCTACAACGCCAATTCCACCCCGCCGGTTACACAGCTGGTAGACATCACCGACAACGGCGGTGTCATCACCGGCCAATATCCCAACACCACCAAACCGTCGGAAGATATCCCCAGCCTGATAGATAACGACATCGCCACCAAATACTTCCGCAGCGGCAGAACAGCCCTATGGGTACAGTACAAATCCACCGCACCGGCCAAAGTCACCAAATACACGCTGACTTCCGCCAACGACGTACCAGCCCGCGATCCTAAAAACTGGACGCTGCAAGGCTCCAATGACACCATCACCTGGACCACCATCGACAGCCGTTCCAACGAAACCTTCGCCACACGCGGACTGACAAAAGCCTACACCTGTACCAACACCACCGCCTACCGCTATTACCGCCTGAACATCAACTCCAATAACGGTGACACAGGTACGCAGCTGGCGGAATGGGAGCTGTTTGAACAACAAACCAGCCTGATGGCCGCCACCGCGAAGGAGGTGCCGGTCAACGTATATCCTAATCCCACTACCGGGACTTTCAAAGTGAAACTGACAGACAAAAAGAATAAATCATACCGCCTGATCGTGCTCGACGCCAGAGGTCACCAGGTAGCAGCCACTGTGCTGCCCGCCGACGCCACTACGCTCGAGGCGAACTTTAATCTCACCGCTTTGCCGGGAGGCATGTATTTCGTTCAGGTGAGCGACGGGGTGTTTCAAACTACCCGGAGCGTGCTTAAATATTGATATCCCGGATGATGGAATTCGGAATTGATGACCCACATTCCATCATCCCGAAATCCAGGGCGTGAGCCCTGGGTTTCGGTTTTCGGAGGCAAGGGGTTGCGTAATAAACGTCAATGATTCCCTATATAACAGACCTTATTATAAACGCTTCATTATCTCCATACACGCCCGTGCATTATGGTACGGGCATTTCCATAATCCTGCCTTATCTTCTTCCATAACAGCACCATCTTCCCTGATGCCCCAGTACCATTCGCCGTTCGTTTTGTCCAGCAGGTGTTTTTCAGTGAACTTCCAGCAGTCATAGGCCCTTTGCAGGAAGCGGCCGGAAGGCTGCAGCTGCCAGGCATTTACAAATCCTACGATAGCTTCCGCCTGTGGCCACCAGTGTTTCTCTGTGACCGTGTGTTGCGTGGACGGTTCATATTCATACCATAACCCGCCATCACGGGCAAGTCCTTCTTCCGTTGCCAGGGTCATTTTCAGCGCCAGGGCTTTAAAGGCCGTCACCAGTTCCGGATCATTGATGGTATGTGCAGCTTCCAGCAGTAACCAGCTGGCTTCTATGTCGTGACCATAAGACACCAGTTGTCCTTTTACTTTCCATTGTTCGTTAAAAAATAAATGCAGATGCCCGCTTTTACGGTCGATGATGCGGTCCAGGAACAGCCGCAGTATGTCCTGGATGTTCTTTCGCAGCGTGCTTTCCGGCCATACCGTATATAGGTTGGCGTAAGCCTCCAACACGTGCAGGTGAGTGTTCGTCGTCTTTTTTTCGTTGGCGTCTTTTTCGCTGAGGCGCTGGTCTGACAAAGGTTTCCAGTCACGCGTGAAAGCTTCGAGGTAACCGCCGTATTGCGGATCGTAGCTAAACCGCTGCAGATGATTATACAGGCGGATGGCGACTGTCAGCACCGCCTGTTGTTTCGTGGCCCGGAAGTATTCGCTGTAGGCATAGATTGCAAAGGCGATGGCATATGTTTGTTTTTTTGTTTCCAGCGGACGGCCTTCGTGATCAACGGTCCAGAATACGCCGCCATGCTCAGCATCCAGCAGGTGCGCACTGAACCATTTTTCCGCGCGGTGCGCCATCTCCAACAGGGATAGATCACGGGTAAGGTTATACGCTGCGGAGAAAGCCCACAGGATACGGGCGTTCAGCACGGCCCCTTTAGGAGCCTGTACCTCAACGTTGTTTTGGTTGTCTACCTTTCCATAAAATCCGCCATGCTGTTCGTCGGGCAGAAACCTCGTCCAATAGTGCAGAATACGGTGTAGTTCGGTTTGTAATTCCTGTTTTAATGCTTGCTGTATCATCAGTTGAGTTGTTGTTTGCGGACAGCCAGATCTTTGCTGATAAGGGCGGTACGGTCTTCCGACAAAGGATATAAAATGATAAAAAGAATAGAGAGTAATGAACCGGCAGCCGGCAGCCAGCTTAACATCAGTACGATACCCTGCTGGGTGGCATGTTGCTGCACACTGTTGGCCTGAAAGCCGAAGCTGCCCAGCAGCCAGCCGGTGAGCGCTCCACCGAGCGTCCAGCCAAACTTCTGCGACATCGAAGAAGAGGAAAAGATAAGGCCTGTGGCCCTGCGGCCATTGCGCCATTCGGAATAGTCAGCGATATCGGCGTACATCGACCATAACAATGGGAAAATGATGCCTGCGCATACACTGATGATCAACTGCAATACATAGATAAGCACCAGCTGCTCCTTTTGCAGCCAGTAAAACCCGATACTGCCTGCAGAAGCGATCACCATCGCCAGGAGATAGGTGTTCTTTTTCCCGATACGGTTACCTACCGGTGACGCCAGTACGACACCTAGTATATTGGCACCCTGGCCTATCAACAGATATAGCGTGGACCAGGTCACTTTGGTATTGCCCACCTGGAAAGCAGCGTCCTGCTGAATGAAATACTTAAAGTAATACAAGGTGGCGCCATCGCGGATAGAGTTGAAAATGAGCGCCGCTACGCCGGCGCCGAGCAATATCCACCAGGGCCGGTTTTGCCAGAGGTCGCGGAGATCATCTTTGAGCGACGCCGATTGCACAAAGGCAGGCTGCACCCGTTCTTTTACCCATGCAAAACATAACAGGAACAACTGTACGCAGATCAGCGCAATCACTGCTACTCCCAGCTGCCAGCCGCGCTGCGGGGTATCTTTTTCGCTGAAGATGTTCACCAGCGGTTCTATCAGCGCTACCACCAGCAAGCTGCCGCCGAACGCAAACGCCATGCGGAAAGAAGCCAGCTTATTTCGTTCCCGCCCATCCGGTGTCATCACGCCCAGCAATGACGCATAAGGCACATTGATCAGTGAATAGATCATCATCATGGCGGAATAGGTGATATAAGCGTAGATAAGTTTCCCGGAAGGGCCATATGCCGGTGTGGTGAAGGTGAGCACTCCTATAATGCCAAAGGGTATTGCCATGTACAGAAGGTAAGGACGGAACTTGCCCCAGCGGGAACTGGTACGGTCGGCCAGGATACCGACCACGGGATCAAAAAGCGTGTCCCAGATACGGCTGATCAGGAACATGGTACCCGCAGCAGCGGCCGTGATCCCCATCACATCGGTATAAAAAAATAACAGGTACATGCCAAACAGCTTCCAGAACATAGAAGAAGCCATATCGCCAAAACCATATCCGATTTTTTCCCGGAGGGTAATTTGGTTGTCCATAACGTGGGTATAAAAGTTGGCTGTTATTATCAGTCAAAACTATTCCCACAAAATACATTTTTCTGTAATACTTATTTATCTGTTTATGGTAATTTTTTGTCCGGGTTAAAGAGATGGTCTGTCTTCCGCTGTTTTCAGTTCATAGTGCGCTGCATGTTGCGCAGTACGGATAGGCATGCCGATATGGGTGGACCAGGCGTCTGTAAAAGCAGCCCCGAAGTAGAAGATAATGGACGAATAAAACATAAACAGCAGCAGTAGCACGGTAGACGCGGATGCGCCATACAAGGTATTAATACTGCTGTAAGTGAGCAGTACTTTTAATACGATTTTCCCGATACTGAAGAGAATACCGGTCACCAACGCGCCTACCAGACCGGGTTTCAGGCGTGGCCTCCCGTCGGGGATAAAATAAAAAACGAGATAAAACCAGATGGTGACGATCAGTACCGACAATACGTAGTTGAGGGTGCTGTTATAATAAGAGGCCAATGCGGGCAGATAAATGCTGATGTATTTTCCCAGGAACGCCTGGGCCGCTTCCGCGATCACATCTATGAGGAACAGCAGTCCCGCAAAAAAAATCACCAGCACCCCTCTCAGGCGTGACAGCATAATCTGCCCGAAATTCGCGCGGTGAACAGCTTTTATCTTCCACAGTTCGTTAATAGAACCTTTGATGATCTTAAACAGGGTGGTGGCCACAAACAGCAGGAAAAGAAACCCCGCGATGCCGATCAGCCAGTTTTGTGCGATGCTCCTGAAAGCCCGCAATGTTTGCACGATAGCTTCGGCCGTTTCAATGCCGAACAGCGCCTCCAGCTGCTGTGACAACCGGCGGCCCGGATGCTCCATCCGGAAAATAAGCCGCAGCAACTGTATCAGTATCACCAGGATGGCCGGCAGCGCAAACGTGGTGAAAAAAGCAGTGGCCCCCGCCAGCCGCAACGGATCATTGGCCTGTAAAGACTGATAGGCATCTTTAAAGGACAGTAGCAGCAGGCGCCAGTAGGGCGGCTTTTTTGTTGTTGTAATATCACCCATGTTTGAAAATTCGGCCGGTAATGCTAAATTTACCGTATAACCGCAAATATAAAGTATCCCCTAAACTTAATGGCCGTGTATAAAATCCTTGTCCTGTTCCTGAGCTGCCTGCTGTGGCAAACGAGCCACGCTGATACCTTCTACCCTGCTGACAACGGCTATTTCCAATATGTGGGACGTATCGATTTCTCTACGCCTGCCACGCCCCGCTTCTGGGCTCCCGGCGTATATGTAACGGCCCGCTTCAAAGGCCCACACTGTGAGATTGTGCTGAATGATGAAATGTTATACGGCACCAACCATAACTACGTGTCGATTATCATTGACAATAAAGCGCCTGTCCGCCAGCAGCTGCTGGGCAAAAGCGATACCATCCGCCTGCACCAGGGACTGGGCGAAGGTCCGCATACCATCGTTATCTGCAAAAATACGGAGGCCGGTATCGGTTACATGGAATTTGCCGGCCTGCGCTGCCGGGAACTGCTGCCACTACCGGTATCGCCTGTACGAAAAATTGAATTCATCGGCAACTCCATCACCTGCGGGTCTGGCAGCGATCAGTCTTCCGTGCCCTGCGGCCAGGGACAGTGGTATGATCAGCATAACGCCTGGAAAAGTTATGGTCCGCTGACGGCCCGCCAGCTGAATGCTCAATGGCAGCTCAGCTCCGTTTCCGGTATCGGGCTGGTACAAAGCTGCTGCGGTATGCCGCACACGATGCCGAAGGTATTTGATAAAGTCAATATGTACCGTGACTCTATTCCATGGGACTTCGCTAACTACCAACCCGATGTGGTGGCTGTCACCCTGGGCGAAAATGACGGTCCACAGGACTCTGCACGCTTCTGCCAGGCTTATGTGACTTTCCTGAAGCGGCTGAGGACCTACTACCCGGCGGCCAGTATCGTATGTATTGACAGCCCTATGGCAGATCCGGCTTTTTCACCGACATTGCAGCAGTACATCACCGCTGTGGTAGCCGCCATGCAGGACAAAAAGGTGAGCAAATATTTTTATAGCAGAAAATATCAAAGCGGTTGTGGCGGCCATCCCGATCTGGCCCAACATCAGCTGATGGCCAATGAGCTGACCGCCTACATCAAAAAAATAAAACACTGGTGACAAATGCAACGGTACAGAAGCCCTGTGCAGAACTGAAAGAGGCGATTGATTACTATTATCATGCCCGTAGCATTAGGCAAAGGCAGACCGCTGTTTTAAGGCATAGCATTTGAAAAGCAGTTTACAGTAGCGCGGACGAAAGTGTATGCCAGCGGTGTTATTGAAGCAGTGATGAGTGTCAATTAAACGTTTGCCTGTATTCCAGCGGAGATAGCCTGGTTTTGCTTTTAAAGAATTTATTAAAAGATTGTGGGTGCCCAAACCCAATATTGTAGGCTATCTCCGCAACCGACAACTTACTGGTGGATAACATCTCTTTAGCTTTGTCCACTACTTTACGGTGAATATGCTGTTGCGCGCTTTGTCCTGTGAGTGACCGGAGCATGTCACTTAAATAGTGGGAAGAGACATGCAGTTGTCCCGCCAGGTATTGTACTGTGGGCAGCCCCTGCATCAGTGCTGTTTCGTTGTTGAAATAATCGTCCAGTAATTTTTCGAGTGCTGTCAGCAGATCATGGTGGATGGTTTTACGGGTGACGAACTGCCGCTTGTAAAACCGGTTGGCGTATTGAAGCAACAGGTCTGTCTGCGCCAAAATCACATCCTGCGTCGTATCGTCAATCCGTTCATTTAGTTCGTCTTCAATGATCCCAAAAACAGACAGCACTGTCTTCTTCTCTTTATCTGACAGGTGTAGCGCTTCGTTAGTGGCATAAGTAAAAAAATGGTACTTTTTTATAGTACCAGCCAGGGGGTGTCCCTGGAGGAAATCAGGATGTATGAACAGGTTGAACCCTTCATATTCATCAGCATCCGTTGGCGCGGTGAGCAGTTGCCCCGGAGCCACAAATACCATTCCTCCCTCATCAAAATCATAATAGCTTTGCCCGTACTTTACTTTTCCATGGAGGTCTTCCATATAGGAGATCTTATAAAAGTTCAGGAAAAGCGATTGCGGAAATTCCTCCCGGAGGATATGCACATCGCAGTTACGGACCAGGCTCACCATAGGGTGTAATGGTTTGGGCAGGCCCAGCAGCCGGTGCAATTCCGAAATGGTGTTTATCTGGTGAGGAGCGGATTCCATATACGTCATGTTTAAAGTTACAATATTTGCAGGTCTCCTGCCTGATCAGGAGACCTGCAGGGCAGCATTACAGTTTTGTGTTAAAAAAGTGTTCCAGTTTATCAACTGCCGGGATGACAGCTTCCTGCTGATGGTAAAGGTCTGTATGGGAAGCCCCCTCCACGATAAAAAGCGCTTTAGGCTCTTTCGCAAGAGAGAATGCCTCCTGCGCCATCCATAAGGTGTCTGCCTCAGATCCCGCAATGATCAATAGCGGCCGTGGCGCGATCATATCCACAAAACGAAAGGCATCAAAACCCGCAATGTGTTCCACGCTGCTCCAGGTAAAGGTTTTGGCAGAACGTGGATGTTGGCCCTGGCTGGTGCAATAGTATTTCCACCCCTCATACGCGTACCGTCCCTGTGCTTTCGCCTGTTCTTCCGTTTCAGGGAAAAGCGGGAAAGAGCCTTCCTCTTTGCCGGCAGCTACGGCACGCCTGTCCCGCGCCGCAAGGTCCAGCATTTGTTGTATCACATCGGGGCTTTGCTTGCCATCAGCGCCGTTTCTGAACATCCGCCCGACATCCACGCCACTCACAGTGGCCACTGCTTTGATCCGGTGATCGGTGGCTGCCGCCATGATACCATAACCTCCCGATGCACAGATACCCAACACGCCTGTTTTGCCGGCATCTACTTCAGGCAGGGTGCTGAGAAAAGAAACAGCTGATTTAATATCCTCCACTCTTTGAGAAGGATTTTCAAGGCCACGGGGAAACCCTTCGCTTTCGCCCTGATAAGCAGCATCAAAGGCCAGGGTGACAAACCCCCGCTCTGCCAGCAGCCTGGCGTACAGGCCAGCGGTCTGCTCTTTGACGCCTGTGCCGGGGTGGCTTACCACGATGGCAGGGAGGGGAGCTGCGTCCATCATGGCCGGGAGGTACAGGTTGCCCGCTATCTTAATACCATCTGATGTAAAGGAAACTTTCCTTGTCGCTATACTGTTAGAAGAGAAAGTGTGATTGATTGTGTTCATATGATCTCATTTTGTTTGATGAGTCAAAATTCGGCTGCTGCCCTTTTCCGGATGTAGCCCTATTACCGGATATTGTAGCCAAAATGAAGCAACTGTCTCTAAAAGGTAAATTATTACACCGTACCGGGCAATACGCTCATTAACGCGGCCCGTTTTCCATCGCACCTTTGTATTGTTAACAAGAAACAAAAAAGCAAAAACTCCGATAACATGAAAAATCAAGCAAACCTCCCCGCAGTAAAAAACATCGTTTTGGTACATGGCGCTTTCACAGATGGTTCCGGCTACCGGGGCATATATGAAACGCTTACCCGGCAAGGCTATCAGGTGACCGTTGTACAAAATCCCCTGACTTCTTTAAAAGACGATGTTACGGCCACGCAGGTGGTACTGGACGCGCAGGACGGCCCGGCCATTCTCGCCGGTCACTCATGGGGAGGCGCCGTTATCACGGAAGCCGGCAATCATCCCAAGGTAGCTGCGCTGGTATACATTGCGGCGTTCCAGCCGGACGACCAGGAATCTGCCCTGCAGTGGTTCCGGACAATGCCGCCGGCGCCGGAAAACGGCATACTGCCGCCCGACGAAAAAGGCATCGTCTACTATGACAAAACGAAATACCACGCCGGTTTCTGTGCAGACCTGAGCCAGGAAGAGGCAGCGTTCATGTACGCATCGCAGGGTGCGTTCTATGGCAAGTGTTTCTTTTCCCCGATCACCACCGCGGCCTGGAGACACAAACCAGCCTTCGGCATCGTGGCCACAGACGACAAAAGCATCCACCCCGATATCCAACGTAATATGTACCGCCGCTCCAATACCAAAGTCACGGAAATAAAAGGCAGTCACGCTCTTTATGTGTCCCAGCCGGAGAAAGTGGCCGCTGTTATTGCAGCAGCGGCACAGGAAGTATCCGGCAACTGATATACGCCTGCATGTCATCACCAGCCCCGTTTGCCATGGCAAACGGGGCTTTTCTGTAAATGCTTTTTTCGCTTTTTCATAATTCTACGAAATACCGTAAAGCCCCGATTCCCACGAAAACACATAACAAATTACATATCAATAGTTTACAAAGAGGCATCTGAATTGTCTTGCTGGCGCAAACTATTTTAAAAATGAAACCATCATCCAACTTATTGTCTCCCGACAATCATGCGCTGGTACTGATCGACTTTGAAGGTCAAATGGGCTTTGCCACCAAAAGCATTGCGCTGAGCGAGCTGAGGACCAACACCGCTATCGTTGCAGGTGCTTCCAAAATCTTCAACGTGCCAACTGTAGTAACGACTGTAGCAGAACAATCCTTTTCCGGCCCTGTGTTTCCTGAGATCGAAGAGTTTTATCCGCAGGCCACTTCTGGTTATATCGACCGTACTTCCATGAATACCTGGGAAGATGAAGCGGCCTATAAAGCCATCGTAGGCAAAGGAAAAAAGAAACTGGTGCTGGCAGGACTGTGGACAGGCGTATGCATCGTAGGACCGGCACTGTCCGCACTGGAAGAAGGCTATGACGTGTTCGTGATCACCGACGCCTGCGGCGATGTAAGCGCAGAAGCGCATGAACGCTCCGTACAAAGAATGATACATGCCGGTGTAAAACCCATGACATCCATTCAGTACCTGCTAGAGCTGCAACGCGACTGGGCCCGTCAGGACACGTACAAGGCTGTCACCGATCTGATGAAGAAATACGGCGGTGCCTATGGCATTGGCATCCACTACGCCCACCACATGCTGCAACACTAATTCATTCGCTAAAACCTGTTCCAATTGCCTTTAAAACGCCTTCCCCGTCTTTTTCGTTTAACCATATCCGTTATTATATTTCTTTCATCCGTTTCCCGGACAACAGGGCAAAGCTTTAAGCTGATGCGCTTTGACGAAGACTATTCGGGCCTGAAAGATTCTGCCCGTACCTTCTACCGGAAAATAAAATACACCGGCTTGTCCAATAACGGGAACGCCTATGTTTCATTCGGCGGTGCGGCCAGAATGGAATATGTCGATTTTAACAACGAAGACTGGGGAAGGCTGGGCATTGGGCACAACGCGTTTCTGTTGCAGCGTTATGACGTGCATGCAGACCTGCACCTGCACGAACGGTTCAGGATTTTCGCACAAATCAGAAGCGCCTGGGAAACCGGCAGAAGCAACGGTCCGCGCCCCATCGATGAAGACCACCTGAATGTACAGAACCTCTTCATCGATGCAGCCATCATCAACAGAAAAGACCAGCAGCTAACACTTCGCGCCGGCAGGCAGGAACTGGATTATGGCAGCGGCAGGCTTATCTCCGTCAGGGAAGGCCCTAACCTCAGGTTATATTTCGACGGCGCCAAACTGATGTATTCCACCTCACGATGGAGCATCGACGGATTTGCCATGATGGCCGACACCACCTACACCGGCGCTTTTGACAACAAGCGCGGCAAACAGGTGAACCTGTGGGGATTGTACAGCAAAATCATCATTCCCGCTTTTCCCAATATCGATTTGTACTACATCGGGATAAAACGTGACCGCTCATCGTTCGAAGAAGGCCTCAACAAGGAACTACGTCATACCGCAGGCACGCGGATATGGCGGTACGGCGGCGGTTTCATTTACAACCTGGAAGCCGCCTGGCAGTTCGGCACCTTTGGCAGCGGCCGTATCAATGCATGGACCGCCTCCGTGGAAGCGGGCTACCTGTTTGAAGACCTTCCCGGTAAACCGGCCATCAGCCTGCGAAACGACTATATCTCCGGCGACAGGAAAAAAGGAGATGGCGACCTTCAGTCTTTTAATCCCCTTTATCCTAAAGGCGGATACTTCGGATTCAGTCCGCAGATAGGCCCTGTAAACCTAATAGACTTACACCCCTATGCCACTATCAATATCGGTAAGAAGATACTGGCACAGGCGGATGTTGTGCTCAACTGGCGATACTCGCTACAGGACGGCATTTACAGGCCCAGCGGCGGATTTAACCTGGCAGGTTCTTCTTCCTCGGAAAGACATATCGGCACCGCCTATCTCGCCAGCTTCGTGTACAGCATGAACAAATTCCTATCGCTGAACTGCGGTTTTCAATATTTCAAAACAGGCGCCTTTATCCGCGACATGACACCTACGCCCAAAGACGGCCTGTTCTTCAACACCAGGGTCAGCTTCAAATTCTAACATGTAAAAAACGATAAACCATGAATAAAACATTTATTACCCGTTGCAGAGCACTCATTATTTCCATGAGTGTTTCTTTTCTTTTGCTGCATACCGTTACCCTTGTGGCACAACACGCCGACGTTAAAACCACGCCTATCGGCACGGCTAAGGTATGGGGCAAAGTAGATGGCATCTCCATCGTAGGACTGGTGCAAGGCCCTTCTGCCGCTGTAGCGCCTTTGCAGGTTGCCTGCGTATTTGAATACACCGAAGGCGACATCTTCAATCCCCCTGCCCTGCCTGCTGCACTCAACGGCATGGTACATCTCGACGACGCGCTCAAAGGACAGATCACCGAATTAAGAAAAAGTGGAAAGTTCGAAGGGCATTATCTCGAAACACTGCTGATCACCCCGCCCAAAGGCGCCATGAAAGCACCTAAGCTGCTGCTGATCGGCCTGGGGGACCGGAACCATTTTAATGCGGACATGATGGTTAGTGTAGGCGCCATCGCTCTCCGGGAAGCCACGCGTATCGGCGTGCCCGGCTTTGCCTTCGCCAGCGATATCAAAGATGCCGGCATCGATTCACCAACAGCATTGGTGGCTGCCAACGTCACCAAAGGGATTATTCAGGCCTGGCGCACCCAACGCTACCTGCAGCAGCAGCACCTCTCTCCCGTGAAACCGATGACCAAAGCCATATTGCTGGCCGGTCCCGCGTTTTTTGAAACCGCCGGAGAAGGTATCAAAGAAGCCATTGCATCCTTTAACAACTAAATGCTTCCTTATGAATAAAAAAGCTGATCTCATTTTATATAACGGGAAGATACATACGGTAGATCCCTCCAATCCAAAAGCCACGGCCGTCGCCATCAGCGATGGCCGGTTCCTGGCAGCAGGCGATGACAATACCATCCTTCAGCAATACGCCGCAGCAGCAACGGTGCAGATAGACCTCAAAGGAAAACGTGTCATCCCGGGGCTCAACGATTCCCATATCCACCTTATTCGCGGAGGCCTTAACTATAACCTTGAATTGAGATGGGACGGCGTGCCTTCTCTCTCCGATGCTTTGGCCATGCTGAAAAAGCAGGTAGCTGTCACGCCATCTCCCCAGTGGGTAAGAGTGGTGGGCGGATGGACGGAACATCAGTTTGCCGAAAAAAGAATGCCTACGCTGGATGAAATCAATGCCATCGCACCGGACACGCCTGTCTTCATTATGCACCTGTACGACCGGGCTTTGCTGAACCGCGCCGCGCTTCGTGCCGTGGGCTTCACCAAAGACACGCCCGCTCCTCCCGGCGGCGTCATCGAAAAGAACAGCAAAGGGGAACCCACAGGACTGATCCTTGCCAGTCCCAACGCCATGATCCTGTATTCCACCCTGGCCAAAGGACCGAAGTTGTCCTACGAGCATCAGGTCAACTCCACCCGCCATTTTATGAAGGAACTGAACAGGTTTGGCATTACCAGCGTCATCGACGCCGGTGGCGGGTTTCAAAACTTTCCTGACGACTACCGGGTGATCAGCGAACTTCACCAAAAACAACAACTGACGGTCAGGATCGCCTACAATCTCTTTACACAAAGGCCCAAACAGGAACTGGAAGATTTTAAAAACTGGACCAGCACGGTGAAACTTCACCAGGGAGATGAGATGTACCGGCACAACGGCGCCGGTGAAATGCTGGTGTTCTCCGCAGCAGACTTTGAAGATTTCCTGCAGCCACGGCCGGATCTGCCGGAAACGATGGAAGCTGAACTGGAAAAAGTGGTGCGCCACCTCGTGGAAAACCGCTGGCCTTTCCGGTTGCACGCCACCTATAACGAAAGCATCACCCGCTTTCTCGACGTCTTCGAGAAAGTGAACAGGGACATTCCTTTCAATGGGCTGCACTGGATATTTGATCATGCGGAAACTATCGATGAACGGAACATCGACCGGGTAAAGGCCCTGGGCGGCGGTATCGCCGTACAGAGCAGGATGGCCTTCCAGGGAGAATACTTCACTGACCGCTATGGTAAAACAGCAGCAGCGCACACACCGCCGGTAAAACGGATGTTGCAGGCAGGCGTACCGGTAGGCGCCGGCACAGACGCCACCCGCGTTAGCAGCTATAACCCATGGATAGCACTTTACTGGCTTTCTGCCGGCAAAACCGTGGGCGGTCATCAGTTGTATGATGATGCCACCAAAATAAGCCGGGAAACAGCGCTCGAATTATATACCAAAGGAAGTGCGTGGTTCTCCAGCGAACAGGATAACAAAGGCAGCATCAAAACCGGTCAGCTGGCCGATCTGGCCGTACTGGACGCCGACTATTTTGAAGTACGGGAAGAAGCCATCAAACATATTGAATCCGTCCTGACGGTCGTAGGCGGCAAAATTGTATATGCCCGCGATGAGTTCTCTCATTTTTCACCTGCTCCCATCGCTGTGCTCCCGGACTGGTCGCCTGTCAACCAGTTTGGCGGTTATTATTCCGCGGCCGGAAACAAGATAGCAGCACCTGCCGCCGCCGTGGCCAGCCAGGTGCATTGCTGTGCCGGCAGCTGCGATGTGCATGGCCATGATCATAATGCTGCCCGGTTAAGTAATATCCCGGTCAATAACTACACTGCTTTCTGGGGTGTCTTCGGATGCTCCTGTTTTGCTTTCTAAATATTTTTTATGAAAGATATCATCCAACATATCCTGTATTCGGATGCCGGCAGTATGCTCAACAACTATGCGTTGCTGGCTTTCCGCCTGCTGCTTGCGCTGGAGCTGTTCCGCGTACACGGCATGAAAAAATTCCGGCTGGAAAACGGTCAGAAGGAACATGTTCCCAATCCGTTACATCTGCCGGAAAAGCTGAACGGATGGGTGGCCACCTTCTCCGATACAGTCGTGCCGTTCCTGATGGCACTGGGGCTGGGCACACGGCTGGCTGTCCTGCCTACTATCGGCGTGACCGCCATCGGCTATTTTGTGGTACACCGTAAGGACAGCGCCGAAGTGCGGGACGTTCCCTATATGTACACCTTATGCCTGTTATTATTGCTGGTACTGGGGCCGGGACGTTATTCCATCGACGTACAATACCTATCTCACTTATTTTAAATCCTTAACACATGCAAACCAATATCGGTATCAAACAAGAACACCTGGCCTCCGTGGCCCATTCACTGGGTAAAATGCTGGCAGATGAATTCATCCTGTACACTAAAACACGGAAAGCCCACTGGTGCGTAACAGGGCCCGATTTCCACAGTAAGCACCTGTTCTTTGAAAGCCAGTACCAGCAACTGGATGAGATCATCGACGGCATAGCGGAACGTATCCGTACGCTGGGACATTTTCCTCCTGCCACGCTGAAAGAATTCCTCGCCCTTACCCATCTCACAGAAATGACAAGAGAGAAAAATGACAGCACAGGGTTCATCAAAGACCTGCTGCATGATCATGAAAACATTCTTATCCATCTCCGGGAAAACATCAATGGCTACGCCACCGCCCTGCATGATGCGGGCAGCAGCGACTATATCACGGGGCTGATGGAAACACATGAAAAAATGGCCTGGATGCTCAGAGCCCACCTGGAATAAATTGTAATTAGTATGACAGAACAACAACATAGTATTAACTGGGTGACCTTCCTGCTGGCATGGGTGGCAGGATATTGCGATACCGCTACTTTTGTGTCCGGCGACTCCATTTTTTCCGCGCATGTTACCGGTAATTTCATCGTGTTTGCCGCACAGGTATCTTCCGGAAGCACCAGCGCCGCCGCGTGGATCAAGCTGCTCACTTTTCCTGTATTTGTGATAGCTGTCATGGCCGGCGGATGGCTGGCAGAAAAATCAGCAAAAAAATACCGCATTTTACTGGCAGAAGGCCTAATTTTGACGGCTTGCGGATTAACTGCTTTTTTCCTGCCGATATTAACATCTCTGGAAGAAAAACCGGTAACCTATCTTATCGTCATGGTCACTGTATTGGGTATGGGCTTACAGAACGCCTTCGGGAAGCTCTTTGCCAAAGAGACCCATGGCCCTACCACCATGATGACGGGTAATGTCACACAAGCCGCGCTGGACCTGGGTAATCTTATCCGGAAAGGTACGCTGGGCAATGAAATTTCGGTGTCCAGCCTTAAAAAGCAAACTGTCACCATCGGCGGGTTCCTGGCCGGCTGTATCATCGGCGCCCTGATGGCCCGGTGGGTGGGACTGGGCGCTATCGTCGTTCCCGGCGTGGCCATCGTGATTTGTTACCTGCAGGGAGAAATGTCCGCGCCAAAAGAAGGGTAACCTATGCTGTCATTCATCATCAATTCCCGGCGGAAGGTACTGCTGCTCCTGTACCTGCTGATACCGGCATCTATACTGGCACAGTCAGATACCGACACAGGCAAAGCCCGTGAGCTGCTCCGGCATGGCAAGGCCGATACGGCCACTATTGCCCGCATGCTGCGCGTAGGCGAAGCCTTCCTCGACAAACCTGAGTCATGGGAAGAAGATATGAACATGGCCTTCCGGATGGCAGACCAGATGGAAGCCCTGAGCCGGCAAATCAATTACCCCAGAGGCCTTGGTCTGAGCAAACTGCTGCGGGCCAAGGCCTTCCGCGAATCCGGGCATGCCGGCCAGGGAAGGGGCAGCAGCGAAGAAGCCCTGCAACTGCTTACCCAATATGGCACTATCAACGAGAAAGCACAGGCCATCATTGAATTGGGGGGCACCTACTCCAACGAACCGCAAGACCTTCCCCGCAAAATCGCGTTATATCAACAAGGGACAGACATCTACCTGAAAAACGGGCAAAAACAATCCGCAGCGCAGCTGAAAGAGTTCATCGGTGACCTCATGCAGGTAAACAAAGACTATGACGGCGCCCTGCGCGTACTGTTGGAAGCACTGGCCATCTACAAGGAAACCGGCTACCAGCGGCTACAGGGCCTGTACTCTGTGATCGGCGGCGCTTACCACGGTGCCAATAACTTTGTACAGTCGCTCCGTTACAACCTGCTGGCAGTGGAAACAGCTGAACAGCTCAGAGAACAGGGACCGCTGATGACCACTATCTACAACCGCGTTGGCCTTAACTATTTCAGCGTACAATACTATGACCAGGCGCTTGACTATTTTGATAAAGCGCTGGCACATGCAAGAACACTCCGCGATACCAGCACCATCAAAGCATTATTGCTTAACATCTCTGACGCCCTGCGGAACCAGGGAGCATATACCAGCAGCCTGGACACCCTGCATGTAGTGGAAAAACTGCCTACGGCCCTGGAGAAACACGAAATAATACAGATTGAAATCGGTTACCTGAGAGATTATATCGCACTACATGCCTTGTCTAAGGCCGCTCCGCACTACGAGAAACTGAAAAAAATACTGGAGAACGAAGAGGAAATACCAGTCTTCACACAGGTGGTCAGGCTGGCACTGATCTTCTATCTGCAGCAAACAGGCCGCTTCAACGATGCTGCACCGTATCTCAACGCTTACCAGCAACACGCCAGGGAATTCCCCGGCGGACTGGTACGACAGGCAGAAGCCGCACTGCTGGCTTTCCGCTCCGACTCCGCACTGGGCAATCTTCCCGGCGCCATCACGCACTTTCAGCATTATAAACAGCTGTCGGATTCAGTGACCAGCACTACGCAAAGCAAACAACTCGATGTGCTCCGGCTACAATTCGAAACAGAAAGAAAAGATAAAGACATTGAGCTGCTGACGCAGAAAAGCAAGCTACAGGAAATCTCCCTCCAGAAAGGAAGAGTGTTCCGCAATGTGATCACCGGCAGCATCTGTGCACTGCTGCTCATACTGGCATTATTGTACAACAGGTACCGGCTGAAGAAAAAGAACGCCGTACGACTGGAAAAACAACAGGAAGCTATCCATGCACAGAACGAACTGCTGAAAAAACTCGTGGATGAAAAAGAATGGCTGCTGAAAGAAATACATCACCGGGTGAAAAACAATCTCCAGATCATCATCAGCCTGCTGAACACACAATCGCGGTACCTCGATAATGCCGATGCCATTGCCGCCATCAAAAACAGTCAGCACCGTATGTATGCCATGTCCCTGATCCATCAGCGGCTATACCATACAGACAATCTCGGCGCCATCGACATGCACTGGTATATCAGGGAACTGACAGGATTTATGGAGGAGAGCTTTGATACCGGCGCTAAAATCACTTTCTGCATCGATAGTGAAGTCATCCTGCTGGACGTAGTACAGGCCGTTCCACTGGGACTGGTCCTCAATGAAGCCGTAAGCAACGCCATCAAGTACGCTTTTCCGGGCGACCGCCACGGCACCGTGGCGATCACCCTCAAAAAAGACGGTGCGCAATATTGCCGGCTGGCCATTACTGACGATGGCGCAGGGCTGCGTCACGACTTCGTTCCGGAAGAGTCCCAGTCACTGGGCATGAGCCTCATGAAAGGGCTGGCCGAACAATTGGAAGGCTCCTTTCAGATAAAAAGCAGTGAGGAAGGTGTTTCCATACAGGTGCTTTTTTTAATAAGATCGATCAACCAGGTAAACTGATATTATGGCTGACAAAGAAAAAATACTGATCGTAGAAGACGAGTTCATTGTGGGCAACGACCTGAAAATGATGCTCGTCAAAGGCGGTTACGATGTGTGCGGCATTGCCGCCTCTGTGGAGCAAGCCAGAACGCTGATTGCCCAAAAACAGCCGGATTGGGTACTGCTCGACATCATCCTGAAAACGCCCACCAGCGGTATTGAACTGGCCAAAGAACTATTGCAGCTCCGGATACCGTTCCTGTATATTTCCGCCAACACCAACCAACAAACCCTCGAAGCCGCCAAGGCCACCCAGCCATATGGCTTCCTCGTAAAACCGTTCCGGGAGCGCGACCTGTTTGTCATGCTCGATATCGCCCGTTACCGCCACGGCGTGGAAACCGGTATGATAAGAGAAGAGACGGCCGCCATGCCTGTGGAAACAACGCTCGATCCGGATATCATCGGCAGCAGTACCGCCATGAAAAAAGCACAGGAGCAGGCCGGCATAGTGGCGCCTACCAATACGTCCGTATTGTTGTTGGGCGAAAGCGGCACGGGCAAAGAACGTTTTGCCCGCGCCATTCACAAAAATTCATTACGGAAAAATAAACCTTTTATCACCGTCAACTGCGCGGCCCTGCCCGTT
This sequence comes from Chitinophaga sp. 22308, assembly GCF_052045305.1. NCBI lineage: Bacteria > Pseudomonadati > Bacteroidota > Chitinophagia > Chitinophagales > Chitinophagaceae > Chitinophaga > Chitinophaga sp. 22308. The sequence goes on along the minus strand of NZ_JBQEOP010000002.1, from coordinate 91,808 downwards.
TCCCTGCTGGAATCAGAGTTGTTCGGCCACGAACGCGGCGCCTTCACCGGCGCGGTACAGAAGCGCATTGGCAAATTTGAACAGGCGCATGGCGGCACGCTCTTTCTTGACGAGATCGGGGAACTGCCGCTGGAAGCGCAGGTGAAGCTGCTACGTACCCTGCAGGAAAAAGAAATCGAAAAACTCGGCGGCGGCCAGCTCACCAAAGTGGACATGCGCGTGATTGCCGCTACCAACAGAAACCTGGAGAAAGAAGTGGCCGAAGGCCGGTTCCGGCTCGACCTCTACTACCGGCTCAACGTATTTCCCATTGCACTGCCACCGCTACGCGAACACAAAGAAGACATCCGTCCGCTGGCCCTTTATTTCCTGCAAAAACTTTCCGGCAACACCGGCAAAAAAGTATCCGGCATAAGTGAAGCAGTCCTGCAAACGCTTGAACAGCACGACTGGCCTGGCAATATCCGGGAACTGGAACACCTGATAGAAAGGCAGTTCATCTTGACCGACGGGGAACAAATCAGTTCTATAGAAATACCGGTGTCCCGCATGCCGCAGATAGCTGCAGCGGAAAAACTGGAAACGATGGAAGAGATGGAAAGGGCGCACATCCTGAAAGTGCTGAAAGCCTGCAACGGCCGCGTATCCGGCGAATTGGGCGCAGCGGAAGTACTTAAGGTGTCTGCGCAAACACTGTATTCAAAGATGAAAAAACTCGGTATAAAAACTACCTATAAATAAACTGCCTGATGGAAAAAGAAACGGCAAGAATAGAAGGCTTCAGCGATGGTGTGTTTGCGATTGCGATCACATTGCTGGTATTGGAACTACGTATACCCGATGCCGATAGTAACGACAACGCCCGCTCGCTGGCCGGCAGCCTGTTGGCACAATGGCCGTCCTTCCTGGCTTTCAGCCTGTCTTTTTTCAGCATCTTCATTATGTGGGTCAACCATCACAAGATGTTCAAGCAAATCTACCGGCGTAACAGCACGCTGATGTTTGCCAACGGACTGGTGCTGTTTTTAGCTACTTGTATCTCCTATCCGACCGCCCTGCTGGCACGGTACTATGGCACACCTTCCCTGACCGTGGCCGTGGCGGTGTATACCGGGCTGTTTGTATTGATCAACCTTGCTTTTAATTTATTGTGGAGCATTGCCAGCCGGAACAGGGAACTGCTGCGGCCGGAAATCAGCAATGCCGCCATCAGGAAAATAAAACGAAACTATCAGTATGGCATTCCGGTGCATGTGTCGGCATTCCTGCTTTCCTTTTGCTGGCCCGGCGGCGCTTTGATACTGTGCGCCATACTCTGGACCTATTGGGCTTTTACTTCAGGCAGGCTGGATTTATCAACCGGCAAGGCTTAACCAGATTCTTTCCCGGTATCAATAAAATGTTCCTTGCGGATACCCAGCTTCTGCATTTTTGAGATCAATGTGGTGGAAGGCAGTTGTAACTTGGCCGCTGCGCCATGAGGCCCGGATATCCTGCCTTTTGACAATTTCACCATTTTGAGGATGTGTTCCCGTTCCACGTCTGCGAGTGAACGCACCGGTGTTTCAGCCCCCGGCTGAGCGAACAACATTTTACTCCTGGCCGGCAGGTTCACTTCTGTAATAACGTTAGTGGAGGTAAGCAGCACCGTTCTTTCTATCAGGTGTTCCAGTTCCCGGATATTGCCCGGCCATGCATATGCCTTTAATTTCTCCAGTGCTTTAGGCGCGATGCCGTCTATCTTTCTGCCACTGCTGGCGGCATATTTCTCCATAAAAAAAGAAACCAGCTCCGGTATGTCCTCTCTGCGTTCGCGTAACGGTGGCAGCATAATGGGAAACACGCAGAGGCGGTAGTACAGGTCGCTGCGGAAACGGCCCGCAACAATTTCCGCTTCCAGGTTTTTGTTGGTAGCGGCGATGATGCGCACATTTACTTTTATTACCGATTTTCCGCCGATCCGTTCGATTTCCTTTTCCTGCAAAGCCCGCAGTAATTTGGCCTGCATTTCCGGCGGCAACTCTCCTATCTCGTCCAGGAAAAGCGTGCTGTTATCGGCCAGTTCAAACTTGCCAATTCTTCTTTCCAGGGCTCCGGTGAAACTGCCTTTTTCGTGGCCGAACAATTCACTTTCCAGCAGGCTGGCCGGAATAGCGGCGCAGTTCACCTTGATCATCAGTTTGTCGCGCCGCGGCGAAGCGTCATGTACCCCATGCGCAATCAGTTCTTTGCCCGTACCGGTTTCTCCAAGGATTAATACCGTAGCATCGGATGACGCTACTTTTGACACAAGGTCATATACTTTCCGGATAGCCGGCGAATCGCCGACGGCTTTTCCGGTAAGATGTTTATCTTTTTTCCGTTCTTCCTTCAGATAACTGTTCTCCTGCTCCAGCTGTATTTTATATTTCCGGATTTCTTCCAGCTGCAATTCTATTTTTTCATTCGCGAGGATATTGGAGACGCCCGTTCCCAACTGGTCTGCGATGCTTTTGAAAAAACTGAACCGGCGCTTTGAAAAAACGCCCTGTTTCATGGCATAGAGATACAAGACCCCTTTGGGCTCTTTACCGTTGCAAACCCTTACCAGCATCATTTCCTTCACACCGGAGTTATACCAGTGAATGACATAGGCTGGAATGTTCCGCTGGCGTATCAGGCTTCGCAGCTCAAACACCACCGGTTCTTCCGTCTCAACAGCCTTGTTGAAGACGCCATCATCAACAGGATGCTGCAGGTGGATGACCGGGCTTTCTCCGGTGACGGTTTTTATTTTCTTTTCCTGGCTGTACAGAAAGGGCGAGTGGGTGCGGGTATCTTCATGAATGAGGCAAAGCGTGTAATAGCTCGCGCCGATGTTTTCCAGCAGTTGTTCATTGACGATCTCCCACAGATCAGCGCGGTGCCGGGCTGCCGCTATGGCTTTCGAAAAACAAAGCAGCGTTTCAAATTCATCGTTTTTACCGGAAATCTGTGTGTTCATTATACAATATTACAAAAGCGCTTATAAATTTACGATATATCGTAAGACCGTATTTTATTGTAAAAATATTACAAATTGATAATCAGCAACATACGATCCGGTATATGGTTTGGCTGTACGGGTAACTTCCATTATAAAAAGCTGGAAGCGGCACAACATCTAATAACCTATCTTTAGTAGACTATGTTTGAACAGATTGATCAATTCGTGGACCGTATCATCTCCCTGACGCCGGAAGAGCGCCAGTTATTTCATTCCCTGCTTAAATTCAGGCGGGTAAGGAAACGTACTTACCTGTTGCAGGAAGGTGAAATTTGTGACTTTGAAGCATATATCGTTAAAGGTTGTATCCGCACCTATTATCTGAGTGATGACGGCACAGAAACCATCTTGTCCTTTGCCATAGAAGACTGGTGGGTGAGCGACACTTACAGTTTTACGGAGCAGAAACCCTCCAATATGTTTATCGAATCACTGGAGGACTGTGAGCTGCTGATCATAGACCGTAAAAGCAAAGCTGCCCTGTATGAAAAAATACCGAAGTTCGAGACTTTGTTCCGGTTACTGATCCAACGCTCGCTCTTTGCGCTGCAACGGCGTTTTCACAGTCTTGTATCACAAACTGCCGAGCAGCGGTATCTTGCTTTTCTCGAAAAATACCCCCAGGTAGTGCAACGCGTGCCACAGAACCAGATAGCCCGTTACCTGGGAGTATCGCCCGAATTTTTAAGCAAAGTGAGAAGCACCATACAGAAAAAGAAATAGCGGTCAGCTAAATACCAGTTCACTGGCCAGCCTGATCTCATCTTCGATGATGGTATGTCCCATATTGTCGTATATCTTTTCCGTTACGCCCGCTCCCATCTTTTGTAAGATGGCAGTAGATTCATGTACCCGTTGCACGGGTACATGGAAATCGGGATTGGAGCTGCCGATGAAGACAGGCATTCCATCAAAAGTACCGTTATAATTTTCCTGATATATTTTATCGCCGATCAATCCACCGGTGAAAGCCACGGCGCCACCATACTTCGCAGCATTCCTGGCAACGAATTCCAGTGTCAGGCAGGCGCCCTGGGAAAAGCCCAGAAAATAAATATGCTCATGCGTAATGCCCTGCTGCTGCAAATCGTCCGTCATTTTTTTCAGTAAGTCCAGCGCGGAAGAAAGCCACGGTTCGTTCTGCGCCGGCGGCGCCAGGAAAGACTGCGGATACCAGGTATGATTGGTGGCCTGCGGCGCCAGCAACGCATAATCGCTCACCGGCAACCACCTGGCCAGCGACAGGATATCTTCTGCCGAAGCACCCCTGCCATGCACCATGATCAGCGCCTTCGTCGCCGTGGCTATTGGTTTCCCTGCTGTAACAATATTCTCTTTATGCATTTGAAAATTATTTTAATACCGGTAATACTTTTTCAATCTCACCTCTGACCGGTTCATACTGTTTCGGAAGTTTAAGACCGGTGCCCAGCTGTTCCAGCGGTTCGTCCACGGTGAAACCGGGATTATCAGTAGCAATTTCGAACAGTACGCCACCCGGCTCCCTGAAATAAAGAGAGAAGAAATAATCCCTGTCAATTTTAGGAGTGATCTCCAATCCTTTGCTAAGTATCTTTTCCCGGTATTCCATCTGAATCGCATCATTTGCCACCCGGAAGGCCACGTGGTGATTGGTGCCTGCGCCGGTATGCCCTCTCTGGCCTTCAGGCAGTGCCAGCAGATCGATGATGCCGGCATTGGCCACAGCGTCCGTGATGAAGCGGTAACGGTCCCCTTCCTGTGCCAGCAGGCGGTAACCGAAGATGTCTGTCAGTACGCCGGCGGTAGCGTCTATTTCTTTCAGTGACAAAGTAGCGCTGTGAAAACCCCTGGTAGCGATATCCGCTTTTACCTCATCTGTCTGCCACGGCGTGCGGGTATCGGGAGTTTTCGGCACCATCAGGTTGATCTGAAGCCCGTCAGGATCAGTGAAAGAAAGATAAGGTTCGCCGAAGTGTTCTGTTATTTCGGAGAAAGAAACATTAAAACGGGACAAACGTTCTTTCCATGCCTCGAGGCTGCCTTCGGGCACTGCGTAGGTAATTTCCGTGGCCATGCCGGTGCCGGTGCGGCCGGGCATAATATTTTCCCAGGGGAAGAAAGTCAGGATAGTACCTGGTGTACCATGCTCATCACCGTAGTAGAAATGGTAGGTGCCGGGATCGTCAAAATTAACGGTCTTTTTGACCATTCTCTGTCCGAGTACTTTTGTATAAAAATCGTAGTTGCGTTGGGCATCGGCCGCAATGGCGGTGATATGATGAAGTCCCAGTATTTTATTTTCCATAGTATTAGTTTTTATTGTGATCAAGTGCGGCGCGCAGCTCATTTTCGAGCAGCCCGCTGCCGCCCCCGTAATGTCTGATAACGATAGTGGATGGATGATGCATGCGGACTGCCTCGCGGAACGTTTCTTCATCCGCCGCGCTTACGCCCACACATAGCAGTATTGCATGGTAGTTGCCGGCCCTTATTTTCTCCAGGCCATCTTCTTTGGTGAGGGCAATAATACCTTCCCACCCTGCATGACTGTTCAGCAGCCGCTCTACCACCTGCATAATGGCAGGATCATATCCGATGGCGAGCAGTTTTAACGACATATTGTTGTTCATGTTGATAGTTATTACTGATGAATCACCATAGGCACTTCCATAAGCAATAGACGGGCGTCATCGCTCAGTGCTTTTATTTCAATCGCTGAAGTTCCTGATATGCCCAGCCCGTCTCTTGCGGACAGTTCTTTTCCATCAACGGAAAAGCGGCCGTCTATCACAAACGCATACACGCCGTTGTCCGACAGGTGAAGCGGATAGGTAAAGGCAGTGCCATGATCAAAATGGCCGGTGCTGAACCATACGTCTTTACGGACATAGCTCCCGTCCGGGCTGTCAGGCGTGACAAATGCATGCAAGCGGTTCCTGGTGGCGTCCTGTTGCAGCTGTCCCAGCGTGTACCGTGGCGCTGTGTTCAGCTCTTCAGGATACACCCAGATCTGCAGGAACTCGGCCACTTCGTCCTGGCTGTTGTTGTATTCGCTGTGAAACAGGCCGCTGCCGGCATGCATCACCTGAATGGTCCCCGCGGCGGCGACGGCCTTGTTACCGGCTGAATCTTCATGTTTAAGGCTGCCTTTCAGCGGGATACTGATGATCTCCATATTATCATGCGGATGAAGGCCAAATCCTTTACCAGCCGGCAGGGTATCGTCATTCAATACCCGCAGGGCGCCAAAACCCATTCTCCGGGGATTGTAATAGTCGCCAAAACTGAATGTCTTGCGGCTGTCCAGCCAGTCATGGTGGTCATGTCCCCGGCTGTCTGCTTTATGAAAAATGTACTGTACCATTGCCTTTATGTTTATACTACAAAGTTCCGTTATACCGGCAGGCCGGCCTATGAACCAGGTTAAGAAAACGGATTAATCTAGATTAAGAATTTCAGGGGCAGGGCAACAGGAAAGCAGCCCGGGCGGTCCCGGGCTGCACTCATAAGCAACTTCCAGTTATTTTACGCTTTGATAAAAGCCAGCAGGTCCGCATTGATAGTAGCAGCCTCAGTAGTAGGCATGCCGTGCGGGAAACCAGGATAGGAAATCAGTTTACCGTTCTTCAGCAGCTGGGCAGCTTTTACGCCGGTAGTAGCAATCGGAACAATCTGGTCATCTTCGCCGTGCATCACCAGCACAGGCACATCCACGCTCTTCAGGTCTTCGGTGAAATCCGTTTCTGAAAACGCTTTGATACAATCATAATGAGCTTTGATAGCGCCCATCATTCCCTGGCGCCACCAGTTGTCCATGATGCCCTGGGACTTTTTAGCGCCTTCCCGGTTGTAACCATAGAAAGGAATGGTGAAGTCCTGGAAAAACTGTTGCCTGTTAGTGGCAGTATTGACGCGTATTTCGTCGAATACAGACATCGGAACGCCGTCAGGGTTGTTGTCATTCTTCACCATAATAGGCGTTACAGCACTTACCAGCACCGCTTTGGCCACGCGTCCCTGTCCGTATTTAGCGACATAGCGGATCACTTCCCCACCACCGGTAGAGTGACCGATATGCACCGCATTTTTTAGGTCCAGCGCTTTCGCCAGTTCCGCTACGTCAGATGCGTAGGTGTCCATATCATGTCCAATGGCTGTCTGGCTGGAGCGTCCATGGCCTCTGCGGTCAAAAGCGATCACCCGGAACCCCTGGTTCAGGAAAAAAATCATCTGGGCATCCCAGTCGTCACTTGACAATGGCCAGCCGTGATGGAATACCAGCGGTTGACCAGTTCCCCAATCTTTGTAGTAAATCTCAGTGCCGTCTTTTACTGTAATCTTGTTCATGTCTGCAGGTTTTGAAGGTTTGTGAATTGATATGTTTGAAAAGCAGGAAATAAATCATTATTGCACCACAAAAATCGTTCATCAAATACCCAACACCCAATAACCTATCTTAAGAATCAGCCTTAATCTAGATTAATATTCGACAGACAATAAAAATTATACCTATATTATAGATAGATGTAATTTTATCTCCAAATATCCTAAATGAAACTCAAACTAAAAGAGGACAATACCGGCGGTGAATTACTGCTGTTTAAAGATGAGCCTGGCCTGGACAGACAGGTATTCACCAAAGACCGGTTCAATAAGTATTTCACTATCGCCTGGAATCCCGGCAAAAGCCAGACTGTCACCATCGATGGAATGGAATATGAATTCCCTTCCAATAGCTTATTAACATTATTATTCAACCAGTCATTCAGCTTTGAGCATACTGAAACTATTGTAGCGTGGCAGTTCAACCGGGAATTCTACTGCATCATCGACCATGATAGCGAAGTTAGCTGTGTAGGCTTTCTGTTCAGCAGTACAGACCACCTTATTGTAAAGCTGAGCGGGCACGCACAGCAAAAGCTGCAGTTACTCTCTGATGTATTTATAGAAGAGTTCAAGACATCAGACCATATCCAGCATGAAATGTTGCTGATGTTATTAAAGCGTCTCATTATCTACGTGACCAGCCTGGCTAAATCCGGATATTTGCCTTCCAGAAAGGTTCCAGACGAGCGGTTCCATATTATTCGGAAATTCAATCTGCTGGTCGAAGCCAACTTCAAAACAGAACACTCCGTCAGTTTTTATGCCGGACTATTGTGTAAGTCCCCCAAAACACTATCGAACCTATTTGCGTTATATAATCAGAAAACCCCATCACAGATCATTCAGGACAGAATTGTGGTAGAAGCCCGAAGGTTACTGGTATACACAGACAAATCCATTAAACACATCACCTTTGAGTTGGGATTTGAAGACATAGCGTATTTTTCCAATTTCTTCAAAAAGAACACCGGCACATCACCTTCCGACTTCAGAAACAAAGGGGGTTCCGAAAAAGGGAAATAATCACAACAAACCGGGTATTATGCTCATCAGACAGGCCTGCTTTTCGTCGCATCTTTGTATCGTTGATTCGAACAAACACTTCAACACTATAGATATGAAAAAGCAAACACTCTTCAACTCCCTGAAAAGTACCATCCTGGCTCTCACCCTCGTTCTTTTCACTTTCACTGCCGCCAATGCGCAGAGTATTAAAAACATAGTATTGGTACACGGTGCCTTCGCTGACGGTTCCGGCTACAAAGGTGTCTATGAAGCACTTACCAGGCAGGGTTACCATGTCACCGTGGTGCAAAACCCGCTGACCTCCCTCGAAGACGATGTTAGGGCCACCAAACTGGCACTGGATGCGCAAGACGGACCGACCATTCTTGCCGGCCACTCATGGGGAGGTGTCGTTATTACTGAAGCAGGCAATCATCCTAAGGTAGCCGGACTGGTATACATCGCCGCCTTCCAGCCCGACAACAATGAAACAGCTCTCAAATGGGTCCAGACTGCGCCTCCAGCTCCTGAAAACGGAATATTGCCCGCAGACGCCAACGGTATTGTTTACTACGACAAAGCGAAATTCCACGCGGGTTTCTGCGCGGATGTAAGCAAGGAAGATGCTGCCTTCATGTACGCCTCACAGGGTGCATTCTACGCCAAATGTTTTATTGCACCAGTCACCGACGCTGCCTGGAGACATAAACCTGCTTTTGGTATCGTGGCTACAGAAGATAAAAGCATCAACCCTGATATCGAACGGAATATGTACAAACGCTCCAACACCAAAGTAACTGAGATAAAAGGCAGCCACGCTGTATATATATCACAGCCCCAAAAAGTAGCCAACGTCATTATCGAAGCCGCAAAAACAGTATCCGGTAAATAACCCCTGACGACATTTCATATAAAAAGAAGACCGGAAAAATTCTTCCGGTCTTCTTTCGTTGATTGTCCTCGTTCGCTGTTCCTTTACATTTTTTGTTCGATGACCGGAGAGAAGATCATATCCTCCACCCCCTCTATTTTGACGCCCACCCGGACAAACACCGATGACTGCACCGGATTGACAGCAGGCACATTCACCTGCAACGTAACATTGCCCGGGTCCTGGATATCGCCGCCATTCATGCTTTGTGTGGCGATATTATTGATACCGTCCACAAACTGCGTCTTGTTAACGTATAACGTAACACGCTCTATGTTTTTAGCGCGGGCATCCGTGATGATCTTCTCCAGTTTACAGTTGGCTGTTACCTGGCGGCCGGTGGCGCTCATTTTAGTGTTCCTGACCATATAATAGGGCAATACCTCTATGTCCATGGTACGGTCCCCTTTCAGCTGCAACAGCGTGGTATCAGTATGGCTGGCCGCATCCGGCAGCGTAAGATAAGGTCCCTGTCCCTGGGGCAGTACCAGCTGGTAGTTACCGTCAAACAGCAGCGAGGAAAAAGAGCCGTCCTGTGCTACCGCCACGTTGATGGGCGTACGTTTTCCCCAGCCGGATTCCCACAGTTCAAAAAACACTTCGCCATGGCTGACATTCACCGCTTCTCCCTGGTAGGTGATACGGCCTTTAAAAGTGGTGCCGGGCGCCGGGTAGTTGTCTTTTTTACAGGAGGCCGCCAGTAATACTATGATGATGATAAATAGATTGTTTCTCATGTGAATGGATTTTACTGGTTAGGATTTTTGATCACCAACGGGTTGTTGTTCCGGATATCATCTCCAATAAAAGAGTAATAGTTGCCCAACCTGAACTGGTGCGCACTCGTAACATTGCTGGGAATTACTTTTTTGAACACCCATTTGCCGTCCTGCGGTGTACCAGGATTGTAGATACGGTATGGCAACAGCCCAAAGACGCGGGTACTGGTGGAACGGGCACTTTCCGGGTGGATGGTCAAATCAGTGGAAAGGCCGTCCCACACTATGTGCGCAAGGCGCCAGCGTTTCATGTCCCAGAGTTGATGGCCTTCAAAGGCCAGTTCTACTTTTCTTTCATGCACAATCCGGTCGAAGGTAATATCACCCGGGGTAAGCGGGACCGTCAGACCCGCACGTGCCCGCACCTGGTTGAGATAACCTGCCGCCGTGTTTTTATCGCCCAGTTCAAAAGCCGCTTCCGCAGCGTTGAGCAGCACTTCCGCATAACGGTAACGCACCCACCATACTTCGCTTTTGGTGCCGATGCGACCAGAGCCAACTGCGGGGTCCTGGTATTTACGCACATAAAATCCTGTCTGCGCGCTGAATTCCAGATTATCGATCGGCCCGTCAAAACCCACTACCTGTATACGATTGCCGCCTACAACGGCTTGTCCGCCGAAGTTGTTGGCCGTTACGATGCTGCCGTCTTTCAGGATATAGCCCGCCCAGATATCTACTTTTTTGCTTTTGAATTCCGTCCCGGGAAGTATAACGGTGCCTGCTAAACGGGCATCCCGGCCGGCAAACATATCTTCCGGTTTATCATAGTAGATGTAATCGCCGCCGGGCGTATTGGTGGCATAGGGCGCAAAGGTGTTGTCCAGTTTTTCGAAAGACTGCACCAGGTTGAGCGATGGATTGAGCCGGCCGCCCTGCTGCTCTTCCGCGAGGGAACGGGGTTGGTTGGCCAGCGTCCATTCCTCAACTTTGCCGCTTTGCAGTTTGAAATCCTTCACGAAAATAACTTCAGGATTGCCGCCTTTGTCATAAAACAGCGCAGCGAAATTCTCGGACAGATTGTCCGGCTTTTTGTTGTACAGCGCGTATTTGCCGCTGTTGATCAACTGCTGCGCTGCTGCCAGCGCCGTTTTATAATAGCCGTCTGCCATAGAAGCAGGAATACCCACCTCACCACCGGGCAGTGATACCTGCGGCGTAGTAGCCCCGTATTTTGCGATGGACGCGGCATACAGGGCAGCACGTGCTTTGGTGGCGAGCACCAGCCCCTTAGTGGCGCGGCTCTTAATATTGGCATCATCAGGCAATGCCGGCATAATGGCATCCATCTCCTGGATCACAAAATCATAGATCTCCGATTCTTTCTGACGGGGTCTTTGCAAGGCACCGGGATCTCCTTTATAGTCATAGGTCAGCGGCTCCAGTACCAATGGCACGCCACCCATACGTTTTACCAGCTCGAAATACACATTGGCCCGCAGGAAACGCGCCTCCGCCAGGAAACGGTCCCTGACCTCAGGCTTCAGCAGGTTCGCTTTGCCGCACTTTTCGATGAACAGGTTCAGCTCACGGATGTAACCATAATCCCAGTAGCCCCAGGAGCCATAATTATATTGCTGGTTCTTATGCCGCCCGTACTGCCCCGACTCAGAAGCAAAGGCTTCATCAAAAGCGGCAAATTCCGACCAGTTTTCGATGGTCTGATAATCGGGATAACGGTCGTACAGGTTGGCTATCACGGATAATACCAGCACTTCATCTTTCCATACCTGCTCATCCAGCAGAATATTGCTGGGCGCACGGTCCAGAAAATTATCATTGCTTTTCACACACCCGAAGAGGGTCAATATCAACAGCATATAAAAACCATACGTTCTCATAAAATAGCTTTTAGAAAGTGAGATTGAAACCAACGTTGATAAACTTGTTCTGCGGATACTGTAGTCCGTTCTCGTCGGCTATTTCCGGTTCAATGCCCAGCTGCTTCACATTATCAATGGAAAACAGGTTGTAGGTGTTCACGTACAGACGGACTTTCTTCAGCTTGATCCTGTCCAGCCAGGGCTGTGGCAGCGTATATCCCATTTCCATGGTCCGCAGGCGGATATAATGTACGTTGGTCAGCCAGAAGGTAGATGGTTTGTTATAGTTACTGTGACCGCCATCATTGAAACGCAACGCCGGGTACTTACCGGGTATCCACTGGCTGTTCACATCAAACGGGTCCTGCCTGTGCCATCGGTCTTCATAGAATTGTTTCAGCAGGTTGCCGTTGTTCTGATAAGGCCAGCGCATCTCCCAGTTTTGAGAGAAAGAATACAGGGAGCCGCCGGAGAAATCGGCAGAGAAATCGATGCCTTTCCAGCGCACACCGATATTAAAGCCAATACCGATGGTAGGATTGCCGGTGGTCTGATAGCCAATAGGGCGCATGTCCAGATCGTTGATGATCCCGTCGCCATTGGCATCCTTGTAAATCAAATCACCGGGCAACATGGTCTTATTGCCTTTTCCGTCAATGTTGACAGGATAATGGTTGATTTCCTCCTGTGATTTAAACTGGCCTACCACTTCATATCCCCAGTAAATACCGCTCCAGCGGTTTTCCTGTGAATTGCGGTAGTGGTCCAGGGAGTTGCCCCACAGCGGCTTATACGATTGTAGGAAACGGCCACGGGAGTACGAAAAATTACCGCCCACCATAAACTGCACCTGCCCTATTTTTCCGTTGTACGCGGCGGATATCTCTCCGCCGACCTGCGCGTCGCTGTTCACATTTTCATCGGGCAACGCATACCCTATTTCGCTGGGCACCAGGATATCATATTTGGGCCCCCGCAATCCGGTACGCTTACGGTAGAAATAATCCACCGCGCCGGTCACTTTACCGTTCCACAGCGAGTAGTCGATACCGATGTCTGTGATGCGGGACACGAACCAGGAAAGGCGGTTATTCGGAACGCCTTTGTCTGCGGAGCCGACCACCACCTGGCCGTCGAGGATCACTTTGGAAGTATTGTAATTATAACCTGACATATAATCGTAAGCGCCGATACCGATATCATCATCGCCCAGCTCACCGTAGGAAGCACGCACCTTCAGGTCGGTGAGGATACTGTTGCGCCCGAGGAGATTGCGGAAAAACCCTTCCTCTGTAATACGCCACCCGGCTGATACAGAAGGGAAGAAACCCCAGCGTCTGTCTGGCGCGAATTTCCAGGAAGCATCATTTCTTCCGGCGACTTCCAGGAAATACTTATCCGCATAGCTGTAGTTGAGGCGGCCGATATAGCCGATCCTCGCCTGCGTATTATCGTTATCGTTATAGGTGTCCATATCGGCAAACTGGATCAGTGGCAACACGTTGTTTTTAGGAACGGCATGCAGCCACACGTCCAGCTCCCGGCGAACGATACGTTCTGCCACAAAAGTGGCGCCGATGCTATGTTTACCGAACGTATTCGCGTAGTTGGCCTGTCCTTGTGTTACCTGCTCCAGTATTTTACGGGTGCCTCTTTCGCGCCAGGGATTGGAGCTGCCGCCGGTACGGCGGTAGGTGCTGTCCTGCGGATAAAAAGTATAGGTGTCGTAGGTGTACTCGTGGCCATCCATCTGCCGGTCGGCAAAATAGTAGGAGTACATGCCTTTGAGCGTAAGCCCTTTTAAGGGTGTATTGTACTCTGCGTTCAGGTTGGTCTGTAGTACGCGCCAGGTCTCCGTCCAGTAGCCGGAGATGGCTTTGGTCTGCACCGCCCAGTTTTCTGTGTTATGGCCAATATCGTTGGGATAGGCGGGGTTGTCATTGGCGTAAGGCCGTTCTGTGGGACGGTTGCGGAACAAAGCAAAACGCGGCGCCCAGTAGTCGTCTCCACCTGGTACGCCAGGGTTGTCGCGTTCCTCGATGCGGCCATTGATCTGCACGCCCACTTTGAGGCGTTTGGTAATCCGGGCGTCCACGTTGCTCTGGATATTGGTACGATTAAAATCGAACTCACGGCCCAGCACGGACTTCTGGTCAAGCCGGGTAACCGACAGGTAGTAGTTGATGTTCTCAGAACCACCGGTAGCGTTCACGTTAATAGAGCGTTGTGGTGCGTTCTTTTTGATGATGAAGTCGTACCAATCGAAGCTCTGATAACCTTTCTCCGTGCCGGCTTTCCATTTTTCCAACTCGGCCGGCGTGATTTGTGTGCCGGGATTTTCGCGGTTCATTTCTGCCTCGGCTTTGCCCAGCATCCATTCGTAGGCACCTACTGTTTTGGGAAAACGTGACCAGTTCTGCCATCCCGTATAACCGTCTACGTTAATCAGGTTGCCGCTGCCCATGCGACCGCGCTTGGTGGTCACCACCACTACCCCGTTGGCGGCACGTACGCCGTAAATGGCCGCTGATGCGTCTTTTAGCACAGTAATGCTTTCAATGTCGTTAGGAGAGATGTTATTAAACTGTCCTGCGTCTTTTTGTATTCCGTCGATCACATACAGCGGGTTGCCCATGTTACGGATCTGGATATTGGCAGAAGCGCCGGGCCGGCCGTCGGGCATACGGAAGCTCACGCCGGGTATTTTACCTGCCAGCGTAGCACTGACGGTAGAGCCATGTACCCGCTCTATGTCTTTGGCCGTGATGGCGGATACCGCACCGGTCACCGACTCTTTGCGCTGGGTGCCGTATCCCACCACGATCACTTCGCCCAGCCCCTTGTTGTCTGGTTCCAGCTGTACCAACATTGGTTTACCGGGGGTAACGGGTAATTCTTTTCGTTGATAACCTACATAACTAAAAACGAGAATGGCTTGTTCGTTGGGCACACTGAGGGAAAAGGCGCCGAGGTCATTGGTGGAGGCGCCTTTGGCGGTGCCTTTCACACTTACACTGACGCCGGGCAGCGGACTGCCTTTATCATCCGTGACTTTTCCGGTAACAGGAATGTCCGCAGCAAGTGCCGGAATGCCTGTCAACAACAGTAACCAAAAGACAATAAGGGGCAGGTTCCGGGCAAAGCCCGGAAATGGTAACACTGTTTTCATAACGAGTATGTTTTGGGTGATTTTGGTTTCCCACCCCCGGGCCTTCCCGACGGGTGGCTGTTAGTTAAGTTTTGGTTTTGTCATCACATGGAAAAAATACTGGTGTCTATATCCTATCTGACTACGGGAAATGCTACGATTCTCACTTTGGTACATCCATAAGGGACCAGGGTGATCGTTTCTTCTTCAGCTGCGGTTTGCCCTTTATAAGTGCCCTCGCGGGTGGTGACAGGCTGCGGCGCCACATCGTCCACTAATTGCCAGGCTGGTATTCTCTTAGCGGAGGTGGTAATACTGACGGGGGCATGTTCCAGGTTCCAGACGAAATCATTGGTCACAGGCTTTCCCTGGTGAACGGTAAAACTTTGCACAGGCGCTTTCACGGCTTTCTCCAGCAGGCCGTAATTCCATGGGCCTTCCGGGAATATGCTGAAATATTCGCCTTCATGTTCATCCCGCCCTTTCTCCCATCGTTCATTTAACTTCAACGCATATACGAGCGGGCCTCTTTCCACGGCGCGGGAGTTACGTCCCCAGGCGGACACTGTTACTTCCATCGGCATTTGCAGCACCAGCTGGTCCTTGTCTTTCCACGCTCTTTGCAGTGTAACGACCTGGCCACCTTTCTCACGGCGCAACGGCTGCCCGTTGAGCGTGATCACCGCCTCGCGGCACCATGACGGGATACGCAGCTGCAGCGGGAATTCCACCGTACCGGCAGTCTGGAAAATGAAACTGACCTGCCCATCGAAAGGATAGGCCGTCTCTTCCCTGATAGTGACGGCCTGCTGTTGTTTGCCCACTTTGGCGGTGACTTCATTGGGGCTGTAAGTCAGTGCCGCCAGGCCATGATCAGGCGTGCCATACCAGAGGTGCGAGGCAAACTTCGTCCAGCCCTGGTGCATATTGGACGTGCAACAGGTATACCCGCTGCGCAGGCCATACACGTTATTCATCCCTCTTTCAAAAGGCAGGGAGAAGTTAAACACGCCTTTTTTCACCTGTACCTGGTTGGCAATCTGGAAATATTGTTTGTTGTTGTAGTCGTCGGTTGTCTGTGTAGGCAGTGCATTGAACGTCATACGTTCGAGGGCGTCCATGTAGCGGATATCACCCGTGATCCCTATTGTTTCTTCCAGGGAAAACATGGACTCTACGATGGCGCACAGTTCGGTGCCCTGCGTAGGGGCGTTGCCGTGAAGGTCTTCATCGGCAGAGAAGATGCCCATGGGCAGGCCATGCAGGGTCATGAGGTCATGGAAGCCGGTCTGGAGTGAATCGAGGTATCGCCGGTCGCCGGTACGCTGATAGTTGACTGCCGGGTCTTTCAGGCCCATGGCCACATTAACGCCATGGCGGTGCATCCATTGATGGTCGTCCTGCTGAGTGGCTGCGTCTATCACCCAGTTGCGGTTGCCCAGCCAGGTAGTCCAGGGATAACTCTGCCGCTGTATTAGTGCTGCCAGCTCCAGCAGCGACGGGTCTTTCGTTTGCTGATACAGCCATTGCACCACCAGCGCATTGTCAGCGCCGCGGGAAGTGGCCCATTCTGTCCATTGGCCAATGGGACATTTCTTCAATACCTGCAACTGGTACTGAAAATATTTTTTCATGAAGGGGAGCACGCGGTTGTCGCCGGTGGCCGAATAGTACTGTTGTAGTACTTTCAGCATCACCATTTTAGGCCACCAGTCTTCCCCCGCCTGGGGATTATTAACGGTGACGGCTATATTTTTTTCGCGCTCGGCCTGAGTGATGGGGCCAAAATAACCAGATGGACGCTGGTGATCCAGCGTCCAGTTAATATAGCGTAGCACTTTTTGTTTGAGCGCGGCATCATCCAGCAGATAGGCCAATGGTACCGCGCCGTCCAGCCAGTAGGGCGTCTCTTCCCAACCATCACCTTTCCCGCCCAGCCAGCCGTTATCGTTTTTTATTTTATTATGGACTTCATCAAGATGGCCGCTGCTGCCATCGCGCATGACCTGCAACTGATGAAGCAGCCAGCCGCGGGGTTTCACAGTACCTAACGGTAACTCCCGGTATGCCGGTACTTTAAAAACAGGAGTAACCGGCGAATGATGAGCATTCGCCGGTGTAAAGCCAACTATAATGGATGTGAGTGCGAACAACGTGGAACGGAAGCGCATATATCAGGGTTTGAGTGTTACCAGGGCTGGATTATAAAGTTTTTGACTTACCGCTTTCAGTTTCTCTGCGGGCACTTTCTGGACTCTGCGGTCGTAGGTCATCAGACCATTGATTTCCACTTCCACGTCGGTGGTTTGGGTATATACCGCGGCGGACAGGCCCAGTTTGATCAGCTCCTCCAGCCGGTCAGTGAAAGCGGAGTAACGTTTAAACATATCATCGGCGTTTTTAAAGCTCTGGTATCCCCAGTTATCTTTCTGCTGCCATACATGTCCGTCTACCGGCAGTCCCAGTCCGCCGTACTCTCCCAGCACGATAGCGCGTTTGTCGCCATATACCGCAGGATCAGGCATGGCCGGCTCAGGATAATTGTGCAGGTCGATGATGGGCCCTATCGGGTAGAAGTTGCCACCGCTGGCGGTATTCACCAGGCGGGACGGGTCTTTCTTCATCGTCCATGCCGCGATGTCCATGGTCTTAAACTGCCCCCATGCTTCGTTGAACGGCGTCCATACGATGATGGAAGGGAAGTTATAAAGGGTATTGATGATCGCGTTCCACTCTTTGCGATAGTATGCTTCGGATTCGGGAGAACGTTTTTTATCAGTGGCCCTGTCGATGATGCCCGGGCGCATTTCCCAGCCGTTGCCGAGGTCGCCGCTGGGCATGTCCTGCCATACCAGCATACCGAGTTTATCGCAGTAATAGTACCATCTGGCTGGTTCTACTTTGATATGTTTGCGGATCATGTTGAAGCCCATCGCTTTGGTTTGCGCGATATCGTATTGCAGCGCTTCGTCAGTGGGCGCGGTGTACAATCCGTCAGGCCACCAGCCCTGGTCCAGCGGACCGAACTGGAACACGAAGCGGTTGTTGAGCAGCATGCGCTGAACGCCGTTGTTGTCTTTTCCGATGGAAGATTTACGCATGGCGAAATAACTCTTTACTTCGTCTATCACCTTTCCTTTACGGGTGATGGTAAAGCGGAGATCATACAGGAACGGTGATTCCGGTGACCATAACTTAGGGGACGCGATCTTCAGTTGCAGCGGTTGTGCTTCCAGGTTGCCGGAAGCGACTTCCGTACCGCCGTCCAACGCTGTCACTTTCACCACGTCGCCAGGCTGGCGGCCGGGGATATCTGCCGTCACGGTCAGTTCCGCGCGATCGATGTCGGGCGTTTGTGTAGTGCCGGCGATATAAGTGTCGGCCACGCCTTCCACCCATACGGTCTGCCAGATACCGGTGACCGGCGTATACCAGATACCGTTAGGTTGTTTCACCTGTTTGCCTCTGGGCTGCGGGCCATCATCGGTAGGGTCCCATACGCTGATCGTAATTTCCTGCGCGCCCTTTTTCAGGAAAGGGGTGATATCAAAGGAGAACGGATCAAAACCGCCTTCATGGCTGCCGGCTTCTTTACCGTTAACGTATACGGTCGTACGCCAGTCTACCGCACCAAAATGCAGCAGTACCTTTTTGCCTTTCATGGTAGCAGGCAGCGTGATGCTGGTACGGTACCACAACAGGCTGTCTTTGCCCACCGTGCGGCCTACACCGGACAGTCCTGATTCAATGGCGAACGGCACCAGTATCTTTCCATCCCAGGAAGCGGGCGTGGCGGCGTTTTTCTCCCGTACAGCATACTGCCATAATCCGTTGAGGTTTTTCCAGTTGCCACGCACCAGCTGTGGGCGCGGGTATTCAGGCAGCGCCGCTGTTGGATTTACTTTTTCACTCCAGGGAGAAGTGATTTTTCCGCCTGCTATTTTCCACTCTTGTTGTTGCGCATAAGCCGTGGATGTTAATCCGAGGGATAAAGCCAGTACTAAAAGGTTGTTTTTTATCATACGTTGTCAATTGTCAAATGATGATTATTCTCCCGCGGGCTTGCGTTGCGGTTCGCCGATCTTCACCGGTCCACCGATTACCGGGAGGCCGCCGGCGTCCCATGTGAGGCGCTGCATGCGGGGATTACGTTGGCCGCCGCAGCCTTGCTTGGCGCGGGAATTGGCGTGGTAGATGATCCAGTCTTCTTTACCGTTGACGGATTTAAAAAAGCCGTTATGTCCTGGGGAGAAAGCCCCGTTTTCCGGTTTGCCTTTGAGAATGGGTTCCGGCATTTTGGTCCAGTTGGCCGCTACCATCGGGTCTGCATTCTTTTTGAGGCGCATCAGTCCGAGGGCGTAGTCATCTGTCCAGCAGCCGCAGACAGAGAATACGAGAAATACGTCCCGTCGTTTGTTGACCAGTATTTCCGGGCCTTCGTTGATACCGTTTTTCTCCCATGGATACCGGGGCGCGGCTATCTCCACGCGGCCGGAGGCCAGCGTCCACGGGTCCTTCATGCGTGCGATATAAAGCCGTTGCACATTATCCTTACCGTTATGCCCGCTCCAGATAAAATAACGTTGCCCCTTATACGAAAAAACGGTGCCGTCGATGGCGAAATCGTTGGCGGCCGTATCGCGGATTTGTCCTTTATCGGTCCAGGTACCGGTAGTAGGATCTGCTGCTGTATTTTCCAGTACGAAAGTATGTTGCGGATGTATGCTGTCTGATGAGCCGGCAGTGTAATAAAGATACCATTTACCATCAAGGCGGTGTAGCTCCGGCGCCCAGATGTCGCGCGCATTCGGTCCTTTGGCCGGTGGCGTCCATACCACTACGGCAGGCGCAGCAGCTAAGGCCGACATGGATTTTGTTTTGCGAATTGTGATGTTATGGCCGGTAGTAGCCATGTAATAGTATATGCCCCCTTCCTGTATGACCCAGGGATCGGGGCCGCTTTGCAGCAACGGATTAGTGAATGTTGCGGCTGTGTCCGGCTTTAGCTGTTGGCAAAGCCCGGTCATCGACAGTAAAAGATATAAGGGCAACAGGTAAACGCCTTTCATAACATAGATTTTGATTGATTTAAGCGTATAAAAAACGCTTAAACTATTTTCCAAAGAAAAAGAATACCGGATTTGATAGTACGCTTTTTCGTCTCAATCTTTTTACAAATCGTCTCATTTTTTGGTGGCAGACCTTGATTCCTGAATCGGAATGGATATTATTATCTTTATAAAAACCTTTTATTCTTTTGCAGTTGCGCGGTATTGTCATTTTCCTGTTGCTTTTCGCCGGCTTTCCGGCCTTCGGCCAGTCTGTCAACTTTATACATTACCAGGTAGAGAACGGGCTGTCAAATAATGCGGTGATCTGTTCTTTGCAGGACAGGCAAGGGTTCATGTGGTTTGGCACCAAGGACGGCCTCAACCGCTTCGACGGCTATACGTTCCGCGTTTTCCGCCACGACCCGCAGCAGCCAGGGAGTATCGGCGGCAACTATATATCGGTGATATGGGAAGATAATGACGGCCTGTTGTATATCGGCACCGATAAAGGGCTATACGCCTACAATCCCGCCACAGAACAGTTCACCTTCATCAAAGCCCAGCCGGGTATTATCCTCGCCATCGACAAAGACCTCGATGGCAATATCTGGTTCAGCGACGACCTGAAATTGTACCGTTACAATCCGCATACCGGCGAACTGAAGGCACCGGCACATTATCCGCAGGCCAGCAACCTATGCAGGGCAACGGATGGCAACATCTGGCTGACATCGCCCGAAGGGCGGATAGCCGTGTACAACAGGCAAACAGACCGGTTTACGGCCTATTCCCTGTTTGACCACTCTCCCCCAACAACCTCCACGTGGACCACCAAAATGACAGGCACCGGTCCGGACACCATTCTCGTTGGCACTACCACGCAGGGGCTTAAGCTGTTCAACACCCGGCTGCATACGTACGAAGACCTGCTCACCCGCACCGAAGAAGGCACGGGCACGTATGTACGTGATTTCCTGCGCCGCGGCCCCGATGAATACTGGATAGCTACGGAAAGCGGCATCTACATCTACCATCCGTCTGATAAAAGTTATATCAACCTCCGAAAAAAATACAACGATCCTTATTCTATCTCCGACAACGCAGTATACACGTTGTACCGCGACCGGGAAAACGGAATCTGGGCGGGCACTTATTTCGGTGGTGTTAATTATTTCACAGAATCTTATACCGCTTTTGAAAAATTTTTTCCGCGCACCGGTGAAAACGCCCTCGGCGGCAACGCTGTGCGGGAAATATGCGCCGACCGCTACGGCCGTCTCTGGATAGGCACAGAAGACGGCGGACTAAACAGCATGGACATACGCAGTGGCAACATCACGCGTTTCAGGCCTCTGCCTGGCGGAGGCGGACTGTCACACACCAATCTGCATGGTCTGCTCGTTACCGGAGACACGCTGTGGATAGGCACTTTCGAGCATGGCCTCGATCTGATGGACGTACGCAGCGGGAAATTTATCCGTCACTACGCCGCCGGCAACGGTCCCTACGACCTGCGAAGCAATTTTATCTACAGCATTACGCAGGACCGTAACGGTGATATCCTGTTCTGCACTTCGAGGGGGCTTTACCGTTATCTCCGTGATCGTGACGGCTTCGCCCTTATTAAAGAACTACCGGATTATTTCTTTTATACCTGCGTATACCAGGACAGCGAAGGCACTTACTGGGCGGGCACCACACGCGACGGCCTCCATCATTTCAATCCGCGTACCGGCAAAAAAGGCCTGTATCTCTTCAGCAGTACCGACAGTACCAGTCTGCCTAACAACCGCGTAGACCATATCTTCGAAGACAGCCGCCGCCAGCTCTGGTTCACCACAGAGGGAGGCCTCTGCCGGCTGGACAAAGCCACCAATCGTTTTACGAGATATACCACCCGCAACGGGCTACTAAGCAACATGACCTATAACCTTTTGGAAGACGACCAGCACGATTTGTGGATCACCACTTCCAGGGGACTGGCACATCTCCATCCCGGCACTGGTAACATCAAAGTATATACGAAAGCGAATGGCCTGCTCAATGACCAGTTCAATTACAATTCAGCCTACAAAGACAGCTGCGGCACTATGTATTTCGGTAGCGTAAAAGGCATGATACGCTTCAATCCCGCCAGCCTGCCTGCCGACAGCTATGTGCCGCCCGTGTACCTCACTGGTTTCCAGGTGTATAACAAACCGCTGTTGCCCGGTAATGCAGCCTTACCGAAAGCCATCAATTACACCGATACCATTACGCTCGCCTATGACCAGTCGTCTTTCAGCATCGATTTTGCGGCGCTGCGTTTCAGTGCACCGGAAACAACGCCGTACGCCTACAAAATGGAAGGACTTGATAAAGACTGGACATACCTGGAAACCAATCGCAAGGCCGTCTTCACCAAACTGGCGCCCGGCACCTATCGCTTCCTGGTGAAAGCCGCCAACAACAGCGGCCAGTGGACCACCGCGCCGCGGCAACTGACCATTCGTATACTGCCGCCGTTCTGGGCCAGCTATCCCGCTTACGCATGTTATCTCATCTGCCTGTGCAGTATTACCTGGTTTATCATCCGGCATTACCGCCAGCGCAGCCGGCAGCAGCAACAGCGCCGTATGGAGTTGCTTGAACATGAAAAAGAAAAAGAACTGTACCAGGCCAAGATTGAATTCTTCACACACATCGCCCATGAAATACGTACACCGCTGACGCTCATCAAAGGCCCCATGGAGAAGGTGATACAACGCTCGGGAGAAGTGCCGCAGGTACAGAAGAACCTTCAGATCATGGAGCGCAATACCAACCGGCTGTTGGACCTTACCAATCAACTGCTCGATTTCCGGCGAACGGAAATCAACGGTTATAAACTGAATTTTGTCAAAGCCGCCATTCCGGCGCTGTTGCAGGAGATACACCTACAGTTCCTTTCCGCAGCGGAACAGAAAGAGCTGCAGTTTCGTATATCCCTTCCCGTGCAGGAATTTTTTGCTTATATCGATATAGAAGCGTTCAACAAAATCATCAGCAACCTGGTGAGCAATGCTATCAAATATGCCAGCGGAGAGGTATTGATAACGCTGTTACCTGTCAGCCCCGATGCAGCACGTTTTACCATTCATATTCAAAACGACGGCATCCTTATTCCGTCGGAGATGAAGGAGAAGATATTTGAGCCGTTCTTCCGTGGCAAAGGGGCCGACAACCAGCCTGGCACCGGTCTGGGCCTGTCCATCGCGCGGTCGCTCACGCAGCTGCACCAGGGCACGCTGGAGCTGCAACACACCACCAACCGTCATAATCTGTTCGTACTGACCTTACCTATACATCAGGAAATAGAATTTAATCTCAGCAAATGGAAAAGCATATCATAACCCGGCCACAGCTGCTGCTGGTAGACGATAATCAGGAGATCCTTGATTTCATCGCCGACGACCTGCAGGACAAGTACCACATCGTTACCGCAAAAGACGGCGTTGCCGCCCTGCGGGTGCTGCGTGACAGCGCCATTCAGCTGGTCGTCAGTGATGTGATGATGCCTGAAATGGACGGCTTTGAGCTTTGCCGCCAGATCAAATCGGACGTGGAATACAGCCATATCCCGGTGATACTGCTCACCGCCCGCAATACCCTGCAATCCAAGATCGAAGGCCTTGAACTGGGCGCAGACGCCTATATCGAAAAGCCTTTCTCCCCGGCACACCTGGAAGCACAAATTGCCAGTCTGCTGAGCAACCGGCAAAAGGTGCGGGACCATTTCGCCGCAGAACCCACCGTTCCTATCCGCAGCATGGCCATCTCCCACGCCGATGAAGCATTCCTCGACAAGCTGCACGAAATCATCCTCCAGCACCTCACCGATGTAAACCTCGATGTGGAAGTCCTTGCCGACAAAATGAACATGAGCCGCCCTACCCTGTACCGCAAAATAAAAGTCATCTCTGACCTTACCCCGCATGAACTGATCAACCTCACCCGCCTTAAAAAGGCCGCCACACTGCTGGACAGCGGATATTACAAAGTCAATGAAGCCGCGGAAATGACCGGCTTTGCGTCGTTGAATAATTTCAGCCGCAATTTTCAGAAACAGTTTGGCATGCTGCCTTCAGAATATTTGGGAAGGAGGTGAATTGTCATCCTCCATCCTGTATTTTCCCTTTAACATTTACTTGTCAACCCCCTGAAAAAATAATATATTAGCGAAGTTCAGCGATTCGACAATTGGCTTTAAACACATTATGCCGGCACGTTTATACGCGCTGACATAACCGTACATTACGCAATCTATAAATCGATTTTTACTGTATGCATCTACCGAAATTGATTATTGACCTGGCATTGATTCTTGGAGCGGCAGGTATTATTACTTTATTGTTCAGGCGACTGAAACAGCCCATGGTATTGGGTTATATCATCGCCGGCTTCATCGTGGGCCCTAACTTTCATCTTTTCCCTTCCATCAGTGACGGGGAAAGCGTGAAGATATGGTCTGAGATAGGCGTTATCTTTTTATTATTTTCCCTTGGCCTGGAATTCAGCTTTAAAAAGCTGATGCGTGTAGGAGGCACCGCTGCGATTACCGCCTTCACGGAAATAGCCTTTATTACAGTGGCCGGGTATTTCACGGGTCAACTGATGGGCTGGAGCACTATGGACAGCCTGTTCCTCGGCGGTTTGCTCGCCAGTTCGTCCACTACTATTATCATCCGTGCTTTTGAGGAACTGGGCATCAAGAAAAAACCTTTTACCAAAATTGTTTTTGGCGTATTGGTAATAGAGGATATTGTGGTGATCCTGTTGATGGTATTACTTTCCACCATGGCGGTGAGCAAGCAGTTTGAAGGTTCACAGATGTTGTTCACCATCGCCAAACTCCTGTTTTTCCTGGCGGTATGGTTCCTCGCGGGCATTTTCCTGCTGCCTACCTTCCTGAAAAAAATGGAGAAATATATGAACAGCGAAACGCTGCTCATCCTCAGTATCGCCCTTTGCCTGGGCATGGTGATACTGGCCACACAGGTTGGTTTCTCCGCGGAGCTGGGCGCCTTTATCATGGGCTCTATTATCGCGGAAACCACTTCTTCCGAAAAAGTGGAACATCTCATACAACCGGTGAAAGACCTGTTTGGCGCTATTTTCTTTGTATCCGTAGGAATGCTGATCAACCCGGAAATGATCGTGGAATACCGCTGGCCCGTACTGTGGATTACTTTGCTGACTATTTTCGGTAAGTTCATCAGTACAGGCGTAGGCGCGCTTTTGTCCGGCCGCCCGTTGAAAGAGGCCGTGCAGGTAGGTATGAGCATGGCGCAGGTAGGCGAGTTTGCCTTCATCATTGCTACGCTGGGCGTCACCCTCGGGGTCACCAGCGAGTTCCTGTTCCCGGTAGCCGTAGGCGTTTCGGCGGTGACTACGTTTACCACGCCGTATATGATCCGTTTCTCGACGCCCATGTACAACTGGCTGTCGAAGATCATCCCGGAGAAATGGCTGCTGGCGCTTAACCGCTATTCTGCCAGCTCACAAACCCTTCAGGCGGAAAGCGACTGGCGCATTGTGCTCAACGCCTACCTGAAAGTGATCATCCTCAACAGCGTAGTACTGATCGCCATCATCCTGCTCAACACCTATTATGTAGGACCTTTCATCGCGAAATATATAGAGAACCAGCTGCTCGCCAAACTGATAGCGGTGGTACTGGCCATTGCCATGATGGCGCCGTTTATCTCTGCGCTCACCATCAAAAAGGTACAGGGTATCGCCTATAAAGCGCTGTGGCTCGACTCCAAATACAACCGCGGCCCGCTGGTGGTAGTGGAAGTGATCCGCAACGTGATAGCCGTGCTGCTGGTAGGTTTCCTGCTCAATCAGTTCTTTCCCTTCTGGCAGGCATTGCTGGGCACCTCGCTGGTGATGGCTGTGGTACTGCTGGCACTGCGGCAACAGCTACAGAAATATTACAGCCGTATTGAACACCGTTTTCTGTCCAACCTCAATGCGCGTGAAGAAGCAGATGCCGCCGCCAGGAAAACACCGGCCGCCGATCTGCTTCCCTGGGACGCGCAGGTATCGGAAATAGAGATCAACCCATGGTCTTCACTGATCGATATACCGCTGGTGGACCTGCAGCTGCGGGAAAAATATGGCATCAACGTAGGCGCCATCAAAAGAGGCAATGTCACCATCTATGCCCCCACCCGCCAGGAGAAACTGTTTCCCAACGACGTGATCGTGGCCATCGGCACCGAAGCCCAGCTGGAAGAATTCAACCGCGTAGTGAACACGCTCGTTGTGGAAAGAAGCGACGATATGGCGGATGATAACGTAGGCCTTACCAGCATCGTGGTAGACGAACACAATGGCCTGAAAGGGCAGACCATCCGCAGTTCCGGCATCAGGGAAAAAACCAATGCGCTGGTAGTGGGTATTGCCCGTGGTGCTGAACGTATTCTCAACCCACCTTCTGATATGGCTTTTGAATGGGAAGATGTGGTGTGGCTGGTAGGAGATCGAAAAAAGATATCAGAACTTACCAAAAAATAAAACCAAAGAGCGAAGACCGGATGGATCTTCGCTCTTTGGTTTTTATCGATGATGATCAATTAAGCTTTCTTCAAAAACGCTCTCAGCACATATTGCAGGATACCACCGTTTTTGTAGTACTCTATTTCAATAGCGGAATTCAACCGGCATTTTGCCTGGAAAACAACTGCCGGCCCACCGGCAGGTGTAGCTGTTACCGTTACTATTTTACCTGGGGTGAGGTCTTCCGCTATACCGCTGATGGTATAGGTCTCTGTGCCGAAAAGGCCCAGCGAAGCAGCAGTTTCGCCATTCACATATTCCAGCGGCAGCACGCCCATACCCACCAGGTTGCTGCGGTGGATACGTTCGTAACTTTCGGCGATGACGGCTTTCACACCCAGGAGATTGGCCCCCTTGGCGGCCCAGTCACGGGAAGAACCGCTGCCGTACTCTTTACCGGCCAGGATGATCAACGGCACTTTTGCTGCAGCATATTGCATGGCCGCGTCGTACACCGGCAGCACCATGCCTTGCGGCATCAGTGTAGTAAAGCCGCCTTCTTTCGGTGACAGTGCATTTTTGATGCGAACGTTGGCAAACGTCCCCCTGATCATCACTTCATGATTGCCTCTACGGGAACCATAAGAGTTAAACATCTTGGGATCGATGCCTCTGTCGATCAGGTATTTGCCTGCCGGCGTATCGGCTTTGAAGGAACCCGCGGGCGAAATGTGGTCTGTAGTCACGGAATCGCCCAGCATCAGCAGCACCCGCGCGTCATTGATATCTTCTGCGGCAGACGGCGTATCAGGCAGGTTGTAGAAAAACGGCGCTTCTTTGATATAGGTGGAATCATTGCTCCAGTGATAATCCTGCCCGGTAGGCGCCAGTAATCCTTTCCACTGGTCATCACCTTCAAAGATCACGGAATAGGTGCTTCTGAAATCCTCCTGTTTCACGGCGGCAGCAACGGCCTCGTTGATTTCATCCTGTGTGGGCCATATATCACGCAGAAACACTGGTTCACCGTTAGGGTCATAACCCAGCGGGTCGTTGAGCAGGTCCACGTCTACGCGGCCGGTGATGGCGTAAGCCACTACCAGCAGCGGCGAGGCCAGGAAATTCATCTTCACCTGCGGATGCACGCGCGCCTCGAAATTGCGGTTACCGGACAATACAGAGGCTACGATCAGGCTGCCTTTGTCCACAGCTTCGGCGATATGCGGAGGCAAAGGCCCACTGTTACCAATACACGAAGTACAGCCATATCCCACCACATGGAAACGCAAGGCTTCCAGCTCGTACAGTAAACCGGAACGTTTCAGGTATTCAGTCACCACGCGGGAACCGGGCGCCAGGCTGGTTTTTACCCATGGCTTCACATATAGGCCACGGCTGATCGCTTTCTTGGCTACCAGCCCCGCGCCGATCATCACGCTGGGATTGGAGGTATTGGTGCAACTGGTGATGGCCGCAATGGCAATAGCGCCGTCACTCAGTACATATTCTTCATTTTTTAGTTTGATGCGTACCGATTTCAGATAATCCACTTCTACCGCCACCTCTTCGGTATGTTTCTGGATCTCGTAGGTGAAGGCGGTACCAGACCCACCTTCGTACAGCCAGGCGGTATCACGGCGTTTGCCTTCGGGCGTGTACATCCTTTTAAACTCCTTGTTTAGCAGCGTTTCAAACTCTGCATGCAGGTCTTTCACCAGG
Organism: Chitinophaga sp. 22308; assembly: GCF_052045305.1. NCBI lineage: Bacteria > Pseudomonadati > Bacteroidota > Chitinophagia > Chitinophagales > Chitinophagaceae > Chitinophaga > Chitinophaga sp. 22308. The sequence goes on along the minus strand of NZ_JBQEOP010000002.1, from coordinate 63,437 downwards.
ATGCGGTCCTGCGGCCGTTTAGGACCGGCTACGGCTGACTGCACCTTCGACAGGTCCAGCTCTATCACATCGGAATACGTGATATTTTCATTGCCGTGGCGCCACAACATATTTTCCTTGCAATATTCTTCCACACGGGCCACCACCTCTTCCGAACGGTTGGTGCGGCGCATGTACTGCAATGTTTGTTCGTCTATGGGGAAATAAGTAACCGTACAGCCAAATTCCGGCGACATGTTGGAAATGGTGGCCCTGTCCGGCACAGAGAGATGATCAAGCCCGTCGCCAAAGACCTCCACAAATTTATCAACCACGCCATATTTGCGCAGTAGCTGTGTGATAGACAGTACCATGTCCGTTGCGGTAACGCCCTCACTTAATTGTCCGGTCAGTTTCAGGCCGATCACCTGTGGACAGGAGAAATAAATCGGTTGCCCCAGGATGGCCGCTTCCGCTTCAATACCGCCCACGCCCCAGCCGAGTACGCCGATACCATTCACCATCGGGGTATGGGAGTCGGTGCCCACCAGTGAATCCGGGAATATCCAGCCATCGCGGGAAATAACGCCATGCGCCAGGTATTCAAGGTTTACCTGGTGACAGATGCCCATGCCCGGCGGCACGACCGTAAAATTATCAAAAGCCTGTTGCGCCCATTTAAGCAGCTGATACCGCTCTTTGTTGCGCTCATACTCGTAGGCCACATTTTTGGTGTAAGCGTAGTCCGTCGCAAAAAAATCCACCTGCACGGAGTGGTCCACCACCAGGTCTACCGGGATGGCCGGGTTGATTTTAGTGCCGTCTTTTCCCCTGCGGATGACTTCTGCCCGGATCGAGGCAATGTCCACCACGGCCGCCACACCCGTGAAATCCTGCATCAGCACACGCGCCGGCTTAAAAGGAATTTCCTTGTCGGGCGGAGTGGGCTGCCAGTTGACCAGCGTTTCCACATGTTCATCGGTGATGGCGAAATTGTCGTGGTTGCGCAATACGTTTTCGAGTAAGATCCTGATGGAGAAAGGTAAACGGGATATCTGCCTGCCTTCCTTTTCCAGTTTGCTGAGAGATGCTATACGTTCCTTCATATGCTATATTGTTGACATTCCTAATGAAACAATGATAATCTGTAATTGTTCTGACTGCATCTGCTATGCGCACGTAAGCCTTATATTCATTAAAAATAACCAATTCTGATGACCAACAGGCTAAAAGTTCCCTCAACAGCAAGGCTCGTGCTGGAGCAGGCTATCAGATTGTATACCAGCCCGCTCGAAAAAGCCTATGTCAACGCGATTGATTTCAGTGAGATCAGCCGGCTCTCGCGCGACCTGACCCGCGCTTATCCGCCGATAGCCGATACCGTTTACTACCGCAAACTGGCCGTCCGCGAAGTGATACGACAAAGCATGGACCAACATCCCGTGCTGCAGGTGCTGATCCTTGGCGCGGGACTGGACCCGCTGTCGCTCTACCTGCTGGAACATTATCCCGGCCGGACCAGCCGTATCGTGGAGGTAGACAACGGGTATATCGAAGAGAAGAAAAAAATCTATGAGGAAATATTACATATAACAGGACCGCTGCATTTCCTTCGGTGCGACCTTACCGATACTGTTTTGCTGGAGGCTATGTTGAAACAGGCAGGGTATGTGCCCGACGAACCCGCCATTATCATTTTTGAAGGTGTCATTCATTACATCAGCAACGAATCTTTTGTGCAGATGATGCAACTGCTGGTCACGCCCCAACAGCACCATCTGGGCGTACTGGATTTTTCACTGGCACTGGAGGAAGTACCAGACAATTTTCTGGTCTATCACCGCAATACGGTGAAGGTGATAGAAACACATCTCAACAGCATCCCCAATCTCAATACCCGTCAACAGATACGGGACCTGGTGGCCCGTTTTGGCCGGCTGGAGTATTTCGAGCCATTATGTGAAACAGAGCGGAAATTCACCGGTACCAACCGGGCTTTTCATCAGCCCGGACACGGTATTGTGGAAATGGCTGTTTTCAGTTTATAGATGCCACCACGGCAGATGTGGATAACTCTCACCCACGATCACCTGTTTCCCGATCATCGGGTCTTCCGGAAATGATCACCATAACCTGAGCCTCCTCCGGGAAACAACGTATAGCCATCGAAGTGAAGCACAAAAGGCCTCCCGGCCGGAAAAATGACGTGCAGGCGTTGCCGTTAAAAAGTACGCTATTTCAGCACATGAAAAACGGGCGCAGGTCATCTCACCAGCAGCCGTTTTCCACGCGCCATAAGGCGCAACAACCGGGTGTTGCCGAAAAAGGCGGAGTGATACCTCGCTGATGCCAGCTGTCTTTCACTATAGGTATGCATGATAGCAGCCGCAGTCACCATCCCCTTCAGCTGATTGTCTTCTACTACGGCCAACACGCTGAGCTGATATTTCTCCAGCATCTGCGCCACCATGTTAATATCATCATTAGGCAACAGGAACGGCGCCGTACGGGACACCAGATGTGCAATAGCCATATTTTCATCTGCCGCCGGCAACCGCTGACGATCAAAATACCCTGCAAAACGGCCGTCAGCGTCCGTTACCAGCAGGTGCTGCTGATAGTAGGCGTGGTTGTCCAGCAGGATGTTTACCTGTGCTACGGTAAAGGTGTCTTTCACGGACAGCTCCGGCGGCACCGCTACCGTAGCGGCGTTTATCTGCTGCATCACATCGGGGAGGTATTCTTCCGGCGCATGGATGCCCCGTCGGCGGATCTTCTCTGTCATAATAGACCCTTTCATCAAAAAGAAAGAAACAAAGTAAGCGGTGGTACATGCACCGATCAAAGGCAGCAGTCCATGCGGCTGCCCGGTTGTTTCCAGCGCAAATACAATAGCCGTCAGCAACGCGCGCGATGCGCCCGCAAACATGGCCGCCATACCAATCAACGCGGCCGTAGCCAGGTTGATGCCACTGCCCGGAAAAAGCTGCAGCACCGCTACGCCCATCAATGCGCCCAGCGCGCCACCAATGGTGAACAACGGCGCCAGCGTACCACCGGAGGTGCCGCTGCCCAAAGAGATCACCCATGACAGGTATTTCAACACACAAAGCGATAGCATCAGGGCTAAGGTCACCTCACCGGTCAACAGCGTCCTGATATTATCATATCCAACACCCATGGTATGCGGCGCGAAATAACCAATCACACCCACCGCCACGGCGCCAATAGCCGGCCACCACATCCAGTGAACAGGCAGGTGCTCAAACATGTCCTCCATCCAATACACAGAACGGGACACCAGCGCTGCCACTACACCGATAGCGGCACCCATGAGCACATAAGTCACCAGTGCTATGTCAGATACCGCCGGAATAGGCGGCATCGCAAATACCGGGTCATTACCGAACAACAACAGGTGCATGCCTGCACCAGTAATACAAGACAATGCCACCGGAATCACCGAGCGGGGAGAAAATTCAAACAACAACAGTTCTATCGCCAGCAGGATAGCTGCCAGCGGGCTGCCGAAGATAGCAGACATGCCCGCACAGGCGCCCCCTGCCAGCAATACTTTCCGCTCTGCGGAAGAAATATGGATCACCTGGCCGGTAAACGACCCTAGTGCCCCACCTGTGGCAATGATAGGGCCTTCCGCACCAAAAGGGCCGCCCGTGCCTATGGAAATGGCGGCAGACAACGGCTTCAGCAGGGTGATCACCGGCGGTATCCGGCTTTCATTCAAAATAATGTTCTCCATCGCTTCGGGGATACCGTGCCCGCGGATCGCTTTGCTGCCAAAACGCGCCATGACACCCACAATAAGGCTACCGATGACAGGCACCACTACCACTACCCAGCCCAGGTGATGACCGGCAGGGTCCCGCTCTTCAAAGGAAAACCGTCCATAAAAAGACAAGTTGGTGATCAAACTGATCAATAGTACCAACCCTTTGGCTATAAGGCCCACCAGTATGGCGTTGAGCAAGGCTTGCATACTCAGGTAAAATACTCTTTTCGATACTTTTCCGGCCTTCTCAGGCCTTTTTATATGATCCATGAAATGAAAAAATGATATCTGAAATAAAAAACCATCACAAAAATATGATTCAAATCATATTAAATAGCATTTCTTCTATAAAAACATCGAAAAAGTATTACTATTGCAACCATGAAGAAAAACAGGGCCTGCGATCTGAAGACATGTTTTTTATGCCAGCATGCCATCCCGGAATGGTTGGCGGCAGTTGCCTCCCACCGGCAGCATCAGCCGTTTAAAAAAGGCGAAATACTGTTCCGCGAAGGCGATCCGGCCACCGGCATCTATTTTTTATATGACGGGAAAGTGAAAGTGCATAAACAATGGGGACCGGAAAAAGAACTTATCATCCGGCTGGCAAAAAAAGGCGACATCCTCGGTCACCGCGGATTTGGCAGCGAACAGCGCCTCTACCCGGTATCTGCCACGGCCCTGGAAGATGGCACCTTCTGTTATGTGGACAACGAGTTTTTTGAAGCCTCCCTCAAGGTAAATCCCACCCTCACCTACCGGCTCATGCAGTTTTATGCCGCGGAATTACAGGAAGCGGAAAAGAAAATGCGCAACCTCGTGCACATGGACGTGAAAAGCAGACTGGCAGACGCACTGCTGGAAATAAGCCGGGTATATGGGCACAAACAATTTACGATCAACCGGCAAGACCTCGCCTCGCTGGCCGGCACTACCTACGAAACCATCTACCGGATGCTACAGGAATTTATCCAGCAACGGTTAATTGAAGCCGAGGGAAAATCCATCACTATTTTACAGGAGAAAAAATTACAACAGCTGCTGACAGCAACATCCTAGTCACCCCGTTTATCATACCACTCGGCCAGCTCGTCCAGGATAGGCAATACCGCCGCGCCTTTGTCGGTGAGGCTGTAATCCACGCGTACCGGCACTTCTGCGATAATGGCCTTAGTTATCAGCCCTTCCGATTCCAGTTCCCGCAACTGCCGCCCCAGCACCTGGTCCGACACCGGCGGCAATACCTGTTTCAATAAACTGAAACGGTTCTTCCCCTCCGAAATATGAATCAGCACCAGCGCCTTCCAGCGTCCGGAGAGGATCTCCAGCGCCCCCGTGATACGGCATACGCTGCGCAGGAATTTCCGGTTAGACGCATTAGAGGATGTTTCCTTGATCATAATACCACTCATTTTTTTGTGAGTAACTCTCAATTATCACGGTTATTGGTCACCGTGACACAGCCCGTTAGCTTTACCCAAAATTACGCACATGCAGGCAATTGTATTAAATGGATTTGGAGACACCGGTCAGTTCCGCGAAGCGGAACTACCCATGCCCGTTTACCGGGAAAATGAATTATTGATTGAAATCAAAGCCGCTGCTTTTAATCCTATTGACTATCAGATGCGGCAGGGCCGCCGCGAAAGCCAGCATATGCATTCTCCGGTGCTAGGCCGGGAACTGGCCGGCATAGTGGTGACCGCAGGCGCGCAGACAAAAGGCTTCCGGCCTGGCGATAAAGTGATCGCTGCGGCCGGCAGCAAAGGCTCCAACGGCACCTATGCCACCCACATCGCGCTCAATTACCAGATGGTAGCGCCACTGCCGGCAGCCTTGCCGTTTACTACGGCAACGGCTATACCGTCTGCCGGACTTACCGCCTGGCAAACCTTTCAACGGATACACGCCCGTCCGGAAGAACACATCTTTCTCACCGGCGGCGCCGGCGCAGTAGGCAGCTTCCTGATCAAATTACTGAAAGCATATGGCAGCCATCAGCTGTTTACCGCAGCAGGCAACGAACAAAGCAAGGCAGCGCTGGAAATACTGGGACTGCCCGCCACGCACATACTGGACTACCGGCAGCCCAACTTAGCACAGAGACTGCTGGACGCAGGCGGACAAGGATATTTTGATTGGGGCATCGATATCGTGGGTGGAAGCATCTCCGAAACAGCGGCGGAAGTAATAGGGCTTAACAAAGGGTATGCAGACATCACTTTCCTGGGAACATCCCGCACCCGGGAACTGCTGTTCGACAAAGGCGCACATGTTATCAACATCTCCAACTATGCCTACGCAGCGGCCAATCAATTGTCCTGGTATGGCCAAAACCTTCGCGAACTGGCCACCTTGCTCAATAACAACGTCATCACGCCACCAGCCGTGCAGGTAGTGGGCCGCCTCAGCGCAGATACTGTCCGGCAGGCACATATCATGATGGAAAACAACCAGACTTACGGCCGCAAGCTGGTCATGACGATGGAGTAGACGGGCTCCCGTTCACCCGCGCTATTTTCCGGGCAAAACGTTCATTGATGGCTGCCCAGGCCTCCGCGTATTCCGGTTTGTCATAACGTTGCCGCGCATACGCATAAGTGGTGGCCGACAGATGCCAATTGAAAATATTCTCAAGGTATTTGATATCATCCGCCATCACCCGCTCCAGCACTTTCTGTTTGGACACGCCGGACTGCTGACAGTACCTGTCCAGCCACGCGCCGCGGCCGGCTTTCACATACAGCACCAGCATATCTTCCGTCATAAAAGCGACGGGCACATGTTCCATTTGCCAGTCGGACACTTTGATAACATTACACAACAACGCATGTTCATAGAACCGCTCGGGGATATCATACTTCAGAATGGCGCCGTGTTTGGCGGCGAGGTAGCACAGCTCCCGGGTGATCATCTCCGGCGGCAGGTAACGCAGCGCTTTGCCATCTCGCTGCGCCGCAGCAGTGGCCAGTTCCGGCGTAATGGACCCCGGCGGGAAATATTTCAGCGCTGCCACACTGTAAGCCATCGCTTCGTCGCACAGGTTCGAAGTGCGCAACTCCATAGGTACCCGCTTCAGATCACTGTAGTTGCGGCGTACCTTGTTGCGCCAGTATTCAAGCGTCCTCTCCACCGGCGCTATCACACTTTCCCCGGCAGCGAGGTCACGGCGTATTTCTTCAAAATCAGTCGTCAGCGGATTGTTAAGCAACGCCCGCAGGTTTTCCGAAATTACCGGGTTACCGTCTTCAGACTCGCCGCATTCATTGGCTTCAGGGCTTTCGGCGTCGCGGTCATTATAATAAAAACGGCTGATCTCTTTACGGAAAGGCATCAGGTAATAATCGTCCACGATCATAATGGGAGCGAAAAAAGTACCGTCACATTTCATCCAGCCGTGGTTGTAATGCAGCATAATCACCTCTTCCACGCGGACATCGCCTTCCACGCGGGTGGGAGCTCCGCCCACCATGAGGTTGCGGCAGGTGAGGTTGCCCGCCACGTAAAACACCGGGCCATAATCGCCTGTCTCATTGAGGACACCGCCATCCACCGTCAGGTTGCCGATAACGGCAAATCCCAGCGGCGGCCGGCCATCCGGCATCTTGTCCGCCCGGTCCATATCGATGATCAGGTCGCCCTGCAGATGCAGATCTCCTTTATGCACATAGAAATAACCGTCTGTCCCTATCATATCCATAAAAGCCTCTTCACTTTCAAGGACTTTTATCTGTATCTGATGCTGGTTCAATGCCTCTTCAGCAGTGAGTACCTGAAATTCTCTAAGCATAGCGCTAATATCGTACATTTATAAACGTCTCAAAACGGGAAAATTATCAACCGATGAACAAAAGAGTAAAATTTGATTTTGACATCCGCTTCACCAACGGTGGCGGTATCACAGGAAAAGATTTCCGGCTCGACATCGCCGGCGACGACATCTCCGACAAAGAACTGGCCGACTATATCGTAGCCGACATGCGCCTGCTCATGGTAGGCGAAACCCGCATCCTCAACAAGGAAATTCTCACTGAGCCGCATAAACGAAAACCAGTCAATACCAATAACCCAACTTACCTGGTGGACCTGAGCCATACCATTGAAAACGGCCTGGTGACCTACAAAGGCCTGCCAGCCCCGGTAATCTGTGATTTCCTCAGCCGCGAAAATTCCGCCGCCCTGTACGATGGCGACACCACCTTCCAGATCGGCAAAATAGAAATGGTCACCAATACCGGCACCTACATCGACTGCCCCTTCCATCGTTATGCCGACGGAAAAGACATGTCAGAAATGCCGCTGGAACGTTTCGTAGACCTGGACGCCATCGTCATCCGCACGCCCTATGAGCAGGGCCTCGCCGTTACCGCCGACAGGCTGCGCAACCACGAAATACGCAACCGCGCCGTACTGGTACACACCGGCTGGGCCAACCACTGGAACACGCCCGCCTACTACGAAAACCATCCGTACCTCACCGCCGACGCAGCCGAATACCTGCGCGACTGTAACGTAAAACTGGTCGGCATCGACTCCCATAACATCGACAACACCCAGGGACGCAGCAGACCGGTACATACCACCCTGCTGGGCGCGGAAATACTCATCGTGGAACATCTCTGCCATCTGGAACTGCTGCCGGACGACAGCTTTACCTTCAGCGCCGTACCGCCTAAATTTAAAGGCGTGGGGACATTCCCCGTGCGTGCGCTGGCGAAATTGAAAAATCCACTCGAATCAGCGGGAATGCGTTGAATTCAGGAATCCCGGGGGAAAAATCCTCTGTGGTTCATTAAATCTCCGGATTTATCTAATTTTGCATTCCTCATGGCTCTTCAAAGAGGTATGTACCATCACTGATGTTCATAGAGATACCGCAAGCTACCGAAGCCAACGCACGACAATACCGGACGGCCGTTTCCGTTTTCTTTTTTATCTCCGGACTGGGTTATTCCACCTGGGCTTCCAGGATACCTTCCATACAACAACAGCTGCACCTCAATGAAGCCCAGCTGGGACTGGTGTTATTGGCATTGCCTATCGGGCTGATGCTGACGATGCCGGTTACCGGCAAGCTGCTGGGCAGTTTCAGCAGCCGTAAAATCATGGTTATCGGCGCCATGGTTTTTAACGTGGTGCTAAGCCTTCCGGGCTTCACCACCAGTTTGTGGCAACTGGCACTGACCCTGTTCTGCTTTGGTTCTTCCCGTAACCTGCTTAACCTCTCTGCAAACTCGCAGGCGGTGCAGGTACAACATATGTATCCCAAGTCCATTATGACCACCTTCCATGGTATCTGGAGCATTGCCGGTTCCGCCGGCGCCGGTATCGGTTACCTGATGGTGTCTATGCAGGTGGCGCCATCGTGGCATATGCTAAGCGTCAGCCTGCTGCTGCTGGTATTTACACTGTACTACGGGGTACGTGCATACCCAGACCAGCCCGTGCCCAGCCTGGTAAAAAAACCAGCGTTTTCGTTGCCCGGCAAATCGCTGCTTCGTTTTTCCTTTATCTGTTTCGCCTGCATGGCCACTGAAAACACCATGTACGACTGGAGCAGTATCTATTTCCATAAGGTGGCCGGGGGCACCGCCACTGCGGCCACTGCGTGTTTCATGGTGTATATGGGCGCCATGACCCTTGGCCGTTTTGCCGGCGACCGGCTCGTTGCCCGGATGGGCATCAAAAACATGCTGTACTACAGCGGATGGCTGATCTTAAGCGGCCTTGTGCTGACCATTGCGCTGCCTCATCCGGTGATTACGGCCATAGGCTTTATTTGCACCGGCTTCGGTGTTTCGTGTATCGTGCCGCTGGTATTTAGCCTGGCCGGCAAATCCCGTGATGCCAACAGCGGACAAACGCTGGCTTCCATTTCCACCATCGGTTATCTGGGTTTTCTCATAGTACCGCCACTGGTAGGCTTTGTAGCACAGGCCACGCACCTGCGGGTTTCTTTTGGCATCATGGCGTTATGCGGACTGCTGATCGTATTAATGGTAAGAGGCCTCCCCGAAGCCAAAAAAGAAGCCCCGGTAGCTGATACCAGGGCTGATTCATAGGGGTTTCTCAGATAGCTATTCGTTTACGATCTTCTTATATTGTTGATGATCTTTATAATTTGAAAAATATCTTCCGTCTGTATAACCAGTAACACAGTCCCCATTCCAGCACCAGAACGGTCAGGGCAGACAAGACCTCCCTGACTTCCTCCCGTATGCCCAACAGATAAGTAAACCCTTTGACAAAAATGCCTGTGGTGGGGTTCACCCATTGTGCGCCTACCGTTTCAAAAAACAGGTAGAGGAAAATGGCGTTCATACCTGCTACAGTGGCTATCCAGGCGTAACGTACGTATCCCCGCACATCGGCCAGCCAGTAGAACAATGCCATGATCAGCATCACCCATCCGCCGGATGCCAGCACAAAAGAAGCTGTGCTGATCCGTTTAATGATCGGTGTTATACCTGCCGCGTCTAGCCCAAAACCGGCTGCCAGTCCTGTCATACCGGCTATCACCAATACACCTGTCTTCCGCAACGGTAGCTTAGTGCCGGTCAACAGTCTCCCCGCCAGTACGCCCCAAATAGTGTGTGCAGCCGTAGGGATACAATTAATTGCGACCCATCCGTCCGGGTTAATTTTTCCCATCAGGACCGTATCCAGGTAGGCACCGAAATTGTGCCCTTGTGTAAAAGCATCTTCGAACCCAGGTAAAATGACAAAACGATACATGAGATCAGTGGCAAGGAGCAGCAACAGGCTGACCACCAGCTGATATACTACAGAACGGCGAATAATCAGATATGCAACGATCGTGGTTACGGACAACTGGGTGAGCACATTCCACAATTCCCAGACTAACCTGCCCGCATATACGCAATGTAATGCAGTACCGAATATAAATAATTTCCCGCAACGCCAGGCAATATGTTTAAAATTTTGTTGCCAGCTGATACCCTTTTGTGCTTTGGCATTCCACGACAGATACATGGCTGTGCCGGCTATCGTCATAAATGCCGGCTGCACCAGGTCCCATGCCCGTAGGCCATTCCACGGATGGTGGAAAAACTGTTGCATGAACGTATGCCATAAACCGTCGGATTGCAGGCTGTCAAGTGACCAGTACAGATGTGTGCTTTCCGCTGCCAGTAGAAGCATGATGACTCCCCTCATCATATCGAGGGACTGTAGTCGTTGGGTCATAGGTAGACAATGAGTTCATTAAAGTAAATATTCTTTTTCACATTTACCAGTACCCCGGGAAAAAGAACGGGTCAGGACATCCTGTCCTGACCCGATTCTTTGCTGTGAATATAACGTGAGCGGCTACTCTTTATTCATCCGTACGATGACGGGCATAAAACGCCCTTCCACGCTCACCAGCTCGTGCTGTGCGTTCATCACCTGGTCGATGTCTTTATAGGCCTGCGGGTTCTCCTCCACACTGCCACCAATCAGGGTTACACCTGCGCTGGCCAGCATTTTGTTCAATGCCGATACCGTCATTTTCTCCCTGGCCTTAGAGCGGCTCATTGCTCTGCCGGCCCCGTGCGCAGCGGAGTAAAGCGCCTGTTCCACGCCTTTGCCACGGACCAGGTAGGCAGGCGCCGTCATGCTGCCGGGGATAATGCCCAGTTCGCCCGCATGTGCCGGGGTAGCACCTTTTCGGTGAATGATCACTTTCCGTGTATCCATCAGCGTTTCCTCCCACGCAAAATTGTGGTGGTTTTCGATGGTCGCCAGGCTTTTCAGTCCTGTGGCCTTTGCCAGGTGGCGATGTATCTGCTGGTGACAGGCACGGGCGTAGTCACCGGCCAGGTTCATGCTCAACCAGTACTCCTGCCCTGCTTCGCTGTTCATGTCCAGCCAGGCCAGCTGTTGTGCCGAACGCGGCAGCTTGCAGGTGTCCATCGCTATTTTCGTATAGTGCTGGGCGATAGCGGCGCCCAGACCACGGCTGCCGGAATGCGATAACAAGGCGAGGTACTGCTTTGGTGGTAACGCCAGGGAATTGTCTTCTTCCAGCGTCAGCAGCCCGAATTCCACGAAGTGGTTGCCGCTGCCGGATGATCCCAGCTGCCGCACCGCTTTGCCATGCAGGCTTTTGAGCAATGGCGTATCACGGAATTCCGGCCTGTCAAGCACCGCATGCTCCTGGCGGAATTCCAGTCCGCCTTCCATACCGAAATGGGTATATTCTTTCATGGCCATTTTCAGCTGGTAACTGTAACGTTTCAGGAAACTTTCCCCTTCATCGAAGAGGGTAAGTGCCATACGGCAGCCAATGTCCACACCTACCGCGTAGGGGACCACCGCATTTTCTGTGGCCAGCACGCCACCCACCGGAAGACCGTAGCCCATATGCGCGTCAGGCATCAGTGCGCCCTGTACCGTTACCGGCAGTGACATGGCCAATTCCATCTGTTGACGGGCAGCCTGTTCTATCTCTTTGCCACCGTACACTTTCAGTTGCCCCGTGGTTTCCAGCAGGTCAAACGACTGAAAATGGCGCTCCTCCGGCACATCGGCGAATATCGCCGCTATCTTTCCCAGCACCTCATCCTGTAAAAATTCAGCCGGACGCTCTTTAATATCCGTCAACAGCTGTATAATCGCGGCTTTATCATGATGTTTGAAATGCCGCGCCATAATATTGATCACCAGGCTCCTGGCCCGGTCGTCCGTATAACCGATTTTACTCAGTTCTTTTGTTTTTAAACCAGACAAAACGTATGTAATTAAGGGGTAATAAATATTTGATTGTCCGATTATTTCACTGCAATAACATCGCAGCAGGCTGCAAACCTGTGCAAGGCAACAAAGAAATCCTTCAGGTATGGCCAATATAGCATACCATCACCATTCAAAACAGTGTTAAAAAATGCAGGAAATAACCCGGTAGGGCCGCCTTTTAGGCGACAATTGCAAGGGGCGATATGTGGAGATGTTCTGTCATGGGTAGTTCGTTTTAACAGATGAGAAAAACGAATAACGCCGCAAAGATATATCATTTTGGCATTTAGTTATTTTTTATTTGACTATTTAATGACCTGACACATTCTTTTCAATGATCAAATAAAAAATAACTAATGCTAAAATGCAAAGGTGGTGTTAAAATTAAAGTTGATAATCGCTTAAAGCGTAAATTTGTATACAGTGGTTTTCCCCGTACTTGATTAACCTCCGGGCCGCCCCGGGCGGGGTATTACAACAATAGTAAATCCTTGCACATGGACAAACAACTCATCCGTAACGCTTACAAAATCTACTGGCTGGAAAACGGTAAAGCACCTGTTTCTGTATATAGCCTATGCAAACAGCTCGACATCAGTGAGAGCGCTTTTTACGAGCACTATGCTTCGCTGGAAGCCATCGAAAAAGATATCTGGCTGGCTGTATTTGAAGATACCCTCACGCAACTGCGTGACGATGAAACCTACCAGCAATATTCCGCACAGGAAAAACTGCTGGCCTTTTATTTCCTCTGGGTACAGAAACTGAAGGACGACCGCAGCTACTTCCTCCAACAAAAGGAACAATTCAGGCTACCGGACCTTTACCGCAATAAACTGGAAACCTTCAAACGCGCATTCTACGCGTATGTAAGGGAGCTGATCAGGGAAGGCTATACTTCCAACGAAATCAAAGAAAGAAAATACATCTCCGACCAATATGTACATGGCTTCTGGGTACAGGCCCTTTTCGTGCTGAAATACTGGCTCAACGACACCAGCGCCAATTTTGAAATGACAGATGCTGCCATCGAAAAAGCAGTAAACCTCAGCTTCCAGCTGATAAAATCCAATACACTGGACTCACTGCTCGACTTTGGCAAATTCATCTTTACGCGGAAATAGGCATCATGAAAGAACAATCCAATATTCCCACCTCCAAAGTGGAAAGGGCGGGAAAATTCGTCACCACCGGACTGAAAGTAGGCACCAATTATATTAAACATTATACCCGTAAACTGGTGGACCCGTCTCTTACCAAAGAGACGCTCCACCAGGATAATGCCGCCGATATCTACGAAACACTCAGCAGCCTGAAAGGCAGCGCCCTGAAAGTGGCGCAAATGCTCAGTATGGACAAAGGCATGCTGCCCAAAGCCTATACCGAGAAATTCGCCATGTCGCAATACAGTGCCCCTCCGCTTTCCGGTCCGTTGGTTGTCAACACGTTCGTAAAAACCCTCGGGAAGTCGCCGGCACAGTTATACGATAAATTTGAAATGCATGCCTCCAACGCCGCCTCCATCGGCCAGGTACATAAAGCCTGGAAAGATGGTAAAGCATTGGCCGTCAAAATACAATATCCCGGCGTGGCCAACAGCGTAAAATCAGACCTCCGCATCGTAAAACCCTTTGCCCTCCGCATTGTAGGTATGAACGAGGTGGACATGGACAAGTATTTCCAGGAAATTGAAAGCAAACTGCTGGAAGAAACGGACTATAAACTGGAACTGACCCGCTCTATGGCACTTTCCCGCGAATGTGCCCATATTCCTCATCTGCTGTTTCCCCGGTACTATCCGGAACTGTCCTCCGACAGGATCATCACCATGGACTGGCTCGATGGACAGCACCTGAAAGAATTCCTGCAAGGAAATCCGTCCCAGGACGCCCGTAATAAAATAGGACAGGCACTGTGGGATTTCTATCAGTTCCAGGTGCACCACCTCAAACAGGTACACGCCGATCCCCACCCGGGCAACTTCCTGATGCGTCCCGATGGCACCGTAGGCATTTTCGACTTCGGTTGCGTGAAAGAAATTCCGGAAGATTTCTATTACAATTATTTCCTGCTGACAGACAAGGAAGTACTGAAAGACGAAAAACGCCGCCACGAAATATATACCAACCTGGAAATGATCCATCCCAGCGATACGCCCAAAGAAGTGGAGTTCTTCTCAGGCCTTTTCCAGCACATGATCGACCTGCTCACCCTTCCCTTTACCGTAGATCATTTTGATTTCGGCGACGAAGCCTACTTCAATGAGATCTATGCGTATATGGACGAACTTTATAACATGAAGGAAGTCAGGGAGTCCAAAGTGGCCCGGGGCTCCCGGCACAGTCTTTATATTAACCGCACTTATTTCGGGCTATATTCTATCTTAAGTGAGCTGAAAGCCAACATAGTGACCGGCGCCAGCGGGTTTTCGCCAAAACGGTGACAGAAGCCTGTCTTCATCGTGGAAATCACGAGGTTGGTCGCAAGTTGTCCTGTGGCGTCGCTATTAATCCCTAAATTGCGGCATGGCAAAAGAATGGTATAACCGCAAATGGGCGATTGTTGCAACGCATGCACTGGTGTGGACGTTGCTGTACTCGCTCCCGTTTCTGCTACGCCCCACCTACGAGAAGCCTGTATCTCCTGCGGAAATGGCAGAACGGGCTTCCTGGTTTTATTTCCTGCTGGTATTTTATATTACGCAGATCATCTTTTTTTATACCAATGCCTTTTACCTGATTCCCAAGCTGGTACAGCAAAAGCGGACCATGGAATATACCAGTGTGCTGCTCCTGGTTTTTATGTTTTTCTGTGCCATGCGGTTTTTCTTCGAACGGTTCTTCCTGGGAAAAGCCGTGGTTGACCTCAAGCCCCTGACCCTTTTCACCGTTTTCGCCTTCCTGTTTATCTTGTCCGCCAGCACAGCGTTTCAGATGGTGCGCGAACGGATACTGATGGAGCGGAAAGTCAGCGCCCGGGAAAACGAAAACCTCAAAACAGAGCTGTCTTTGCTGCGCTCGCAGGTAAGTCCCCACTTCATGTTCAATGTGCTGAATAACATGGTGTCGCTGGCACGTAAAAAATCCGACCTGCTGGAGCCTTCCCTCATCAAATTATCCTCCCTGATGCGCTATATGCTCTACGAAGCGGATGAAGAGAAAATGCCTCTCCAGCGAGAAGTAGAGTATCTGCAAAGTTACATCGACCTGCAACGGCAGCGTTTTGGCAAAAATGTGGAGATCAATGTGGAAATGAACGTACCCAACAGTCACTATGAAATAGAACCGATGTTGCTGATACCTTTTGTGGAAAATGCCTTCAAACATGGTACCGGCTTCATTATGCATGCACAGATAGATATCAACCTGTTTACCACGGCCGACAAGCTGTTTTTTGCGGTCCGGAATAAATACAACAACGCTTCCGAAGAGGTAAAAGATAAAACCAGCGGGATAGGGCTGGCCAACGTAAAGCGCAGGCTCAACCTGCTCTACGGAAACAATTACGTATTGCAGATCAATTCCAAAGATGACTGGTTTTACGTAACATTGCAGCTGGACCTGCATTAAATGCCAAAATCAACAATACACCATGAGATGTATAGCCATTGACGACGAACCGCTGGCGCTCGACTTGCTGGAAGACAACATCAGTATGGTGCCGTATCTGCAACTGGTAGCTAAATGTAACAACGCTTTTGAAGCCATGGAAGTGTTGCGGACGCAACAGGTCGACCTGATCTTCCTCGATATCCAGATGCCTGGCCTTACCGGCCTGCAATTCCTGCAATCCATGGCCAGCAAACCGCTCGTAATACTGATCACTGCTTATGAGAAATATGCCCTGGAAGGGTTCAACCTCGACGTGACCGACTACCTGGTAAAACCGGTGTCGCTGGAACGTTTTGTCAAAGCCTGCAACAAGGCCAACGAACTGCATCAGCTCAGAAGCGCCGGCAAAGCCGCCCGCGACCAAAGCGATTTTTTCTTTGTCAATGTGGATTACAGCCTGTTTAAAATTGTCTTCTCTGACATTGTCTGGATCGAAGGGTTGAAGGATTATGTAAAAATCCACCTGAAAAGCTCCAACAAACCGGTGATCACCCGCATGAGCATCAAGAGCCTGGAAGAGCAGCTGCCGCCGGCCCGGTTCATCCGTATCCACAAATCGTACATTATTTCTGTGGCCGCTATCACGGCCATCCGGAAAAACAGCGTGTTTTTACAGGACACCGAGCTGCCCGTTGGCGATACGTACCGGGATGCCCTTTATGCCATCGCCGGAAAAAATCAACCCTGATAAACCGGGTTTTGTATCAAAATTTCGACCACTCATCTCATTTGCCGGAAAAATCGATTTGGCAAGCCTACTTTTGTACACTCAGAATTCTAAATAAAATGCGAAAAATCTACTTGTTTTTCATGTTCGTGCTTTTCCTGACCCAAGCACACGCCCAGGCCCCGGGCGGAAAAATGCCTCCAGGTGGCATGGCAGGTAAAGGTGGTCCGGGCAATATCGGACATATATATGGTAAGCTAATTGATGCCGAAGGAAAGCCTGTTGGCTACGCCTCCGTTATCATTCTGCAGGGCCGTATGGACTCTGCTACCAAAAAGATGAAAGACGTGCTCGTAAAAGGCGTGCTCTCCCAGGCCAATGGTGAGTTCACCCTCGACGAACTGCCGCTCAGAGGACCACTCAAAATGCAGGTTTCCGGTACAGGTTACAAAACCTATACCCAGCCTGTCGTATTCCCTCCGATCGATAAAGACCTCGGCAACATCAAACTGGCCTCCAGTACCACACAGCTGCAAGGTGTGACCGTAACCGGTACTAAACCGATCATGCAGCTGGACGGCGACAAAAAGGTGTTCAACGTGGAGAAAAATATCACGAGCACCGGCGGTACCGCCCTCGACGTGATGAAAAACGTGCCTTCGGTCAACGTAGACATAGACGGTAATGTTACCCTGCGTAATAGCTCTCCGCAGCTGTTCATCGATGGACGCCCCACCACCCTCACGCTGGAACAGATCCCTGCAGACGCGATCGAAAGCGTGGAAGTGATCACCAACCCTTCTGCCAAATACGATGCATCCGGCGGTAACGCAGGTATCCTCAATATTGTGCTGAAGAAAAACCGTAAAACCGGCTACAACGGTAACCTCCGAGCCGGTGTGGACAAACGCGGCGCACTCAATGCAGGCGCCGACTTCAACGCTCGCCAGGGTAAAATCAACTTCTCTGCCAGCGCTATGGGCAACCAGATGAAAAGCCGCACCACCGGCAACACGGACCGTCTCAACTTTGGCGACGATCCCAACACCCACATTCTTCAAAACAACACCAACCGCCAAAACGGTGGCTTTGCATTCGGAAAAGTGGGCGTGGACTGGTTCGCCACCAATCGCACAACCTTCTCCATCTCTGGTATCAAAGTACATGGTGAGTTCAAACCGGAAGAAAGCATCGCCATCAACACCGATACTATCAGAGGAAAAGATATCACGAATATGTTCAGCGAACGTAACTCCCACTCTAAAATGGCATTCGACGCTAACGGGCTGGTACTGGGCATGAAACACCTGTTCCCACGCGAAGGCGAAGAGCTGACCGTAGACGCGAACTACTTCGGCGGTAAAAGCAAAAACAACGCTGACTATGTCACTGACTACTACGCCAACGGCGAAGGCAGCGCTATCAACCGCACCGATATGCAACGTATACTCGGTAACGGTAAAATCTCTTTCATCACGGTACAGACAGACTACGTAAGACCTTTCACCAAAACGCTGAAACTGGAAACAGGCCTGCGTATGTCCAGCCGCCGCACTGAGACGAACTTCAACAACTACATGTTCGATCATCCGTCCAACGACTATAAACTGATCCCGGGCGCGTCCAACAATTTCAAAAACACCGACAACGTATATGCAGCTTATGTCAGCGTTTCCCACACCATCAAAAACTTCAGCTATAAAGCGGGACTGCGGGCAGAAAGCTCTGACTACAACGGTGAACTGATCAACGTAAAACAAACGTTCAAAAACAATTATCCGGTAAGCCTGTTCCCCTCCATCTTCCTCAGCCAGAAGCTGAAACATGACCAGGAACTGCAGATAAGCTATACCCGCCGGATCAACAGACCGAATTTCTTCCAGCTGATTCCGTTTACCGATTCTACCGATAAACTGAACATCACCAAAGGTAATCCCGGTCTGATACCTGAGTTCACCAACTCCGTGGAAATGTCTTACCTCAAAACATTCAAAGGTAACAACACCTTCATGGGTACCGTGTACTACAAACATACCAACGGCCTGATCACCCGCTTCCTCACCAAGGAAACCGACCCGGCCAACGGCGCTGAACTGCTGGTGAACACTTACATCAACGCCAATTCCAGCTACGCCATGGGTGCTGAACTGACCTCTATGAACACCATCAACAAATGGTGGTCATTGTCAGCCAACGTGAACATCTATAATTCAAAAATCAATACCGACAATACCGGACAACCTTCACAAGACGCACGGTGGGCCTGGTTCGGCAAACTGAACAATACCTTCAAACTGCCGCTCAATTTTGAAATACAGCTGACAGGCCTGTACCAGTCCAAATCCAACCTGCCTGTTAACGACAACAAAGGCAGACAGGACGGTCCTTCCATGCAACAGTCACAGAACGCTTCACAGGGTTACATTGCCTCTTTCTATGCCGTGGATGCCGCCATCAAGAAGAGCTTCCTGAAAAACAATGCCGCTTCCGTGACACTGAGCTTCAGTGATATCTTCAGAAGCCGTAAAATGGACCAGTATTCTGAAAGCATCTACTTTACACAATACTACAACCGTCTTCGTGACCCGCAGATGATCCGCCTCAACTTCGCTTACCGCTTCGGTAAAGTGGACATGACGCTGTTCAAACGCAAGAACATGGCCGGTGGCATGCAAGGCATGCAGGAAGTTGTACAGTAATTAAAAACTATCTTGTTTGGGGATTTTTTGATTCAGTGAACTGAATCAGAAAATCCCCAAATCATTTCTACGTGTTTTCCCTGATTTTTTTCTTCCGATAGTACTACCGATACCCTGCCGCCCTCCTTTTCTACCTTTGCTGTCATAACACCACCCCAATATGCAAAGGACAATTTTTTATCTGTTAATGCTATGCCTGCTGTTCTCCTGTAAAAAGAGAGAAACGCCCCATCCGACTATTCCGGAAGGCAATGATAAAACCAGCAAACTGGACGCCTATGGCAAAGCGCTGGTGAAAGTGGAGGCAGCCATCAATGAGCTGGATTATATTGGGTTAAAGGTGTTGAGTAATCTCAACGGATATCCGAATGGCAGCCAATGCCTCGCCTGTGCCGATGTTACTACCGGTATTACGCCCGAAGGCCATCGTACAATCACGCTCTCCTTCAATCCCTCAAAAACCTGTACAGACAAGTATATCCGGCAGGGGCAGCTGGTACTGGACTACAACGAAACGAACGGCGCACTGATGATCCGGCTTATGAATTATATGGTGAACAACGTAAAGGTTGAGGGCAACTACAATTTCGGTTACAGCAACGCCCGGAAAGTACGCAACCTGGTCATTACCAACGGTATTTTGAAAAAAGAGGGCGACTGGTTCATCAATTTCGACGCCTATCGCGACATCATCTGGAAAGCAGGTGAGCAAACCCCGGACGATGATATGGATAATGTACAGGAAGTTCAGGATGCCTATTATCATTTGTCCATCCGGGACCTAGGGATATTGTCGGCAGATGTGAATGCCACAAACCCGCTGGTGCTGAAATGGTCCTGTTATGGTGAATCCGGGTACCTGCCGGTTTCCGGCATGACGCTCAACAAGACGCCGGAAAGTAAATTCAGCCGCACCAACTATGGCGACGGGCATTGCAACAGCTATCCTATTTCGGAATACTAGTGGTTCAGTTAGGGTTTAAGTGGGGCCGGGACCATCACGGGTTCCGGCCTTTTTCGGTAGGATATAACAAGTAAGCCGGATCGCTTTGCCATACTTCCTTCGTATCGATGTTCATCGCTGAAAGTCTGCCGGTAAAGGCTGCGCCGGTATCCACGTTGTATACGTTCACCCGGTGCATGGGCATTTCCTCATCATAATTCAGCGTAGGGGTATGACCGATATATATTTCATCGTATAGCAGTAACCGTTTGGGATAATTAACGGCATCTTTTTTCAGCTTCTTATCCATGGATAAAGCCAGTTCCCACAGTGTGCGGTCCCAGTAGCACATGCCTTCGAAACGTTCATACGCCGGGCCATGCATGGAAGCATAGCCTGCATGAATAAACAGCCGGTCATTCTCTTCGTAAAAATTCAGCATCCGGTTAAAGAAAGCCAGATGATGCAGCTTATCCTTTTCCGACAGCTTATTATAACTGGCCACAGTGGCCCTACCGCCATGTTGCAGCCAACTGGCCACCGGCTGTTCGCCTGCCAGCCACATCTCGCACCAGGCGTCGTGGTTGCCTTTGATGAATATGCAGGTATACTGCGCAGACAGCTCCATCAGGAACTGTATCAGTTCAGCAGACTCAGACCAGCCATCTACATAATCCCCCAGAAAAATAAACCGGTCGTCCTTTTCCGGCCCTATCCTTTCCAGCAGCTGTTTCAGTGCTTTCAGGGCGCCGTGAATATCGCCAATAACATATGTGGCAGGCATGATTCCTTCTATTTATACATAATGTCCGACCGAAGCACATACTTGGTACCTGCTGTCAGCAGCGTGCCTTCATGTAGCAACGGATGATAAAAAACAAGCGCCATCCCTGTTTCCGGCAGCACCTCCTCTCCTGTTTTGAAAATAGTGCTGCCACCGGTATAACCTTCATTGAGGTAAATCAGGAAGGTGTACTGGCTGGCTTCGAAACGGTTCCGCACGAAACTGCCGTCCTTATGCATCTTGAAACGCTGTCCCGGACTGTATTTATAGAAACGGAACAGCTCATTCAGGCCGCATGCGGTACGGTTGTCGGTGCCTTGCGGCGCATAGGAACGTAATCTTTCCCATATAAAGGTAGCATAAGCTGCATCTTTATACAACACCCTTTCGTTATTCCGTACACCTTTGATCATCCGTTGCTGCCCTCCGCCTACGTCCACGGTCGCTTCTTCGTAGCCCATGGCCTCGCTGCGGCCTATCAGTTCACGGCATTCCTCTGCGGAAAGAAAATTCTTCAACGTAAAAATCTCCGGGATGTAGGTGTGTTTTTCCATGGCATACTGGTTTAACGTAAATCAATGGTATTGCGGATAACAGCATCTTCCAGCGCGTACAGGCTTTCTTCCGGCACCTCGAGGGCATCAGGGTTACGCTGCAATACAAGGTGCTGTTCCTTTACAAAGTCTGTGATATCTTCAATGGCGACAATCTGCCGCTGTCCAAACTCCTTCAGGATGCTGCCGCGCAGTCCCAGCTGGATGGCCCTTCGCTCCAGTTTGTTGCCATTGGGGTCATGGTCGGGGTCCCATTGCAGGCGTACATCACTGGTTTTTAACGCGGACTGCCAGGCGTCCATTTCGGGGAAAAGCCAGGGTTTGTATGAAGAAGGGACTGCCTTTGATAATATTTCTTCAAAAAATATTTTAGGGAGATGAACAGCCAATACCCGCTCCTGCCCTTCTTTGGCGGCCCAGCCGCAACGGTACATCATCCAGAGGAAATTGGGTTTGATCCACGACATGCGGTCGTAACTGTAGGCATTGCCGCCGAAAGCCTGATGGGCAACGGCATAGTTGGCGATAGCGGGTCGGAAGGCCTGGTACACGACCAGTGTATCGGCAGTCTGTTGGGCGATAAGCTGTTTACCGGAGGACGGTAAGGTTTCCTGCAACTTTTTCCAGGAAACGGTCTTTAGTTTCATGAGACATTAACATTGATCTGAAAACTGTTCTTTTTCAGTTTTTTATTGAATTTATATAACTCGGGGTGACGGTTCTGTAGCCCTTCTCTTTTGGTGCCGGTGTTGATCACGTATTCGGCGTCCAGGATTTTGCGGCGGAAATTGCGGCGGTCGATGGTGGTTTCGAGAATACATTCGTACAGCTCGTGCAGCTCAGTGATGGTGAACAATTCATCCAACAACTCAAAACCCACGGGATCATACAGGATCTTCGATTTTAGCCGTTGCAGCGCCAGCTGGAAAATATCGTGGTGGTCAAATCCAAGCTTCGGCATTTTATGCACATCAAACCATTTGACGTCGTTGGCCATACTGCCCGCGATAATATTGAACCGGGCCGGGTTGATCAGCGCATAATATCCCACTGCGATTACGCGGCCACGCGGGTCCCTGCCGGGATTATCGAACGAATACAATTGCTCCAGGAACACATCGTCCATGCCTGTCTTCGTCTTCAGAATACGATAACAGGTATCCAGAAATGTTTCTTCCATCTGCAAAAAACCACCAGGCAGGGTCCAGCAGTCTTTAAACGGCTCCTCTTTCCTGTTGAGCAGCAGCACGGAAAGTGTATTGTCATGATAACCGAATATCACAAGGTCTACCGCCAATGATGGATTTTTGTATTCGTGAAATAATTTCGCCATACCTGTTTGCGTCATTTTAACGTGAAGTAAGTGATTTTTTATGAAATAGCCTAAAAAACGGGGATTATTCTTTTTCTGGGACAAACGAAAACCCCGGGCTGAAGCCCGGGGCCAGAATGTTGTTCAGGCTGTGTTAAAGCATGTCCCTTATTAAGAGAAGTATTTAAAATCTTACAGCAAGACCTGCTTTCAGGTAAAACGGTGTACCCGGCGTGAAACACATGTCCGTCACAGACTCAGATTCATGTTGCAGGCGGGTTTCGGTTTCAAACTGCGCTTCATTCCAGTTCACGTTGAACAGGTTCTGCGCCTGTACGGTAAACTGGAACTGGCGATGTGTATACGCCAGCATCAGATCGTTGACGAAGTATCCCCGGGCGACGAGGCTGTTGGCTTCATTTGCCGGCCGGTCTTTCATATAACGGTAACGCAGGTTGGCGGAGAAGCCCATCGGCAGATTCACGCCAATACCACCTGTGCTGGTCAGCACCGGCGCCAGCGGTATGTAGTTCTCTCCTTTAGGTCGCCCTATCTCCCTGGCATTGGCATAGTTCACGTCAGCATCGAGATAGAGCCACTTTACTGGCTGGTAACGGACGCTCACATCCACGCCTAAACGCCGCGTTTTACCGGAAGGCTCCACCACCGCTTCATCGCCTACATATACAAACTCCTGTTGCAGGTACAGATACCACAGCGCCGGCTGGATTAACAGGTTAGGCACAGGTTTCAGCACCACGCCTAAGTCCGCGCCGGCTGAAAACGGCAATATGTCTTCCCCGTTCTGCTGCATCACTACCCGTATATCGTTGGAATGGAATCCCATACCGGTTTTCAGGTACCATTGTGCCATGCTGCCGGTGGAGTAGGAAAAATTCAGCTTAGGGCTTACGCGGGTGGCGGTAACACCCGGGTCGCCGTTGGCGGGCTTCAGTTTATCCTGGTAGTTGAAAATAAAGTGGTCTACACGTACTGCGGGACTAATGCGCCAGTGGCCGGTGTGCCAGGTCAGTCCCGTGTAGACGTGCAGGTTAGTTTCACGGCCGCTGCCCCAGGACAGCCTGTTGAGCAAGGTATCACGACGGTAGACATGGTTCAGCTCCAGGTCCCGGATATCATCCAGGCGCAACCCGGCGCCGGACTGCCATGTGAGCCGGCTGTTGCCGATAGTATAGTCATGCGTGTACTGCTGTTCAAACCCATAGATGCTGCGGTCGTCTTTCTGCTGTATCTCATCGCCATACACAGGGTCTTTCAGGAAAAAAGTAAAGTTGGAATACAGGTTGAACTGGTAATGGCTGTAAAAGAAAAAGCTCTGCCACGATTCATCGGCACTGGCCTGATGCTTGTAAGTCAACGCGGCATTGGTACGGGAAGTATTGCCGCCTTCCGTTGGGTCAACAGAGCCCCAGCGGCTGATCAGCCCTTCTGCCACGGCCCTTTCCGGGATCTGGCCGGAGGCGTTCCAGCCGGAAGTAAAAGTGGATGCCTGGAAGGAAATATAGTCTTTATCATTCAGCCACTGGTTGTATTTGCCGAACAGGTTAAAACGGCTGAACTGCTGTTGTACGTCAAACGGGCCATTGGTATAGTTATACTCAGTGGCAATATAGGCGTTACGTTTAGCCGCGCTTTTATCTGCCAGCAGGTTAAACACGCCTGCCAGCCGCATGGTATTAAAGGAACCGCCTTCTGCTTTAATCAGGCTGTTTTCCAGGTGGTCATAGGTGGCAAAGTTCACATAACCGGCAGTGTTAAAATCACCTTTTTCCGGATAATAGGCGCCCTTGCCAAAGTCAATGCTTTCAACGGTTTCCGGTATCAGGAAATGCAGATCGGAATAACCCTGTCCATGTGCATGGGATACAATATTGACCGGTATCCCGTCGGCAGAGATATTAACATCCGTGCCATGGTCACAGTCAAAACCACGCAGGAAGATCTGTTCTGCCTTTCCGCCGCCGGCGTGTTGTGAAATGAACAGTCCAGGTACTTTGCGAAGCAGGTCCTGCGCAGTGTTTACAGGAATCTTCTTCAGGTCAACGTGCATCATCGCTTTTTCTATCCGCGGTGCGCTGACAACAATCTGTTTCAGTTGCGTATGGGCGCTGTCTGCCGGTTGCTGTGCCAGTAGCTGCTGCCATGCGGCCAGCAGCCCAATTGCGAGAAATACTTTTTTCATCTGTCAGTCTTTGATTTTGATCCCCATCTTTTGAAGAAGATGCTGCATTCCCAGGGTAATCCAACAAGCGGCTACAAACGGGAAGGTCAACACAGCCATATGCTGCTGCAGCATCCCCACGTCCAACAATACAGAAAGCACAACGGAAAACAGCACCCATATGCCATCGCGGGGCTTATTGCCGGCAAAGGTAATGGCACACAGCACAGCGTTAAAGCTAAACAATCCCATGTGAATATCCGTGGCCGGCTCCGCAAATTCCAGCGAAATAAAGGCGCCTAACAGAGACGCACATACGCCATACAATCCAGCTGTCGGTGAACTGATAAACACGGCAACAAAGAAGATGATGCCCGCTATTACGCTGCCCTGGAAAATCACTTCGCCGAAACCATTGGTAGCCGTGGTGAAGTCATCGCTGACCGGCATAGTACCGGCCACAGAGGCGGCCGCTCCCGGATGGTATACATGATGGAACAGGTACAGCAATATCCACGTCACCAGGATGAACGGAAAGGTAAATCCGGGCCAGCCACGGCGAATGAACTGATGCTGTAACCACGTGGCCGCCGCGGAGCCCAGCACTATAGCTGCCCATACCAGCGGTACCGGGTTGAAGTAAAAGGTCAGCGCCACTCCCACCAGTGTGGCACTAAAACCGTACAAGCCGGCTTCAATGTCCGCTTCATCATAACGAAGCAGTCTGGCTGTCAGGGTGCCGGTAACTACTGCTACAACGGCCGCAAAGCCCATCAACATTGAATCATAGAAAATTCCTGCAAGAAATAGCGTACCTGTCCACGCGTTGTTTTGAAGCATGATCTGCCCTACCCCCCTGAGGCAGGGAAGCGCAATTGGTTTCCGTTGTGTCACTTTTTTTGTTTAGAGAATAATAAAGATGATTGGTTAGAATTTATTTTTTACCATCCGAGGAACACCATACCGATGCCGCACATGGTGACTACGGCGCCGCCAATGGCGTGTACATATCTTTCGAGTTTATCTGTTTTCAGAAAGGAATAACCATAACAGCCAATCAGTACCATGGCCAGCATGGTAAGTACGGTAGTAACGGTAAAAACACTGATGAGCACCACTACTTCCAGCGAGGAACGGTGAGAACCGGAATAGAACAGTAGCGGCACCAGCGGCTCACTGGGCCCCATCACAAAAATGGCGAACAATATCCAGGGTGTTACCTTCACACGGTTTTGCGGGTAAACGATATCGCCATGCCGGTGTTCGTACACATAGATATCGCCGCCTTCATATACATCGAAATGTTTGTGGGGCTTGTTGAGATAAGCCTGCCGCAGCCCCCACAACAGATATACTACGCCGAAGCCCAGCAGGCACCAGCCGGACATATTGCCTCTTACGTCCTGGAACCACGTCAGCTTCGACAGTTGCCAGCCAAGCAATACGCCAATCAATCCAATCACCACCGAGCTGAGAATATGTCCGAAGCCGCAAAGCACTGTCCAGAATATCGTTTTGGACATAGTCCATTTTTTGGAACGGGACAGCACAATGAATGGCAGGTAGTGGTCCGGGCCGGTGGCAGTATGCAGGCAACTGATTGTCACGGCAGATACCACCAGCGTTGTTAATCCTATATTCATGCAATAGCTGTTTTAAGTGTTTCGTTGACAACTTTATCCCCGGCATGTTGCCAGAAATACTGTTGCATTTTCCGCAGGCAGTTGTACAACTGTTCGCCCCCGTTGCCGAGTATACGTACCACGAGGCAACGGGCGTCCGGTAGCGACACGCCGCCTGTTATGCCCTGCTCTTCCTCCAGCATCTGCCGCAACGCGGTCTGCGGTGTTTCCATATCAGCAGCGCCGGTGTTGATATGCAGCAATGTGGCCTGATGAGTGTACCCTTCCATCTGCCCGATGGCCTGCATGGGCAACAGCTGTGGTTGCAGCAGCAGGTTATCTTTCAGGATGAGTTTCCCGCGGTGGTATATTTCAATGATGTTGTGCAGTTTGGAAAAACGGAACACTTCACCGGAATGTTTGCGGCCGCAGGTAATGATCTCTCCGAAAGTAAACTGGCAGTCGTCTTCCATATGCGCTACAGTATGTGATTTGAATACAGCATTTTCATGCGGCACCACCGGATGCTGCACGTAGCTGAATATGCTCTGTGCTTCCATATGGATACGTTGTTGCTGCTGCGCACCGGTTTTCATATTGAACAACCGCTGATAGGACTGCGACTGTAATTGCAGTTTGCTGTGCGGCTCCGTGCGGATATCGATATCGTAATGATCTCCGTCCAGTATGCCCGGCGAAGAGCTCATCACCATCAGGTACAAAGCCGGGTCCTGCCGGTAGATGCCTACATTGGCCAATTTGAATGGCCGGGTGCAGTAGCTGTCCTTCAGCCAGGAACGCCCGTTTTTGTATCCGCTTATTAATCTAAGTTTGTTCATTATAATTCAATTGCGCATTACCTTACCAATGCCGGTTCTTCGGCTTCTTCCAGCAGGGCGTATTTTTTAATCCAGCCAATCACGGTGTCCAGCCCCTGTAAAGACATCAGGTTGGTAAACACAAATGGTTTGCCTGCACGCATTTTACGGGCGTCCCGTTCCATTACGCCGAGGTCTGCATGTACATAAGGCGCCAGGTCAATTTTATTGATCACCAGCAGGTCGGAGCGGGTGATCCCGGGACCGCCTTTGCGGGGGATCTTATCACCTTCCGCTACATCGATCACAAAGATGGTCACGTCTGCCAGGTCGGGACTGAAAGTAGCAGAGAGGTTATCGCCACCGCTTTCGATCAGTATCAGTTCAATATCGGGGAAACGTGCCGCCATTTCATCCACTGCTTCGAGGTTCATGCTGGCATCTTCGCGGATGGCCGTGTGCGGGCAACCGCCGGTTTCCACACCGATAATACGTTCTTTGGGAAGCAGGCTGTTTTTGGTGAGGAACTCAGCATCTTCCCTGGTATAAATATCGTTGGTGATCACACCCATGTCGTAGGTGTTCATCAGTGCACGGGACAACCGTTCTATCAGGGCGGTTTTACCGGAACCTACCGGGCCGGCCACGCCTATTTTCACATATTTTCTGTCGCTCATAGTAATTATTTCGTTGTTGTTAATTAAGACATATAAAGCCTGGAATACAGCTGTTCATGCTGCATACAGCGGATATCGAAGCCAATGTTGCACACGCCCACGAGGTCCCTCTCCAGTTCCATCGTGGTATTCACCAGCGACCGGATCACCGCCTGCATACGGAACAGAACGTCCTGCCCGTCCAGCTGCCCCAGCGGCACCAGTTTCACAGCATTGGTGACCATGCCTACGGCGGCGTTATAATAAAAAGCATACAATGCTTCCGGTAACGGCACGCCCATCAGGCAGGCATACAGGCCATAAGCGATGCTGTAATGCCCTTCCGCTTTTTTAGCGATGGTTGCGGCTTCGTACTGTTGCGCCAGTACATAGCTTTGCTGCCGGCTGAATATTTTCATCAGCCTTACGCCCAGCTTCTGACTGGCCTGCCGTATCTCTCTGGGCATTTTCAGCGCGGCGGCTTCTTCGTCCAGCGACAGCAGCGCAGCGAGGTCGCCGGCCGCAGCAGCACGGTAGGCCAGGCATACAAATGCGGCATCGTTGTATTGCAGGTTGTTGCCAAGCATATGCTGCACAAACATTTCCGCGGAAGACACATTGTTCACCAGTCCCAGCTGCACGTATGTCTCCAGTCCGTTGGAATGGGTGTAGCCGCCGATGGGCAGCGTAGGATCGGCGAGATGCAACAGGCTGCCCAGGAAGCCGGCTGCCATGATGTTATCGTTCTTTTGCTGCAAGGCTCATAATTTTTGAGAAGAGAGAACTGCCGCCGCTGTTGCCATGCGAATGTGGTTGCACGTTTGCGTTCAACAGGTTGGTGAGTTTGGTATGTGCTTTTTCCGTTTGATACCCGGTGGCCAGCAGCCAGCGATAGATAGGCTCTTCAAAGGGCAACAGCACCTGGTCGTCCTGGATGAAGACAGGCAGGTGTTTGTTGCCGATCTCATAACATACGCTGCCCATTTCCAGCAGCGACCGTGGGGTGACCACGATCGCATCGCTGGGAATGATATCTATCACTACCGCCCTGCTGTCGTCCATATAAAGGACATCGCCGATGCGCAGGCGCTGTCCCTCTTTCAGGAAGCGGATGGCTATCTCCATGCCCCCCTGCGTATGTTTGCGCTGAATGCGTTTGGTGGTTTCATACCACTCCAGCAGCAAGGGGTCTGTGGTACGTCCTTCCAGTGACATAGCGCCGGTATTGCCGATGATTTTATCAATGATCATGATGTACTTTTTTTAGAACAGGAAGTACCGTTGTGCCAAAGGCACGGTATCTACCGGTTCACAGGTGATATGCACGCCATCTACCCGTACCTCGTAGTTTTCGGGATTGACGGTGATCTCCGGTGTTTTATCGTTGTGTATCAGGTCTTTTTTGGAGATGTTGCGGCAACCGGATACGGGCAGCACCATTTTCTGCAGGCCATATTCCGCCACGATACCTTTTTCAAGGGACGCTTTGGAGACGAAGGTGGCACAGGTCTGGTGCATAGCGCGGCCGTGGGCGCCGAACATGGTACGCAGGATCACCGGTTGCGGCGTAGGGATGGACGCGTTGGGGTCGCCCATTTTAGCCGCGATGATCATACCGCCTTTGATGATCATTTCCGGTTTAGCACCGAAGAGGGCTGGTTTCCACAGCACGATATCGGCGATTTTTCCCGGTTCCACAGAACCTACATATTCATCGATGCCATGTGCAATGGCCGGATTGATGGTGTATTTGGCCACGTACCTTTTAGCGCGGAAGTTGTCGCTTTGTGCTGTCGCATCTTCATCGAGGAAGCCGCGTTGTTTTTTCATTTTGTCGGCGGTCTGCCAGGTGCGGGTAACGACCTCGCCTACACGTCCCATTGCCTGTGAGTCGGAGCTCATGATGCTGAACACGCCCATATCGTGCAGGATATCTTCCGCAGCAATGGTTTCCGGGCGGATGCGGGAATCGGCGAAGGCCACGTCTTCCGGGATGCCTTTGCTCAGGTGGTGGCATACCATCAGCATATCGAGGTGTTCATCGATGGTGTTGACAGTATAGGGCCGGGTAGGGTTGGTGGAAGCCGGGAGCACGTTGGGATACATCGCTGCCTTGATGATGTCCGGAGCGTGACCGCCGCCGGCGCCTTCTGTGTGGAAGGTGTGGATCACGCGGCCGTTGATGGCGTTGATGGTGTCTTCCAGGAAACCGGCTTCATTGAGTGTATCGGTATGGATAGCTACCTGCACATCGTATTTATCTGCTACGTTGAGGGATGCGTCTATCACAGCAGGCGTAGCGCCCCAGTCCTCATGTATTTTCACGCCCAGCGCGCCCGCCTCCACCTGTTCAGCGATAGGCGCTTCCGTGGAGCAGTTGCCTTTGCCGAAGAAGCCGAGGTTCATCGGGAAGTCGTCGGCCGCCTGCAGCATTTTGGCGATGTACCATTTACCAGGGGTAACGGTGGTGGCGTTGGTGCCGTCAGCCGGACCGGTACCACCGCCGATCATGGTGGTGATGCCGCTGAAGAGCGCTGTTTCTATCTGTTGCGGGCTGATGAAGTGGATATGCGTATCGATGCCGCCGGCAGTGGCAATGAGGCCGTTGCCGCCGTGTACTTCTGTGGAGGCGCCGATCACCATGTTACGTTCCACGCCGTCCATAGTGTCAGGGTTGCCGGCCTGGCCGAAGCCGACAATTTTGCCGTCTTTGATGCCGAGGTCGCCTTTCACGATGCCCCAGTGGTCGATCAGCACCACGTTGGTGATCACCATGTCCAGTACGCCCTGGTCGCGGGTAGCGGTGCTGGACTGGGCCATGCCGTCGCGAACGGTTTTGCCGCCGCCGAATTTGCTTTCATCACCGTAGTGGTTAAAATCTTTTTCTATTTCGATGATGATATCGGTATCGCCTAAACGAACTTTGTCGCCCGTGGTAGGACCGTACATATTTACATATTGCTCTCTGTTGATGATCAAGCTCATGATTGCTGGTTTTTGAAGTTGGAGGCTGCGAGTTTAGCCATTGCTTTGTCCTTGCTGGATTCGAGGGCGGTATCACCGTTAACGAGCTGGTTGAGGCCGAAGGCACGGCGGGCGCCGCCCAGTTCCACCAGCTGTACTTCTTTTTCTTCTCCGGGCTCAAAACGCACGGCGGTGCCGGCGGGGATGTTGAGTCTTTTACCAAAGGCCAGCGCCCTGTCAAAGCTCATCTGGCGGTTTACTTCAAAGAAATGGTAATGTGAACCTACCTGCACCGGTCTGTCGGCAGTATTGATCACTTTGATGGTGACGGTCTGACGGCCTTCGTTGCAGTGGATATCGCCGTTGGCGAGAAAGTACTCTCCGGGTATCATGTTGAATGGTTTTAACGGTTAACGGATAGGCTGGTGAACGGTGACGAGTTTAGTGCCGTCCGGAAAGGTGGCTTCAATCTGTACGTCATGGATCATTTCAGGAATGCCTTCCATAACGTCTTCCCGGGTGAGGATAGTAGCGCCATATTGCATCAGGTCTGCAACGGACCGGCCATCCCGTGCGGCTTCCAGCAGTTCGCTGCTGATCAGGGCGATCGCTTCCGGGTAATTGAGTTTCAGTCCACGTGCTTTGCGTTTGGCAGCCAGTTCTCCAGCCAGATGAAGCAACAGCTTTTCCGTTTCTCGCGGTGTTAAATGCATATAATTTATTTTAATATATATTTATTCAGGTCTTTCTAAAGAAATTTTGATCGATAGAAGAAAAAATAAGAATATTCTAACTCTTTTTCATATATAATTTTACGGCATTCGTAATGCCCGCTAAGGGCGTGCATTCCCGGCAGGCCCGGGAGCCCTGTGCATCAATAAAAGAAAAAAAGGAAAGGGTGGCAGACTATGCCAGATGGGAAGGAATAATCAGGGTATGGAACATGATAAAACGGGGCACCGGCTTCACTGCGGCATCTGGATGCATAAACCGGTGTTGACCGGTCAGCACGGTGTTATCTGTCGTCAGGAACAAAGCCTGGTAATAAGCAGCAAAAAGCGTAGTAAAACGTTGAAACCGGGAGACATGAAACACATCGCTCTCATCGTCAGAAGTCTCATCATTCACAAAAGAAAACAACTGCAAAAAATCGAGACAGTCTTTTGTTGATAACAAGGTATCCGAACAATTTTTTCCTGCGTCGTATGATTGGTTAGCGGCCCTGGCAGACAATAAAGGAGCTTTGTTGTGGCCCGTGAAAGTAAACCCGATCAGGAAAAACAGTAATAATATGTACCGAACGATGGCTTTCATTACAGGTTGCAAGGTAGATGTTTAAACGAACGACGAATAGCACAAATCCCGCATTTTATTTCACAAATCCCGCTACCTTTAGCAACGGATATGAAATCATCAGTTAAGTTATTCACCAACTTCGAATACAAAAAATCCTTCCTCCCGGGCGTATCCAGGCAGGTGCTGTTCAACGATGCGCAGTTGCAGGTATACCGCATTGAAAATTATCTGCGCAACATTGTCATTCCCGTGCCTCCCTACCGCACGTCGTTCAATTTCCTGCTCTTCGTTACCAAAGGCACCATTGTTCAACAGCTGGAAGTATCTTCCTATAAACTGGAAGCCAACTCTGTACTGCTGATCAAACAGGGAAGCATCACCGCTACACTTGAAATATCACCGGATGCCACCGGATTTTTTATTGTTTATGAAAATGAAATCATCAACCGGCTGTCGCTCAACAACAGCCTGCTTAATTTTTTCTTTGCCACTCCTTTTGTGACACTGTCTGCCAAAGCGGTGAAATGGCTGGCACACCTCAGCGCGCTGCTGGAAGAGGAACTAAGCCTCATCAACGGCTCCATGGAAATATGTGTGCCGCTGTTCCGCGCCCTGCTCAATAAAATACTGCTGCACGAATCGCCACGGCCAGTGGCGCTCAACCGCAGCCTCGACATATCCCTGCGCTTCCGGGAAAAAGTACAACGCCATCATCTCCGGGAAAAAACAGTGGAGTATTATGCCCGGCAACTTAATATCTCGGAAAACTATCTTAATAAATGTGTGAAAGAGGCCACTGGCAAACCGCCCAAACAATGGATCAACGAAATCAGCATCCTCCACAGCCAGATCCTCCTGCAAGACCCTGCCCGCGACATCGCCAGCATCGCCTTTGAGCTCAACTACCAGTCAGCCTCCTACTTCACCCGCCTGTTCAAACAGGTCACCGGTCTCTCTCCTTCTGCCTATCGTAAAAAGATCAAAGTCAGTTAAACCAATAACAGGCTTTTTATGTTTTAAGGAAATTTTAAGCCGTTGCCGGTCAACTTTTGGCCCAATGGCAAGGAAATTGAATTAACAGGCATACAAAACATTAAAACACATGAAAAAGTTAATCGCTGCTATCGCTATTATGTTGGCCGTATCTCCGGCTTTCGCCCAAACGGCCCCTACTGCACCTGCCGCCCCCGCTCCTGCCAAACAGGCCCCGGCCAAACCAGCCAAAGCGCCCAAAGTGGTAGCTGCCCCGGAACAACGTGCTGCCCAATACGCGGATGAACTGAAAACGAAACTGAATCTGACAGACGATCAATATAAAAAAGTACTGGCTGTCAATACAGAATGTATTCGCCGCAAAGACGCACTGAAAGCCTCCGGCCAGAAAGACGGCAACGGTAAAAAAGAAATTGCCGCTTACCGCAAACAACAATACCAGACCATTCTTACTCCGGACCAACAGGCCAAACTCAAAGCCCTGAACGCACAAGGTCATGGCAAAGGCCAGAAGGACACAGACGCCGGAGAAAATAAGTAGATAATCAAATAAAAAAATAAAAGAGGCTATCCCTGATAATGGATAGCCTCTCCTATCGAGACTCGGATAAGATTATTCCAGTCACCATATAACCTACAACTGTTACACTGTTAGTAACAAGTCACAAAGGTACAACTCCAAATTTTAAAAACACCTTTTACTTTCCTCGAGGTTACCGTCTATTTTCCGGCCACGGCAAAGGTTTTCCACTCGCTTTTAATATCGGCATCGGTGCTTTCCACTGTTGCAGCTGCTGAGACAACAACGTCAGCAACGACCGCGCCCGGTCGGGATAAACCGCCGACAGGTCTCGCTTTTCACCGATATCCGCTATCACGTCATATAGTTCTGCACTACCCAGTTGCTGGTCGTACACCACTTTCCAGCGGCCTTGCCGGAGTGCGCTTTTATAGTTGATGCCCGGTCCTCCGTCCGGAATCCATTTATTCGGATAATGCCATACCAGCGTACGCACGGAGTCCATTGTAGCCGGCTCCCGCAGCAGCGGCACAAAACTTTTACCGTCAATCTGCTGCACGGCATCGTACAGTTCTATACCGGCCATCTCCAATATGGAAGGAAAGAAATCCTCTATTATCACATACTGTGAAGCCACGCTGCCGGCCTTCGTTACGCCCGGCCATTTCACCAGCATCGGTTCCCGGACACCACCTTCATATACAGACCCTTTGCCTGCACGCAAAGGCAGGTTCTGTGTATGCCTTGCACCGCCCCGTGGCGGCGCAAGGCTCAGCCCACCGTTATCGCTCATGAAGAGAATGATGGTATTGTCAGCGATCTTCTGCCTGGTGAGATAATCCATCACCTGTCCCAGACTGGCGTCCATGCCTTCTATGAGCGAAGCGTATTTGGCCTCTGCCTCGTCCAGCCCTATGTCCAGGTAATGCTGATAGTAACGTTTGTCTGCCTGCAAAGGCACATGCACCGCATAATGCGCGAGGTAGAGGTAAAAAGGCTGTCGTCTGTTGACCGGCTCGTCCAGCGCTTTGAGCGCTTCCCGTGTAAGCGCTTCCGTGAGGAAGGTACCAGTGCCGTAATACTCTTCCAGGTCAGGCACCGCCTGTGCCGTGGCCTTACCAGGCATATTGCCGTAATTCTCCTCCGACAGGTAGCTCTGCGGATGACCGGCCGCATGACCGGCGATATTCACCAGAAAGCCCATGTTGTACGGGTTGGCGCCCGGCGTGCCCATAGCGCCCCAGTGCGCCTTTCCGGCGTGAATGGTATAATAGCCGGCACCTTTCAGCAGGGCGGGCAACGGGGTGGCATATACGGTATGCGGCACGCCCGGCACCGGGCTAAAGCCATTGTGGTTCCAGGGAGCGCTGTCCAGCGTATTGTCCGGCGCATCGGCGTTCACGTCCTTACGTGGCGACGTCCAGTTTGTCACGCCGTGATGTGCGGCATTCATGCCTGTGATCATGCTCACCCGCGACGGTGTGCATACCGGTGTGGCGTAGGCATTGGTGAACTTCACCCCTTCCCTGGCCAGCCGCTCCATATTTGGCGTGCGAAAACGTTTGTTCTTGTCCGTTAGCCGGTCCCAGAAAGGAACGGAAGTATCTTCCCAACCCATATCATCCACCAGGAATACAATGATATTAGGTTTCGGCTTTACCGGCCGCGGGTCTTTGAACTGGGCGGACGTACAGACGGCAGCGGCCATCAGCGAGCAGACAAGAAGGCGTGTTTTCATACGATTAAAGATAATCACGCAAAGGCGCAAAGCAGCAAAGCGCGCAAAGATTTTAATAAGACTAATAAGAAAGCAAAGAAGCGGAGATCAAATTTGACCTCCGCTTCTTTGCTTTCCTATAGTTGTCTTAGCGACTTTGCGTAACTGTTTCACGTTCCCAGAACCTATGTTGCGCCATCGCTGCTATAAACGCTTTGGGCTGTCCGTTTACTACCACGCCCGGCGCTTCCTGCGGCGGCACATGCGTCGCTTTGAGCACCTGCAAGCCCTCTCCGGCCACAGCAATGGGCTTACAATGACGGTATGCCTCATTGATAAACCGGATAGCGTCCGGATGTTGTTCCAGTACCGTGGCACTGTCAGCGCCACCTGGCACATACACGGCATCAAAAAGCACGGATGCTGCCACCAGCAAGCTTTGATCAGCTTCCACGCTGCCACTGCCGGTGGTTTTAACAGACCCCAGCCTCGGCGCGATGAGCTGTACCTGCGCACCGGCTTTCAACAACGCCTCTTTCATGGCTGTAATACTGTTAGCCTCCACGCCGTCGGCTATGAGGAACGCCACCTGCCTGGTTTTTACCGTGTCTTTCACGGTATGTGCCATACTCAGGGCATCGGACTTTTCTACCGGTTGCTTTACCGTATGCGGCTGATACGCTGCCGGATCGCCATCGGCCGGAATGCTGTGGTTTATGGGTTGTTCCGGTTGTGCCGGCACCGCAAGGCCCAACCCTTCTGCTACAGCCGTGGCCAGGCCATTGTCTACCTGCGACAGCAATCCCACCATTCGCACACGTATATCCACGTCCGTTACTTTCCCCAGCTCAAAACGCAGCGCGTTGATGAGATGCCGCTGTTCCGCCGGTGACTGGCTGTGATAGAACAAGGCAGCCTGACTGAAATGGTCGAAGAAACTTTTGCTCCGGCCACGGATTTTTTGTCCGTCGATGCGCTCGGTGTAAGAACTGAAGCCGCCATCGGCGATCTTTGCCTGGAACGGGCATCCGGCGCTGACGGTATTGGGCTCATAAGCGGTGCCGCCCCGGTTGATGGTTTGCCGCATATGTCCGTCACGCTGATTATTATGCACCAGTGCCACCGGCCGGTTGATCGGTATTTCATGGAAGTTGGGGCTGCCGAGGCGCGACAGCTGCGTATCGAGATAAGAGAACAAACGTCCCTGCAACAGCGGATCATTGGTAAAATCGATGCCCGGCACCAGATGCCCGGGATGAAAAGCCACCTGTTCGGTTTCGGCGAAAAAATTGTCCGGGTTACGGTCCAGCACCATCTTACCGATACGTTTCACCGGCACCACTTCTTCCGGAATAAGCTTGGTAGGGTCCAGCAGATCGAAAGGATATTTGTGTTCGTCTTCTTCCGGGACGAGCTGCACGCCTAGTTCATATTCCGGGAAGTTCCCGGTTTCAATAGCATTCCACAGGTCCCGCCGATGGAAATCAGGGTCTTTGCCGGAGATCTGCTGCGCTTCTTCCCAGGCTACGGAATGCACTCCCAGCAAGGGCTTCCAGTGGAACTTCACAAAACAGCCCTTGCCCGCGGCATTGATCCACCGGAAGGTATGCACGCCAAAACCTTCCATCATGCGGAAACTGCGGGGAATAGCCCTGTCGCTCATCACCCACATGATCATATGCATGGTCTCCGGCATAATGGAAACAAAATCCCAGAAGGTATCATGTGCGGAGGCCGCTTGTGGCATCTCATTATGTGGCTCCGGTTTCACGGCATGTACAAAATCGGGGAACTTCACCGCGTCCTGGATAAAAAATACCGGCATATTGTTGCCAACCAGGTCGTAGTTGCCTTCGTCCGTATAAAACTTCACTGCGAAGCCCCTTACGTCCCGCGCCAGATCGGTAGACCCGCGGGAACCGGCCACTGTAGAGAATCTTACAAATACCGGGGTACGCCGGGCCGGATCACAGAGAAACCCGGCTTTGGTATAGTCCGCCATCGACTCATATACCAGGAAATACCCATGGGCACCGGCTCCACGGGCATG
This sequence comes from Chitinophaga sp. 22308, assembly GCF_052045305.1. Classification (NCBI taxonomy): domain Bacteria; kingdom Pseudomonadati; phylum Bacteroidota; class Chitinophagia; order Chitinophagales; family Chitinophagaceae; genus Chitinophaga; species Chitinophaga sp. 22308. Next base: position 25,544 of record NZ_JBQEOP010000002.1, on the reverse strand, counting down.
CACGATACGCTCGGGTATACGTTCGTGGTCAAAATGGGTGATTTTCTCCCTCATGATAAAATCTTCCAGCAGGGAGGGGCCCCGCTCTCCTGCCTTCAGCGTGTTCTGATTATCGTTGATACGAACGCCCTGGTTGGTGGTCAGGTACTGGTCCGCCCCATCTTCAGTGTGCGGCGCCAGCTGCTCCGCCTTCTTATCGGGCAGTACTGTCTTTTTCTTTGCCATGGTTATCCGGGTTTAAATGGTGAGAAACAATTGCTGATAAGGTCACAGATTTTATACCGGAGTTAACAGCCTGAACCCTGCTGATTGTATAAGACGTTTTAAATATTATATTTGCGGCATTAACAATCAAATTACCCCGGTCATTTGTTTAATCCAATAATCACCATTTCACTATGAACAAAAAGTTCCTTTATGCGGCCATTGGTGTGGCTATGCTCTCTGTATCTGTATCATGTGATAACAGCAAAGGCGGCAAAGGCCCCGCAGCCGCCTATGAAAATAATTCCGTAGAAAAGGCCAGCCATGTCATTGAGTACACCAACCTGTTGATTGATATAGCCAACAAACAAAACAGCTATATCACCCGGGTAGCCGAGAATGTGGACAAAATTGAAAAAGGGCTGAAGAACCCTTCTGACCATTTCGCTTTTATCGGTATTATTACTCCCACTTACTTTGATATGCCCAGAGGTATCAACAAAGTAAAAGCAGATGAGCCGGTAGATGAACTGAGCAGCGCCGATAAAACCTTCTTCAAAGAGAAAGTGCCTGCCTATTCCGCCAGTTTCAAAAAACTGCAGGAGCAGTACAAACAACTGAGCGATTACCTGAAAGCGGAAGACTTTAAAGATGACAAAAGCGCTAAAGGCTTTGCCCTGGTGGATTCTATCCGCGCCAGCACCCAACAGCTGATGGCCGACAAGGCTGTCCTGATGAAAAAAGTCAATGAAATCGCTGACGCCAGCGAAGCCATTGTCCTGAAAGAGAGCCCGCTGAAAGACTACATTCTCGCCATGAAAGCCGACCTGAAAACCGTTCGCGATTTCGTGGAACTGGCTGAAAGCAGCGAAGGTAATTACAACGCCATCAAACAGAAAGCGGAAGCAGCATATGCTGCCCTGGAAAAAGCCAAAGAAGAGCACAGCCAGCTGAACCTGGACAATGCTAAAAAAGAAAACAAGGATGGCTATTACAAATCTTTCTATGACCGTGTGAACGACTTCCTGATAACCGCCAAAAAAATCATGCGTGACAGCGCTGAAAAAGGCAAAATAGATGAATACCAGGTAGACTCCCTGGGTAGAAGCTACGACAGCCTGATCAGCAGTTACAATTCTTTCAATAGCTAATTTTAAAGAAGAAGCAAAGCCTCCCGGCTTTGCTTCTTCTTTATTGCACTCAACCCCATTGACTATGAAAACACAGTACTTCCCTGCCGGTGAAAGAGGGGTAAAAGACATCGGATGGCTGAAAAGCAACTTCTTCTTCAGCTTCAGCGACTTTTACCATCCCATGCGCAGCGCCTTCGGTACGCTGCAGGCTTTCAACGATGATTTTGTGGCTGCCGGAAAAGGCTTCGGTATTCATCCGCATGTGAACATGGAAATTATTTCCGTGCTGCTGAAAGGTAAAATGAACCACAAAGACACATTGGGCTACAGCACTAAAATAGAAGCCGGCGGCGTACAGATCATGAGCGCCGGAGAAGGACTAAGACATGAAGAATACAATGTAGGCGAAGGCGACGTGAATTTCCTTCAGATATGGATACAGCCCAAGTTACAGAACATCACGCCCCGCTACCAGCAAAGAAGTTTTCCCCGCAACAAAAGAAAGAACCGCCTCACCACCATCGTTTCCTCTGAGGAAGGCCTGGACCACTGCTGGATCAACCAGAACAGCCGGCTTACCCTGGGCTACTACGATCTGCCCGGCTCTGTGCCGTATAGCCTTCATCCGCTTAATAAATGCCTGTTTATCTTCCTGATAGAAGGCACCCTGAAAGTGAACAACCAGGTATTGCATCCCCGCGATGCCATCGGTATCTGGGAAGTAAGCGAGATCAGCCTGCAACACGGTGAAGAGACCGAGTTCCTGATCATAGAAACCCCCATCAATCAGAAATAACCGGTCGGTTATTCTCCCCGTAAACTTTTTACCGGATTAGCCATTGCGGCACGTAATGCATGAAAGCTCACCGTGGCCATGGCAATGATCAGCGCGGCAATGCCGCCGGCAGCAAATCAATATACCAATTCCACAGTCCTATCAAAATGATAATTATACCAATTAAAATTTAACTTTATCTGTCCAATTGTGAAAAGAGATTGTCCGAAATCGGACGACCTGTATTTTTATAACAATGGATTCCTTATTTTTATAGAGACCCTTTCAAACCCATGACCATCACAAGCACGGCACGTATGCCAGGTTTTGAGCTGCTCTTCAATCATGCTACCCAGGGCATACTCCTGGTAGACGGGGCCGGCCTGATTCAGGCGGCCAATCCCTGTTTTCTGGAATGGAGCGGCCATACCGCCGAAGAAGTACTGGGCAAACCGATGGACACCTTGCTGGCCGGCGATATCCGTTCATGGCTACGTTGCAAAAACGGACAGGCGCTGCCCGTAAAAGTAAGCAGCACTTCCTATCTGCAGGGCGACCAGCATCACCAGATTTATTTCGTCACCGATATTTCCACGCAGCAACAAACGGCTGACGCGCTGAAACGCGCGCAGGACGCTCAACAGCTGGAAGCGCATATCATGGCCGGGAAAGAGTCTGCCTACAGACGGGTCAGCAATTTTCTCAATAGTATCTGGACCAACCTCGATGCTATTCTGATTGTCACCGAACCGATGGGGCATATCCGTTTCTTTAATCCTGCCGCCGTAAAAATGCTGGGCTATCCCGCCCGTGAGGTGACCGATACCGGCTCCCTGATACAGTTTCACGACTTCCAGGAGCTGGAGTACCGTGCCGCCAAACTATCGGAAGAGCTGGGACAACAGGTAGAACCAGGCTTCGACAGCCTTACCGTCAAAGCGCGGCTCAACCTGCCCAATGAAAACGAATGGACCTACATCCGTAAAGACGGGACCAGGTTCCCGGTGGCATTAACAGTATCAGCTATACGGGATGAAAACCAGCAGATCACCGGCTACATTGCCATAGGCCTCGACATTTCAGCCCGGCGCAAATCGGAAGCAGAACTGCGGCAGGCGCTGGACAAGGAAAAAGAGCTGAATGTGCTCAAATCCCGGTTTGTGTCTATCGCGTCGCATGAGTTCAGGACACCGCTCAGCACCGTGTTGTCATCGACTTACCTGCTGGAAAAATATACCACTACAGAAGACCAGCCCAAACGACTGGCACATATCCGGAAAATAGCTTCTGCCGTGCATTTGCTGACCGATATCCTGAATGACTTCCTGTCGCTCGGAAAAATCGAGGAAGGCAAAATACAGGTACGGCCGGCGCTCACCGACACACGGAAACATATTGAAAAAATTCTGGCAGAAGCCGAAGGGCTGAAACGGGGCAAACAACAGGTGGTATACAGCCACGAAGGCCCCGCAGAAAGTACATTCGACGGTAACCTGCTTCGCCATGTGCTCACCAACCTGGTGTCCAACGCATTAAAATTCTCTCCCGAAGAAGGTATCGTTTATGTACGTACGTTATCTACGCCCTACCGGCTTACCTTGTCAGTAAAAGATTGCGGCATCGGCATTAAATCAGAAGACCAACAGCACCTGTTCGAAAGATTTTTCCGCGGCAGCAACGTGGAAAACATTCAGGGCACCGGCCTCGGCCTTCATATTGTGGCCAAGTACACGGAACTCATGAAAGGACAGGTTACTTGTCACAGTGAACCAGACAAAGGCACCGAATTCATCGTTCATATTCCCACCCCCAAAACCTGACATATCTTGGAAAAAATCCTGTTAATCGAAGACAACAAAGATATCCGTGATAACCTGGCGGAGATTCTTGAACTGGCCAATTACCATGTACTGACGGCCTCCAACGGCAAAGAGGGTGTGACCATAGCCCTGGAGCAACAGCCCGATCTCATTGTATGCGATATCATGATGCCCGTACTCGACGGCTACGGCGTACTGCATATGCTGCATAAGAATGAAAGCCTCCGCCCTATTCCCTTCATTTTTCTGACCGCCAAAACGGAACGCACCGATGTCAGAAAAGGGATGGAGATGGGCGCCGACGACTACATCACCAAACCGTTTGAAGGCGCAGAACTGCTCAGTGCCATCGAAAGCCGCCTCAGAAGATGTGCGGAAATACGGCAGCCCGAATCCTCCGGCATCAGCGGGCTACATACGCTGCTGTCCAGCACATCGGGGAAAGACCTGCTGGCCTCCCTGAAGGAAGGCCGCAACACCAATCATTATAAAAAAAAGCAACAGATATACGCCGCCGGCAACAGGCCGGAAAGCCTGTACTATATCATGGAAGGCAAGGTGAAAATCTATCAGCGTAATGACGACGGGAAAGAACTGATCACCGGGTTGTATAACGAAGGGGATTTTCTGGGTTATACAGCACTATTGGAAGCGGGCGCTTACCAGGAAAGCGCGGAGGCGATCGAAGACACCGTACTGGCCATCATTCCGCACCAGGATTTTGAAGAACTGGTCAACAACAACCCGGAGGTATTGAGCCGTTTTGTACAACTGCTGGCTAAAAATATCGCAGAAAAAGAACAACAGCTGATCGCGCTGGCTTACAGCTCCCTGCGTAAAAAAGTGGCTTCCGCCCTGATTACGCTGGACCATAAGTACAACACCACACAAAAAGCACATTTTGAAATAGACATCAGCCGGGAGAACCTCGCTGCTGTGGCCGGAGTGGCCAAGGAGTCACTGATAAGGACGCTGGGGGATTTCAGGGACGAACAACTGATTACCTTGCGGGACGGTACCATTGTGCTGATGGAAAAAGATAAAATTGCCGCGATGCGCAACTGATACGGTTTAAAACACTTTTTGCCCCGGGCCAGTGAGCCCGGGGAACAAAAAATGATCTCCACACATCGTCACTTTCACATTCCCCACAATATCAAACCCACATCTTCGCATAGCACTTTCACATTCCCCATCCATTCACAAACCATCCCCACACTCACTTTCACAATCTTTTCCCCACGCTGTCATTCTCTCATTTTCGCTACACTTTCATCCGCACATTCACATCACATCTTTTACAATCGTCTTCCTTCTCATTTATCAATCATTCAGGTATCTACTCTAATTGCCAGTTGCGCAGCAGGTTATTGAACGCCGCTTTCATTTTTTCAAATTCTTCCTGCATTTTCCGCATATCCTGCGTCAGCACCGGCCAATCGTGTGGCGCTTCTTCTCTGGGCTGTGGCACAATGTCCAGCCAGTCCAGCTGCTCCATCACTTCGTGCCGCAATAGTTTCAGGGATTCATTTTTACTGATCATCTTTTCCTGAAACGCTTCGGCCTGGTCCAGAAATTCCCGGGAATTGGTATGGCGCAGAGAGGCAGTCAGCCTGTCCAACAGTGCTGTGTTCTCTTTTCTCAAGCCTTCCAAAATACTTAGCCACCCTCTGCATATCTGCTGGTCCTGCAGATTCTTCCCTCTTATTTCTTCCCGGTTGTTCATAGTAAGTACTGCTAATTATAATACACCTGCAGACCATTTAGCCTTTGCTGGTCTTCCCAGTGTTGCAGCAAGGTAACCATTCCACGCTGTATCAATGACATTTCCTTGATGCTGTTGACCAGGTCCTGCATTTTTTTATCTGCACAAATATCATAAATATTACTGTCACCGTCAATACATTTTTGTAAATATCTGGCGGTCCGGTTGCTTTCCCGGATAAAGGCCTTCATCACATCTCTCACGTTACCGTGATAGTCGGGCCTGAAAGACTGGAAACTGGTGTCATCAGCCTTGATACGGACAGCCGGTTTCATCTCTTTTTCGAGGCTTTGCAACACGACTGCCTGATAAGTGCTCAGCTCACGGTAATAGCTGATGATCACTTCGTTGAACTCCATAAAGCCTGTGGCATTATGCTCCTGCCGGCTGGCCACATACAGCGCTTCCAGTTTGCGGGAGAGCTTCACTGCATGAGGCAATGCTGTATCCTTCAACTGCCGGGCCAGTTCCGCCGCATAAAATCCGTTGAAGTCAAATAACTGTCGATGGTTTTCCAGCAACGTTTTGATACCAGACCTGGATTTATATTGTTTGAAAATATATCCTCCGCACTGGCGCAGCCTCCTGATCGGATAAAAAAGAAAGCCTTCACAAAATCTCCGCTGCAGGGATGAGGAAAAGAAACCGGTAAACATATGCGTTCATATTAAAAAAAGAAAAACATTAAATATTCCCGACATCACAAAGGTACCTCCGCCCCCAACCCTGAACAATGATGAACGTGGCAACATGGAATGATTGTCATCAATGTAACCGGTGACCACCGTCACCGAAATCCGTATGATTATCGTAACTTAATGGTACAGATCTATTTGTAAACCCTTAAGAAACCCATATATGCTCACCCCTGTGGAAAAACTCAGACAGCTGGAAAACGTCACCACGCCAGCTTACTCCTTTCAGTACCTCCTGCTGGTCAGCGCCGGTGACTATACTTTCCTGCAGGAAATTGCCTCCATGTACCTCGATGCAATGATAAACTATGTGGACAACTGCCGCCAGATCGCAGCAGATAAAGACCTTGCATCCCTGAAACAACAAACCCATAAGATAGCGACCTCCTTCAACAGTCTCGGCATGGAATATCTTCAGCCGTGTTTTGACCAGATCAAACATACCAGCGCGTGGGACCACGCCACGCAAAACAGTCTTACCATGCTGATCACCACGGCGGAAGATAATGTGCCCCTGGTGAAAAAAGACCTGGACCTGTAAACACCCGCTATTCCCTGGCCGGCTGCAACGGCGGTTGATAATCGAAACAACGGTACACCAGAAACTTACGTACCACCCTGCCATGCAGTTTTACAATGATAGGCGGCAATGGCTCCACATCTGAGAAATAGGGTTGCAGTTCCTTTACAAATACCTGTTCATCCTTATCATCCGCCACATCCGTCAGCGAATTGATAAAGATGGCATTCCTGCCTTCCAGCCTGCGCAGGTCAGTGCCTATATAATCAAATTGAAGTGCAGGCTCTCCAATGACATTCCGTGAATACACCAGCTCAGGAAGATAAAAATTGAGCATGGCGCTCGTTTTATAATCATCTGCCGAAAAAATAAAATCATTGGGGTACTGTCTGCGTATCTCCCTGGCCGCCTTTCCCAGCCCTTCCCAGCCGATCATCGTATCATCCGAATGAATAGGCACCGGGTAAAAAATGATCTCCACCGCCAGCGCCACATGCACGGCCACAGACACGGCCCACTGCCAGCGGATATATTTCATGCCCATCCACGCGCTTACCCAGATAATACCCGTGATATAGCCAGGCATCATCCAGTTGAGCTTCACCCAATAAACCGGAGAAATCACCATAAAACCCAAAAATGACGGCAGGAAAAAACACAGCAGGAACAGCTGCTTCACAGGCACCCGCCAGCCTCTCCGCCGGTAACGCCCGAACGCCTTGTACAAATAATAAAACAATGCGCCCAGCAACACCGGTATCAATACCGCCGCCTGATGGCCAATGACGCCCAGGAAATCCAGGGGATGCAGCTCCATGCCGCCTACTCTTCCGGACGACTGAAAACGGAAAGAGGCAAACTGGTTGTCCACATTCCATATCACCACCGGGGAAATAGTCAGGAGAAAAAAAGCAATGGCCAGCAATAACCATGGCGACCAGAGGTAACGCCGGTAACGGGCAGACAACAATAAAAACAAGACAGCGCCCGCCGGTAAAAAAATACCAGTGTACTTACTGTCAAAGGCAAGACCCATTGCAATACCGGTCCATACCCATGCAGCACGGCTGCCTTCAAACAGCGCCTTGTACAAAGCGATCAGTGAAATACTCCACCACAGCATCAGCGGCACGTCCGGCGTAGACACGAGCGACAGCAACGTGACCATCAGCGTGGAATACAGCAGCAGCCCGGCATTCCAGGCGCGGTGCCGCGACAGGAAAAAGGTGGCCAGGCGGTAAAAAGCCAGCATTGTTCCTATAGTCACCAGCGTGTCTGCCAGTTTAATCACCCAGGCATGCCGGCCCAATACGTCCGTAAAGATCCGCAGCGTATAGGCTATAGCCGGCGGGTGATCAAAGTAGGACAATGCCAGATGCTGGCCGTAAAAAAAATAATACGCATCCTGAGGCATCAGCCCCATAGCGCCGACAAAAGAAAGTCTTAGTACAGTAACTATAGAGATGGCAGCTACCAGCCATTTGTTCGCAAAGAGGTATCTGAAAAACAGACTGCTCGGGCCAGGTTTCCGCATGAGTTGTGACGACAGTTAAATAAATAAGCCCACAAGAACCATTCCGGACGTGTTTCCGTACGGAAGATAACACTTTTGCCTGTTGCCCCGCTATTATTTATTATATTAGACCTGCGATTATTTCCCCATCCTGATGCAAACTGTGGCGGTTTTCAACGGCAGTATCAACAAAAAAATCCGGTGTATGGCAGCAGCAAAAATAAATCTCCCTGAAAATATACGTGGTCTGGATGATGCAGCAGTAGCTGCTTCCAGAGAAGAGAACGGCCGTAATATTCCGCCGGAGCCTTCCATCAACCCGGTCCTGGCGTTATTGAAGGAGATATTGCAGGAACCCATGCTGATGTTGCTGATAGCCGTAACGGCCATCTATTTTGTGTTAGGCGAATGGGGCGAAGCCTATTTTATGCTGGCTGCCATCGCCCTGGTGTCCGGCATTTCTTTTTACCAGGATAGCCGTAGCCGTAAGGCACTGGAAGCGCTGGAGAAAATGAATGAACCCCTGAGTAAAGTGATCCGTAACGGCACGCTGCAATCCATCTCCACAGCTGATATTGTTATCGGCGACATGCTGGTCATCTCGGAAGGCAATACTGTCAATGCCGACGGCGTGATTGTGCACAGCAACGATTTCTCCGTAAATGAATCCGCGCTGACGGGGGAAGCCTTTGCTGTATTTAAGGAAGCAGACAGCGACGACCCCTATGTATACAGCGGCACCGTGGTCGTGTCCGGCCTGGCCATCTGCCAGGTGGAACAGATCGGGGAACAGACAAAGATAGGACAGCTGGGCAAGGCCATCCTGGACATCCGGGAAGAGCCCACGCCGCTGCAACAGCAGATAGAACAATTTGTAAAATGGATGGCCATTGTCGGAATCGGTGTGTTCCTGGCGGTATGGCTGTACAATTTCATACAAAGCCGCAGCCTGACCGGCAGCCTCCTGAAAGGCCTTACCCTGGCCATGTCTATCCTGCCGGAAGAGATACCCGTGGCCTTCACCACTTTTATGGCGCTCGGCTCCAGACGGCTGATGCAGCTGGGCATTATCGTCAAAAAGATACGTACCGTGGAAGCCCTGGGCAGCGCCACCGTTATCTGTACCGATAAAACCGGCACCATTACGGAAAACAGAATGAGCCTGCAATCGGTGTATAACGCTGCCGACCATACGCTGTATGAAAACGGCCAGTGGCCTGCCGCCGTTATCCGCGCCGCCATGTGGGCCAGCGAACCCGTACCGTTTGACCCCATGGAGAAAACGTTGCACCAGTTGTACGCACAGACAACGGAAACGGATGAACGCCCGCAGTACCGCATCGTGCATGAATACCCCCTGGAAGGCAAACCACCCATGATGACCCACGTGTTCGAAACAAACGACGGCCAACGGATCGTCGCCGCCAAAGGTGCGCCGGAAGCTATTCTCCGCGTTTGTCATCTGCCGGAGGCAGAAAAAAGCCAGGTACAACAACAGCTCAGTCAACTGGCAGAAAAAGGCTACCGTATACTGGGAGTGGCCACCTCCGGCTTCACCGGCACAGATTATCCGGCCCAACAACAGGACCTGCCCTTTTCCTTTATCGGGCTGGTGGCTTTTTACGATCCTCCAAAAGCCAATATCGGACAGGTCTTCCAGCAGTTCTATCAGGCAGGCATCGATATCAAGATCATCACCGGCGACAACAGCGCCACCACCAAAGCCATTGCCGCACAGGCAGGACTTCAGCACGCGGAAGAAGCCATAGACGGAGAAACGCTGATGCAACAATCTCTCCCTGACATGCAGGCTACCCTGCAACGGGTGAACATCTTCACCCGCATGTTCCCCGAAGCCAAACTGGCCGCTATCGACGCGCTCAAAGCAGACAACCAGGTGGTGGCCATGACCGGCGACGGCGTCAACGACGGCCCCGCCCTGAAAGCCGCCCACATCGGCATCGCCATGGGAAAGAAAGGCACTGAGATCGCCAAACAGGCGGCAGCGCTGATCCTCGCCAACGACGACCTCTCCGGCATGGTAGACGCCGTGGCCATGGGCAGAAGGATCTACACCAATATCAAAAAAGCAGTACAATACATTATCTCCATTCATATTCCCATCATCCTCACCGTATCATTACCGTTGTTCCTCGGATGGGCATACCCCAATATTTTCACACCGGTACACGTGATCTTCCTGGAACTCATCATGGGACCTACCTGCTCCATCGTCTATGAAAACGAACCCATGGAACCCAATGCCATGCAGCTTCCGCCACGTCCTATCAGCCAAACGTTCCTCTCTTTCAAGGAGATGGCCGTCAGCCTGCTGCAGGGACTGGTGATCACCGCCGGCGTGCTGGGTATCTATCAGTACAGCCTGTCACAGGGACATGATGAAGTGTACACCCGCAGCATGGTCTTCACCACGCTTGTGCTGGCCAACGTATTTCTCACTCAGGTCAACCGCTCCTTCTATTATTCATTTATCGCCAGTATGCGCAACCATAACAAGCTAATGGTCGGCGTTATCCTGATCACGCTGGCATTGCTGGCCGCCATGCTTTACATACCGCCGGTAGCTGGATTTTTCAGTATCACGGCGCTGGATATACGCTCTTTGCTGACCTGTGCCGCCGTTGGCGCGATATCTGTATGGTGGTTTGAGCTCTGGAAATGGAGCAAAAGACTAAAAAATACGGCAACAGAAAATCAATAAATGTTATGAAAATATTTGCGACAAGGGTAATTCCCCCCGACGGACTGGAGCTATTACAACGTGCAGGCCTTACCGTTACCCAATGGACCGAAAAGCGCGGGCTTTCCGCAGCAGAACTGATTACCCGCTGTCAACAGTACGACGCGCTGCTGCTGGCCAGCGACAACCACATAGACCGTGCTTTCCTGGAGCAATGCCGTCACCTGAAAATCATCGCATTATTATCTGTTGGATATGATAAGGTAGACGTAGCCGCCGCCAATGAACTGCGTATACCCGTGACCAATACACCGGGCGTATTAAGCGCCGCCACTGCCGATACCGCTTTCCTGCTGGTGTTGTCCGTGGCCCGCAAAGCATTTTTCCATTACAAACGTATCCTGCGCGGCGAATGGAATTTCTCTGAACCGACGGCCAATCTGGGTATTGACCTGGAAGGGAAAACGCTCGGTATCTGGGGACTGGGGAATATTGGTCATGTGATGGCCAAACGTTGCGTCGCCGCATTTGGCATGAAAGTGATCTATCATAACCGTGGCCGCAACGAAGCCGCAGAAAAAGAGCTGGGCGCCGTCAGGGTTTCTTTTGAAGAACTGCTGGCGCAAAGTGATGTGCTCTCTGTTCATACCGCGCTGACACCGGAAACTACCGGTATGTTCAACAAAGATGTTTTCAGACAGATGAAGCCGTCTGCTATTTTTATCAACGCCGCCAGGGGCGCTATCCACAACGAAACCGATCTCATTGCCGCACTGCAGCAGGGCATTATCTGGGGCGCCGGGCTGGATGTGACCAATCCCGAACCCATGCAGCCTGACAATCCGTTACTGGACATGCCTACTGTGGCGGTATTGCCACATATTGGCTCTGCCACCGTAGAAACCCGCAATGCCATGTCGGTGATGGCCGCCAAAAACATACTGGCCGCTTTTGAAGGGGCGCCGCTGCCCAACCAGGTCACCAGCCTTTAACAGCATGGTCGCTTCTTTCATTTTAAGTACCTTTAAGTAAATGCGCTTTTATGAGAAAAGTGGCTGTTATCGGCGGGAAACGTATCCCTTTCGTTAAATCCTTCCGGGAATATAACCGGGTTTCCAACCAGGAAATGCTGACGGCCTGTCTGCACTCCCTTGTCAGTACCTATCAGCTGGAAGGCGTCCGCATCGGTGATGTGGCGCTGGGCGCGCTGCTGAACCGTTCCACCGAATGGAACTTTGCCCGTGAATGTGTGCTGGGCACCGCCCTCGATCCACACACGCCGGCCTACAACGTGCAACGCGCCTGTGGCACCAGCCTTGATGCCGCTATCCAGCTGGGCCTGCGCATCGCAGCCGGACAGATAGAAACCGGCATCGCCGGCGGCAGCGACACCAACAGCGATCTGCCACTGATGCTGCAACAACAACTCTCCTGGAAACTTACCGCGCTCAGAGCCGCTAAAACACTGGGCGAAAGATTACGGATACTCAGCTCTGTCCGTTTCCGCGAACTGTCACCGCTCTACCCTTCCATCGTGGAACCGCGCACCGGCCTCTCTATGGGACAACATACAGAAAAGATGGTACAGGAATGGGGCATCAGCCGACAGGACCAGGACGCACTGGCCTATACCAGCCATATGAACGCTACCCGTGCCTATATGGCCGGTTTCTTTGAAGGCCTGGTCATCCCCTTTAAAAATGTCAGCCGTGATACCATTGTCCGCTCCGATACCACGCCCGAAAAACTGGCTACGCTGAAACCTGCCTTTGACCATACCGGCAAAGGCACGCTCACCGCGGGCAACAGCACCATTTATACCGACGGCGCCGCCGCCTTGCTGCTGGCGTCCGAAGAATATGCACAGCGCAGACAATGGCCAGTGCTGGCCTACCTGACAGACGGAGAGACCGCCGCGGTAGACTATGTACATGGCGAAGGACTACTGATGGCGCCTACGTACGCCGTAGCAAGATTGCTGAAACGCAACAATCTGCGCTTACAGGATTTTGATGTGTATGAAATTCATGAAGCATTCTGCGGGCAGGTACTCTGTACCCTCAAAGCCTGGGAGGACGCCGCCTACTGTAAGAAACTGGGGCTGGACGCACCATTGGGAAGGATAGACCGCAGTAAACTGAACACCAAAGGGGGCAGTGTGGCCATCGGTCATCCGTTTGCTGCCACTGGGGCAAGGATTGTGGCACAAACGGCCAAAATACTCCAGGAACGCGGCGAAGGCAGGGCACTGGTGTCTATCTGCACCGCCGGTGGCATGGGCGTTACCGCGATCCTGGAGCGATAATCATCTATTATTGTAACAATTTGGCCAGCTCCTGCTGCAGCGCTTCGCCACGCAGGTTGGTAGCAATGATCTTTCCGTTAGGGTCTATCAGGAAATTCTGTGGGATGGAACGGATCATATACAACGCCGCAGCATCTGCTTTCCACCATTTCAGGTCACTTACATGATGCCATGCAAGGCCGTCCTTTTCAATCGCTTCTGTCCATTTATCATGCTGTCCTTCACGGTCAAGGGATACGCCCAGCACCGTAAAGTTTTTGTCTTTATACTGCTGGAAAGCTTTTACCACATTAGGATTTTCCGCACGGCAAGGGCCGCACCAGCTGGCCCAGAAATCGAGCAGCACATATTTGCCTTTCAGGTCAGACAGTTTCAGCGTTTTACCATCCGGCGTAGTGGACGCAAAATCAGGCGCTGGTTGATTAATACCCAGTTTGGCAGAGGCCTTCAGCAGGTTCTGAACTGACAGCCCTAAAGACGATTGACGCAATGCAGGGCTGAATTTCGCAAAACGTTTTTCAGCAGCAGCCACATCTTTTACAGGGCTGCCGAGGTTTTCCCTGAAGTTGGCCAGGCTGATATAATAGTCCGGATGCGCGTCGATAAAGGCATTCACCATCTCTTCCTGCTTATCAAACAGCACGTCCATACGCCTGCCACGAGCCATCATGCCGGCTGTATCTGTTTTGCCGTCAGGCGACTGCATCAACTGCATGTATTCCTTACGGGCGGAATCGATTTGCCGTCTTACGTCTTTCAGTTGTTCCTGCAACTGCTCTTCCTGTGCATTGATCAGTGCTCCTTTAACGAGACTTTTCGCCAACAGGTTGCCGCCGCCTGTAGTATCTTTCACAGTCAGGGTAACTTTGTCACCAGGTGCCAGATACAGCACCTTCACCCCACGGTAGATCTTGCTGTCTTCTTTTTTGGAGACACGTAACATTGCCTGAAGGGTGTCTTTCAACGGGTAGGACAACGAGAAAGCGCTTTTTTCCACCTTAGCGGAATCCAGCGGTGTAGAGCCTTTCATCAGATAGACATACTCATTGTTGAAAACAGGCGGTATTTTACCTTTGATCGTTACTCCTGTCTTTTGAGCATACTGGTGAGTCATGCCTGCCATAGCAGCGCATACGAGAAAAATTTTTTTCATCAGTTGGTTTATGGTTGGTTGTGGCCGGAAAAGTATTAAAAAAACGGGAGAAATGATTTACCGTTCATCCCTATGGCGTAGTCTTTGTGACCGTTTTGGTAAAATCATGTGCTATGGCAAAAGAACGTAAACCTGCTGGTCAGCCCGATAATAACGAACATCATAGCGAACGGGAAGAGACCGGTGAATTCCATCAGACAGAAGAAACCAGCAACTATGGAGTTGTACAGCCCAACTCGCCGAGCCAGGTGGACCAGGAAGACCAGGAAGAACTCGAATTCGACGAAGACCTCGATGAGCATTCACAGGAAGAAATTGATGAAGAAAACCCCTGAAGGAATTACGAATTACAAATTACGAATTACGAATTGTAGCCGTTTATAACTGAACGCTTATTAGTAATCGTTCTGTAAGTAAACTTACAATTCGTAATTCGTAATTCGTAATTCGTAATTCGTAATTATATTTTGTGAAGCTGGAAATAACCCAAATGCAGTTCGTCTTCCGGTACAGGTTCTGCTACCTGCGTAACTTTCAGCTGATACAATGTTCTCACCGGTCCTGGTAAGATATCTTTTACCGGAATGATATCATCTACATCCACTCCATATTTATCATCAACATGAGAGGTGGCTGCAGGGGAAGCATCGGAAGAAAAACCGGCGTGTTTATAAAAAGCGGTTTCTTTTGCTTCCCGGATAGCGGCGCCGATATCTTTGCTTACACTGAGCATTTTATAATGATACTCTTCCATTTCTCCCGGCTTATATCCGCCAAGGTTCAGGAAATACAGCTGTTCCGGGTTATCTACCACTTCCTCGCGGGGCACTACCGTAATATGATAGTTGCCAACGCTGGTCACTTCGCGCCAGGCATCAATATGCAATTTATCGCCGGCTTCGGGCCAGAAGGCTTTCATGGCTGGCACCAGGTCGCTTAGCTTATGCGCGATGCCGAAAAAAACGTCGTGTTGTTCCGTATGACGGCCGGGCGTTGTACAGCCCAGCAATAACATATATAGTTTCAGAGGTTCCATTGATAAAAGTTTTAACGAAAGCGCAAAACTACGAAATCATAGTTACCTGCAATGTTTCCCCTGCATGCAGGGTTACCGGCTGTTGCAACGTAACGGTCACGCGGCCGTTCTCGTGTGTGAACGTAGCAGGCAACTGCCGCGCACCGGCTTTTACCGCTACCGTGGCCGGCCTGGCCTGTTCAAAACAACAGGTCAGCAATGACAGTCTCCCGTATTTCAGTGCCAGCCGGTATTCTCCACGGCCATGCTGTTGTTGCTGCGTAAAGGTGCCCCAGCCTTCAGCCGTAACAAAAGGCGCTTTGAATTGCTCCTTTTGCAACGCAGGCGCAAAGCGGATGTACTGATGCGGGCCATGATAGGCAAATCCGCAGGCAGTGATAAACGTACCGTAACTGGCCATGGCGCGGGCATAGTGGTCGCTGCACTCAATTTCATTGAACGGATTGCGTTTGGCCGCATGGTAACGGTCATGTACCGCTTTGGTGAGCTTCAGCGCTTCGGTGGTCATGCCTTCGGCCATCATATGCGAAGCTACCTGGTGCTCAAAGCCGCTCATGCATTCATTGAAATATCCCAGCTGCCACGCGTCTTTCACGCCGAAAGGATATTCTTCCTTATATGGATTCGTATTCATGATCATGCCCCCTTCGCCCGGCAGGGCATAAGGACGGCCGCCCGGATGGGTGGCCAGGTACGGGCCTACATCTTCCATAAAATTATATTTCCACAAAGCACGCAGGGCAGACAAGGTTTTTTCTTTGTCCAGTATCCTCTCCATACCTACCTGGAACGCCCAGCTCTGGCCATACACCTGGTCAATGTGACAGGTATTGTAGCTGCCGATAACAGAACGGCCCTTCACCTTGTCCGGCTGATGAATAAAGTATTCTCCGTTGTACAACTGTGATTCCATATTCCGGCGGCCTTTTTCCACATAGTCTTTACAGGTGGCGGCAAAAGCAGTATCGCCCGCTTCGGCGGCCATGAGGGCGGCCGCCTGCACCGCCGCAATGCACAGTCCGGCTATCCAGGCTATTTCCCCGTCCCATATGGCATCCAGCGTATTCTCCATGGGCGTGTCTTCCAGGCCGTCGCCATTCCGGTCCTGCCGGATGATAAACTGCGTGGCCTTTTTTATCTGCGGCCAGTTTTGCCGCAAAAAACGATCATCAGTCGTCATTTGATGTTCCCGGTAAATACGCAGCACGGTGCCTGCCTGTCCGTCGATAGCCGGGCGTTTCTCCGCTTCTCCGCGGAAAAGGATGCCGCCATCGGGCTGCATGCCGATGCCCAGGTCCACCCGCTGCCGCGTGTCCCGCTCCAGCGCAGGGAATATCCTCCCTACTGCCTGTGCATATTGCCATACATGCGTACACGTGCCTTCGCAGGAGCCTACGCCCTCCCAGGCATAGAAACGGCCCGATTGAAAGCGGTGCGCGGTAGTGGTGGCGAGCGTGGAGATATTCATAAAGGTGCGCTCCATCAGCCACCAAGGCAGCGACGCGTCGTACCAGGTGTTTTTCCAGAGGCGGCTGTCGCCGGTCAGCCGGGCATGATGCTCCCGTACATAGTTTACTACCGCCGCAGCGTCGGAAAAGTGATTGGCATAATACCGGCCTTTGCCCTGTATGTCTTTAAACGAAAGGTTCGGAAAGTACCAGCCGATGGCAAAGTCAGTACGTATATCCTTTCCCGGTAGCAGGCGATATTTTACCGTTACGCCGGCTGTCAGTTTTTCGTTGATGCCGTGTACGGCGGCCTTATCACGGGACTGGCTAAACGAAGCTGCGGTCAACGGTAATTCCAGTTGTGTAGTGATATTCGCTTTTGGATCAAGTGCGGCCAGGCAGAGGTTACCATAATCAGGGCTTTGCAGCAATGCCGCACCGGCAGCATCTTTGGCCCGTACGGCAGACAATACGCCTTTCCAGCCTTTGCCACCGGTAGCGGTGTTAATACGCTCATGCAGCTTGTCTTCCGCATTATATATGGCTGCCTTGTTCTCCAGCCATCCCAGCAGAGTGGCCTCCACCGGCACTTTGCCTTTATTCCGGATATGAAAGGAAAGCAGTGTGACCGGCAAGCCGGAATCATCTTCCTGCAATGGTATAAAAGGAGAAAATGCTTCCAGCGTTAGTTCCACCGGTAGCGCAGGATCTGTGTAACGGATGGTCGCTATCGGATAAGTGGCTTCAAAAGCTATCTCCGGCCAGCTGGCTTCGTCCAGCGGCCGGATTATGGTTTCTTTTCCGATGGTGAGCTTCAGCGCCATGCCCTGGTCCAGTGGACGGATATCTTTGGAAGGCTGAATGTAACAGGCGCCATCCCGGGAACGGACTTTTTTCGCCTGCCCGAGCACCGCCTCTTTCCAATCCACTTCTTTAGGCTCGATGCCTTCCTGGTTCCTGTTGAAAATATCCCACAGCCACAAACGGCCGTCACCACCAAGATATACCGTACCGCAAAGAATACCGCCCACCGGCATACCGATGTATTGCAATTCGTTCCTGCTTTTCAGGTAAGTAGTGGTTTGGCCACGGTCATACAAAGACGCCAGCCATGCCGTGTCCGGCTGCTTTGCCAGCAACAGGCTGCCATCTGGTGCAACCGCCCGGCCCAATGCGGGTATCTTTATCAGCATAGTGCCGGCCATGGCCAGCCCGATATTCTGCAGGAATTTTCTGCGTGCAAGTCCCATAGGAGATCAATTGGTCCAGAGCAGAAAGATAATAAAATCAGGAAGGAATATTTTTCAAATATGCGGGTGTGGTGAAAGGCTCAAAAAGGCTAAACTGAGTACCATGATCCACGTCCTACCCCATGTTTTTGAAGGTGTTTGCCATCAACAAGGTTTTCCAGATGCCGTTTTACTGTGTTACGATTAGCATTCGTCAATACTACAATTTCGCCGATTGATAGTCTTCCCTGGGATTTTACCAGTTCCAATATTTTCAAAGACAGGATGGGTAATTGTCCTAGTAGCAATTTCTCACGTTCTACTTTTACTTTCAAGCGATTTTTTTGTTGCTGCAAAGCGTGAAGAAAAAATGATAACCAGGGCATCCAATCTGGAGTATCCGTCTTTAATGAACTTTGAGTCTTCCTTAGTGAAAGATAATATGCATCTTTGCTTTGCTCAATAACGGCTTCTAATGAACTAAATGGAACATAAGCGTAACCGGCCCTCAATAACAATAACGTAGTCAGAATACGACTTAGCCGGCCGTTCCCATCCTGAAAGGGGTGAATAGCGAGAAATACAACAGTGAAAACAGAAATAATTAATAAAGGATGAAGTTCTTTATTCTCAAAAGCTTTTATTGTCCAGTCAACAAGCTCCTCCATTTTCAATGGGGTATCAAAAGGGGTTGCAGTTTCAAATATTACTCCTAAACTTTTACCATTTGGATCGAATGCCTCTACGTGATTGGTAGATTTTTTATAATTGCCCCGATGCCACTCATCTTTACGGCTATACTTTAAGAGATCGCGATGAAGTTGTTTAATATGGCTTTCCGTTGGCGTAATGTCACCAGCGCTTTCAAAGATCATATTCATAACGGCTGCATAACCTGCCACTTCTTCTTCATCGCGTGAGCCAAATTGTTGAATTGAAAGATTGCTCATTAGGATTTCAACCTCCTTATCTGTTAGTTTAGCACCTTCAATACGAGTTGAAGAACCAATACTTTCAATCGTCGCAACCCGTTTCAAACTATAAAGGCGATCCGGAGCGAGTTGCCCCAGGGCTTGCCAAGCCCCTTTAAACTCATCAATTTCAGCAATAAGTGATAAAATCTCAGGAGTGATAAGAATTTTTGAGACAGCATGATCGAGACCCATAAAAATACCCAATTATACCCATAAAAATACCCAATTATACCCAAAACAACAAATAGTAAATATCACAGTGGTAATGGCACGGATTGGAGTGTAATTGAACAGGTAATTGCACACAATGAAGGCGTAAGCAGAAACATTACTGCTATTTAAAAAATATTCAGGACACTATAGATGGTGGAATTTGCTACAAGATTTAATAGCATACAAAGCTCAATGGTACAACTTTGAGTTCAACAACAGAAGCACCAACCAGTGATAGTCAACTTTTCTAAATTTTTTCGATCTCTTCCCCGTTAATAAATCGTTACACTAATTTACGGTTGTGTGAAATGCAACTCGTTACCCAGGAAATAATAGCTGACATGCCCCGAAGCTTCGACTGCCCGCAGGAAGGCCGGCAGCTTATTTTTTTCCAGCGGGCCGGTCACTTCAACATGCGCCATTTCGGGAGCATCGAAGATCACCTGTACGGCAAACCAGCGGTCCAGAATAGGCTTCAGGTCACGTAGCTTCTGGTTGCGGATAGCATATCCTTCTCCTTTCATCCATCCGCGGATAGTAGTAGTATCAAAGGGCGCGGTGCGGATGCCATTGTAATCGCCATAAACACATTCCATGCCCGGCTTCAGCGTCACGGCCTCATCAGATGCTCCCTGGACAGTCACGGCGCCCTGTACCAGTGATACCCTTACCCGTTCATCATCGTAGGCGTTCACATTAAAAGCTGTTCCCGTTACCACGATGGAGGTGTTGGGTGTATGCACTTCAAAAGGTTGTTGTGTATTAGGCGCTACTTTAAACCAGGCCTCCCCTTCGAGGTACACCTCGCGTTTATGGTCGGGAAAACTGAAAGGGAAACGCAGTTTGGAAGCGCAATTGAGCCATACTTCCGTTCCGTCTGACAGCGTGATGCGGTAATCCGCTCCGGGTGGTATCAGCAGGGTATTGAGGGCATAACCTTTGGCGTTACCGCCGTAATGCAGTCCGGTAGAATCGTTGCGCAGCTGTACCTGTCCCACCTGCCATATCTGAAAGGCGCTGTCGCCGGTGAGTGCCAGCGAAGCACGGCCCGGCACCAGCAGTTGCACCGCATTTTTCACCGGCACAAAGTCACGCGTCCGTGCAGGAAATATGCTGTCATGCTGATGGGTATGATAAATGAAAAAGCTGCCGGCGGCCACCATCAACAGCAAAGCGGCAGCAGCCCACACAAACCACTGGCCTGAAAGGCGGCGTGGCGGCGCTGGAGGAACTGTCTGCCGTGCTGCCTCCTGGTGCAACGCGTCCCATGTTTCACGGGCAAGCGGATCACTGTCCAGCAACTGTTTCAGCTGCTGTGCGGCAGATTCGGAGAGGGTACCGTTCCGTTGTTCGTCAAACAACGCCCGTATCAGATCACTACTGTTGGTGGCCATTAACATCAAAATAATAAAAAATAAACACCTGCCGGCGCATTTCTTTCTCCGCGGTGTTAAGCATGTTCCCGGATAAAGGCGAGCGCCCTTTGTTCTGACCAGTAGTAGGGCTCATTAAAAGTCACGAAGCCTACGTGGCCTCCATTAAACGGTGTTTCCAGGAAAAAAGTATCGCTTTGACGCGCTATTTCGTAGGGGTAACAGGCAGGGCTGAGGAAAGGATCGTCTTTCGCATTGACTAACAGCGTAGGAATACTGATCTGCTGCAACACCCGCAGGGAACTACACTGTTCCCAGTATTCAAGGGCATTACGAAAACCGTGCATAGGCCCGGTATAGCGGTCATCGAACTGCCGGAAGCTACGGATCTGCTCAAAACCCTCGAGGCTGATGCCATCGGGATATTGTTGCTTTTTCAGCTCCAGCTTTTCTTTCAGGTTACGAATGAACCGCTGCATGTAAACGATGTTATGTTTTTTTTCCAGTTCAGCGGAACTGCCTTTCAGGTCAACCGGCACCGAAATAGCCACCGCAGACCGGATCACCGGCAGGATGCCACTTCCCCGTTCACCGATGTATTTCAGCGTGACATTGCCTCCCAGGGAAAAACCCACCAGGTGAACAGCCTTATACTTTCCCAGCGACACCAGGTATTGTATCACGGTATGCAGATCGTCCGTTTCTCCACTGTGATAAAACCGCAGCAGTTTGTTGGGTTCCCCGCTGCATCCCCGGAAATTCATGGACACTGTATCAAAACCTGCTTCATTAAAAATATGCACCATCCCCAGCACATATTTCCGGGAGGCGTTGCCTTCGAGACCATGCAAAATCACCACCACCCTGTCCGCCCCCTGTTCGCTGAAATCCAGGTCCAGGAAATCGCCGTCAGGCGTAGTGATACGGCGCCGCTGATAGGCCGCCGGCCTCACCTTCCGGAAGAGGGAAGGATAGATGGTCTGCATATGACGATTGCGTAAAAGGAAAGGCGCTGCGTACTCCATCATTGCTTTTATATCAGGACACAAAGATAAACAGTAAATTGCCGGTGATTACCATAATTTTATCATCATCCTGATATCATCTCTGTCGGATTAATTCATTTATCCTGTAACCAGCAAATCATCATGGCGACCACCGGGCTAAAGACATTGGGCATCGAGAAAATTTTCAATCTCCCCTACCGGCAGGAGGATTTTAAACTGTTGGTGCATGCTCCCATCAATATGCCCGTGATAGACGAAGCGCATAAACATGATTTTTTTATGCTGCTGATCATCGGCCACAAAGGCAGCGGCACTCATACGATCGATTTCAGGGATTATAAGGCAGCACCCCGTACCGTTTTTTTCCTGGCGCCCGGCCAGGCCCACCAGTGGGACCTTTCCGCCAGCACCACCGGTTACCAGGTGATGTTCTCCGGAAATTTTATGTTGCAGAAAGG
The DNA here is from genome assembly GCF_052045305.1 of Chitinophaga sp. 22308. NCBI lineage: Bacteria > Pseudomonadati > Bacteroidota > Chitinophagia > Chitinophagales > Chitinophagaceae > Chitinophaga > Chitinophaga sp. 22308. The sequence continues at coordinate 3,222 of NZ_JBQEOP010000002.1, read as the reverse complement.
GCCGATGTGGCCGTTTTTCACACCTTCCGCCCATCCCTCGCTGAAGTTAAGCCCGGAGCAATACGTCCAGCTCGATGCCGAATTGCAGCTGATGATGAAAGAAACAGCCGCCAATATCACGCAACACCGGCTGCAAATTATCCTGTTGCTGTTACAGCGCTGGTATGCTGTCGCCTATCCTTCCGAAACAGCAGCTGCCGGCAATCGGCTCATCAACCGTTTCCTGCAGCTGCTGGAAAAACAATATGCGCAACACAGCGAAGTGAGCTACTATGCCGCTAAGCTGCATGTCACCCCCAGTTATCTCAACACCGTCTGCCGCAGGGAGTCCGGCATCACCGCCGGTGAATATATCCGGGAAAGGTTACTGCTGGAAGCCAAGCGCCTACTCATCCTGACGGATATGGACGTCAAGGAAATCGCCTTCTCCCTCGGCTTCAACGACACCTCCTACTTCTCCCGCTTTTTCAGGAAGTATACCTCGCAAACGCCGTTAGACTTCCGCCGGCAGGCCGGACATCTATAAAAAGTACCCTTCATTCAATAATGAGTGCCATTTTACCCTTTTCATCAATTTTACTTTTGCAGTAAAGGAATAATTGTATGGAAAATATGATAACACTGCCTGTCGAAAGGAAAGGCAGCCGGATATCAAACACACTTGTAATACTGATGGCCGTCACCTGCGGAATGGTGGTAGCCAACATCTATTACAATCAGCCGCTGTTGCTGATGATGGCAGACACCTTCGGTGTCAGCGACAGCAAAGTAAGCGTGATTGCCACCATTACACAGGTGGGATATACGCTGGGGTTACTGTTGATCGTACCGCTGGGTGATAAAACAGAAAGACGTAAACTGATATTATGGAAACTTGCCGGCGCCACGCTTTGTATGTGGGTAGCGGCAGCGTCCATGAACTATTATATGATGGTGGCCGCCAGCCTGTTCATCGGCTTCTTCTCTGCCGTGCCGCAGCTGTTGCTGCCCATGGCCGCCACGCTGGCACCGGATGAAGCCCGCGGCAGAATTGTCGGTAAAGTGATGAGCGGACTGCTGATCGGTATCTTGTTGTCCCGCACCCTCAGTGGTATCATCGGCGCCCATTTAGGCTGGCGCGCGGTATTCCTGCTGGGAGGCGGCATGATGGCACTTCTACTGATGGTGCTTTATCGCCTGTTGCCTGCTGATCCGCCTACCTTCACTGGCAGCTACGGCAGCCTGATGAAATCACTGGTGTCACTGATAAAGACCTATCCGCCGTTACGGCATGCAGCGCTGACCAGCTTCCTGACATTCGGTGCTTTCAGTGTGTTCTGGACTACGCTGGTATTTTTGTTGGAAGGTGCTCCTTTCTTTTATAAAAGCGATATGGTAGGCCTCTTCGGCCTGATCGGCGCCTGTGGCGCACTGGCGGCACCGGCCGCCGGCAAGTCTGCCGACAGCAGAGGGCCGCAGTTCACCCTGCGTATCGGCGTACTGGCCATGCTGGCCTCTTTCGTGATCATGGGCTTCTCCGCCGCCTCACTCACAGGGCTTATCATCGGCGTTGTCCTGCTGGATATCGGTCAACAGGTAACGCATATCTCCAACCAGTCCAAAGTGTTTGCACTGCTTCCCGAAGCACGCAGCAGGCTTAACACCGTGTACATGACCAGCGCCTTCTCAGGTGGCGCCCTCGGCTCACTGCTGGGCGCGCAGGTATGGAGCCACTGGCAGTGGACCGGCGTCTGTACCCTCGGTGGCGCCTTCGTACTCGCCGCGTTTTTACTGAATTTTCAACAACGGAATAATACATCCTCATGAAAAAAAATATCTTAACAGCTCTCTCATTACTCGGCGTGATGACGGTCTCCGCACAACAACCCGCGGACCTGGTCATCTCCCCCGTAAAAGTGATCGATATCAAAACCGGAAAAATCACACCGGACCAGGCCATCGTCATACGGCATGACACTATTCTGGCCGTTACCTCCCTGCAACGCGCACGGCAATACAAGGCCACACAGACTTTCGACGGCGGCAACCAATACGCTATGCCCGGCCTGTGGGACAACCACATGCACTTCGGCGGCGGCGATACCCTTGCAGATGAAAACAAAAACTTCCTGCCGCTGTATCTCGCACATGGCATCACCGCTGTCCGCGACTGCTCCGCAGATATCAGCGCACAGGTATTAAAATGGCGTGACGAAGTAAACAAGGGATCATTGCAGGGGCCGACTATTTTTACGTCCGGCCCCAAACTGGAAGGATATAAATCCGTATGGCTCGGCGATATTGAAATAGACACCACCGCAGAACTGGACCATGCGCTGGACTCACTTCAACGTATGCACGTAGATTTCGTAAAAATCACCGATAATACCATTAAACCGGAACTCTACCTGGAAGCCGTGAAAGCAGCCCGTCAACGTGGCATGATCATTTCCGGGCATGTGCCATATACGCTGACGCTGCAACAGGTGACCGACGCAGGCCTTAGTTCTGTGGAACACCTGTCATACGTCTGGAAAGCTGGCGTAAAAGACGAAGCCGCCCTTTCTCGCAGCATCGCCAATGGCGACATCAAAGGCCGCGATATTAACCGGTACATACTGGCCCATTTTGATACCACCGCCGCGCTGAAGGCCTATCGCCACATGGCAGCAAAAGGCACGGCGGTTACGCCTACCCTTTCACTCGGACAGGTCCTGGCTTATTTTGACCAGGACGATCATGCCCACGACCCTTACCTGGCCTATATCGGCAAAGGATTACAGAAAACATATGAGATGAGGGTAAAGAGAGTAATGAAAGACGACAGCGCCGCTATCGCCTACCGAAAAGAACTATACGAAAAAGAATCCGCTATTCTGCCATTGCTGCAAAAAGCAGGCGTCATGATCATGGCCGGTACCGATGCAGGTTACCTGAACTCCTTCGACTATCCCGGCATCGGGCTTCACCGGGAACTGGCACTGATGGTACATTTCGGGCTTACACCGTTACAGGCGTTGCAGGCTTCTGTGATCAACTCTCCCCTGTTCCTGCATCAGCAAGGCTATGGAGCGCTTGCCGCCGGTAAAAAAGCGGACATCCTGCTGCTTCGTGCCAACCCGCTGGAAGACATTCACAATACAGAAAAAATAAATGCCGTAGTCACGAAAGGCCGTCTGCTGGACCGCTCCGCGCTGGACCAGCTGCTCAATAAAGTGAAAGCGGACAACGCCCGCTGATTTT